>CADEDU010000096.1:19936-24096 GCA_902826155.1 uncultured beta proteobacterium
CTGCGGCCACTGAATGAGCACGATCGCGCTGATCACCAACGCGCCGCCCAGCAATTGCCAGCCGCTCAACGTCTGCCCCAGCACGACTGAACTGAACAGCGTGACCGCCACCGGCTCGAAATTGAGCAGCAGCGATGCCTGGCTCGGCCCGAGTTTGCCGATCGCCATGAATAGCCCGGTGAGCGCCAGCGGAAACGAGATGCACACGCCCCAGAAGCCGATCCAGCCGCTGGTGTTCGCAGGCAGCGCGACATCGCCGGTCAACAGGCAGGCCGCGATCAGTACCACGCTCGCCGCCCCGCTCATGTGCGCCGTGCGCGGACGCGAATCGCCTTGCGGAAACAGTCGCGGGGTCAGCACCAGCATGACGGTGAACGCGACCGAACCGATCGTGGCGGCCACCACGCCGGTCAAGGTCGGCTGCAGCGACCCAGTGTTGAGCGTGAGTACCAGACCACCAAAGGCGAGCAGCAACGCTGTCAGCTTGCGCCCGGTCATGGCCTCTTGCCCGGTCGCCGCCTGCACCAGCGCAATCAGCATCGGATTGGTACAGAACGTGAGCAACGCGAGCGGCGGCGCCATCTCCGCTACCGCGATGTACAGGCCGAGCGTCTGGATCACCAGCAACACGCCGAACAGCAGCGCCCGTTTGCGCAACGGCGGCGGCATGCGCAGCGGAATCCGCGCGATCGACAACAGCACCACCAGCCACAGGAACGCGGCGACCGTCCGGACGGTCACGATCGTCAGCGGATTCGAGCCCGCGTTGTAGGCGAGCTTGGCGAGGATCGCCCCGATCGCGAAGCAACAGGACACGCCGATCGTGAACAGCACCGCCCCGAACGCCGGGCGCGACGGACGCAAAACGGAGGCGTGGTTCACGTGCTCGACGGCGGGGCTTGCTGCGCGGGGTTGGGTGCTGCATGCTCTGCGACTTCGATGGTCAGCGTCAACGACCATCCGTTGTGATGGTGGTTCGCGTCGTCTGACGTTCTCGCCAACGGAGGCTCTGAAATGCCCGACACTGCGGATGGTCTGCCCGCCCGATTGCCCACCGGCGCTTCCCTTGGGCCCAGCCTCGATCGCTTTCAGACGTCGTATCGCAAGCGGCGCGCCTATCGCGACGCCATTCAATACCCGCCCGCGGTCAGCGGCGTCAGCAACGCGATCGACGTGCACTGTCATGCGCACGAAGGCCAGCAGGACGCACTCGCGCTTGCCCGACACGCATCGCAATCAGGGATGGGTGGGCTGCTCTACAAGACCTTGCCGTTTGCCAAGGCGCCGATGCCGCAGCTCGAGGCGATCAAGGACGCGCTGCATCGCTGGGCCGACGCGGAGGATGTGAAGCCGATCGAATGCTGGGCCGGCTTCGTCACCGACACCTGGCACGGCCGTCCCACGCGCGCGGCGGTCGAGCCGCAATTGAAAGCCGGCGTGAAGGCAATCTGGATGCCCACCGCCAGTCACGCCAACTCGCTGCATCTTTCAGGCGGCCGCGAGATCTGGTGGAACCCGCAGGCGCCTTCGCGCAACCTGCTCGAGCCGATGCCGTTCGACGAGGCCCTCACCCGGTCGGGGGGCATGTACTTTCTGCACGACAGCAAGCTCGATCCGCAGGTGAAGGAGATCGTGCGCCTATGCGCTGAGCACGATGCCGCGCTGTTCTTTGGCCACTTCACCCATCCGGAGCAAGATGCGCTGGTCGAGGAGATCGATCGCATCGGCTTCAAGAAGGCGGTCGTCGACCATCCGTTCAGCCTGTACGTGAACATGCCGATCGAGCGCATGCAGCGGTTCGCGCGCGCCGGCATCACCATGAACTTCACCTACGACGAGCTCTCACCGCTGATGGGCGTCGACCCGCAGGCGATGTATCAGGCGATCCGCGCGGTGGGCACCGAATGGGTCACGCTGTCGAGCGACTGCGGCGAGCCGCTGTTCCCGAATTCGGTGGAGGGCATGCGGATGATCATCGCCTACATGAAGGCGTACGGTCTGAGCGAAGCGGAGATCGAGCAAGTCACCGTGACCAATCCGCGGCGGCTGGTGGCTAGTGCGACTTGATCCGGCTGCGGCGGATCAGCTCTCCCCAGCGCTCGAAATCGCTGCGGACCATGGCGGCGAACGCATCGCCGGTGAGTCCGCTGGGCTCGACGCTCACTTGGCGAAACCGTTCGGCCACCGCGGGCGTGTGAACTGCCCGCCGCAAATCGTCGGCGATCTTCTCCCGCACCGAGCGCGGCACGCCGGCGACCAAGTGCTTTGCGCGCTTCGTCGATCAGTTGCTGCAGCGAAGTGATGCCCGACGACGGATGCGCAACGAACGCGTACGTGAGCGTGGCCGTCTGCACAATGCCGACGAAGGCCTTCAGCACGTCCTAGGGCACTGGCTGCAGATGCGGCAGCGACAGGAGCGGCGTGGAGCTGATGATCATCAGCGTGTAGCCATCGGGCGCGCTCTTGGCGACGAACTCCGTGCCGAGCGATCCGCCGGGCTTGTTCTCGACGACCACCGGCTGGCCCCAGCGCTCCTGCAATTCGCGCGCGAGCAGTCGGCCCGCGAAATCGATCGGCCCGCCCGGCGGTACCGGCACGATCAACCGCACCGGCTTGACCGGATACGTCTGCGCGACGGCACCCGCCCCGACCAGCGATGCGAGCACCGCCAGCGCGAGACCGATCAACCCCTTCATGCGGCGGCTTTTCGTGGCGCTTGATCCGCAACACCCGCAAGCGGCACCAGGTGGCCGAACATGGCCACCGCGTTGCGGAACCTGATCTTGTCGCGCGCGTCGGTACCGATCTCGGCCTGCACCAGCGCATCGTCGGTCCATTCGCAGCCGAACTCGGTCCCATCGGTGCCGAACACGATGCGGTCCGGCCCGTAGAGCCGCACGCCCGCCTCGATCGCGCGCGGTCCGAAAGAATTGCAATCGACGTACACCTTCGAGCGCGCGAACCGCTTCGAGGGAAGTTCCTCGTGCGGACTGTCGAGCAGGCAGCGGTGATCCATGCGCTCGATCTCGTACGGAATGTTGCCGCCGAGGTTGTGCACCTGCACGCGCGCCTCGGGAAAAGCATCGAGATAGTCGGTGAGGCACAGCGTCACCATCACCGACGAGAGGCTCGCCTGCATATCGAGCGTGCCGTTACGTCGACGTGCGTTATCGATGTCGGCGGCCACCTTCGGCCACGCATCGCCCGGCGCCGGTCCGTAGTGAACGAACACCACCGCCTTGTGCCGGTTCGCCGCTTCGAGAATCGGACGCACTCGCTCGGCCGCCTTGCGATGCACGAACGCATTGGCCGGCATGAGCACACCGATGATGCCGGGCAGCTTCATGGCGCGCTCGAACTCCGCCACCGCCACCTCCATGTCGGTCTGCGGCACGCAAGCGTACGCCGCGAATCGCCCGGGATGCTGCTTGCAGATCGCCGAGACGCTGTCGTTGTATAGGCGCAGCAGCGGCAGGCTTTCGTTCGCCGGCAGGCGCTCGGCCCAGGAAAACGACCCCAGCATCGACAGCACGCCGGTGGTGATGCCCTGCCGATCCATCTCGGCCAGCCGCGTGGCGACGTCGTCGAACGCATCGGACACTGGTTCTTCGGTGTTGCGCGTCTTGATCACCTCGACGCCATCGTTGTTCCTGACGATGCGCGGGAACTCGGTGCGCTGGCGCATTGCATCGGCAAGTGCGCCCGGCCGCCAATGCGCGTGCAGGTCGATCTTCATGCCCTTGTCTCCGGTGGAGTGTCCGGTGGATCGTGTTCTGGACTACCGAGCCGATCTTCACCGGATTTGCCGCGCGCGTAAAGCCACAGGCGCCGTGCGCCCTACAACCAGACAGGGCCGTGTCAGGCCACGTCGACGACGTCGGTCCGCCTGGCCCTGTCCGCCCAGGCTTCCGGCGTATCGCCGAACAGACTGCTCGCGGTCGCGCTGAAGAAATCCAGGCCGACCTGACGAATGAAGCGCTCGTCGATCGCACCGCGCGAACGCAACGGTAGCCGGTTCGTTTGCGGGTCGCGTGCAACATCGTGACGGCCATCGAGGGCCCGAGCGAGTTGCAACGCTGGCAGCGCTTGCACCGGTCGGTCGGCCCGACGCCCACGACGATTGCGACGCGGCAGCGCGAGCGGGAGCATCCGATCGGAGA
>CADEDU010000097.1:0-20258 GCA_902826155.1 uncultured beta proteobacterium
CGCAACTATCACTTGTTCCAGCCCTTGCTCTACCAGGTGGCCACCGCGGGACTCGCGCCCGGCGACATCGCGCAACCGGTGCGCAGCGTCTTTCGCGATATGCGAACCGTGCGGGTGCTGTTGGGCGAGGTGATCGGCGTGGACGCCGCGCGGCATGAACTGCAGCTCGCTTCGGGCCAGCACGTCCCGTACGATTTTCTGGTGCTCGCCACCGGTGCAAGCCACAGCTATTTCGGCCGCGACGAATGGTCCGCATATGCACCCGGCCTGAAGCGGGTGGAGGACGCGACCGAGGTGCGCCGGCGTCTGCTGCTCGCGTTCGAACGGGCTGAAGCCTGCGACGACCCGACCGAGCGCGAAGCGCTGTTGACCTTTCTCATCGTCGGCGGTGGCCCCACCGGGGTGGAGCTTGCCGGTGCAATCGCCGAGCTTGCTCGCCGCGGCATGGACAAGGAGTTCCGCCGCTTCGATCCGGCCGCTGCGCGCGTCTTGCTGGTCCAGGCGGGCCCGCGCCTGCTCCCGGCGTTTCCCGAGGTGCTCTCGATGGCGACGCAGCGCTCGCTCGAGCGACTCGGCGTCGAAGTGCACCTCAATAGCAAGGTCGAGCAGATCGATGCGGCTGGCGTGACAGTGAGCGGCCGGCGCATTGCGGCACGAACGGTGTTGTGGGCGGCTGGCGTGGCGGCCTCCGATGCGGCGAAGTGGCTCGACACACCGAGCGATGGAGCGGGCCGCGTCAAGGTCGGCGCCGATCTGTCGATCCCCGGCATGCCGAACGTGTTCGCCGTGGGTGATACCGCCGCATCGAACGCGTGGAACGGTCAACTCGTCCCCGGCCTTGCTCCTGCAGCAAAGCAAGCAGGCCACTACGTTGCGACAGTGATCGCCGCGCGAGCGCGTGGGCGGGCGGCTCCCGCGTCGTTTCGCTACCACCACCTCGGCAGTCTCGCGACGATCGGTCGCAAGGCGGCAGTGGCGGACTTCGGCCGGCTGCGTTTGTCGGGCGCACTTGCGTGGTGGCTATGGGGTGCGGTACACGTGGGTTTCCTGCTCGGAGTGCGCAATCGCGTGTCGGTCGCCTTCGACTGGTTTTGGGCATACGTCACGTATAAGAGCAGCACACGTCTCATTACGGACTCGGGGCACGCCCAGCAGACCGAGCCGGGATCGGGCGCGTCGATTGCGTCCATAGCGGCAACAACGACAACAGCGGCAAATCCGATTGCGGCGCGGTCGACAGCCTCCGGCGTGACGCCTGCAATTCCTACCGCTGCCACCACGGCATAGCAGAGGGTTCCGATGAGCCAGGCCAGCAACCATCTCACCCGCGACACCTTCGCACTCGTGCTTGCCGGCGGACGCGGCACCCGGCTCAAGGCACTCACGGACTGGCGTGCGAAACCGGCCGTTCCGTTCGGCGGCAAGTTCCGCATCATCGATTTCACGCTGTCGAACTGCGTGAACTCGGGTATCCGGCGCATCGGTGTCGCGACGCAGTACAAGGCGCAAAGCCTGATCCGCCACTTGCAGCACGGCTGGAGTTTCTTCGACGGACGATTCGGCGAGTTCATCGAAATCCTGCCCGCCCAGCAGCAGCTCGACGACGAGAGCTGGTACCAGGGCACGGCCGATGCGGTGTTCCAGAATCTCGGTGTGCTGCGGCAGGACAGTTCGCGCTACGTGATGATCCTGTCGGGTGATCACATCTACAAGATGGACTACGCCACCATGCTCGCCGAGCACGTCGCGCGGCAGGCCGACCTCACCGTGGCGTGCATCGAGGTGCCGCGCGAGGAGGCGACGGCCTTCGGCGTGATGGCGGTCGATGCCGATGCTCGGGTGCGCGCATTCACCGAGAAGCCGCGCGATCCTCCGGCGATGCCAGGCAAGCCGGACATCGCGTTGGCGAGCATGGGCATCTACGTGTTCAACGCCGAGTTCCTGTACGAGCAGCTGGTGCGCGATTCCGACGAGCCGAAGAGCTCACACGACTTCGGCAAAGATCTGATTCCGCACGTCGTACCACGCTACCGGGTGTATGCGCATCGGTTCTCGGAAAGCTGCATCGGCGCGCGCGCAGGCGGTGTCCCGTACTGGCGCGATGTCGGCACGATCGACGCATACTGGGGTGCGAACATGGAGCTCACCAAGGTCGTGCCCGAGCTCGATCTCTACGATCAGAGCTGGCCGATCTGGACCGACCAGCCGCAATTGCCGCCGGCGAAGTTCGTGTTCGATGATGATTCGCGCCGCGGTACCGCGGTGGATTCGATGGTCTCTGGCGGCTGCGTCGTCAGCGGCTCGACGGTGCGGCGCTCGTTGCTGTTCTCCGACGTGTATGTGTCGGACTTCTCGCTGATCGAAGACTCGGTGGTGCTGCCGAACGTCAAGGTCGGTCGCAACGTGGTGCTCAAGCGTGCGATCGTCGATCGGCGTTGCACGCTGCCCGAGGGCTTGCAGGTGGGGGTCAAGCCCGAGGAGGATCGCAAACGCTTCTATGTGAGCGAAGGCGGCATCGCGCTCGTCACGCCGGAGAGCCTCGGTCAGCGGCTGCATCGATTGCGCTGAGTCGCCCGCGCTCGGCGTTCGCGTTGCGCCGTTTCGTTCCCACGGTGTGACCATTGCGTGAGAAGTGCGCGGCATGCTGTGGCCTTCTGCCATCCTCTCGCGGCGTTCGCACGCATGGGCTCGATATTGCGCCAGGTTACGGAAGCAGCTGCCTCGAATGGTCTCGAGCGTTTCGCCGGCGTCGGCCTGCGCCCGCGGCACTACCGGGAGCTGCTGGCCAAGCGGCCGCCGCTCGCGCTGTTGGAAGTCCACAGCGAAAACTACTTTGGTGATGGCGGGCAGCCGCTGCAGTGGCTGGAGCGCTTTCGCGCGCACTATCCGTTGAGCTTTCACGGTGTCGGGGCATCGCTCGGCTCGGCCGATGCGCTCGATGCGGCCCATCTGCAGCGTCTCAAGCGCCTGGTTGATCGCTTCGAGCCGACACTCGTGTCGGAGCACCTGTGCTGGTCGGCGATCGGCGGCCGGCACGCCAATGATCTGCTGCCGCTACCCTACACGGAGGAGGCGCTCGCGCGGATGATCGATCACGTTGACCGGCTGCAGTCGTTGCTCGGCCGGCAGATCCTGATCGAGAACATCTCCAGCTACGTGCACTTCGCCAGTTCGGTGATTCCGGAGTGGGCCTTCCTCGATGACTTGGCGCGTCGCAGCGGTTGCGGTGTGCTGCTCGATCTCAACAACATCCACGTGAGTGCCGTCAATCATGGCTTCGATCCGTTCGCGTACGTCGATGCGATCGAGCCTGCTCACGTGGCGCAATACCATCTCGCGGGATTCGATCGGGCACCGGAACTGCTGATCGACACGCATGGCCAGCGGGTCGACGAAGCGGTATGGAGCCTCTACGAGTACGCGCTGTCGCGCATCGGCACACGTCCGCTGGTGATCGAGTGGGACACCAACCTGCCCGCGCTTGAAGTTCTGCTCGACGAAGCGGTGCGTGCCGAGCGCTTGGCCCACCGACTCAAGGGTGTCCATGCACTCGCTGCCTGAACTCCAGCGGGCATTTCAGGCCGGCCTGTTCGGCGGCGATGCACCGCTTGCGCTCCTGCGCACAACGCGTGGTGCGCCCTCGATCGGGTTCGACGTGTATCGCAACAACGCCACAAGCAACTATCTCGAGGCGCTGCGCGACACCTATCCTGCGATCGAACAAGTGGTGGGCGAGGGATTCTTCGCGCATCTGGCTGCGCGATACGCGTGCGACATCCCTTCGGTGAGCGGTACCCTGGATGATTTCGGTGCGGGCTTTGCGGCATTCATCGCCGATTTTCCCGGGCTCGAGTCGCTCGACTACGTTCCTGATCTTGCGCGACTGGAGTGGGCGTTGCATCGGGTGTTTCACGCTGCCGATCGTGCATCGCTCGACCCTGCTGCGCTGAGCAGCTTCGATGCTGATGCGCTCGAACGTGCTCGACTGACCCTCAATCCCGCGGCATGGCTGATCGAGTCGCCTTATCCGATTCTGGCGATCTGGAATCTGGCGCACGCGGCCGGCCAGCACGCCGAAGGGGTTGATCTCCAGCAGGGCGCCGACCAGTTGCTCGTACTTCGGGCTGCGGACCTGCAGCCGCGCATTCATCGCCTCGACGACGCAACGTTTCGTCTGCTGGCTCGCCTGGATTCTGGAGCGTCGATCGGAGATGCGTTGCTCGATGCTCTGTCGGTGGATGCACGCTTCGACTTTGGTGACGCGTTGCGTGTTCATCTCGAGCTTGGGACCTTCGCAGGTATTTCGGCCTGCTGAAGCGCGCATTGGTGAGGCGGCAGATGCTCCTGATGCTGGCGCGCTCAAGCTGAACGCGCGCCTGCGATCGATCAGGAAATCATCAAGCGGTCCTGGACAGAGGCTCGAGCAACTCCAGGCCGTCATCTCCCCGCAAGGTCTGCGTTCAAACACTGAACAACTTCGACCGCCACGCTGACGCTCGTTCGCCGGCGTTGCGTGTTTCTGCGCATATCTATTGCATGCGTGTCAATAGAATCGTCGCGTTCAATCGGGAACGAGCGAGGTGTATCGATGCGAGTCACGCAAGCGAAATTCCAGGGTGCGGTCACCGCGGGTGCGGAACTCGATCGACTGCGCGCGCTTCAGCCACATCTTGTCATGGTGTTCGGCGGCGTCGGCTATTTCGAGGAGCCGGCCCGGACGCAGCCGCTGTTCGATGCGTTGGCCGGCGTGCCGATGCTGGGTTGCTCGACTGCGGGCGAGATCGACGCGGATGGCGTGCTGGATGGCACCTTGACGGTGAGCGCCATTCGCTTCGATCGACCGAATCTGCGCATCGAAGCGACGGACATCGGCGAGATGGAGGATTCGTTCGCCGCTGGTGAGCGCCTCGGTGCGAAGCTCGCGGGCAGCGGCCTGCACTCGGCGATCGTGTTCGGCCAGGGCGTGCGCATCAACGGCAGCGCGCTGATCGGCGGCATCGCGAAAGCGGTCGGACCAGGCGTGCTGCTATCGGGCGGCCTCGCCGGCGACAACGGCGCATTCAGCCGCACCTGGACCATCGCCAATGGTCAGGCTTCCGACCGCTCGATCGTAGCGTTAGGTATCTACGACGCGACCATCAAGATCACCCACGGCTCGTTCGGCGGATGGAAGCCGTTCGGGCCGGTTCGGCACGTCACCCGCTCCGAGGGCAACGTGCTCTTCGAGCTGGACAATGAACCGGCGCTCGCGGTCTACAAGCGCTACCTCGGCGATTACGCCAGCCGGCTGCCCGGTTCGGGCCTGCTGTTTCCGTTCGCGATGCGCACGTCGCAACGCGAGGAGCTCGGCATCATCCGCACGATCCTTGGGATCGATGAAGCGGCGGGCAGCCTCATTCTCGCCGGGGAGATCCATCGCGACGGCTATCTGCAGCTGATGCACGCGAGCACCGACGCGCTGGTCGAAGGGGCGATGCAGGCGGCGGAGCAGGCGCGGGCGGGCATGAACGGCGCGGGCGACAACGAGGGACTCGCGGTGCTGGTGAGCTGCGTCGGCCGCAAGCTGGCGATGGCCGGCCGGGTCGACGAGGAGGTCGAGGCGGTGTCCGACACGCTCGGTCGCAACTTCGCGGTCACCGGGTTCTACTCGAACGGTGAGATCAGTCCCGATCACGCCGGCCCGGAGTGCCATCTGCACAACCAGACGATGACGATCACGCTCATCACCGAGCAATGACGTTGCACCCGCTGCTCTCCCGCCAGTTGAAGCGCGCCTTCGGCCTCAAGGCCTTGGGCGACGCGCAGGCATTCGTGGCGCAGCTTGCGCAGGGCCACGATCTGGAGGGTGTGCCGGCGGCCATCGATCCCAAGGCGCTGGCAGAGCTGTTGACGCGAATCAGTGACAGCTTCGAGGCCTATGAGCGCGACATCACGCTGCGCACGCGCAGCCTGGAACTGTCCTCGCAGGAGCTGGGTTCGACCAACGAGCGGCTGACCGTGGCCTACGAGCAACAGCGCCGCGCGATCGCTTCGCTGCATGCGGCAGCAGCGCGTGTGACCAGTGGCAGCAATTTCACGGCGCACGACGACGAGCAGAACGTCGAATCACTCGCGCAGGTGATGACCGAACTCGCGCTGGAGCGCGACCAGACCGCGCGGCGGCTACGGGCAAGCGAGGAGCGACTCAACCTTGCGCTGCGGGCTTCGGGCACGGCGCTTTGGGATCGCGACATCGTCAACGGCGACATCTTCGTGAGCGAGCAGTGGGGTGCGATCCTCGGGCGCAAGGTTCCCAATCCAATGCCAGTGGATCTGCTTTCCTATCTGGTCCACCCCGATGACCAGGAAACGATGGTCCGCGAGTTCAAGCGTCATCTGAGCGGCGAGACCGCCATGCTCGAGGTGATGCTGCGGCACGCGCATGGCTCGGGCCGCTGGATCTGGTGCCGGGTGAGTGGTCGGGTGGTGGAGCACGACGCGAAGGGCCGTGCGGTGCGTGCCATCGGCACGCTGCAGGATGTCACCGCGCAGGTCGAGGCCGAGCAAGCGCTGCGCGAGGCGCGCGACGCCGCTGAACAGGCGAGCCGCGCCAAGAGCCAGTTCCTCGCGACCATGAGTCATGAGATCCGCACGCCGATGAATGGCGTGATCGGCGTAGTCGACTTGCTAGCCGAAACGGGGTTGTCGCCGGAGCAATCGAACTACGTGAAGATCCTGCACACCTCGGGCGAGGCGCTGCTGTCGATCATCAATGACGTGCTCGACTTCTCACGCATCGAAGCCGGCCGGCTCGAGCTGAACGACGACGACGTCGACGTGAGTGCGCTGACGTCCGGTGTGGCTGATCTGTTCCGCGCGCAGGCAAGCCGCAAGGCGATCGACATCAAATTCGTCGCCGACCCGGAGTTGCCCGTGGTGCGATGTGATCCGTTGCGACTGCGCCAGATCCTGCTCAATCTGGTGGGCAATGCGGTGAAGTTCGCCGATGCGGGCATGGTCGAGTTGGCGGTGCTCAAGACCGGCGAGAGCGACGATCGCGTCGGGCTGCGCATTGCAGTCCGTGACACCGGTCCGGGCATTGCGCCCGATGTGCAGAAGATGCTGTTCGCGCCGTTCGTGCAGGCCGATGGCACGACCACGCGTCGCCATGGCGGCAGCGGCCTGGGGCTGGCGATCTCCAAGCGATTGATCGAGATGATGGGCGGCCGGCTCGAGTTGGAAAGCGTACTCGGTGAAGGTGCGACCTTCAGCGTGGTGGTGGACCTGCCTCGGTCGGCTCGCCAGATCAACGCCCGAGCCAATGCTTCCAGTACGGCACTGGAATGCGTCCCCGAAGGGCTGCGGATACTGCTGGTGGAAGACAACCCGCTGAATCAGACCATCGCACGCGGCCTGCTGGGCAATCTCGGCGTGGAGGTGGAGGTCGCGGGCAACGGTCGCGAAGGCGTCGAGCGCGCGCGCGCCGGCGGCTTCGATATGGTGCTCATGGACTGCTTGATGCCGGTGATGGACGGCTTCGATGCCACCCGCGCAATCCGCGCCGAAGAGCGTACCAGCGGCCGCACGCGCGTGCCGATCATTGCGCTCACGGCCAACGCCTTCCAGGAGGATGTGCTGCGCTGTCTGGATGCCGGCATGGACTCGCATCTGTCCAAGCCGATCCGCCGGGAGAAATTGATGGCGGCGCTGGCCAAATGGTGCGTGCCGGCGGCAGCAACCACCACGGGCTGAAACGCGGCGTTGGAAGCTGGATCGCTACGCCGGCGAGCGCGGCTCGCTGCGCGGTCGCACCCCATCGATTAGGGCCTCCGCTTCGCCTCGCTCGCTACTCCACCTTGATTGCCGCCGCCTTCACCACCGCGGCCCAGCGCTCCGACTCCTTCTTCACGAAGGCGGTGAACTCCTCGACCGTGCCCGTCATCGCGACCAGCCCAGCCTTGTCGAGACTGGCGCCGATGTCGGGCAGGCGAATGACGTCGCGCGCGGCGGCGTTGAGGCGCGCCTGCGTATCCTTGGGTGTGGCTGCCGGCGCGGCGAGCGAGTACCAGTAGTCCATCAGATAGTCGGGCATGCCGGCTTCGACGAAGGTCGGCACCTCCGGCATCTGCGGTGCACGCTTCGCACTGGCCACACCGAGAGCGCGGATCTGTCCGGCCTTGATGAAGCTCACCACCGAGGGCACCGTGGTGAACACGACCTGCACCTGTCCGCCTGCGAGATCGGCCACTGCCGCGCCCACACCTTTGTACGGCACGTGGGTCATATCGACCTTGGTGAGGTAGCGGAACAGCTCGGCGGCCATGTGCGAGCCGCTGCCGGTGCCGGCCGAACCGTAGTTCAGCTGACCTGGTTTTGTATTGGCGAGTGCGATCAGTTCCTGCACCGATCTTGCGGGCACCGACGGATGCACGACCGCAGTGATCGGCGAATAGGCGAGCGGTGTGATCAGCGCGAAGTCGCGCCAAACGTCGTAGCCGATCTTCGGATTGACGTGCGGGTTGATCGCGATCTCGGAAATCGAGCCGACCAGCAGCGTGAGGCCGTCGGGCGCGGCCTGCGCGACATAGCGCGCGCCGATCGCACCGCCCGCGCCGGGCCGGTTCTCCACCACGACCGGCTGTCCGAGGCGCTCGGCCAGCTTCGGCGCGAGGATGCGGGCGAGGATGTCGGTTCCGCCACCGGGGCCGAACGGCACCTGAATGCGAATCGTCTTGTCGCCCTGCGCGTGAGCCGCAGTGCTCGCCGCAATTCCGAGCGCGGCGCAAGCCAGAACGATGAGCGAGCGACGCAGCGCGCGCACGATCAGGCTGCCATGCCGGCCGCGATGGCGGGCGGCACCTCTGGCATCTCGCGCAGCAGTCGCCCGAATCCGGCAACGCTGCGATGGCCGCCGATGCGCTTGAGCGCGTGCCACACGGTTACGTTGTTGGTGGTGAGCACGGGCTTGCCGAGCGCGGCTTCCAGTTGCTCGACGATGCAGGCGGTCCACCAGTTGCCGCAGGCGAGGAACACTGCGTCGGCCTCGGTGCGATCGACTTTCTTGCCGTGCTCGAGCGCCGTGTCGGGGTGCAACCGACCGATGTCGTTGTTGGCGACGACGCCCATGGCGATCTGATTCACCACTTCGATGCCGTGCGCTTCGAGGAACGCGGCGACGGTGCGATTGGTGGTCTCGCTCCACGGCGCGGCAAGCGCGATACGGCGCACGTTGAGCGCGGCGAATGACGCGAGCATCGCCGTGGCCGCGGTGGTGGCGGGCTTGCCGCTGGCTTCCTCCATGCGGCGGATGAGCTGCGCGTCGTAGCCTTTGCCCAGGCGCGTGGAGGGCGCGGTCGCGGCGAGTACCACGACGTCCACGGCTGCGTCGGCGAGCTTGCGCGATTCGCTCTCCAACTCGGCGACGATCTTGATCGTGGAGTCCGGATCGACATTGCGCAGCCCCAGCCGCGTGACATGCAGCGACACCGATGCCGGAAGCATCTGCACGAACTCCGGCTCCTGCGCCGTATTGGACGAAGGCACCAGCAGGCCGACTCGCTGCTTCTTCTCGACGAACGTGCTCATGGGGTGACCTTTCCTATAGCGGCTTGATCTGCACCTTGCGCCACTTGATGGCGCCGCCCGGCGCGTCCTTCGGGCCGTTGCCGAACTGCAGTGTGATCGGGCCGGAGGGGAATTTGCCGTCGGTCAACTGCACGGTCTGCTCGCCATTGAACTTGACCGTGATCTGCGGGCCGCGCGCGACGATCTCGAACGTATTCCACTTGCCGCCCGCACGGTAGATGATCGGCACCGGCACCTTGGCGAAATCGACGATACCGCCGGTGGCGTATTCCGGGCCGGGACGCTGGTCGAAGATGTTCACCTCGTAGGCGTTGCCGGCCGTGATCTTGTTCGGGTCGGTGGCGCGGATGAAGATGCCGCTGTTGGTGGTGTGATCGGCCCAGAACTCGGCGTACAGCTCGAAGTCGCGGTAAGCCATCTTCGAGACCAGATGCCCGCCCTTGCCGCGATCGCCGACGATTGCACCGGCTTCGGCGCGCCAGTTCACCTCGCCCAGCCGGTTGAAGTTGTCAAGCCCACGCTCGCCGTCGATCAGCGTGACCCAGCCCGATGACGCGTCGCGCGTGGCACATGCCGCGAGCGCCAGTGTCGTGAGCAACAACATTGCAACTGCCGCGTGCAGTCGATTCATGTCCACTCCTCCTTGGTTTTTGATCCGTTGAGCCCGCGTGGGCGCCGGCTGTTCAGTGCTCGGCGAGCAGCGTACCGAAGCCGCGCACCGCGTCCCGAATACCACAGCTGCGCAGGCAATGCCACAGCAGCGCCTGGTTGCTGGTGAGGACAGGTCGGCCGAGCTCGGCCTCGATCTCGCCGATGACCTCGGCCGAGCGGATCGCCGTGCAGCTGACGAGGTACACGTCGGCGCGATCGTCGCGATGCTTGCGCGCGAATTCGACCCAGGTTTGCGGCGGCAGCCGGCCCATCTCGGCGTTGGTGTCGATGCCCATGCCTGCCTCCGCGATGACTTCGAAGCCGCTCTGATTGAAGAAGCGCGCCTCGCGCTCGTTCACTGCGCGGATGTACGGGGTGACGAGCACGATGCGCGTTGCCTTCAGCGCGCGCAGCGCTGCCACCAGCGCCTCCGACGTGGCGGTGACCGGCCGTTGTGATGCATCGGCGAGCCGCTTCTTGATGCTGGCTTCGAGCGCCGCGTCGAACGTCGATACCGCCGTGCAGTTGAATGCCACCAGATCGACCCGGGCATCGGCGAGCAGCCGTGCGCCGCCTTCGACGTTGTCGATCATCGCCATCAGTTGCTGCTCGGAGCTGCCGGTGAGCGGCAGCCGCGTGGTGTAGAGCCCGACGCCGGGCGGCAACATCGCCTTGATCTGCGGCTCGGCGGCGATATTGCCCGAGGGCACCAGCATGCCGATGCGGGCGCGATCACCGTAGTCGATGTGTGGGCGGGTTGCGAGCATGGGTGTGGGCCTGGTGGTGTGTGTGCGGGCGGCGCGTCGAACCTTGCAGAAAGCTGAGGATCCGAGGATAACCCGCGTGCAAGCGAAGTCCGCGGATCGGGCGCGACACCATAGAATGCGCCGCACCGCACCGGGCGGTCTACTCAAAAAAAGCGAGGCGACATGGCGAAGCTGAACATCAATGGCAAGGTGCACGAGGTCGCGATCGAGAACGATACGCCGCTCCTGTGGGTGATCCGCGAGCAGATCGGCCTGACCGGCACCAAGTACGGCTGCGGCGTTGCGCAATGCGGCTCGTGTTCGGTGCACATCAACGGCGAGGTGGTGCGCTCGTGCTCTGTGCCGGCGGGCAATATCAAACCCGCTGATCGCATCGTGACGATCGAAGGGCTGTCGCGCAACCGGTCGCATCCGGTGCAGCGCGCCTGGGCTGAGCTGGATGTGCCGCAGTGCGGATACTGTCAGTCGGGGCAGATCATGGCCGCCGCCGCACTGCTGCGTAAGTCGCGCAAGCCGACCGACGCCGACATCGATGCGGCGATGACCAACATCTGCCGCTGCGGAACGTACCAGCGCATTCGCGCGGCGGTGCATCGCGCTGCGGTGCTGGCGAGCAGCCCGGCGCCCGCCGGAAAGTCCGCGCAAGCGGCGAACGTGCGTGAAGACGCCTAGGAGAGCGTGATGACCATGAAGACCAAAGCGAAACGCGCTCGGCATGGGTCGAACGCAAGCGCAAAGCAGACGGTTCGCAATGAGGGCCGGCGGCAGTTCCTGGTGCAATCAGCGGCGCTTGCTGGCGGCGGCCTGGCGCTGGGCTTCAGCGTGCCCGGCTTCGCACAGCAGGGTGCGACGAAGGGCGCCACGGCGACCGGGTCCGTTCAGCAGGGGGTGGAGGTCAACGCGTGGGTCGTGGTACGCCCGGACGAAAGCTGCGTGATTCGCATCGCGCGTTCGGAAATGGGGCAGGGCACGCGCACCGGTCTGGCGCAACTCGTCGCCGAGGAACTCGAATGCGACTGGCGCAAAGTGCGCACTGAAACGGTCACCGCCGGGCGCAATTTCGCAGCGAAGCGAGCGTGGGGCGAGATGTCCACCGGCGGCAGCCGCGGCATCCGCATCTCGCAGGACTACGTTCGGCGCGGCGGCGCGGCCGCGCGTGTGATGCTCATGCAGGCAGCGGCGAACGGTTGGAACGTGCCGGTCGAAGAACTGCGAGTGTCCGATGGCGTGATCACCCACGCGGCGAGCAAGCGCAGCATCAGCTACGGAAAAGTGGCGGCCGCGGCGGCCAAACTCACGCCACCCGATCCGAAGAGCCTCAAGCTCAAGGACCCGCGCGAATGGAAAATCGCCGGCAAAGGGCTCAAGCGACTCGATACCGGCGCCAAGCTCGACGGCAGCCAGCTCTATGCGATCGATGTGAAGCTGCCGGGCATGCTGCATGCCGCGGTCAAGGCGTGTCCGGTGTTCGGCGGCAAGCTGGTGAGCTTCGATGACGCCAAGGTCGCCGCCATGCCTGGCGTGCGTCGGGCGGTGCGCGTGAACGACGCGGCAGTCGCTGTCGTGGCCGATACCTGGTGGCACGCGAAGAAGGCGCTCGATGCGCTGCCGATCGTGTGGGACGAAGGCGAGGGCGCCAAGCAATCGAGCGCCACCATCGCCGGGCGCTTGCAGGAAGGCCTCAACGCCGCAGAAGCCTACGCCGGCCGCAACGAAGGTGACGCCCGCAAAGCGATCGAAGCGGCCGCAAAGAAGGTCGAAGCGGTGTACAGCACGCCATTCCTGTCGCACGCCACCATGGAGCCGGCGAACTGCACGGCGCGTGTCAGCGCCGACAAGGTGGAGGTATGGCTGCCCACGCAGAACGCGGAGGCGTCGCTGGCTGCCGCAACCGAGGAGGCTGGGCTCACACTTGCGCAAGGCGAGGTGTACGCGCTCGATCTCGGCGGCGGATTCGGCCGTCGCGGCGGCACCCAGGACTACACCCGGCAGGCGGTGGCGATCGCCAAGCAATTTCCCGGTACGCCGGTGAAGATGATCTGGAGCCGCGAGGAGGATCAGGCGCACGACTTCTATCGCCCGATCTCGCAGTGCAAGCTCACCGGCGGCCTGGACGAAAGCGGCAAGCTCGTTGGCCTGCATGTGCGCTTGTCAGGACAGTCGATCAACGCTCACCTCAATCCGCCTGCGGCGAAAGGCGGGAACGACGAGCGTCAGCTGCAGGGCTGGTGGAAGCAGCCAGGCGATGCGCAGCTCGGCTACACCGTGCCCAATCTGCTGGTCGAGTACGCCATGCGCAACTCGCATGTGCCGGTCGGGCCGTGGCGCGGCGTCAACACCAATCAGAACGGCGTGTACATGGAGTGTTTCATCGACGAGTTGGCGCGCGCGGCCAACGCTGACCCGCTCGCGTTCCGGCGCGCATTGATGCAGGAGCATCCCAAGCATCTGGCGGTGCTGAACGCCGCGGCGGACAAGGCCGGTTGGGGTACGCCGCTGCCGGCGGGGGTACATCGGGGCATCGCACAGTTCATGGGTTACGCCAGCTACTCGGCGGCGGTCGCCGAGGTGTCGGTCGGCGCCGGCGGTGAACTGAAGGTGCACCGCATGGTGCTTGCGCTCAACTGCGGGCATGCGGTGAATACCGAGCAGATCGCGGCACAGGTGGAGGGCTCGGTCGCGTACGGGCTGAGCGCGACGCTGTACGGCCAGATCAGCATCGACAAGGGCCGCGTCGCCGAACTGAACTTCCACGATTACCCGATGCTGCGGCTGGCGGAGATGCCGAAGGTCGAGACCGTGATCGTGCCGACCTTCGATTTCTGGGGTGGTGTGGGCGAGCCCACCATCTGCGTGGTCGCGCCGGCGGTGATGAATGCGATTCACGCTGCTACCGGCAGGCCGGTGCGCAGCCTGCCGCTGCGCAACGTGAAGTTGGTGTAGGCGCGCGCCGCTTTTCTAGGGCGCGTCGGCCTCGGCCAGCTCGCGCAGGACTTCGGGGTTGGTGGCGTGCGCGAGAAACCGGGCGGCCCCCGCGGAAAGTTCGCGGTCCTTGCGGTAGCCGAGATACCACTGCCGTTCCACCGGAAATCCGGTGACATCGAGGGCGACGATGTGGCCCTTGCGCGTCTCGGTGGTCATGGCGTTGTGCGACAGGATCGCGATGCCCAGGCCGGTGAGCATGGCCTGCTTGATCGCTTCGTTGGATCCCAACTCCATGCGCACCCGCGGTTTGAGCTTGTGCCGCTCGAACAGCAGGTCGGCCGCCATGCGTGTGCCCGAGCCGGATTCGCGCAGCAGGAATTGCTCGTTGGCCAGATCGCGGAGGCTGAGGTTGCGACGTTTGGCGAGCGGGTGCGATTCGCTCGCGTAGACGTGTAACCGGTTGGGCAGCACCGGATGCAATTGCAGTTCGATGTCTTCGGGCGGGTTGGACAGGATGTAGAAATCATCCAGGTCCGATTCGATCCGATGCAGCAGTTGCTGCCGGTTCATGAGCGACAGGGCGACTTCGACGCCGGGGTGGTCTTCCCAGAACCGGGCGAGCAGACGGGGCGCGAAGTACTTGCCGGTCGTGCTGACGGCGAGCCGGATGCGTGAATCGGTGCTGGTGCGCATTTTCGCCAGCCGCGCCTCGACGTCGAGGATCTTCTCGAAGATATCGAGGCACGCCGCGTGCAACTCGCGGCCGGGCTCGGTCAGGCGAATGCTGCGGCCGACCTGTTCGAGCAGCGGCAGGCCGATCGACTCGGCCAGCTTCTTCATGTGCATCGACACGGTCGGTTGCGCCATGTGCAGCGCTTGCGCAGCGCGCGTATAGCTGCCCACGCGAACGATGGTCTCGAACACCGACAGCTGCACCAGGGTGCCGTGACGGATGTACCGCCGCAGTTCAGGATGTTTCATTGCGCGTCCTCCAGCGAGTATCTGCGGGCAGCCCACAAAACAAAAGCGGCCTTCACCTGACTCGGCAAAGGCCGCCCGCATGGATGGACCTGTGCCGATCTGGCAAAGGTCTCGCTTGCAGTGCCGGAATCAACGCTGTCGATCGGTTGGTTCCAGAGGGCTGCCAGCAGGGCCGGAGCGCGAAGCTCGACATGACGACCCTGCTGCGAAAAGCTACTCCCCTTCGGAAAGCGCTGCGATCTTACTGATCGATTCTGCGATGCGCAATACATCGCATATCGCGTTTCGCAATGCCGATGTGCACGATCATGCACCGAGTCGTGCGTTCAGCCAGGGCCGTGGGGGTTTGTCGAGGGCAATCGGATTCCTCTATATTCGCCCCGCCGCGCCGATACGGCCCACCCAGTCAACTCGGGGATCCGCTCGATCATCATGCTCGCCACTTTCGTGATCCTGTATCTGCTCGTGTCCATCGCCATCGGTTTGTGGGCCGCGTCGAAGGTACATACCGCCAAGGACTACGTGGTGGCGGGGCGCTCGCTGCCGTTCTACGTGGTTGCAGCGACGGTGTTTGCGACCTGGTTCGGCTCCGAGACGGTGCTCGGCATTCCCGCGAAGTTCTACGAGAAGGGGCTGGGCAGCATCGTCGAGGATCCGTTCGGCTCATCGATGTGCCTGATCCTGGTGGGGCTGTTTTTCGCTGCCAAGCTCTACCGGATGAATCTGCTCACCATCGGCGATTTCTTCCGCGAGCGCTACGGGCCGACGGTCGAACTGCTCACCAGTCTGGTGATCATTGCCTCCTACCTGGGCTGGGTGTCGGCGCAGATCGTCGCGCTCGGGCTGGTGTTCAGCCTGTTGTGGCCCGATGCGCTGAGCCTGCAGGCGGGCATCCTCATCGGCGCGGCGATCGTGCTGGTCTACACCATCTGGGGCGGCATGTACTCGGTGGCGTGGACCAACTTCGTGCAGATGGTGGTGATCGTCATCGGCATCCTGTTCATCGCCTGGCTGGTGGCCGACAAGGTCGGCGGTGTGGCCAAGGTGGTCGCGCACGCCGATGCCGCCGGCAAGCTGAAGTTCTTTCCCGAGCCGACATTGCGCGATTCGTTGTGGTTTCTCGGCGCGGCGGTGACGATGATGCTCGGGTCGATCCCGCAGCAGGACGTGTTCCAGCGCGTCACCTCAGCGCGCACCATCACGATTGCCGTGTGGGCCACCGTCACCGGGGGCGTGCTGTACTTCATCTTCGCGTTCGTGCCGGTGTTCCTGGGCTACTCGGCCTCGCTCATCGATCCGAAGCTGGTGGCGGACCACATCGAGAAGGATGCGCAACACATCCTGCCGCTGTTCATCATGAATCACACACCGGTGGTGGCGCAGATCTTCTTTTTCGGCGCACTGCTCTCGGCGATCATGTCCACGGCCAGCGCCACGCTGCTCGCACCCTCGTCGATGTTCACCGAGAACATCCTCAAGCATTTCGTCCGCAAGAACATGTCCGATCGGCAGTTTCTGCTCACGATCCGGCTGGTGGTGGTGGGCTTCGCGGTGATCGTGACGATGTTCGCGCTCAACTCCGACTCCAGCATCTACGAGATGGTCGGCAATGCTTACAAGGTGACTTTGGTGGGTGCGTTCGTGCCGCTGGTAGCAGGGCTCTACTGGAAGCGCGCCACAAACACGGGCGCGTTGCTGGCGATCGTGTTCGGGCTGGGCACCTGGCTCGTGCTGGAGGCCACCAGCCCCGACGGGGTCATGCCGCCGCAGCTCGGTGGGCTGGTCGCCGCCATCGTCTGGATGGTGATCGGATCGCTCGCCACGCAGTCGCGCCATCGCGCGACCGTGCGCCACGCCCATTGAGCGCTGCGTCCTTTGCGAGCGCTGCGTCCTTTGCCATCGCTGCGTCTTTTGCGAGCGCTGCGTCCTTTTGCGAGCGCTGCGTGCTTTGCCCGATGCGCGCAGGCGTGGCGTCGCTAGGCGCTTGATGCGCACCATGAGCGCCGCGGCATGACCGCGCTGGCATGGTGGGTGGCGGGCTATCTCGCACTTACCGTCGTCATCGGCCTGCTGGCTGCGCGGCGCGTGCATGGCGAACTTGACTACGCGCTGGCCGGACGCCGCTTGCCCCTTGCGATGACGGTCGCCACCGTGTTCGCGACCTGGTTCGGCGCCGAGACGGTGCTCGGCATCCCGGCGACCTTCCTCAAGGAAGATCTGCGCGGGGTGGTGTCCGATCCGTTCGGCTCCTCGATATGTCTGGTGCTGGTGGCGCTGTTCTTCGCGCGGCGCTTCTACCGGCTCAACCGGTTGACGATCGGCGACTACTTTCGCCAACGCTACGACCGCCCGGTGGAAGTGGTGCTGAGTCTTTGCATCGTGATCGGCTACCTCGGTTGGACCGCCGCGCAGATCACTGCGCTGGGGCTGGTGTTTCACGTCGTATCGGGCGGCGCCATCGCCATGCAGGCCGGAATGGTGATCGGCACACTCATCGTCCTTGCGTACACCGTGGCCGGCGGCATGTGGTCGGTCGCGGTCACCGACTCGATGCAGATGGTGATCATCGTGCTGGGGCTGCTGTTCATCGCCTGGATCGCTGCTGATCGCGCGGGCGGTATCGGCACCGTCCTCGCGCACGCCGGAACCGCCGGCAAGTTCGCGTTCCTGCCCGAGGCGCAATGGGGCAGTGTGCTGGCGTTCGTCGGCGCCGGGGTGACACTGATGCTCGGCTCGATTCCGCAGCAGGACACCTACCAGCGCGTGGTCGCGGCGAAAGATGAAGACACCGCGGTGCGCGGCTCCATGCTCGGGGGGCTGCTGTATCTCGGCTTCGCATTCGTGCCGATGTTCATCGCCTATTCCGCGACGATGATCGATGCGCGCATGGTTGAACGGTTGATCAACGTCGATTCGCAGATGATCCTGCCGACGCTGGTCATGGAACACATGCCGATCGCGGCCCAGGTGCTGTTCTTCGGGGCGCTGATCTCGGCGATCATGAGTTCGGCGAGCGGCGCCGTGCTCGCGCCGGCAGTGGCTTTCACCGAGAATGTGATCCGACCGTTCGCATCGGCCATGAACGATCGGCAGATGCTGCGCGCGACGCGCATCGTGGTGGTGGCCTTCACCGCCCTGGTGCTGGTGTTCGCGCTGCAGTCGACCAGTTCGATCTTCCAGATGGTCGAGAATGCCTACAAGGTGACGCTGGTGAGTGCGTTCGTGCCGCTGGTGGCAGGCATGTTCTGGCGGCGGGCGACGACGCTCGGAGCGCGCTGTTCGATTGTTCTCGGGTTGGCGTGCTGGCTGGTGCTGGAATGGTTGGCGCCGAAGGGCATCGTGCCGCCGCAACTGGCGGGGCTGGTGGCCAGTGGTGCAGGCATGATCATCGGGTCGCTGGTGACCCGCAGGGGGGCGTGATGCTGCGAATCGTGATCGTCGGGACCGGATGGTGGGGCATGGAGTTGGGCAAGGCGGCGAAGGCGGTGCCGGCGAAGGTCGCGTTGCTCGGCTGCACCTCGTTGTCGAAAGAAGAATGCGCCCGCTTCGTGGGCGCGCTCGGTGGCCGTGTGTTCGACAGCTATGAGGCAGTGCTTGCCGATCCGGGCGTTGATGCCGTGCTGCTCGCCACGCCGCACTCGTTGCACGCCGGCCAGATCATCGCCGCAGCAAAGGCGCGCAAGCATGTGTTCTGCGAGAAGCCGTTCACCCTCACGGTCGCGAGCGGCGCCGAGGCGATCGCAGCGTGTGAGCGCCACAAGGTGGTACTCGGCGTCGGGCACAACCGGCGCTATATGCCCGGCGCGCGACTGCTTAAGCAACGGGTCGACGCCGGCGAGCTGGGCACCATCCTGCACGTCGAAGCCAACTACTCGAGCAATCTCGAAGGTCGCTATCCGGCCGGACACTGGCGGCGAGATCCCGCCGAGATTCCGTGTGCCGGATTGACGCCGATGGGGCTGCACATGGTCGATACATTGACCTGGGTGCTGGGGCCGATCCGGCGACTGGTCGCGATCGCCAAGCATCGTGCGCTGTCGATACCGCTCGACGACACCTGCGCGAGCCTGTTCGAGTTGCAAAGCGGCGCGACCGGCACGCTCGGCACGCATCTCGCCTGCGGCATCACCGCGAATCTGCGGATCTACGGTTCGAAGGCGAATGTCGATGCGCGCGACAACTTCGCCGATGTCTGGATCGAGCCGACCGATCCTGCGCAGCCGCGCATGCATCATCGCTTCACGGTCGACGACAGCCTGCCGCGCGAAATCGAAGCGTTCGCCGATGCGTGCGCGGGTACCGCCGTGTTTCCGGTCAAGCCGGCGGAGGCGTTGCGTAACATCGCGGTGCTGGAGGCGATGCGCACGTCGGCTGCAGAGGGCAATCGCTGGGTGGACGTGGCGCAGATCGATTAAGTGGAGGACGGACATGGACTTCGGTTTCAGCATTCCCACGCGCGGACCCCTTGCGGACACCGCCACGATCCTCGCACTCGCGCAGCGCGGCGAGGCTCTCGGGTTTCGCCACGTTGCGATCTCCGATCACATCGTGATTCCGCGTGCGATCGATTCCCCGTATCCCTATGCCGACAACCGCAGGATGGCCGGCGCCGACTCGGGCAAGTGGTTCGAGCAGCTCTCGCTGATGGCGTTTCTCGCCGGTGCGACCTCGCGGATTCGCATGCTGAGTTCGGTGATGGTGGTGCCGCATCGACCGCCGGTGCTGACCGCCAAGATGCTCGCGAGCATCGATGTGCTGAGCGGCGGGCGCGTCACGGTCGGCTGCGGCGCCGGATGGATGGCCGAGGAGTTCGCCGCCATCGGCGCGCCGCCGTTCAAGGAGCGCGGCAAGGTGACCGACGAGTACCTGGCCATCTTCAAGACGCTATGGACGCAGGACGAGCCGCGGTTCGACGGTGCCTACGCGCAATTCGCCGACATCACTTTTCTGCCCAAGCCGGTCCAGCGCCCGCATCCGCCGTTGTGGATCGGTGGCGAGAGCCCGGCGGCGTTTCGCCGCGTCGTGCGCCTCGGGGATGCGTGGTATCCGATCGGCAACAACCCGGAATTCCCGCTCAACTCGGTGGCGCGTTACCGCACGGCACGCGACACGCTCGAGGCGGCGGCCAATCAGGCCGGCCGCGATCCGGTATCGATCGATCGCGCTTACATGGCGATCTGGCCGTTCGAGCAGGCCGTGCGCCTCGATGACGGTGGGCGGCAATTGTTCACCGGTGGAGTGAGCGCGGTGGCTGACGACGTGCGCGCCATGGCCGAACTCGGCGTGCGCCACTTCCTGTTCAACCTGCAACGCGCCACGTTGCTCGACTCGATCGCGGCGATGGAGGCGTTGGCGGCGGTGCTGATGCCG
>CADEDU010000097.1:20358-23039 GCA_902826155.1 uncultured beta proteobacterium
CGGTGGCGATGGCCAGGCAGATCGTGCCGCCGAAGTCGATGCGATCGGTCCCGTCATCGATGTCGATCAGTACCGCCAGCGCGTGGGTGGCACCGCTTTGCACACGCGCGGCCTGCGCGATGAGTTCCGCCGATTCCTTCGTGTACTGACTGCCGATCGCGTGCCGATCGACACCGACCGCCGCGCAGATCTGCTGCCGGTCGAGTGCAGACAGGCCGCGACGGATCACCTTCTCGGCACCTGGCAACGGCGCGATGCGCGCGGCCATCTGTCCGCTGGTGAACGTCTCCACCAGGGTGAGCGACCCCTGCTGTCCGGCCAACGTCTCGAGGATCACTTTCTCCAGGGTCTGATCGTCCTCGGCGAGGATGAAGTTGCCCAGGCGCTTGCGAACTTCCTGCTCGATCGGTGCGAGCTTGGCGCGCACGTCATCCATGTTCTTGCCGCGCACCAGCAGCTTCGTTTCCAGTTGCGGATAGTGCGCGCGAAAGCCGAGCTTCACGCTGCCATCGGGCGCCATATCCTCCAGCCCCTGCAGCAGGGTATCGACGTGCGACTCGCCCAACCCGTATGAGTGGAAACGCTTGAGGAAGATCGAGACCTGCAGGCCGCTCTTGGCCAACAGGCGCGGAATGATCTGCTCCTCGAGCATGCGCCGCAGCTCGCGCGGCACGCCAGGGGTGAAGAAGAATCGCGCCTTGCCGATGTCGAGGGCGAATCCGCACGCGGTGCCGATCGGGTTGTCGAGCACTTCGGCGGTGGCAGGCAGCATCGCCTGCTTGCGATTGTTGGGCGGCATCTGCCGGCTGCGCAGCCGGAAGAATTCTTCCATGCGCTGCAGCCACGGTTCGTTGAGCACCAGCTCGACCCCGGCGGCGCGCGCGGCGATCTCCTGCGACAGATCATCCACCGTCGGACCGAGTCCGCCATTGACGATCACCGCGTCGGCGCGCTCTCCGGCGAGTTTGAAGGCCAGCAGCAGGCTGTCGCGATCGTCGCCGACGGTGGTCTCCCAGCTCACCGACAGGCCCACGTCCTCCAGCTTCTGCGTGACGTAGCTGAAGTTGGTGTTGACGATCTTGCCGGTGAGCACTTCGTCGCCGGTGCATATGACTTCGATGCGCATGTTGTGAAGCTCCTGGGATGCTTGGGCGCGCCGCCATCGATGGCGCAGTGCCGGCGCCGCCGCGATGAGGCCGCCGAGGCGGGCGCGAGCGGGGCGTTCAAGGTCGTGCAGGATACCTCGCGCCAGCACCCGACGAACCGCGAGGCGTGACGACGGGGTGTGACCGATGCGGCGGTGGATGTGACGGCACGGGTGCTGTTTGGACTAAGATTGCGGTCTGGTTCTTCAGCAGGATTTACGCGTATGCCGATGTTCGATTTTCAGTGCACGCGCTGCGCCCACGGTTTCGAGGCGTTCGTGCGCGGATCGACGACCCCCGTCTGTCCGCAGTGTGCGTCCGAAGCCGTGACGCGCATGCTGTCCTCGTTCGGTGTGGGCGTCTCCGCCGGCGATCGCCGCGAGTCGGCGGGCGGTGGCAACTATCTGGGCAAGGCGCGCAAGGGCGGCGCCTTCGGCTGCGGCGCCAACTGCGCCTGCCACTAGCGCTGTCAGCGTAAGCCTTTTTGATTCCCTAGCTTCGTACAGCGGGCGTTGGGTGGGCAGCGCGCCTACCTGGTACGGTGCTTGACCGGCTGACCCGCCTTCATGATGAGGTCGAGCCGCTCGCCCTGACGGAGCAGCACGGAGATGTCGCGCAGCGGATCTCCGTCCACGAGCAGCAGATCGGCTAGCGCGCCCGTAGCGATCACGCCGAGTTCCCCTTCGCGTTTGAGCACTTCGGCCGCGGTCAGCGTGGCAGCGCGAATCGCCGCGGCATTGCCCAGGATTTCCGCGCGAATCCGGAACTCCTCGCTCTGCAGCCGGTGTGATTCGCCCAGCAGGTCGGAGCCGAACGCCATCTTCACGCCCGCATCGCGAAAGATCTCCAGAGATTGCAGCGCCGGCGCGTGTGCGGCTTCGATCTTGCGCACCGATTCATCCGGCAGGCCAAGTGCCTTGCCTTCCTTCGCCAGCGCCTCGTAGGTGATCAGCGTCGGCACTGCGATCGCGCCGTGCTGGGCCATCGCGCGTGCGGCGTCGGCGTCGACCAGATTGCCGTGTTCGATCGTGCGTACCCCGCACTCGACGGCGCGCCGGATCGCACGTCCGGTGTAGGCGTGCGCCATGACGTAGGTGTCGGCGTTCGCGGCTTCTTCACAGATCGCCTTGATCTCGTCGCGCGAGTAGCCGAGGAAGTGGATCGGATCGTTGGGCGAAGCCACGCCACCCGAGGCCATGATCTTGATCTGCGTGGCGCCCTTGAGAATCTCCTCGCGCACCGCCACCCGGCAGGCATCGACGCCGTCGACCACGCGAGCGAGCGAGCCGACCTTGAATGCACAGGCGCATGGCTCGAGCCAGTCGGTGCGCGGCCGGAAATCACCATGTCCGCCGGTCTGCGAAAGCGCCTTGCCGGCGGGGAACAGACGTGGCCCGATAATCAATCCCTCGTCGACTGCGCGGGCGATTGCCGCGTCGGCGCCGCCGGCATCGCGCACCGAGGTGAAGCCGCGCATCAGCATGCCCTGCAGGATCGGCATGGGGCGATACGCCGCGAGCACGTTCGGCCACTGCG
>CADEDU010000098.1 GCA_902826155.1 uncultured beta proteobacterium
AACTCGCCACGCTGGCGCCGGCCTACCACGATCTCAAGCTGGTGCAGGAGCGGGTCGAGCTGTTGCGCGAGCAGGAGGGCTTGTTCGAACGAACGCTGAACGCTGCCAGGGTTCGGCTCGGTGCGGGCGACATCGCGGCGGTGGACGTGGCACGGGTCGAGGTCGATACCGAGCGTGCCCGCAACGACACCCGCACCGCGCAGGCCGACGTGCTGCGTGCCCGACGCGCGCTCGCCGCGCTGGTGGCCGAGGAGCGCTATGCGGAAGTTCTGCACGCGAGTGATCCCTGGCCGCAAGCGGTCGGCTCGCTGCGGGGCGCATTGCCGCAGGAGGTGATCGATGCTCGCGCAGATGTGCTCGCCGCCCGTCAGCGGATCGAGGCGAGCGAGTCTGCGCGCGAACTGGCTCGCAGCCAGCGGGTACGCGACGTTTCGATCGGCGCCCAGGTCGAGCGCTTTCCGGGCAGCTATCCGGTGACCTCGTTCGGATTCGGTGTGTCGTTTCCGCTGTTCGTGAACTACGACTACGCGGGCGAGATTCAGGCTGCGGAGGCCACTCGGTTTGCCGCGCTCGATGTCCTGGCTCGATTGCGCGCGCAGGCCCACAACGAAATCGAGCGTGCCCGCAACGAAGCACAGGCCAGCGCGGAACGGCTCGAACGATTCGATCGCACGCTGCTGCCCTCGGCCGAGCGGATCGCCGTGGCGGCCGAGTTCGCATTCCAGCGTGGTGCGAGTTCGGTGATCGAGGTGCTCGATGCGCGGCGCACCTTCCGTGCGGTGCGATTGGAGGCGCTTGCCGCGCGGGCCGATCACGCCAAGGCCATCGCCGCGTGGGAGATCGCGCGCACTAGCGCCGTGGAACTGGCCAGGGTCTATGGAGAAGCGTTGGACATCGGCGCACCGGGCGAACTAGTTTCCTCCGCCGGCGGCGATGAACCTTCATCGGAGTCGACGCGATGAGTTTGCGTTTTTGCATGTCGTTGGTTGCGCGCCTGAACGGGGTGCTGGGGTCGACGCTGATCGCCGTCGTCACCGCACTTGGCGCGGCCGGTTGCTCCAAACCTGCTCCGATCGAACGTCTGCCGGGGCCGGCGTTGCAGGGAGAGTCTGTGGTGTTCCCTTCGCAGAGTCCGCAGATCGCTTCGCTGGTGAGTGCACCCGTCAAACCACGCGGCGACACGATCGTTGCCATCAACGGCCGGCTCGCCTGGGATGAAGACCGCACCGTGCGAGTGTTCTCGCCGTTCGCCGGGCGCGTGACCAGCATCAAGGTCGATCTGGGCGATGTGGTGAAAGCGGGGCAGCCGCTCGCCGTGGTGGTATCGGCCGAACTCGGTCAGGCGCAGGCCGATGCGCGTCGCGCCGAACAGGACCTCTCGCTCGGCTCGAAGAACCTCGCGCGCATCCAGGAGCTGCATGGTGCCGGGGTGGCCGCGGCCAAGGAGCTGCAAACCGCGCAGGCCGAGTTCGAGCGCGCACGCGCCGAGCAGTTGCGCTCGATCGAGCGGCTCAAGCTCTACGGCGCGAATCGTGACGCGATCGATCAGCAGCTGGTGATCCGCGCGCCGCTAGCCGGCGTGGTGGTCGATCGCACGCTCAATCCCGGTCAGGAACTGCGGCCCGAGCAGGCGCCGCAGGGCGGGCTGGTGGTGATCAGCGATCCGACGCGGTTGTGGTTCGTGCTTGATGCAACCGAGCGCGACGTCGGGCTGCTCAAGCCTGGCACCGAGGTGACGCTGCGCCCGGCCAGCGATGGTGCGGAGAAGGTCATCGGTACCGTGACCTACGTAGCTGACACGGTCGACCCGACCACGCGAACTGTGCGTGTACGAGGCCGCGTCGCAAACCCCGACCGTACGCTCAAGGCCGAAATGTTCGTGGTCGCCAAGATCCACGTCTCGAACGGCGGCGGGCTGATCGTGCCGACGCGCGCTGTGTACTTGCACGGCGACACCAACTACGTGTTCGTCGATCAAGGGGCCGGGCGTTTCGAGCGGCGCAGCGTGAAGATCGGCCCGGCGGTGAACGGCGATCAGGTCGTGCTCGATGGTTTGGCTGCCGGCGAGAAGGTCGTCGTCGACGGCAACCTGTTGCTCGAGCGTATTGCCGCGGCGAAGCGATAGTGAGACGACGCCAAGCATGAAGCGGCTCATCTCGTTCGCAATCTATCAGCCGCTGTTCGTGCTGCTGGCGCTGGCGCTGTTCGTCGGCGCGGGCATCTGGGCCTTCCGGGTGCTGCCGGTGGAGGCCTTCCCCGATGTGACCGACACGCAGGTCACGGTGATTGCCCTGCACCCAGGACGAGCCGCCGAAGAGGTCGAGAAGCAGGTCACGATTCCGCTGGAGGTGTCGCTGTCGGGTCTGCCCAGTGCGGTGCGCATGTTCTCGCACACGCAGTTCGGCCTGTCGTTCGTGATCATCACCTTCGACGACAAGGTCAATGGCTATTTCGCGCGACAGCAGGTCGTCGAACGCCTCCGCGAAGTGGATCTGCCTGCGGGGGTACAGGCCGAGCTTGCGCCTTTCTCCACCGCGGTGGGCGAGATCTACCGCTATCGGGTGACCGGTGCGGGTTTGTCGTCGCGTGATTTGCGCAGCGCGCAAGACTGGGTCGTCACCCGCCAGTTGAAGCTGGTCCCGGGTGTGGCCGACGTGGTGAGCCTCGGCGGCTTGGTCAAGCAGTACGAGGTGCATCCGAACCTGGCGCGGATGCGCGACTACAAGGTCACGCTGCAGCAGCTCTCGCAAGCCATCGAACGCGGCAATGCCAATGCGGGCGGCAGCTACGTGGCCCAAGGCCGTCAGCAGTATCTGATCCGCGGGCTCGGCCTGTTCCAGAGCGTCGACGACATCGCGATGGTGGTCGTGGCCGAGCGCAACGGTGTGCCGGTGCTGGTGCGCGACATTGCCACGGTGGAAATCGGCGCCGTGCCGCGGCAAGGTGTCGCCGGTCAGGACGACGACGATGACATCGTCACCGGCGTGGTGCTCATGCGCCGTGGCGAAAGTCCCTCCGAAGTCCTCAAAGCGGTGCGCGCGCGCATCGATACGCTCAACGCCACCGGCCTGCCGCCGGGTGTGAGCATCGAACCGATCTACGATCGCACCTGGCTGATCGGCAAGACGCTGACGACGGTGTTCACCAATCTGGCCGAGGGCGCGGTGCTGGTGGGCATCGTGCTGCTGTTGTTCCTGGGCAATCTGCGCGCGTCGTTGATCGTGGCGATCGTCATACCGCTCGCGCTGCTCGGCACATTCCTGGGACTGACGCTCATCGGCATCCCGGCGAACCTGCTCTCGCTCGGGGCGATGGACTTCGGCATCATCGTCGACGGCGCGGTGATCGTGGTAGAGAACGTGTTCCGGCGGCTGTCCGAACTGCACCGCACCCTGGACGAGAAGACGCGCCGGCAGACGATTCTCGATGCGGTGGTCGAGGTCGGACGCCCGACGCTGTTCTCGATGCTGATCATCATCGCCGCGCACATTCCGATCTTCACCTTGCAGCGCCACGAGGGGCGGATCTTCGCGCCGATGGCGTACTCGGTGGTCTCCGCCCTGGTCTGTGCCCTGATACTTTCGCTGACGCTGGTGCCGCTGCTGTGCGCGATGCTGCTGAAGCGGGAGCTGCCGGAGAAGGAGAACGTGCTCGTCCACGCGGCCAAGGCGGTGTACGAGCCCTCGCTGCGCTGGGCGTTGCGCCATCGCTGGCCGGTGATCGGCGCGGCCATCGTCTCGCTCGTCGTGAGCCTTGCGGTGGCGACTCGTCTGGGCACCGAGTTCCTCCCCGAGCTGAACGAAGGCGCGGTGTGGATCAACGTGCAGTTGCCCACGAGTCTCTCGGTACCCGAAGCACAGGAGATGACCGGGCGCATCCGCGCTGCGATCCGCAAATCGCCCGAAGTGCAGACCGTCACGTCCAAGGCCGGCCGCCCGGAAGACGGCACCGACCCCAAGCTGATCAGCATGGCGGAGTTTCTGGTGGATCTGAAGCCCGAGGATCAGTGGGCGCGCAAGATCTCCAAGACCGAACTGCTGCAGGAGATCGAACGGGAGATCGCCAGGCTTCCGGGGGTGTCGCCGACGTTCTCCCAGCCGATTCGGGACAACGTGTTGGAGTCGATCTCGCAGATCGACGGCCAGATCGTGGTCAAGGTGTTCGGCAATGATCTGGACGTGCTGCGCGAGCAGGCGGTGGGCGTGCTCCATGCGATCGAGGGCGTGCAGGGCGTGGCACGCGCGTTCGTCGATCGGCTGGGCGAGCTGCCGCAGATCCAGGTGCATGTCGACCGCGCGCGCGCGGCACGCTACGGACTGAACGTGGCCGACATCCAGGACGTCATCGAGACCGCGCTCGGCGGCAAGGCGGTGACGCAGATGTGGGAAGGCGAGCAGCGCTTCGGCGTGGCGGTGCGGCTCGAGGAGTCGGAGCGTACGCTCACGCGCATGCAGGATCTGCTGGTGGCCACACCGGGCGGCGCCTACATACCGCTGCGCGAACTGGCGAGCTTTCGCACTGCGGACGGGATGATGAACATCGCCCGCGAGAACGGCCGGCGGGTGCTCGCGATCGGTGTGTTCATCCGCGATCGCGACATGGGCAGCGTGGTGGCCGACATGCAGGCGCGGGTGTCGAGCAACGTGCGCCTGCCGTCGGGCTACGAGATCACCTGGTCGGGCGAGTTCGAGAACCAGGAACGCGCGATGGCGCGGCTGGCTGTGATCGTGCCGATCTCGATCCTGATCATTTTCATCCTGCTGTTCGATGCCTTCAAATCCGTGAAGAGCGCTGCGCTGATCATCGCCAACATCCCGTTCGCGCTGATCGGAGGCATCCTCGCGCTGTGGATGACCGGCATCTACTTGTCGGTGTCGGCCGCGATCGGCTTCATCGCCCTGTTCGGCCAGGCGGTGCTGAATGGTGTGGTGATGCTCGCGTTGTTCAACGAGCTGCGCCGGCATGGACTGACGCCAGAGCAGGCGGTGATGCAAGGTGCACTCACGCGGTTGCGCACGGTGCTCATGACCGGGCTGCTCGCGAGCCTGGGCCTGCTGCCGATGGCGATCTCCAAAGGGATCGGCGCCGAGACGCAGAAGCCGCTCGCCATCGTGGTGATCGGCGGACTGGTGTCGGCCACGCTGCTCACGCTGTACGTACTGCCGGTTCTGTACGTGCAGTTCGCGCGCGTGCGTGCGGGCCGGGCTGCCGCGCAGGATTCAGCCGACAGCCGCTAGGGCCGCGAATCTCCCTGCGACAGAAACTCCTGCACCAGCCCGAGCGTGGTCTGCATCTGCTCGGCCTGTGGAATGTGGCCACAGTCGGGGATGATTTCGACGCGGCTGCCTTTGATCGCGTCGCCGAACTCGCGTGCATAGTCGGATGGGATCAGCGCATCATCCTTGCCCCATACGATCAAAGTGGGTGCGGTGATGCGATGCAGGCGCTTGCGCAGACCTTTGTCGGCCAGCGGCCAGACGAATTTGCCGGTGCAACCAAGCGCCCAGACCAATCCGGAGAGCAGCTTGACCGCCAGCTCCGGATCGGGCGGCGGCGTGAACATCGCCTTGGCCGCCGGATGCTCGGGGTTCTTGAAGAGCAGGGCGGGGAGCTTTTCGGGCGGCGTCGTCATCCAGTTCGTTATCGGCAGACCTTCGCGGCGCAATCCGATCGGATCGAACAGGATGACTTTGCTGAACAGCTGCGGAAAGTGCGCGGCGAGCTCCGCCGCTAGCATGCCGCCGAAGGACTGCCCGATCACCACGGGCGCGGTGGACAGCCCCAGGCCGCGGATGCCTTCTTCATAGAGCAGCACCAGATCCCACAGGTCGTCCACCAGATGGATCGCGTTGTTGTCGCCCGCGCTCGTGCCGGGCACTTCCGGCGCGTAGATGCTGCGCGTCTGGCTCAATGCACCCAGGAACGGATCGAAGAATAGGCCACCAGCCGGATGCAGGTACACGATCGGCTCACCGTTGCCGGCCGTCTTGAAGCGCAGCTTGAGGCGTCCTCCCCCGACGTCAATCGCGCGTTCCTTGGTCTCGACGATCGGCGCGGCCATCATGCAGCTCCTGCGCGAGCCGTCTGCTTCGCCGTCTCGTAGCGCGGCTTGCCGCCCAGGCGCTCCGGCCACCAATGGTGCTCGAAGCCATCGTCGCGCCATAAGTGCTTGAGCCGCGGCAGCACCTCCTTGCCGAACAGGGCGATGTTCTCCATTGCCAGCTCGCGCGGCATCGAACCGAACTGCATCATCAAATGAAGGTTGCCGATGCGATATTGCTTGATGAGCTCGGTGAGTCGCTCGGTGACGGTATCGACACTGCCGAGAATCACCGACCCCACGTCGACGAGCTTGCCGAAGCTGACCACGCGCAACTGGTCCGAGATGCCCATGTCGGACGGGTCGCGCATCAGCGCCTGCAGGCCGGCCACGCTCACGCCACCGGGGATCGCGAGCTTGTGACGGGCGATCGCGCCGGGGCCGCGGTTGAAGACATATTCGACGTGCGGGCGATACTTGCGCTCGGCCTCGGCGTCGGTGGCGGCAACGGCCGCCACTTGCAGAATGCCCATCTGATAGGGGTTGCGCGGCCGGCCCAGCTTGTCAGCCATCTCCCAGAAGCGGTTGAAGATGCGGGGGCCGGTGAGCTTGGTGCCGAACCAGCTCAGGTAGTTGAAGCCGAATTCGCGCTCGTGCGCGATCTGCATCGTCGCGGGATTGCCGGTGCCGGTGAGCCAGACCGGCGGGCGCGGCCGCTGCCAAGGCCGCGGCCAGATGTTGACGCACTCGAGCTGCGAATGGCGGCCGTTCCATTCGAACGGTTTGTCGTCGCGCCATGCGCGCAGCACGAGTTCGAGGTTCTCGTCGAAACGGCTGCGCAACTCGATCGGTGGCACGCCGTTGTTGATGCAGGCGTCGTACATGAGCCCGACCGGAAAGCCCGCGACCAGCCGCCCGCCGCTCACATGGTCGACCATCGCGTACTCCTCGGCGACGCGCACCGGCTCACGCGACTTGCCGAGCGACCGACCGGCCGGATAGATCGCCACCTCCAGATTCTCGGTCTCGGTGGCGTAGGCGAGCGCGGCGGCAACCAGACTCGGGTTGGCCATCATGTCGTAGCTCGCCTGACCGTGTTCGGTGACGACCAGCCCGTCGAAGCCCGAGCGCGCCGCGAGCATGAGCCCGTCGATGTAGTCGCGATAGCCGGCGCGCACCTCGGCCGGATCGACCAGCGACCATGGCGTATCGACCGAGGAATCGTGCTTCTTCTCGAACCCATCGCCGAACTTGCGATACGCGAATTGGGCGAACGCGGAGATTTTCATGAACGCCTCCCTTATTTCTGCGCCCGCATCGCCGTGCGATAGCGGGACCACGCCTCATCGAGTGCGGCGAGGCAATCGGGATCGAAATCCTGCTTCGGCCTGGGATCGGGCCGCCAGTGACCGAACCGGTCCTGGCCCCGCATCACCATCGCGGTCGCGCCCGGGTACTGCGCCTGTCGCACGTGCGGCGCTGCAAAATGGACCGCGAACCCGATGCGTGGCGTGTCCGATGTATTGGGTTGCGAACTGTGGATGGTCTTGTTGTGGTGGATCGAGAACTCGCCTGCGTCGACTTCAAGGTAGACAAGATTGCTCTCATCCACTTGCTCGATCGTCTGGCCGCGCGCGAGCAGGTTGTTGCTGTCGTACGTTTCCAGGTGCGGCAGGATCGATGCTCCCTGGTGTGAGCCCGGCACGATCCGCATGCAACCCGTTTCCTTACGGCTGTCCGGGCCTTCATGCGATAGCGGGTCTGTGCCTCGCCGCCGATCGCCGCTTGGAGCGCCTCGAATTTGTGCCGGTAGTGCGCCATTTCGGCGCGGCTCATCAGAAGCACGGGCGCGACGGCGCCTTCGCGTTGATAGCGATCGATCTGCTCCGGCGTCAGGACTTTCGGCATGTCAGGGGCCCTCCTTTGGCGTTCTGACGGTTCGCGCGCGAGCACCAGCGGAAATATAGTGGAAACCTGTCCGTGATTGCATCGGCTCGGTGGTGTCGCGTTCGCGGAACGGCCGGGCCCGCAGGCCGCTAGACTGCGCGGATCGATTTACCAGCGAGGACCGAACCGTGCAAATCATCGACGCACAGATTCATCTATGGGGGCAGGGCCTGCCTTCCAACATGGCCCATCGCCAAGTCACGTCGTTCACCACCGACGAAGTCGTGCCGATGATGGATGAGGGCGGCGTCGATGCGGCGATCATCCATCCGGTGCCGTGGGAACCGCACTCTACCGACATGGCGTTCAAGGCGGTGCGCGAGTTTCCGGGCCGCTTCGCGATCATGGGCTCGCTGGCGCTGGATGATCCACACACGCCTGAGCGCATCGCGGGGTGGCGCGATCAATCCGGCATGCTGGGCCTGCGCTACATGATGCTGGGTGACGTGGCGAAGAAGTGGTTTGCACCCGGCGTGCTCGACTGGTTCTGGAAGGCGTGCGAGCGGGCGAACGTGCCGGTGGCGCTGCTGTGCACGGATTCGCTTGCCGAGGTCGGCGCGATCGCTGAACGCCACCCCGGGCTGCGCATCACCGTCGATCACCTCGGCGGCCGCGGCGGCAATACCACCCTGAAGGACCATGCCGCAATGACGCACATGCCGCAACTGCTCACGCTCGCCCGGCTTCCTAACGTGGCGGTGAAGGTGACGGGTGCGCCCGGCTACTCCGCCCAGGCCTATCCGTTTCCGATCATGGGCGACTACTGCCGGCAGATCTACGAGGCGTTCGGACCGAAACGCACGTTCTGGGGCACCGACATCTCGAAGATGCCGGTGTCGTGGAAGCAATGCATCGCCATGTTCACCGAGGCGCCGTGGCTGCCGAAGATCGATCAGCCGTGGGTCATGGGGCGGGCGATCTGCGAGTGGTGGGGCTGGAAGCATGTCTGAAGACAATATCGCCGTTCCCGAAGTTCTCTGGCGCCCTTCGCAGGCGCGCATCGAACGATCGGGGCTGCATCGCTACTTCCAGTGGCTCGAGCGCGAGAAAGGCTTGCGCTTTGCCGACTATCAGCAGGCCTGGGAATGGTCGACGCAGAACATCGAAGCGTTCTGGGAATCGGTGTGGCAGTACTTCGAGGTGCAGCCTTCACGGCCTTACGCGCAGGTGCTGGTCGACCACACCATGCCGGACGCGAAGTGGTTCCCCGGCGTGCGGCTGAACATCGCGCGGCACGTGTTCCGCCACGCGACGAGTGCACGTCCGGCGATCGTGTTCGCCTCGGAACTCGAACCTTTGACGGAGATCTCGTGGCAGGTGCTGGAGTGCGACGTCGCCTCCGTGGCGCAGGCGTTGCGCGACATGGGGGTCGGGCCGGGTGATCGCGTCGCGGCCTATCTGCCCAACATTCCGCAGGCGATGGTCGCGTTCTTGGCGTGCGCGAGCATCGGCGCGATCTGGTCGGGCTGCGCACCCGACATGGGCGCGGCAAGCGTGCTCGACCGCTTCCGGCAGATCGAGCCGAAGGTGCTATTCGCAGTGGATGGCTATCGCTACGGCGGCAAGGACTTCGATCGGCGCAGCGTTGTGGCCGAGCTGCAACGCGGATTGCCGACGCTGCGCAATCTCGTGCTGGTGCCGTATCTCGATCGCAACGCCCAGGCGAGCGCATTCGACAACGGCGTGCCCTGGCAATCGCTTCTCGGCCGCGCCACCGAGATCCTCTACGAGGAGGTTGAGGGCGATCATCCGCTGTGGATCGTCTACTCCTCGGGGACTTCTGGTCCGCCCAAAGCGATCGTGCATGGGCACGCCGGCATTCTCATCACCACGCTGCGCAGCCTCGCCTTCGAATTCGATACCGGCGAAGGCGACCGCTTCTTCTGGTACACGAGCACCAGCTGGATCATGTGGAACAAGCTGGTGTTCGCCGGCCTGGTCGGTGCGACGGTCGTGCTCTACGACGGCAATCCCGGCTATCCCGACCCGAGCACGATGTGGCGATTCTGCGGCGCGGCCAGGGTCTCGGTGTTGGGCACGAGTCCGGCGTTCATCGCCGCGTGCATGAAGGCCGGCACTGAGCCCGACAAGATTGCCGATCTTTCGGCGGTGCACACGCTGGGCGCCTCGGGCTCGCCGTTATCGGACGACGCCTATCGCTGGATCTACCGTCACATCGGCAAAGACGTGCTGCTTGCTTCGGGCAGCGGCGGTACCGACATCGCCGGCGGGTTCGTCGGCCCATGCGTGCTGCTGCCGCTCCACGCGGGCGAGATGCAGTGCCGTCAGCTCGGCGTGGCGGTGCACGCGTTCGACGAGCAGGGTAACGCGGTGATCGATCAGGTCGGCGAGATGGTGATCACCGAACCCATGCCCTCGATGCCGCTCTATTTCTGGGGTGACGCCGACGGTGCGCGCTATCGCGAGAGCTACTTCGACATGTATCCGGGCAAGTGGCGCCAGGGCGACTGGATGATGATCACCCGGCGCGGCACCGCGCTCGTCTACGGGCGCTCGGATGCCACCATCAATCGCCACGGATTACGGTTGGGCTCTGCTGATCTCTATCGCGCGGTCGAACGTGTCGACGAAGTGCTCGACAGCCTGATCGTCGATCTGGAGTATCTCGGCCGGCCTTCCTGGATGGGCCTGTTCGTGCAGTTGCGGCCTGGCGTGGCGTTCGACGATGCGTTGCGCGCGAAGATCAACGACGCCATCCGCACCTCCGTCTCGGCGCGCTTCATTCCCGATGACATCCAGTTGGTGGACGCCATCCCGCGCACGCTCACCGGCAAGAAGATGGAGCTGCCGGTGAAGAAGATGCTGCTCGGTACGCCGCCGGAGAAAGCTGCAAGCCGCGATGCGATGGCTAACCCTCAGGCGCTGGATTGGTTCGTCGCGTTCGCGCAGAGGTTTCGAGCCGCGTAGTGATCGTGTTCGCCCTTGCCTGACGGCATCGCAAGGCGAGCGTCGCCCGTAGGGCATTTCACTACGCAAAGCGTAGTAGTGCTTGCCCCGCGCGCGGCGAGCGAAGTGCGCCTAACATCGCGGAACCCGCGACACCCGACCCAAGGAGGCGTGCGATGAATTCGGTTCGACTCTTCGGCAACTACAGATTCCTCCTGATCGTCCCGCTGCTCGTGCTCGCCGTGGCACGCAATGGTTCGGCGCAAACTTCGACCGACGCGATCTGGCAAGCATTCGTCGAGTGGCTGCCGAGCTCCAAGCCGGCGGGCAACCCCGGGCCGATCCTCGAAGAGTACGGATCGTTGTTGATGTCCAAGGGCGCCTCGGCGGAGGAAACCAAGAAGATTCGCGACGTGATCTCGCGGACGATGCGCGAGCGCACCGACGCGTGGCGGATCATGTTCAATCGGATCTACGCCGGTGACAAGCCCGGTTTCACGGTGCAGCCCAACGCGCTGCTGGTGTCCACGATCGAGAGTTTGAAGCCGGGGCGCGCGCTCGATATCGGCATGGGTCAAGGCCGCAATTCGGTGTTCCTCGCGATGAAGGGCTGGGACGTGACCGGCTTCGACATCTCCGACCACGGCATTTCCGTCGCCCGCAGCAATGCCGAACGCGCCGGCGTGAAGCTCAACGCGATGCTCAAGTCGAACACCGAGTTCGATTTCGGCACCGACCAGTGGGATCTGCTCGTGTTCATGTACGAGCCGTTCCCGATCACTTCTGCCGCTTACGTCGAGCGGCTGCACCGTTCGATGAAGGTGGGCGGACACATCGTGATCGAGAGTTTCTCGGAATCGGCGTCCACGCCGAATCAGCCCGCTACGGCGATCGATCCTGCCAATCTGCTCGCGGCGTTCAAGGCTTTTCGCCTCGTCCACTTCCAGGACGTGATCGCGCAGCCCGATTGGGGGCCCGATAAGAGACGGGTGGTGAGAATGGTGGCGGAGCGGGTGAAGTAGGTCGAGCGCGATATCGACCACGCGGGCTACAGACTCGGGAGAACCCCATGACAGACTCTGCTCTGGTGTCCAAGCACTACACCCGAGGCGATCTGCTCGGTGCGATCCGCGCGGGCGTGGAGAAGTTGGGCAAGGCTCCTGCCACGGTCACCATCGATGATCTCGCCCCGGTGGATGAGTTCCATATCGGTGGTCGGGTGGCGACGCGATCATTCCTCGATCAACTGTCGCTGGTTGCCGCCGACCTCGTGCTCGATGTCGGTTGCGGCATCGGTGGTTCCAGCCGCTTCGCCGCACACACATATGGATGTCGCGTCACTGGGGTGGATCTGACCGAAGAGTATGTGGCGACCGGGAATGCGCTCTGCGGCTGGGTGGGGCTGCAGGATCGCGTCACGCTGACGCAGAGCAACGTTCTGGCGCTGCAGCTGCCCGATGTCGGCTTCGACAAGGCGTTCATGCTGCACGTGGGCATGAACATCGCCGACAAGACTGCGTTGGCCAAAGAGGTCGGCCGTGTGCTCAAGCCCGGCGGCCGCTTCGGCATCTACGATGTCATGCGCGCGAGCGATGAGCCGCTTGTCTTTCCAGTGCCATGGGCGACGGTTGCCGAGGGCAGCTGCGTCGCATCGCCGGGCGACTACAGACATGCGCTGAGGGCCGCCAGCTTCGAAATCATCCATGAGCAGGATCGGCGCGGGTTCGCCCTCGAATTCTTCGAGCGGCTGAAAGCGCAGTCTGCTGCAAGGACTGGCCCGCCGCCGTTAGGGTTGCATCTGCTCATGGGCCCGACCGCGATCACGAAGGTGCAGAACATGATCGACAACATCGCGGCGGGGCGGATCGCGCCGGTGGAGATGATTGCGCGGAAGGTGTGAACTGGCTACGTCTCGGTCCGAGGCATCCAGGCCATTCGAATCCGTGGCCGCACATTTCAAGAAAATCGATGGAGGCCTTCGCTTCTGTTACCAACGGGCCTTGGGGTAGTGCTTCCGAATCAATCGATCCGCGGTAAGAAGTGTGTCTGCGCCAAGGCTCGCTTGCGCGACGATCAATCGGTCGAACAAATCTCGGCTCCAGGCAAGGTCGCACGCGCGCTCGGCGACCTTTGCGGCGTCGCGATCGCACGGCATGAGGCCGATTCGATCCACCAGCGTGTCGATGACGACATGAGCCCGCTCGCGTACGCGCCTGATTTCGAACAGGTATTCCAGCTCCAATTGGACGATGGGAGCAAAGCGCAGTGTCTCGCGCTCGATCAAGCGCTTAGCCGTCGGGGAAAGCTGCCGTAGCGCTCCCGCATAGAGCCACGCGACGACATGCGTGTCGAGATAAACCATCGAGTCGCAGCTTCGCTAAGCAGATGTCCGGCGGCGCTTCGCTTTCTTCTCCCAGACGCCTATGTCGAAAACCGGATCGAGCAGGGAATCGACGTCGCCGACGATGTAGTCCGGGCGCGCCTGCATCGCAGCAAGGCGCTTGGGGTGCTTGTCGGGGACGATCGTCACTTTCCGGCCACGCAGAGCAACCTGGAGCGGGCGCCCTGTAGTCAGGACCGTATCGAGGTACTTGTATAGATCGATTCGAAATCGGGTTGCGGTGATGGTGGGGCCAGCCATATCAGAACCTCGCGGAAAACGCGATGTAAGTTCGGAAATGCTAGCGTACGCTTTTTCCCCAGTAAAACGTACGCAACGTTATCCAAATCAAAGTCCCGACAAGGCGCTTGAATCGCGCGCTACCATCGCCTCTTTCCCCGAGGCAGCCATGCGATCTCTCCTTTCATTTTCCGCGGCACTCGCACTCGCCGCGTGTTCCACGTTCAACGACGGCGGTCTTGCGCTACGCGGCATGGGCTCGATGCACGTGGGCGGACGCGAAGTCGTGCTGTCGGGTAAGCCGGTGATCGAGGTGCGGCGCACGCCGGGCGGCCCGCTCACCAAAGTCGACCCCAACGGCGTCTATCAGGTCGAGCAGATGTACGCGCAGTACTTCCTGCCGGCCCATCGGCGTGGCGGCGTGCCGCTGATGCTGTGGCACGGCGGCGGCCTTACCGGCGTGACGTTCGAGACGACGCCCGACGGGCGCGATGGCTGGCTCAACTATTTCATCGGCAAAGGCTGGGACACCTACAACGTCGATGCGGTCGAACGTGGTCGCGCGGGCTGGGCTCCGCCCGATGTGTTCAGCACCGCGCCGATCTTTCTCACGAAGACCGATCCGTACGAGCGATTTCGTGTTGGCGCAGGCGCGGGCAGCTTCGACAACGATCCGTCCAAGCGCAAGGTGTGGCCGGGTAACCAGTTTCCGGTGAACGGCTACGACAACTTCACGCGCCAGTTCGTGCCGCGCTGGCTCTCGACCGACGCTGCAGTGACCGCCGGCTACGCGGCGCTGGTCGACAAGGTGTGTCCGTGCGTGCTGGTGGTGCACAGCCAGGGTGGTCAGTTCGCGTTCACCGTCGCCGAGACGCTCGCCCACAAGATCCGCGCCATCGTGGCGGTCGAGCCGGCCGGCTTCGGTGATGCGAAGCGCGCTGCGGCGCTCAAAGGCATTCCGATCCTGGCGATCTACGGCGACTTCCTCGATCGCGACGCGCGCTGGGCAACGATCCGGCAGAACGGCCTCAACTACTTCAAAGCGGTGGAGGCGGGCGGCGGCGCGGTCAAGGTTGTGGACCTGCCTGCGGTCGGAATCCGCGGCAATAGCCACATGATTCCGATGGATCTCAACAATCGCGTCGTTGCCGATCTGATCCAGAACTGGCTCGCGGGGTTGCCGGGGATCTACCAGTAGCGCAAATCGGGAGTGCAGCGTGATGCGAGACGCTCCTGGTTTGAGAGGTTGCTCATCGCGCATCGCTCGCGTCTAATCCGCTGGCTGGACCCTCACACCAAAGGAGACGGACATGAGAGCGCAACGCTCGTTGCGGTCGTGCGCATTGGCAGGAGTAGTAGGAGCCGCCACTGCAACACTGTCGGGAATGTCAGGTTGGGCGCTCGCACAAGAGGGCGTCGGCAAGCAGAAAGCCGCGGCGCCCGCGGTGACGGTCGGCGAGAAGTCGATCGGTGGCGTCGTCACCGGACCAGGCGGGCCCGAGGCGGGCGTGTGGGTGATCGCCGAAACCACTGACCTGCCCACCAGGTTCGCGCGCATGGTCGTCACCGACGGGCAGGGGCGCTACATCATTCCGGAATTGCCGACCGCGAACTACAGCGTGTGGGTGCGCGGCTATGGGCTGGTTGATTCGCCGAAGGTGCGCGGGCGTCCGGGGCAGACGCTCCATCATCGCGCCGTCGCTGCGCCGAGTGCCGCTGCCGCCGCACACTACTATCCGGCGGCGTACTGGTACGCGATGCTGAAGATTCCGCCCAAGAGCGAGTTCGGTGGCCATACCGACATTCCCAAGACCATCACCCAGGCGCAATGGCTAAGGCAGATGAACAATGTGGATTGCGTCGGCTGCCATCAGCTCGGCCAGGAGTCCACCAGAACCATCCCCGCGCAGTTCGAGCGGATCGGCTCGCATCGCGACGCATGGATCCGACGCATCCAGTCGGGGCAGGCAGGCGAGATGATGACCAATCGACTCGCCGGGCAGTTCGGCGGTGCGCCGTATCGTTACTTCGCCGACTGGACCGAGCGCATCGCCAAGGGTGAGTTGCCCAGACACAAGCCGGTGCGTCCGCAAGGCGTCGAGCGCAATATCGTGATCACCTCCTGGGAATGGAGCACCGACAAGCACTATCTGCACGACCTCATCGCCTCCGATCGGCGCAACCCGACGGTCAACGCGTACGGGCCGCTGTTCGGATCGCCCGAGTACTCGACCGACAACATGCCGATCCTCGATCCGAAGACGCACACGGTGAGCTACTTCAAGATGCCCGTGCGCGACGCCAATACACCCGAAGCACTCGGGCCAGGGCATGCGGCAGCCGTCAAGCCGATGCAGCCCTCGGCCTATTGGGGCGAAGAGAAGATCTGGGACACCAAGGCGAACAACCATAACGCGATGCTCGACGGCAAAGGTCGCTTGTGGATGGCCGCGGGCGTGCGCGGCATGGACAACCCCGACTTCTGCAAGAAGGGCTCCGACCATCCCTCAGCGAAGGTGCTGCCGCTCGAGCGTTCGTCGCGACAGGTGGCGATGCTCGACCCGAAGTCGATGAAGTACACCTTCGTCGATACCTGCTTCAGCACTCATCATCCGCAATTCGGTTACGACAAGGACGAGACGCTGTGGCTCTCGGGCACCGGCCCGGTGGCGGGCTGGATCAACACGCGCGTGCTCGACGAGACCGGCGACGCGGCCAAGGCACAGGGCTGGTCGCCGTTCGTGCTCGATACCAACGGCAACGGCAAGCGGGATGAGTACGTCGAGCCTAACGCCGAGATCGACCCGGGCAAGGACAAGCGCATCATTCCGGGCTCGGGTCCGTACGCGGTAATGCCGCATCCTACCGACGGGTCGGTCTGGTACACCGTGGGCGTGTTCGGTGGATCGCCCGGATTCCTGCGTTTCGATCCTGCGAGCGGACTTTCCGAGGTGTTCCACGCGCCGGACAGCGCGTATGGCATTCGCGGCGGCGACATCGACAAGAACGGCGTGCTGTGGGGCTCGATGTCCAACGGCCATCTTGGCAGCTTTGATCGGCGCAAGTGCAAAGGGCCGCTCAATGGTCCGAAGGCCACCGGCAGCCACTGCCCCGAGGGCTGGGCGTTCTATCGCTATCCGGCGCCGAGTTTCGAGGGCCATCCGCAATCGACGGTGGAGTCGAGCTACTACACCTGGGTCGATCATCACAACGTGCTCGGACTGGGCGAAAACGTTCCGATCTCCACCGCGAATCTCCTCGATGGGTTCGTCGCGCTTAAGGACGGCAAGATGGTCAGCCTGCGCATTCCCTATCCGATGGGCTTCTACGCGAAAGGATTCGACGGGCGCATCGACGACCCCAACGCCGGTTGGAAAGGCCGCGGCCTGTGGAGCACCAACGGCGATCGCACGCCGTGGCTGATGGAGGGCGGCAAAGGCGCCAAGCCGCGCGCGGTGCAGATCCAGGTGCGGCCGAATCCGTTGGCGCAGTAGAAGGAAAAAGCCGTTGAAGCTCGACCCCAATTCCTTCAAAGGCCAAGAACACGCCGGTTGGGAGAAGGGCGCGGCCACCTACGACACCTTGTTGGGATCGGTCACCCGCCATGCCGTCGAGCCGCTGCTGGACGCGGTAAGCGTCGGCGCGGGGACCGAACTGCTCGAAGTGTGCTGTGGTCTTGGCTACGGCGCGGGGAGGGCGGCGGCGCGCGGTGCTCGCGCGATCGGCATCGACTTTGCGTCAGCGATGATCGATCGCGCGCGCGCGGCGCATCCCAACGCGCAGTTCGAGCAAGGCGATGCCGAATCGCTGCGCTTCGCCAACGCGACATTCAATGCGGTGATCTGCGCGTTCGGCGTCAACCACTTGCCCGAGGCCGAAATCGACGGTGCGCACGACCTTCGCAGGGGTGGAAGCATTGAGATTCCAATGCCCGCGGTGTTGGCGGTAGGGGAGAAAACGCAGTAACTTCTGTCCAGACCAGGTTCCTATCGAGGCGGACCGACATGGCGGAAGATCCCGCAACCAGTCGACTCACCACCCTCATCGACCGCTACTGCGCGGTTTGGGGTGAACCGGATCCCGCGCGCAGGGCGGCGCTGCTCGCCGAGGTGTGGGGTCCGGGCGCGACGTACACCGATCCGCGCGTGCATGCGACCAGCGCTGCGGAGTTGCTCGTGCACATCGACAAGGTGCTCGGACATTGCCGAGGTGCGAAGGTGGTGCGCACCAGCGCGCTCGATGTTCACCACGGCATGGCGCGATTCGCCTGGCATGTCGTACTGGCTGATGGGAGCACGCTGCCCGAAGGCATCGACATCGCCGAGTTCACCGCCGACGCGCAACGCATCCAGCGCATCGTCGGTTTTTTCGGGCCGCTACGACCGGTCGGCTGAAAGCGTCGGGCTGAACGTGAGCCTGAATACCGTGTCGTCAACTATCGTCCGGCGTTGCTCATCCGCAGAAAATTACGCAGCAGCGCATGGCCGTGCTCCGACAGGATCGACTCCGGATGGAACTGCACGCCCTCCAATGGCGTGGCGGTGCCCGCCAGCTCGCGGTGGCGCACGCCCATGATCTCGCCGTCCTCGCTGGTGGCGGTTACCGCCAGGTCCTTCGGGCAAGTTTCGCGCTCGATCACCAGCGAGTGATAGCGGATCACGTTGAACGCGCGCGGCAAGCCTTCGTAGATGCCTTCGCCGTCGCTGGTGAGCGTGCTGGCCTTGCCGTGCATCTGACGTTGCGCGCGGATGATGCGTCCGCCCAGTGCCGCGCCGATGCTCTGGTGCCCCAGGCACACGCCGAGAATCGGCAGCTTGCCCGCGAAGTGGCGGATCGCCGGTACGCAGATGCCGGCCTCCTTGGGCGAACACGGTCCGGGTGAGAGCACGAGCCGCGCGGGTCGCAATTCGGCAATCCCTTCGAGCGTGATCTCGTCGTTTCGTATCACGCGTACCTCTTCGCCCAGCTCACCGAAGTACTGCACCAGGTTGAAGGTGAAGCTGTCGTAGTTGTCGATCATGAGGAGCATGTCAGAAGCCCTCCTCGACGAGTTCGGCCGCGCGGATCAGTGCGCGCGCCTTGTGCTCGGTTTCCTTCCACTCCAGCTCTGGCACCGAATCGGCCACGACCCCGGCTGCGGCCTGCACGTACAGCGTCCGGTTCTGCACGATGCCGGTACGGATCGCGATCGCCACGTCCATGTCGCCCGCGTAGCTCAGATAGCCGCAGGCGCCGCCGTAGATGCCGCGCTTCACCGGCTCGAGCTCGTCGATGATTTCCATCGCGCGGATCTTCGGTGCGCCGGTGAGCGTGCCGGCGGGGAAGGTGGCCTTGAGCACGTCCATGCTGCTCATGCCGTCCTGGAGCAGCCCCTCTACATTGCTCACGATGTGCATCACGTGCGAGTAGCGCTCGACCATGAACGCTTCGGTGACCTTCACGGTGCCCACGCGCGCGATGCGGCCGATGTCGTTGCGCGCCAGGTCGATCAGCATCAGGTGCTCGGCGCGCTCCTTCGAGTCTGCGAGCAACTCCGCCTCGGTGGCCTTGTCGATCTCGGGCGTGGTGCCGCGTGGGCGCGTGCCGGCGAGCGGCCGGATGGTGATCTTGTCGCCCTCGGCGGTGTGCTCGTGGCGCACCAGGATCTCTGGCGACGCGCCTACGATCTGAAAGCTCCCCATGTCGTAGAAATACATGTAGGGGCTGGGGTTGAGCGAGCGCAACGCGCGATAGAGCGACAGCGGGCTCTGGGTGTAGCGCTTCTTCAGCCGCTGGCCGATCTGCACCTGCATCATGTCGCCCGCGGCGATGTACTCCTTGCTTCGGGCTACCGCTGCGAGAAACGCTTCCTTGGGGAACTCTCGTTCCACATCCGCACTAGTGCCGCCGCCGAACGCCGGCGCGGAGACGGAACGCTGCAGGCGCTCGGCGAGTTCAGCCAGGCGCCGCTTGGCGTGGATGTACGCCTCGGGCTGGGCCGGGTCGGCATAGACGATGAGATAGAGCCGCCCCGAGAGGTTGTCGATGACCGCCAACTCCTCGCATTGCAGCAGCATGACGTCGGGCGTATCGAGGCCGCCGGCTTTGTCGACCTTGGCGAGCTTCGGTTCGATGTAACGCACGGCGTCGTAGCCGAAGTAGCCGGCCAGCCCGCCGCAAAAACGCGGCAAGCCGGGCCGTAGCGCCACCTTGAATCGACGCTGATAGCTCGCGATGAAATCGAGCGGATTGCCTTCGTGGCATTCGACTACCCGATCGTCCGTGATGATTTCGATGCTCGAGCCGGTAGCCCGAACCAGCGTGCGCGCCGGCAGGCCGATGAAGGAATAGCGACCGAAGCGCTCACCGCCCACCACCGATTCCAGCAGAAAGCTGTAGCGTTCGGCGTCGGTGAGCTTGAGATAGAGCGAGAGCGGCGTCTCCAGGTCGGCGAACGCCTCGGTGAGCAGCGGGATGCGGTTGTAGCCTTGCGCGGCAAGGCTCTTGAATTCGAGTTCGGTGATCACGGGGATGTCCTCGGCGAATCCGATGGCCGCCTTTTGCAAGCGTGCACCGGGAAGACGTGAGCAGGAGGGTGGTGCGAAGGCGGCCCGACGGGCCGCGACGCATCAGAGCGTGCGGATGAAGCGTCGCCAGGGCCAGGCTCCCCGGTCGGGCGACCGGGCGGCCACGTTGAGTGCCGCGGCGATTTGAAGGATGCTCACGCAGGACATGGGGCGAAGTTTAGCAGCGTGGCGCTGCGGTGTGGCGGGGTCGCACGGAATCGGATTGCCGCCAGGTGCGCGGTGGAATTGGGGAGTTGTTGGCGCGGGTAAGCATCTTGCGCCGGACCACCGCATTCGAAAGGAGCATCGACCGATGAGTTGTGGCACCTTCTATCTGGTCGCCGATGATGCTCGGCACGTGCTCTTGGATCGCGTCACCAAAGGCGATTGGTACGAGGCGATCGGCACGTTGTTGAATGCGCAGACTCCCTCGATCGAGGCGGAGGATTCGATTTCAGCGTGGGCGATTTCGCTGGCTGCCGCGCCCTCGCCACTTGATCGGCTGTTCGTTGGCGAGCTGAGCGCGCGCCGCGACGAGTTCGATGATCCCGATGTAGCGTTTCTGGGCAGTGCGCTGCTCGCGGCGGTGAGCGCCGCGTTGAACGAGTGTGGCGAGGCATTCATTCGTGACCGACTCGCACAGCACGGCGCGGAGCATCACACGTGGCTCTACCAGCCGCTTCGGCAGTTTCTGCAGGTGGCCGTCAGGAGCAACCACGCGATGATCATTCTGTGGGGCAGATAGGAGACCGCATCTCCTCACGCACAAGCGCTGCGCCCGCTGCGAGCGCCTTCATCTTGCCGCGCGCCGCGTTGCGCGATCGAGGCAGCAGGCCGCAGTCGGTCGTCGGGGAAAGACGCTCGGGAGCAACGTATTCGAGCGCGGTGCGAATACGAGCGGCCACCTGCTCCGGCGTTTCGATCGCTTCGGTGCCGACGTCGATCACGCCGACCATTAAATCCTTGCCCTTCGCCAGCGCGAGCACGGCCGGATCGACGCCCGATGCCGCGCATTCCACCGAGATCATGTCGATCGCGCTGGTAGCGAGCAGCGGCAGTGAGCGCCAGTAGTGGCTCCAGTCGGTGTTGTCGCGCTTCCACTTCACCACGCGCTCGGTGCCGTAGCCGTAGCAGATGTGCACCGCTTTCCTGGCACGGATGCCCTTCGATGCTTCTTCCAGCGCTCGCACGCCCCAGGCCTCCAACTCGTCGAGATAGATGTTGAAGCACGGTTCGTCGAACTGGACGATGTCGGCGCCGGCCTCGACCAGTTCGTGCGCCTCCTCGTTCAGCACGCGGGCGATCTCGGTGGCGAGCGTGCGCCGATCGCGAAAGTGTTCGTCGGCCAGCGTGTCGGCCGCCGTCATCGGCCCGGGCAGCGTGACCTTGATCGGCTTGCTGGTGTGCTGCTTGAGAAACAGCACGTCTTTGCGCATCAGCGAGCCGCGCCGGCGCAACGGACCGATCACGCGCGCGGCGTCGACCATCTGGTTGTAGCGGCCGCCGCGCATCGGAATCTTGGCCAGTTGCACGAAGTCGATGCCTTCCAACCCTTCGAGAAAGCCCCAGATGTAATGCCGGCGCCGCTGCTCACCGTCGGTGACGATGTCGATGCCGGCGTCGTGCTGATCGACCAGTGCCAGCAGCACCGCGTCATCCTGTCCTTCGGCGAGCGTCGCGGCTTCGAGTTTCCATTGCGCATACAACTGCCCGGGCGGCACCAGCCAGGCGGGGCGCGGCAGACTGCCGGCGATCATGGTCTGCAGCAAGGCGATTTCCTTTCGCAGGTGCTCCGCGTGCGCAGAGCCGTGCGCGAACGATACGGCATGGCATGGCCCGGCGCGCACGGGCAAGGCGTGGCATTCTCCCAATTCAGAACAAGGCGAGCTGGGACGGGGTTGACGATGCGCGGGATGAGATGGATGAGCGGGTTGGGAGTGGTGCTTGCGATGAGCCTGATGAGCGCGAAAGCGTCAGCCAATGATGCAGCCGTGCTAAGCGCTGGCGCGGTCGAGCCCGGCCTGCTCGCGGCCGTGGCGCTATTCGAGAAGGCAGCAGGCCGCAAGGTTGCCGTGACGTTCAATACCGCGCCGCAAATTCGCGAACGTGTCGAGAAAGGGGGAGAGCGCTTCGACGCGGTGGTGCTCCCGCCGGCCGCAATGGATGCATTCGTGAAGGCGGGGTTGGTTGGCAGCGAACGATTGATGCTTGGGCGCGTTGGACAAGGCATGGCGGTGCGTGCAGGCGTTGCGATGCCCGAGGTTGCGAGCGTCGCGGCGCTGGAGCGTACGGTGCGCGAGGCTGACGCGGTCGTGTTCAACCGCGCCACGGGCGGGCAGTACATCGAGAGCATGTTCCGCAAGCTCGGCGTGTACGAGTCCATCGAGAGCAAGACGGTCCGTTACGCCAGCGCTGGCGACGTGATGGAGCATCTGCTCAAGGGCAAGGGACGCGAGCTGGGCTTTGCGCCGATCACCGAGATCCTGCCGTACACGAAAAAGGGCCTCGTCTATGTCGGGCCGCTTCCCGCTGACGTGCAGCAGCGCAACGCGTATGTGTTCTCGGTGACGCAGGGTGCGAAGAACGCCGAAACCGCCAATGCGCTGATGCGGTTCCTCGAGACGCCCGCTGCGCGTCAGGCGCTGGTCGCGGGCGGGGTGGAGTAACGCATATTGTGGCGACGGCGACGGCGACGCGCGCGCAGCGCCGCCTCCCGGCAAGCGGGGCCCCTGCTCCGCCCTCCGCAAACTACTCGGGCTTCACGCCGATGTCGGCGAACATCCGTCCCCAGAACGGCAGTTCCTTGCGGACGAACTCGGTGCAGCCTTGCGGTGTCGACTCGGTCAGCTCGGCGCCGTTGGCGGCG
>CADEDU010000099.1 GCA_902826155.1 uncultured beta proteobacterium
GCGCCGCGACCTCGTCTTCACCGACGATCACTGCCACGACCGCCTTGCTGCCGTCGGCCTCCTTCATCTGCGACTTGAACCCGCCCCCGCCGCCATGCAGCACGACGGCATAGCCGGCGGAACGCAACGTCTCGCTCAGGCTGAACGCGTACCGGGCCGCCTCGTCGCCCTGGTGCACGACATACACGTCCGGCATCGCGATGCGGGCCACCCGTTTGGAAGCACGCATCAATTCGAGCAGTCGCTCCACGCCCATTGCGAATCCGGCAGCCGGTGCGGGCTTGCCGCCGATTTGCTCGAACAAGCCGTCGTAGCGGCCCCCGCCGCAGACCGTCCCTTGAGCGCCGAGCTGGTTGGTCACCCACTCGAAAACGGTGCGATTGTAGTAGTCGAGTCCCCGCACGAGTCGGTGATCAATTGCGTACTCGATTCCCGATTGTTCCAGCAGCCGGCGCACGCCGTCGAAGTGCTGCAGCGACTCGTCCCCGAGAAAGTCGAACAGGCGCGGGGCCTGCGCCACGATCGCCTGCGTCTGCGGCACCTTGCTGTCGAGGACGCGCAACGGATTGGTGGTGAGACGCCGCTTCGAATCCCCGTCGAGATCGGCTTCGTGCTTGCGCAGGAATTCGACCAGCGCCTCGCGGTGCCGCTGACGTTCGGGCAGGCTGCCCAGCGAGTTGAGGCTGAGCGTGATGTGCTCCAGCCCCAGATCGCGCCACAGCCGCGCGCACATGACGAGCAACTCCGCATCCACGTCGGGACCGGAGAATCCCAGTGCCTCCGCGCCCACCTGATGGAACTGCCGGTAGCGGCCTTTCTGCGGACGCTCGTGCCGGAACATCGGCCCGACGTACCACAGGCGCTGCGGCCCGTTGTAGATCAGGTTGTGCTCGATCGCGGCGCGCACGGTGGAGGCGGTGGCCTCCGGACGCAACGTGAGCTGCTCGCCATTGAGCTCGTCGGTGAAGCTGTACATCTCCTTCTCGACGATGTCGGTCGCCTCACCGATCGAGCGGCGGAACAGCACGGTGTGCTCGAGCAACGGCGTCCGGATATTGCGGTAGCCGTATCGGTGCAGCCAGGTGCGGACGATCTCCTCGAATTCGAGCCAGAGATCGGCCTCGTCGGGCAGGATGTCGTTCATCCCGCGCAACGCTTGCAGGGTTTGCGTCATGGTGTCGAGCGGATGGCCCGGCTTGTTTTGATGTTATGGCTTCGGGGCACCGGCGATTCAGCTCGCGCCCGCCGCTTCAGTCATCGCCACGGCCGTATCTGCCGTGGCCGAGAAGCGTTGTTGTACGTAATCCTCGACCAGCGCCTGGAACTCCTCGGCAATGTGATCGCCCTTGAGCGTGACGGTCTTCTGCCCGTCGACGTACACCGGCGCCACCGGACGCTCGCCGGTGCCGGGCAGACTGATGCCGATATTGGCGTGCTTGCTCTCCCCCGGGCCGTTGACCACGCACCCCATTACCGCGACGTGCATCGTCTCGACACCCGGATAGCGCTTGCGCCACAGCGGCATCTGCTGGCGCAGGTAACTCTGGATGCGCGATGCCAGTTCCTGGAAATACGAACTGGTCGTGCGGCCGCATCCGGGACAGGCGATCACCAGCGGCGCGAACGAGCGCAATCCCATCGTCTGCAGCAGTTCCTGGGCAACGACGACTTCGCGCGTGCGATCGCCATTAGGCTCAGGCGTGAGCGAGACCCGGATGGTGTCGCCGATGCCTTCCTGCAACAGCACCCCCATCGCCGCACTCGATGCGACGATGCCCTTGGACCCCATTCCCGCCTCGGTCAATCCGAGGTGCAACGGATAGTCGGAGCGCTGTGCCAGATCGCGATACACATTGATGAGATCCTGCACCCCGCTTACCTTGCACGACAGGATGATGCGATCGCCGGGCAACCCGAGCGTCTCGGCGCGTTTGGCACTCTCGACGGCACTGGTGATGAGCGCCTCGCGCATCACGCGCTGGGCCGGTAGTGGCGCCGAGCGCGCTGCGTTCTCGTCCATCAGCCGCGCGAGCAGATCCTGATCGAGGCTGCCCCAGTTCACGCCGATGCGCACCGGCTTGCCGTAGTGGCACGCCGTCTCGATCATCTGGGCAAACTGCTCGTCGCGCTTGGCGCCCTTGCCGACATTGCCCGGATTGATCCGGTACTTGGCGAGGGCAGTCGCGCAGTCAGGCACTTCGGTGAGCAGCTTGTGTCCATTGAAGTGGAAGTCGCCCACGATCGGCACGTTGCAACCGCGCGCATCGAGCTTCTCGCGGATCGCCGGCACGGCGCGCGCGGCTTCCAGCGTATTCACCGTCACGCGTACCAGCTCGGACCCGGTCTGCGACAACGCGAATACCTGCTCGACGGTGCGCTCGATATCGGCGGTGTCGGTGTTCGTCATGGACTGCACCACGACCGGCGCCCCGCCGCCGACGTCGACCTGTCCGACACGCACGCGTCTGGTCTTGCGACGCTCGATCAATGTTTCCGAACTCATGGCCAGCTGCTCCGTCGAGGCCTTCTCGCGGGTTATTCGAGGGTGAGTCGCGCCACATCGATCTTGATGTAGCGCGCGAGGTCGACGGGCTGATCGTCGTAGGTGAGCTGCACACCCGCAGCGGCACCGATCACGATCACGAACGGCGGCTTGCCTTCGATGACCCGCTCGGTTCCAGCCGCGTTCAGCCCCAGATGCAATGCCGTTCCTTCACGTGTACGCACCTCGACCCACGACTCGCGATCGAACTTGAATCGCAGTTTGCGCACACCTTCGGGCAGCGGCGGGGCGCTAGGTGCCTGCGCTTGCTGAGCGTCCGCCTGTTCGTCCGACTGGGACGAAGTCGATTCTTCGGATCCCACCGGCGGCGCGACTACGACAGCGCCACCGGGCGCTTCAGGCTTCACCGCGGGAGTGTCCGACACCCGCTCGCCCTTGAACCAGGCGCGCGTGTCCAGTACCGAATCGAGTACGACGGCGATGCCGACCAGCGCCACGATCACCGAGAGCACGGCATAGAAAAAGGTGCTGCGCGGATTGCGCTGTCGAACCGGGATATGCGTGCCGATCGACAACGGCCCTTGCGCGGGCGCGAGCCGCTGGCGCAATTCGGCAATCAACGGATCGGCGTCCAGACCGACGAGCTTGGCGTAGTTGCGCACCATGCCGCGAACGACGGTGGCGCCGGGCAACGAGGCGTAGTCGTCCCGCTCCAGCGCTTGAATCTGCCGCGGTGCGAACCGCAGGCTTTCAGCAACCTGCTCGACGGAAATGCCGCGCGCCTCGCGTGCCGCACCCAGCGCGCGTCCCGGCGAAGCAGGTTGTGCCCCGCTACCGACGAGAATGGCGTGCTCTGCGGCGATGTCCGTCATGGTTTTCGCGTGCGGAGGTATTCCTGCAGTTCGGGCGATCCGGGAAAGCGGCGCTGCAACTGGCTGGCGTAACTGGCCTCGGACACCCGGTCACCGCGACGCTGCTCGACCTGAATGGCGACGAACAGTGCGTCGGCGCTCGGTGCGGCGGTCCTGTTGTACCGCAAGATCAGCTCGCGCGCCGTCGCCAAATCGCCGCGCGCGAGTTCCAGGCGCGCCGCGGACACCAGCGCCGGCGCATATAGCGGAAACAGCGCCATGGCGGCATTCACGTGCTCGCCGGCGCGCTGAAGTTCGCCGACCTTGGTGAGACAGTCCGCTGCCGTGGCGTGCGACTTCGCCGGCGTCGGATACAGCGGATTGGCGATCGCGTTCTGAAAAAAGCGGATCGATTCGCGCTCGCGTCCGGTCTGGCACAGGAACCAGCCGTAGTTGTGATTGCTGTCGGGATCCTTCGCATCGACCCGCAGCGCGCGTTCGAAACTCGCCTGCGCCTGATCGCGCTCTCGCATCGCCATGTGCACCAGGCCCATGACGTTGTGGGCAGGGGCGTAGTTAGGATCGGCGGCAGTGGCGATGCGGGCTTCTTCGAGGGCCACCGACAGGCTGCCCAACTCGAAATAGCCGGCCGCGAGCTGCGTATGGGCGCGCGCCCGTTCACGCGGATCGGCGGGCTCGGGCTGCGATGCAACCACCGGCGGACGCTGCGGCGCCGTCGGCGGCGCGAGTACCGGCCCATTGTTCGACGCGCAGCCGGCCAACGTCACGGCGATCATCGTAGCGACGATCCAGCGCCCCGACCACCCGACCATGTTCGTATTCGATCGATGAAACACGGCATGGGTCATGCGCTGGACCTCATCAGACGCTGCACTCGGCGGGTTCGATCCTGTACCTGGCCGGCGAGCTGTCCGCAAGCCGCGTCGATGTCGTCGCCGCGCGTTTTGCGCGTGGTCGTGACGATATCGGCGGCGTTGAGTCGATCATTGAAGCGGCGGATCACGTTGGGCGCCGATCGCTCGAACCCGCAGCGCGGAAACGGATTGAACGGAATCAGGTTCACCTTGCTCGGCACGGTGTGCATCAACTCGATCAGTGCGTCGGCATGGGCATCGGAGTCGTTGACGCCGGCCAGCATCACGTATTCGAAGGTGATGAAGTCGCGCGGCGCGTGCTCGAGATAGCGGCGGCAGGCGGCCAGCAACTCGGCGATCGGATACTTGCGATTGATCGGCATCAGCTCGTTGCGCAGCGCATCGGTTGGCGCGTGCAACGAAACGGCCAGCGCGACGGGACATTCGACCGCCAGCCGATCGATCAACGGGACGACTCCCGAAGTCGACACCGTGACCCGGCGGCGCGACAGCCCGTAGGCGTGGTCATCGAGCATCAGGCGCAGCGCCGGCACCACGGCCTCGAAGTTGAGCAACGGTTCGCCCATGCCCATCATCACCACGTTGGTCACGGCGCGGTTGCCATCGGCGTCGATGCCGCCCAGCGCGCGATTGGCATGCCAGAGCTGGCCGATGATCTCGGCGGTGGTGAGGTTGCGGTTGAAGCCTTGCTTTCCGGTCGAGCAGAACTTGCAATCCAACGCGCATCCGGCCTGCGACGAGACGCACAAGGTGCCGCGGTTCGTCTCCGGGATGAACACCGTTTCGATCGCGTTGTTCGCGCCGACATCCATCAGCCATTTGCGCGTGCCGTCCGCGGCGGTGCTGTCGCTGATCGCTACCGGTGCGGCGACGACCGCGCGCTGCTCCAGGGTCGATCGAAACCCCTTGGCCAGATCGGTCATTCGAGCGATATCGCTCTCCCCGCTCCGATGCACCCAGCGCAGCAACTGCCGGGCGCGAAACGGCTTCTCGTCCAGCCCTTGGAGGTACCGGGCAAGACCGTCACCATCGAAATCGAGCAGGTTGGTAAGCATTCAGGTAGAGGAGCGTGTGGGTCGATGTCCCAGAGAGTCTGCGGTGATTCGCGTCAGCACTTCGCAACCGAATTGCTGCGCACCAGTCACGCATTGACTTGGGCGATCACGGACGATCGAGGTTCCCAACGTTCGATTGCAATGTCGTGACCGATGCCGCATTCGCCCGGATCAGCGCGAATGCACGTCCAACGCAGGGAAGAAGAACCCCACTTCGGTCCGCGCGGTATCCGGGCCGTCCGAACCGTGCACCGCGTTGGCGTCGATCGAATCGGCGAAATCCGCGCGGATCGTGCCTTTGGCAGCCTTCTTCGGGTCAGTGGCCCCCATCAGTTCGCGGTTCTTGGCGATGGCGTTGTCGCCCTCCAGCACCTGGATCATCACCGGGCCTGACGTCATGAACTTCACCAGATCGCCGAAGAACGGACGCGACTGATGCACCGCGTAGAACGCCTCGGCTTGTTGCTTGGACAGATGCATCATCCGCGCGGCGATGACTTTCAATCCCGCTTGCTCGAAGCGCGAGTAGATCTGCCCGATGACGTTCTTCGCCACCGCATCGGGTTTGATGATGGAGAGCGTGCGCTCGACGGCCATGTGTTTCCCCCTGACTGAACTAGTAATCGGATGTGTCCGCCCGAAGCGGACCTGATGTTTCGCGGCCGAGCCGCCACCGAGCGGGCTCGACACCAGACTGCGGATACCGGCGACGTGTTCGCAAGCGTGCGCGGGGCGCCGGCTCGAAGTCTGAAACCGTTAAGCGGTTGTACGAATGCGCGAATGATCGATCGGTCACGGCAGCGATTGACCGTGCACGGCTATCCACCGCCGGGCAAGCACCGGCAACCATCAGCACACGTCGGCAACCACGCAGCCACCGGCATCGCCATTGCAACCACCGGGATCGACATTTGCTGATCGGCTGATCGAACTCGACGCTAACTTTTTATTTTAGCACGCCTTTTCGACTTCTCCAGCGGATCGCCCGGCACCGACCAGGATTGCCCGTCCGCAGCTCGCCAGGTGATCGCCCAGCCTGGTTTTCCGGGAGCGCATCGGAATGCGTGGGCGTAACCCACCCCTGGGACGCACGCCAGCATCCCATCGATGAACAGGAGGGGCCATCGAAGCCGCGCACGCGGCGGAACAGCGCGCTCCTGGAACAGGTTCTTGAGCGTGCGATGCCCGGCGCGGAGATCGAGCCGGATGCGCTCACCCCCCTGGCGGACACGCACTTCCACGACGCCGCCCTGCAGTGCATCGGCAGCGATTCCTCGCCCACGCGTTCGCCGAAACGAGAGCAACCCACCCAGCGAGTCGAGCGGCCATTCGCGTTCGCCGGCCCAGCGCAACCCGGCAAATTGCGCGGCCGGCTGAGCCGTCGTCAAGGCCTGCAATCTGATCTCGTCGCGATAACGCTCGATCGACCAGCCTTGCCACGTGAAACGCAGCGCTGGCGAGCCCGACGGCGATGCGAGCTGACTCCACAGCTCGTCGAGCTGGTCGGTCTCCAATGGCGGCGCCGACGCGGTACGCAACCAGCCGCGCAGCGCGTTCTGCCCACGCTCGATTTCGAGTGCGAGGATGCGCCGCACCGACAACCCGTGCTGCGACCCCAAAGTCGCGAGGTCGGCGCGAGCAAGCGCGTTCAACAAACGATCGGCGCTGGCCAGATGCCGCGCGCTGCGCGCGAGGTTCGCCACGGCTGCCGGCTGCAGATCGACCAGCACCGGCATGACCCTGCTACGCAAGCGATTGCGCGCGAAGCGTTCGTCGGCGTTCGTGTCGTCTTCGATCCAGCGCAACCGCCGGCGCGAAGCGTAGGCGGCGATCTCCGCGCGCGAAACGCCGAGCAACGGTCGCACGATCTTGGGGATCGACTGCGGCGGCGTCTGTCCCATTGAAATCAGCGTGGCCCAGTCAGTCCGCTCCGAACCCATCGCCGCCAATCCGGCCGCGCCTGCGCCACGCAACAACTGCAGCAGAACGGTCTCGGCCTGATCGTCCAGATGCTGCGCGAGCAGCACGGCATCGGCGTCGATCTGTGCAAACACGCGATATCGAGCGATGCGCGCGGCGGCTTCGACCCCATGCTGGTCTCGCCACGGACCGATGTCGACACGCTCGACCCGCAGCGGCACGCGGCGGCGGCACAGATCGCGGCAGAACTTCACCCACTCGTCGGCGTGCCGGCTGATGCCATGGTGCACGTGGACGGCCGCAACGCTCGCCTCCAGCGCGGCGGCATCGCGCAGCACCACATCGAGCAGCGCCACCGAATCGATGCCGCCCGACAGGCCGACGCACACACGTGCGCCGCGCGACACGGCGCCGCGAAGCACCTCGATCGCGCGCTCGCGAACGCTATTCGGTCGCGGTTTCCTTGAACTTGCCATACGCCATCAGGCGCTCGTAGCGCGCCTCGATGAGCTCTTTGGTGCTCATCGCGCCGAGCTGGCGTATCGAATCCTGCAACGCTTTCTTCAGCGTTTGCGCAGTGGCCTGGTGGTCGCGATGCGCACCACCCAACGGCTCGTTGACGATGCGATCGATCAGCCCGAGCGTCTTGAGCCGGCTTGCGGTGATACCCAGCGTTTCAGCCGCCTCGGGTGCTTGTTCCGCGCTCTTCCACAGAATCGAGGCGCAGCCTTCCGGCGAGATCACCGAGTACGTCGAGTACTGCAGCATCAACACGACATCGCCAACGGCGATCGCCAGTGCGCCGCCGGAACCGCCCTCGCCGATGATGGTCGAGATGACGGGCACCCGCAGCCCCGCCAACTCGAACAGATTGCGCCCGATCGCCTCCGACTGGCCGCGCTCCTCGGCGCCGATGCCGGGATAGGCACCGGGGGTGTCCACGAAGGTGAGCAGCGGCAGCGCGAATTTTTCGGCGAGCCGCATCAGGCGCAACGCCTTGCGGTAGCCCTCGGGCCGCGGCATGCCGAAGTTGCGCAGGATCTTCTCCTTCGTATCGCGCCCCTTCTGGTGCCCGATCACCATGACCGACTGGCCGTTGAAGCGCGCCAGCCCACCGACGATCGAGGCATCGTCGGCGTAAGTACGATCGCCGTGCAGCTCCTCGAAATCGGTGAAGAGCATGCCGATGTAGTCGAGCGTGTAAGGCCGTTGCGGATGCCGCGCCACCTGTGCAACCTGCCAGGGCGAGAGCTTTGCGTAGACGTCTTTGGTGAGCGTCTGGCTCTTCTTCTGCAGCCGCTGGATCTCCTCGGAGATGTCGACTGCGGAGTCGTCCTGCACGAATCGCAACTCCTCGATGCGAGCCTCCAGCTCGGCGATCGGCTGCTCGAAATCGAGAAACGTCGTCTTCATCATTGCTCGCAGGGCCCCGAAGAGCGGGATCGGTCCGACCGGTGAGGTCGTGCTGCGCGCGACGCTCCGACCGGGAACGGCGCGGATTGTATGTCAGCCCCCCGCGATTCGCGGGCCGGTTCGGGCGAAGCTGCGGCGCACGACGATGGCTCAGGCCGGCTCCAGAAGCGGCAGATTGACGAGCAGATTCTGCGGTTTCATCCGCACGACGTTCGCTTCGGTCATCGCCAACGCGAGATAGATCGGCCGACCGCGCACGTCAGGCTTGAGCAGCGACGCGTCGTTCGTCTGCATCCGGAACAGACACAGCAAGCGCCGCAACTCGCCCTGCTCGACCGATTCGCCCCGCCACAGCGCGTTCAGGATCGCGGTCGCCTGCGCATCCAGCCCGATGTGCCAGACCCACTTTGCATCGCTGATCGAGCGCACCGGCTCGACCGCCGCGGCCAGCCCGGTGAAGTGCGCCACCCAGCGCTCGATCACGCGCGCCAGAGCATCCAGCCCCGGCCGCCCGTGATTGAGACTGACCACCAGATCGTGACGCTGGTCGCGCTGCCAGTAGATCGCCGCGTTGTCGTGATCGAGAACGTCGAGGTTCACCGATCGCATCGGCGTCTGCGCCTCCATGATCAGCCGGCCCAGCGTGCCGTACACGTTGCCCGACGCATGCATCTCGACGGTTTCCAGGTCGGCAGCCAGGATGTTGCCCTCCTCGATGGTGATCTTCTGCTCGCGAAAGTACAGCTCGGCCATGCGCGCCTGCATTGCGTCGTCGCAGCCTTCGAGCACGTTGCGCACGACGATCTGCGCGAGCTGATCGACGAACAGCGGCGGCACGTTCAACTCGCCCCCGCGGAACAGATCGAGGTAGCAGCGCTCGACCGAGTCGCTCTGCAGCAGGCGCTGGCGGAAACCGAGCATGACGCCGTAGTTGAAGCGGGTATCGGCATCCTCGATGCGCCCCAGCTCGACCTCGCCCACGGTTCGTCGTGGCGAATCGAGCAGCGATTCATGCAGCGCGCGCTCGGCCGGACCACTTTCATCGATCGGCGCGATCTCCGGGCGCAGCAGGTAGGCGCGCAGGAAATCGTCGGTGATCGCGAGTCGCCCGTCGGGCTTGCGCTGCAGAAGGTGAAAGCCGCTGTTGCGCCAGAAATCGGCCATTGATCGCGTGGGGCAGCTCGAGAGTTGGGGGTGGAGCGAAGCTGGCGCGGGTCGAAGTTGGCGCGGTTCGAACCCGGCTCAGAACGATGCCGGAACAGAGCGAAGCCAGTTCGGGGCGACCAGACGGTCGTTATTGGTGCGTCAGCCCGCCGCGGTAGCCGGGAACCCCTGCACCACGCGACTATTGGCGTGCACGTGCTGGACCAGGAACTCCATCTGGTCGTTCATGATCTTGCGATTGGTGAGGATCAGGTACTCGGCCTTGTTGGGCACGTAGGGCGCATAGATCAGCTCGACGCCGGCCTCTTCCGGCGTGCGGTTGCGCTTGACCCCGTTGCAGTGCCGGCACGCCGTGACCACGTTCATCCAGGTGTCGCGGCCGCCCCGCGACAACGGTCGGATGTGGTCGCGCGTCAATCGCAGGAAACTGAACTCACCGCTGCAGTACGCACAGATGTGCCGGTCGCGCCGGAACAGCTCGCGATTGTTGAGCGGCGGCACCTGCGAGAAACCCTTCGCCGCCATGGCCTTGCCCTTGATCGCGATGATCGAGTGCGCGGTGATGCTCGAGCGCAAGCCGGTGAGCCGCGACGTGCCGCCATGAAAGGTGAACGTGTGCGTGCCCAGGGTCCAGGCAACCAGATTCTTGGCGTAGTAGAAGCACGCCTGCTGCCACGTGACCCAGCGATGGGGCACGCCGTGGGAATCCAGCGTCAGGATGAGCAGCCCATCGGCCATTCGCGTCCTCGATCGTCGGCGCATAAGCGCCTGCATGCAATGCCGCGCCGATTCTGCCGCAAAGCCTGTGGGCCGCCAATAGCATCAACCGAGGCATCAACCGAGGCATCAACCGAAGTACAAACCGAGCTGCCGAGCTAGCCCGCGCCCGCCACTGTGTGCGGGCGGATACCGATCATCAGTTCAATTCGGCCGCTAGCAATCGGCGATAGTGGCTGACCAGATCGGTCTGATCGGAGGCGAGATTGAACACGCGCACCATCAGTCGGCGTGCCTCGTCGCGCTGTTCCGCGCGCGTCGCGCGGATCACGCCGAGCAATTCCTCGAGCGCGGGCTCGAAGTGCATCTCGGCGATCAGGCGTTCGGCCAGTGCAACGCGCAGTTTCGGATCGTCAGGCTCGCGCTCCAGCCGGGCGGCAAGCTCCTCGACGCTCGGCAGCTCACGCGCCTTGCGCCACGCATCGATCTGCGTGTTCATCTTCTCGAAGCGCTCATCACGTTCACGCTCCGGTATCGGCTGCAGCACCTGTTCCGCGGCTTCGAAGTCCTGACGTGCAATCAGCAGATGCGCAAGATCAAGCCGAACCGGCACCGATCCGGCATCGAGCGCAACGGCTTCCTGCAACTTGGCCTCCGCGCCCTCGAAATCACCGGCGGCGATCAGGTCGTGCGCGGCGGCGCGCAATTTCGCCGCGGGCGAAGGGATCACCCGCTCGAGGAATGCGCGTACGCCCGCCTCGGGTAGCGCACCGGTGAACTCGTCGAACACCTTGCCGTCGACGAACGCCTTCACATTGGGAATGCCGCGAATTCCATACTGCGCGGCTATCTCCTGGTTCTCATCGGTATTGAGTTTGGCGAGCAGAAACTTGCCGCCGTACTCGTTGGCGAGTTTCTCCAGGATCGGCTTGAGGCCGCGACAGGGTGCGCACCACGGCGCCCAGAAGTCCACCAGTACCGGCACTTTCTTCGACGCGTCGATCACGTCGCGTGCGAAGGATTCGCTGGTGGTGTCGAAGGTGTTCGGGCTCACGGATGGCTGCGCCTTTGTGGGGAGAGGGGTCAGCAACGGCAACGCCGCAATCATGCCAGTGGTCGACCGGCGCGACTCGACCGACGCGACTCGACCGGAGCGACTTCTGCGAACTTGCGGGATCCGAGGCGACGCGAGCGGGGAATATGAGGGTCGCTCCAACGCCAATCAACCCGGAAAAAAGAAAAGCGGCCCGGCGGCCGCTTCCAAGTAACTTTCACCCCAAAGGAGGAGGAAAAAAGGCGAAAGTCATCTGAGTATCAGCAACGCGCGTGCCACGTTGGCACAACATCGGTTCTGGAATATACAAATACGTGACATTCGGCACGAATCCGACAGACTATGAGAATTTTGTCACAGAAATCGCGGACGCCGAAAGGCCGTATCCGGGGCAATGTCTTGGCCAAATCGGGGAGTAAATCAAAGAGATAGAGCCATTCTTGTTGGCAATTGGCCAGTCCAGGGAAGTGAATGTCAGCTTTTTGACGAGATCGCAACTTTATCGTCACAAATTTGTCAATTTGACCACTTCGTATTCGATTCAACAGACCAAGCCAGACCTGCAGGCGGCTTGTTTGATTGCCGGATCCGCTCGGATGCCTTAAGAATCTCATTAATTTTCAGCGCCTTAGATTCGCTCGTCGCGTGATGTTTGGGTTGTGGCGACATAGCCATTGGTACCCAGGCAGACACCAAAGCTCGGCGAATCTTCGACACTGGTGCGGTTCCCGCCCTTTCAGCCCCGCGGTCCTCCGCGAGAAACCAAGGGCGTTATAGAGTCGCCGTCACTTCACACCATTGCGAGATCAACAAGGCATGGACCTGATCCAGAACGTCGCACTCGGTGCCGGCTTGGCCTGGGCGAGCGGCATTCGCTTGTACGCGGTGCTGTTCCTAACCGGACTGCTGGCACGGTTCCAGGTCATCTCGCTGCCCGAAACCATGGGGTTGCTCACCCACCCGGTCGTGTTGAGCGCCTCGGGCACGATGTTCATCGCCGAATTCCTGGCCGACAAGATCCCGGCGTTCGATACGGTCTGGGACGCGATCCACACCTTCATTCGCATCCCGGCCGGCGCGCTCCTGGCCGCCGGATCACTCGGCACGATGGACCCAGCCTACGTGGCGGCGGCGGCGATCGTCGGCGGCATGATCGCCACGACCAGCCACGCCACCAAGGCCGGCAGCCGCGCGATGCTGAACACCTCGCCCGAGCCGATCTCGAACTGGACTGCCTCGCTCGCCGAGGATGTCGCCGCGCCACTCGGCCTGGCGCTGGCGATCAAGTTCCCGCTGGTGTTTCTCGGGCTGCTCGGCGTGTTTCTGATCGTCGCGTTCTTCTTCCTGCGGTTCCTGCTTCGCGCGGTGCGAGGACTGTTCGCCCGCGCACGCAGTCGCGCTGGACCATCTCCGTCCGCGTCGTAGCAATCGCTGTAACCGCAGCACTCACGGCGACAGTCGTCACGCGACAGGCACGCTCCACAGCGCGTCGGCCAGACCCGACTCGCGCAGCTGGCGGACATTGACGCCCTGCGCGAACACCGAAGCGTTGCCGAGCACCCGGACTTCCTCGCGCGCGCGGGTGACCGCTGTATAGAGCAGTTCGCGCGTGACGATCGGCGAAAGCGCCTCGGGCAGCACCAGCACCACGCGGTCGAACTCCGAGCCCTGGCTTTTGTGCACCGTGAGTGCGAGTCCGCCCTCCCTCGCCGGAAGTCGCGCCGGCGCAAAGCTGCGAAACGCGCCGTGCGCGTCGGCAAAGAACACGCGCAACGCACCCTGCGCAGCGGGATCAGGCAAGGTAATGCCGATCTCGCCGTTGAACAGCCGCAGGTTGTAATCGTTGTGCGTGATCATCACGACCCGACCCGCGAACCACTCCGATTCCGCCCGATCGCCCGCCAGCCGGCGCCGCAGCCGCGCCTCGAGCCAGCGGTTGATCGCGACCACGCCCCGCGCACCGCCACGATGGACGCACAGCACGCGAAATCGATCGAGCGCGGCGAACGCCACTGCCGGATCCGCCCCATCGGTCACCGCCGCAACGAATGGCGCCAGGCCGTCGTCGACCATGCTCACCAGCGCATCCATCGACTCGCCCAACCCAACGTGTGCCTGGTCGATCGTGCGCCTAACCTCGTCAACGTCGCCTTGCAAGGTCGCGCGGGCCAACGCGGCAACGGTACTGTCGGCCGCAAATCGATGGCTATGACTGAGAACCGCCACGCAGTCTCCGAGAGGACATGCATCGATGGACTTCACATCTTCCGTGGCAACCGCGACGCCGGTCACTGCGCGAAGCTGCGCCGCCGCTGCAGCGGAATAGCCGCGCCACGGGGCGGTCAGACTCGATAGCACCGCCCCGGCCTCGACCGAGGCAAGCTGATCCTTGTCGCCTAGCAGAATCAGTCGCGCGCTGCGAGGTGTTGCGGCCAGGAGCTTCGCCATCAGCGCCAGATCGACCATCGACACCTCGTCGATCAGCAACACATCGACCGGCAGCGGCGATTGCGCGTTGAACCGATGCACGCCAGATCGATCGCGCGGCCCGAGCAACCGGTGAATCGTGGCGGCGCTATCGGGAATCGCGGCCGCCAGTCGCACCTCCAACTGCTCCGCCGACTGCAGTCGCTGCTTGGCCGCACGAATCGCCTGCTCCAGACGACCGGCCGCCTTGCCCGTCGGTGCGGCAAGCGCCACGCGCAATGGTCGGTCCGCGTGCATCTGCGCGAGCAAGGCCAAGATACGCGCCGCCGTTGTCGTTTTGCCCGTGCCCGGTCCGCCGGTGATGACGGTGAAGCGCCGCAGCAGAGCGAGCGCCACGGCCACGCGCTGCTGATCGCTGCCCGCATTACGCCCCGCAGGGCCGACCCAGCGATCGAGCGCCGATGTCAGCGCGCGCGGCTCGATCGCAGCGCACGATGCGCTCGCCCGCGCGAGCACGTTCCGAGCAACGTCCTGCTCATACCGCCAGTAGCGATGCAGATAGAGGCGATCAGCCGCGTCGATGATCAGCGGCGTGTACTCGCCCGGTGCGCCAGCCACGCCACTCTCGAGCAGTTGCGCCTTCCAGCTCGCCGCATCGGGCACTTCCAGCCGCCAACTTTCGCGCACCTGGACAACGGCACCGCCGATCGAAATGCACGCGTGGCCAGCGCTCATCGCTTCACCCGCCAGCGCTGCCGCCATCGCCACTGCACGCGGATGCGATCGGGCGAGCCGCGCCAACCGCTCGGCCAGCTCGAAGCCGTAGCGATCGATGACACCCGCATCGAGCAGGTGCGCCGGCAGCACGCTCATGCACCCTCCAATGCGCCGCCCACCTGCCGCAGCACCTGCATCGTCGCGATCGATGGTCGGGCGAAGTACACCCCATGACCCGCTGGCCCCGCCGCACGCATGCCGCGCACGAACACGTAGTACACGCCGTCGAAGTGCTTCAAATAGTCGTAATCGGGCAGACGCGAAGCCAGCCAGCGATCGACTGCGAGCGTGTACAGCAGGTACTGCAGATCGTAGTGCTCCGCGGCAATCGCTTCGTCGAGCGCTGTCGATCCGTAGTGGGCGAGCGACGAGCCCAACCAGTTGGACTTGTAGTCAACGATCGCGTAGCGCCCGTCGCGCTCGAAGATCAGATCGACGAACCCCTTCATGAACGCCGCCGCGCGCGACTGCATCAGTCCGGCGGTGGTAGCGGGCAGGCCGCGCTCAGCACGATGAATGCGCACCGCCTGCTCCAGCAACGCCCACGGTCGCGCCGCGCCGCGCGCCAGCGCAAAGTGGAACTCGAGTTCGCTGAGGCGCCGGCCGGCGTCGACCTTCGCCAAAGTGAACGGGTCGTCGCGCTGCAGCGGCGCGTTGAGCGTTTGAGCGATCAGATCGACCGCCACCGGACGCCAGCGCTCGGGCAGGCCGTGCGCACTCAACGCCAAACCGGCCCATGTCTCGAGCGTCGAACGCGCGATGCTGGCGACCGAGCCGGGATGCTGCATCACCTGCTCGAACACCGCGTGCAAGCAACTGCCCGCATTCGCGCCGCGCGGAAACGAAAAGATCGGATCGTGCTCCTCAGTCTGCTCGATCGACTCCACGTTCGTGCGCACGAACGCGTCGTGATCCGGCGCATCGAGTTCGATTCCGGCATGAAGCGCGGTGAAGCTCGCAGTCCGCCGCGGCGCGGGTACCGATGCCTCGAAGCGGGCGGCAACGCCACGCACACGCGCGAGCAGCGGGTGCACCTCAACTTCCTCCATCTGCTCGGGAAAGGTCCGTACCTCGATGCACGCCGGCGCGGATCGTGCGACATCAGCCACTTCGGCGAGTAGCGCCTCGGCTGGGAGCTGTTTCAAGCGCTTCTCCAACGCCTCGCGCGCCGCGCCCACCAACGACCCGCGCGACCCGCTCAGCGAGTCGGGCAATTCACGCGGGCCGTGCAACAGCCAAGCCAGCGCGCTCTTCGCGCCCTCTTTCGCCGCGCCCCAGACGAGCACGCAGTGATGGCGGGCACGCGTCAACGCCACATAGGCCAGCCGCAACTGCTCGGCGAAGCTCTCCTCGCTGGCGATTCCTCTGTGCTCATCGAACTGCACCGAGCCCAGATCGAGACTCGGGGTGTGCTGCGCGTCGCGTGCGTGGAAACGGAGCGGTGGCTTGCTGCTGTCCTGCTTCGCGTCCCAGAGAAACGGACAGTAGACGAGCGGAAACTCCAGCCCCTTGGCGGCGTGGATCGTGATCACCCGCACCAGGCGCTCATCGCTCTCGAGCCGCACCTGCGCCGCCTCGTCGAACTGCGGCGGATCGGCCACCTCCCTCGCGAGGGTGCGCGCCAACCCCAGCGGATCGAGACCGCGCTCGACCGCGCTCGCGTGCAGCAACTCGGCGAGATGACGAAAGTTGGTGAGCCGGCGCTCGCCGTCGAGATACGCGAGCAATCGCGCGGGCACGTCTTCATGCTCGATGATGTCGCGCATCACGCGCACCACCCCATGCTCGCGCAACGCATCGTGCAACACGCGAAACTGCGCCAGCGTCGCCTCCCAGGCTTGCGGATCCTGGCTGAGCCGCACCAGGTCGGCCGCGGTTCGCCCGAACAACGTGGTCGTCAACGCGCCACGCACCTGACGCTCATCACCCGGACGCGCAATCGCATGGATCACTTGCGCGAACTCGCGTGCCTCGTCGGTGGCAAACACGCTCTCCTGCCCGTACGTCACACACGCGAGCCCGTGCGCGGCCAGCGCTTCGCGCACCAGATCGGCCTCGCTGTGCTGGCGCACGATCACCGCGATATCGCCCCCATGCAACGCGCGACTCACGCCATTGACCACCAGGTGTGCCGCGCCACGCCTGGCATCGGCCAGTATCGCGGCGATGTCCTGCGCGGTCGCCTGCGCTGCGCGCCGCCGTAGCGTGCCTTTGTCCTCGGTCTCGCCTTTACCGAACGAACCCTCCACGTACCAGATCGACAGCGGTGCGCGCGACGTCGGCAGCTCGCAGGTATCGGGGTAGTCGGCGAGCGACTGCGCAGGCGGGTAGTCGATGCCCGGAGAGGCGAACGGTGCGGCGACGCGGCCGAACAGCACGTTGAGGGCCTGCACCAGCTGCGGCGTCGATCGACGATTGACTTCCAGCGGCACGCGCAGCGACGCATCTTCACGAGCGCGCAGATAGGTGAATACGTCGGCGCCGCGAAACGCATAGATTGCCTGCTTCGGATCGCCCACCAGGAACAACGCGCAGCCCGCGCGATCGAACAGACGACGCAGGATGGCGTACTGGGTGTCGTCGGTATCCTGGAATTCGTCGATGAGCGCAGCCTGGTAGCGCTCGGCAATCGCACGCGCGAGTGAACCATCCTCGTCGCGAGCCAGCGCCCGTGCCACGCGCTGCAGCAGATCGTCGAACGACTGCACCCGCAGTTCGTGCTTGCGCTGCTCGATGACTTCGCGCGCGTACACGGCGAACTGCGTGACCATCGTGATCCAGGTGTCGTCGAGCGCGCGCTTGCACGCAGCGGAATGCGCGAGCAAGTCTTCGGCGAGCGCGAAGAAGCGATGCTCTGGGGTGGTCTTACCCTTGTTCGTCTTGTCTCGCAGCTCGGTCTGAGTGAACGATTTGAGACTCTTGGGTGCCACCCAGCTTGCCGCGGAATCTGCGAAGTAAGTATCGAGCGCGGCGCAAGCTTCGGCGATTCGATCACCACCGTAGTACGTCTTGTGCAAGCCCTCGGCCGCCTTTGCCAGCATCGCCTCGATCGCATCGCGAGAGGCATGCCACTCCAAGCGCGCCGCATCCAGGCTCGCGATGAACGCCGCGCGGATCGCCTCGATGTCGACCGGTTGCGGCTCGATCACCCGCACGAGCTCGCCGCGCAACAGTGCAGCGGCATCGCGAACAAGCGCCTGCGGGCCTTTCTCCGACTGCACCAGATACCCGGCCAGGAACGCGTCGATCGTCTGCGATTGCCGTCGCCAAAAATCGCGAGCCGCCTCCTCGATGAGCGCCTCGTCGGGGGCGATCTCGGCATCGAACGGACTCGCGCTCTCGAAGGCATGGTCACCCAGCAAGCGCTGGCAGAAGCCGTGGATCGTGTAGATCGCCGCCTCGTCGAACGTTTCGACCGCGAGCGCAACACGGCGCCGCAGCGCTCCGCGATCGACCGCGCGCGCGACGAGTTCGGCGACGAGCGGGTCACCACCGTCGCTGTCGTGTTCGAGCGCGACCCGCAACGCGTGCAAGCGGCCGCGAATCCGCTCCTTCAACTCGGCAGTGGCGGCGATCGTGAAGGTGACGACCAGGATCGCGTTGGGCTCCAGCGCGCGTTCGACGAGCAGCCGCAGGTACAGACCGGAGATGGTCCAGGTCTTGCCGGTGCCCGCGCTCGCCTCGATCACGGCGGTTGCATCGAGCGGCAGGTGCAAGAGCGGATGATCGAATCGGTCCGTGCCGGGTACGTTCGATGTGGGAGCGTTCGACGTGGGCGCGTCCGATGACGACGTGCCCAGTGCCGATGTGCTTGCCGACGGCCGTCCTGCCGCGGGTGTCGGTTTCGCTGCGCGCCGGGCCATCGCTATTCGCTCGCCGCCAGCAGCGGACCGTAGACGTGCCGCGCCACGTTGTCGAAGCTCGCATCGAAGATTTCGGCACGATCGCGGGCGGCCAACGCGAAGTACGGATCGGCCGACTCCGGGCGCTGCTTCTCGCTTTGAAACTCATTGCCGCCCCACGCCGCTTTGGCCCGTTCAAGTGCGGACTTCTTGGCGTTCGGACTGGCAGGCTCTTTGGCCCACGCGTAGGACGACTCCGGATAGAACGGCAGCACTGAGCGAGAACCTTGCTCGTAGAGGGCGAGCAGATCGGCAAGCGCACCGGTCGCTTCGTCGGGCGTAAGGCCACGCCAGCGATGCGTCCGCAGCACGTCCTTCTCCAGGCCAAAGGTGATGGAAGGCGCCGGGGTGGGCTCGCACGCGTTCAACACGAGATGCCAGATCCAGCCATCGAGCAGATCGATCGCACGCAACCTGCCCGGCCGCGCGCTCAAGCGCCCTTGCGGATAGATCTCACGAATCACGCCGGTGAGCCGAATCTTGCCGATGTCGAACTCCACGTCGCGCGTAGACGGCTCGCTGTGCGCCAGCCGTTCGATCTCGCGCAGCAGCGGCGTGGTCTTACCGAGCTCGTGCGCGAGGGCGGCTTCGCCGATCGCGCCAACGGGCAGTAACGCCTGCGCCTGAAAGCGCGGACGCATCGCGGCGACAGCCTCTACGGACGCCGCTCGCGCCTCGAGCATCGCCTGTCGCACGCGAAAGCCCGCCAGACCGTCGAGTTCGAACGGCTCGTGCTCGGCAATCTGCGACTCGGCCCGCAGCAACCCGACACCCAGCCGCTCCTGCAGAAAGTGGCGCGCCGGGTTGCGAAAGAAGCGGATCAACGATTCGACTCGAACGACGTTCGCTTCATCGTCGGCGGGGAGTTCCAATCCGTGGGCGACGAAAGCGGATACCGGCAATACATCGACGGGCTGCCATGGCTGCGCGAAGGTGCGTAGCGCCGCCCCCCTTTCATCGTCGCGCCCGTAGCGTGCGCTGAACGGCTGCAACGGATGGCGCGTGGTCAGCGCCTCGACCGGATCGCTCCCGTCGGACCCAGCGGCCCGGCGGCGGATCGCATCGAACAGCTCGGCCAGAATCACCGAAGGAGGACGCTCGCTGTCGTGATGCTGATCGCGACCGCTGTAGGAGAGATAAAGCGTCTCGCGCGCGGCCACCAGCGCCCGCAGGAAGGCGTAGCGATCGGCATCGCGCCGCCGCAGATCGCCCGCGCGCGGCGCTCGGTCGATGAGATCGAAGCCGCGCTTCGGATCGCGCCGCGGAAAGGTGTCGTCGTTCAATCCCAGCACGCACACGATTCGCGCATCGACCACCTGCTCGCCGGCCAGATCGCACACCGCAACGCCCGCCGACGAAGCGCGTCCGGTGCCGACAGCGCGCGCCAGTTCGGCCTGCAGCATCGTCGCAGCGGCTGCGATCGGCAGCGCCTCGTCGAACTGCGCGAGCTGCGCATCGACGCTCATGCCGATCAGTGCTTGCCGCACACGCGCAAGTGCGAGTTCATCCTCTGCGCCGGGGGCAAAGAAGTCGCTAAGCGCATCGAGCCATAGCCGCACCCAGGCGCTCACGCCGTGCCGCCGTCGCGTGGCATCGGCCAAAGCGAAGACCCGCGCGGTGAAATCACCGAAACGCCCGATCAACTCGGCATCAGCCCCTTCGACTTCGGCCAATGGCACGACGCCACCGAACATCTCGTCAGCGCCGAGCGCACTGCCAAGCAGCAGGCGATCGAGCCCGGCCTCCCAGGTTGCCGCGCGCTCTGGCGGCAGCTCCAGCTGCGAGCGATGCGCTTCGTCACGCGCCCAGCGAATGCCGAGCTTGTCGACCCAGTCGCGCAACTGGCGCAACCCGCTCGGCTCGATGCGAAAGCGGCGCGCGATCGCGTCGATCTCGAGCAAATCGAGCACTGGACTGGCTTCAAGTCTGCCCTTGGCAACGTCGAGCAATGCGTTGAACGACTGCACGATCGGCACGCTTGCAAGCGGCGCGCGATCGCGAATCGCGACTGGAATGCGAGTGGGTCCGGTCACTGCACCGAACACGGCATCGATCGCGCCGCCGTAGTGATCGATGTCGGGCGTGAGGATGAGGATGTCTTCGCAGCGCAGGGTCGGATCAGCCTCGAACCGGCTCAGCAGGTAATCGTGCAGCACTTCGGCTTCGCGCACCGAGCTGTGGCAGTTGGCAATGCGGATCGAAGCGTCGTCGACCGACAGCGCGAGTTTCTCGGTGGGCTCGACCAGATCAAGGATGTCGCGCTGAATAGCCGCGAGCAGCGATGGCCGCGACGGCTCGACGAACAGCTGGTCTCCGGGCGAATCGAGCTTCACGAGCTCGTCGAAGAACGCGCGTCCTTGTTGCGCGAGTGATGCGAACAGCCGGTTGCCGCTTTCGAGGTATGCCGCAAGACGTTCACCCGCAAGCGCAGCCCGCTCCACGCGCCGATGCCGGTCGATCTGCCCCCAGTACTCGCGGCACGGGTTGGGCACGTAGACGGTGACCTCGACGTGCCGGCCGAGCTGCGCGAAGAAGTCGAGGTAGAGCTGCGGCAACGCGCCGACGCCGAACACCGACACGCGGCCGGGCAGACAGCTCTGCGCGACGATGTCGCCATCGAGCGCGCGAAAGAAGCGCTCACGCGGATGAACGTGCGGCAGGTTCGGCGATTCGCGCGCGATCGACCGCAGCAACCCCGCCTGCCATGCCTGGTACGCGGCGAACGGCTCCAACTCGGCGACACGTTTGCCGTCGATCCACGCTTCGATCCAACCTGGCCGCTCGATCGCATAGCGGTCGATGAGTGCGGCGAGTTCGCGGGCGAGATCGAGGCGCCGCGCCGCACCGCCCTCGCCCAGATAACGCCGGACCGGTGCATACGCCGGTGTGCTCGGCAGCTGACCAAGCAGACGCGCGATGCGCCACTGCAACACTTCGGGGGCGAGCGGCGAACGCTCCGGCACGTCGGCCAACACGCTGCGGATCAGTGTCCACGAGTAGCTTGCCGGCAACACGAAGCGGGTGTTGGCGACGATACCGATGCGCTCGGTGAGTGCAGTAGTGAGCCAGCGCGCAAGCCCGGTCGCCGGCACGACGATGATCTCGGGGGTCATCGGCGCGAGCGGCGCAGTCGTGATCGTGTGCGCCAGTGCGTCGGCGAGTCGATCGAGCGAGTTGGAGTGGTGAACAGACAACATGGAGGGTCGGCGCCGCGAACGAAGATATCACGGTGCCGCGCCCGTTCAACCTTGCTGCCCGCGGCGTGCCGCGCGCTTCAGTGCAGCATGAAGGGGCGCGGCACGGAAAACACCTTGCCGCTCAGCCGATCACGAAACCAGTCGCGATCGGCCTTGCCGCGCAGATACTGCACCTGATGCGTGAACGCGCGCCGTGCGAAGCGCGCCGGGTGCGTGACCGCAGGCGCATTCCACCCTTGCGGCACGTGCGCGACCCCACGGCGTGACGCCGCGTGCCACACGACCGGCGTGCCGTCACGCTCATGGCCGAACTCGATCCACAGACATGGCGCAAGCGGCCCGCGATTCTGGTCGACGATCGCCAGATCGACGAACGCGCCGCGCTCCAGGCCGCTCAAGCCGGCACTCGTCAGCATGCTGGCGAAGTAGTCGGCATCGCGCCGCGCAAGAAATCCCACGCGTGAGAGCACGCCGTCGGAACAGAAGCTCGCGCCCGGGCAATCGCGCACGAATCCTTCAAACCCGCCGCGATAACGGCGCTTGATCGCGCTGTTGGCGACGACGACGCTGATTGCTTCGGCAAGCACGCTCATGACCGTTCTCCTCGGTGTTTGTTCAATGCGTGCATCATGAGCTTGGCAGTAGCTCAGAGCGTGAGCTTGTGATGTGGCGTGACTACGCACGTGCGAAGTACCACTTACAGCCACGTTGCGAGGACCGTGCTGACGTTGCCCCGGGGCGATGCGGTGTGAACGCCGCAGTGAGGTCCGTAAGA
>CADEDU010000100.1 GCA_902826155.1 uncultured beta proteobacterium
CTGCGCGATCATTCCGCCCATCGACAACCCCAGCACGTGCGCACTGGATTCGCCGGCCGCCGACAGCACCGCATCCACGTCGCTTGCCATGCTGGAAACGCGATGCACCAGGGAATGCGCCTGGGTCTGCCCCACGCCGCGGTTGTCCATGAGGATCACCCGATAGTGGCGCGCCAGTCGCGGGGCCAATCGGAACCACATCGCCGAGCTGCAACCAAGCCCCATGATCAGGAGCAGCGGCTCGCCCTCGCCCACCGCGTGCCAATGAATTGCAGCGCCGCCGTTCTCTACGTACGCCATCTTCTCGCGCGCCGCTTCCTCGGAGTCATGGAATGAGGACGCATTGAGTTTCTTTTGAGTAGTGGAAGACCGCGCCCTGCCCCGAAGCCTTTAGACCGAGCGCCTGGCCAGCCACTGTTCGAGTGCCGGCCACATCTGCTTGATCGCGCCGCGCCCGGCGACGAGGCCGACGTGGCCACCTTTGAGCACGATCTCCTGCTTGTCCTTGCTGCCGACCATCTTCACCAGATCCTGCGACGACTCGTACGGCGTGATGTGATCGGACTGCGCCACCAGATGCAGGAACGGTGCATGGATTTTCTTCGGGTCGATCCGATGGCCGCCAAGTCGCCACGTACCTTTGAGCAGCTTGTTGCCGCGCAAGAAGTCTTCGACCATCTGTTTGAACGCGCCGCCCACGAACGGGACGTTGTCGGACTCCCATTTGGCGAAGCGCAGATTGCTGGTGACGAAATCTTCGTCGTCCACCTTGTCGAGCAACGCGAGTTGCCCCGCCGGCTTCCCGAACGGGCGCAGCATGCGCAGCGTATCCTGGATGAAATCGGCCGGCACGTTGCCGTGCAGTCGCACCATCGCATCGGCGTCGAAGGCCGACTCGCTCATCCAGGTTTTGAGCGAGACCAGGCCGTCGCTGTTGACCGGCGTTGCGAAACACACGAGGTTCTTCACCGGCGCCTGCGGATGAAGCGCCGCGTACAGCACCGCGAGCAGACCGCCCACGCAATAGCCGAGCAGCGAAACGTCGGGCTCGCCGGAGTCTTCCTGCACCCGCTCCACGCAACGCGGGATGAAATCGAGCACGTAGTCTTCCAGGCGCGTGTCGCGATGCTCGCGGCGGGGGACGCCCCAGTCGATCAGATAGACATCGAACCCCTGCCGCAACAGGAACTCGATCAGACTCTGCCCCGGTGCGAGATCGAGGATGTAGGAGCGATTGACGAGCGAGGCGACGATCAGCACCGGCACGCGATACACGTCGTCGGTGAGCGGCCGATAGTGGAACAGCTTCATCGTGCCGTGCGCGAGGACGACGTCTTTGGGCGTGGTGCCGAGCGCACCGGTCCATTCGGCGACGGCTTCGGTGCCGACACCGCGCTGTTCTACAGCTCGCAACACTTCACGCCGGCTTCGCTCGGTGGATCGCTCGGTGGATCGCTCGGTGGATCGCTCGGCGGATCGATGTGGGGAAGACGCAGGCGCGGCCATCGATCAACCCGCGGCAGTTGGCTTGCGCGTGCGCGCGGGGCGCTTTGGCGCAGCTTGGCCGCCATCAGCTATTGAGCCCGCCCGGCCTCGCAGTTGCGCGATCTCGACTTGCAACGAGCCGATCGAGTCTTCCAGCCGGCCGATGCGCTCGCCGAGCTTTTCGATGTCGCTACGCGAAGGCATATTCATGTAGGCGAGGTACCGCTCGCTTACTTCGGCGAACATCCGCTGCATGAGCATGGCCTTCTGCGCTTCCTTGCCGAGCGAACCGGCAACGCGCTCGTCCTTGAGCATCTCGGACAGGCCCTGACTCCACTGCTGCTCGGAACGACCGAACCACTCCCGCCACATCGCGAACGGGTCGAAGTTTGTCGGATCGAAAGGATTGCTGCGATCACTCATGGCTGCACCACGACGCGGCCACGAATACGCCCGGCCTTCAGTTCGTCGAGCACCGCGTTCACATCGGCGAGCGGACGCCTGGTCACCGGCAACGCGGGCAATGCGCCCGAGCGCGCGATCTTCATCAGCTCGTGCATGTCGGCCAGGCTGCCGACGTAGGAGCCGGTCACCGTCACTGCCTTCATCGCCACCAGCGGAGGTGCGATCGGCGTAGAGCCACCGAACAACCCGACGACGACCAGCTTGCCGGCCTTGCGCAGCGAGTTGAAGCCGAAGTTGAACGTTGAGGCGGCGCCGACGAAATCGATCGCGGCGGCAATGCCACCCGTCGCTTTCATCAGGTTGCGCGCCGCGCCGTCGGCGTTCGGATCGATCACCTCTGCCGCGCCCGCTTCGCGCGCCACATCCCACTTGCTCTTATCGATTTCGGCGACGATCGGTGCTACGCCGCACATCGTCTTGGCCAGCCGAATGCCCGACAGCCCGACGCCACCCGCACCGATGATCAGCAGCGGATCGCCCGCGCCGAGGCGCCCGGCCTTCTTGAGCGCACCAGCCGCGGTAAGGCCGGAACACGCGTAGGTACAGGCCTGCTCTTCCGGTAGCGGATCGAATTCGATCAGGTACCTGGCGTCGGGGACGACCACATGGTCGGAGAAACCGCCATCGCGATTGATGCCGAGCGCACGTGGCGCGTTGCACAGATGCTCGTCACCCGCCTTGCACAGCGAACAGACGCCGCAACCGATCCACGGATAGACGACGCGACGATCGCCGACCTTCGCGCCTTTGGCGTCGGGTCCAAGCGCAACGACCGTGCCGACGATTTCATGCCCCAGGGTGCGCGGTAGTTGCATCGCGCGCGTCATGTCGACTTTCTTGCCGTCACCCAGGTCGAAGTAACCGTCGTGCAGGTGCGCGTCGCTATGGCACACACCGCAACCGCTGATCTTCACCAGGACGTCGCTGCCCTGGAGCTGAGGCGCTTGGCCGATGACGTCGGCCAGTGGTTGGCCGAACTGCTGAACTTGAAAGCTGCGCATGGTTCGAAATCTCCTTTGTCGTAGCTAGCGACGCGAGGTCGCCAGTCGAGGTTGCTGTTCGTTGGACGAGCCATCGCGATCTTGGTCGTGAGCGCGCTGCCCGACACCAAGCGGCGGCGGCGCCAACTGCATGATCGTCCGATAGAGTCGCTCGGCTTCATCCTTGGGCTTGATGCCGAACAACGGGTTGTCGTTTTCTTCGAAGGCGGTCGCGATGGATTCCCAGGCGTCGTCGCTCAGCACGCGTTCGGCGAGCGGCAGCAACTGCTCCTCTTCCTTGCGGATGTGATCCCACTGAAACTGCGCGTACTCCTCGACCGCATCGATGAACGGGGCACGCGCACCGGGCACACCACGCTCGAATCGCGCCAGCGCATCCTTGAGCGCAGTGATCAGGCGAGAGCCTTGCTCGTGCTCGGCTTCCAACTGCGCCACCAGGTGCGCGGCTTCGCGTGCACGCTCGCGCAACGCCTTGAACAGGAACTGGTTCTCCTTGGGGTGGTGCCAGCGATCGGGGTATTCCACGACGTAGTCGAGCATCGCGTGCAACAGCCGGAAATCGGGCAGATCGACCTCGTCGCGGATGCGCCGTGCGAGGTAGCGCAGGCTGTACAGCACCGCGCCGATCGCCAGATGCTCGTCTTGAATGATTCGTATCGCTGTGCGTTGCATCAAGTTACCTTACGGAACCTCTGCATAACCTACCTCGGGTATGCAGGGGTCCCAAATTTCTCAGGGAGTTACGAGGGGGCGAGCCCCCTTGTTCCGAGATTCGTCTCAGTACGTTTCGATATGCAGGCGACTCTGCGCCACCAGCTGCGGCTTGAGTGCATCCCAGTCCAGGCCGTGCGTCCGGCACACCTCCCGAAACGCCTCGACGACACCGGACTCCATGCCCTTGAGCCCGCAGATGTAGATGTAGCAGTTCTCGTCCTGCAGCAGTCGCGCGACCTTGTCGCCACGCGTACGGATCACGTCCTGCACGTACTGCTTGGGCTGCCCCGGCACACGCGAGAACGCGAAGTTCACGTCGATGAATTCCTTGGGCAGTTTCGACAGCGGTCCGAAGTAGGGCAGCTCGTCCGATGCGCGCGCGCCGAAAAACAGCGTGAGCTCGCCGCCTTCCTTCAACGCGATCCGCCGGCGGCGGCGCTCGGTCATCGCGCGCATCGGCGCCGAACCGGTGCCGGTGCAGATCATCAGAATCGAGGAGCGCGGATGATTCGGCATCAGGAAGCTCGTGCCGTACGGCCCCACCACCTTGACCTGGTCTCCCACCTTGAGGTCGCACAGGAAGTTCGAGGCCAAGCCCACTACCGGCTTGCCGTCGTGGTCCTCGGTGACGCGCTTCACCGTCAGCGCGACGTTGTTGTAGCGCGGACGCTCGCCATCACGCGGGCTCGCGACCGAATACAGCCGCACGTGATGCGGCTTGCCGTTGGCGTCGAGCCCCGGCGGCACGATGCCGATCGTCTGCCCCTCGAGCACCGGAAACGACGTGCTGCCGAAGTCGAGGACGATGTGATGAATGTCGGCCGAGGCCTTGTCGCCGGTGAGACGGTGATTGCCGGCCACCTTCGCGATCGCCGGTTTGGCGAGCGAATACAGATTGACGTACGGATGCGATGCCGACCAGGGCGGAGCCGCCGGGCCGCCGGTTCCGGCCGTGGCGATCTCGGTGAGTTGCCGTACTTCGCTCGGCACGTCACTGGCCGGAACGGCATCGATCTCAGTCGGCGCGGGCAGGCTGTCCCACGACAACTGATCATCGAGCGTGTAGGCCGAGGCCTTGGGCACGTCGCGCCAGTGATCGATCGCGCCCGTGGGACACGGCGAAATGCAGTCGCCGCAGGCGTTGCAAACCTCGAACTTGACCACGTAATTGCGTGAATCGTGCGTGATCGCGTCGTAAGGGCAGGTCGCCTCGCAAGTGTTGCAGCGGATGCACACCTCCGGGTCGATGAGGTGCTGTCTCGCGTATTCGGCGGTGGCGGTGGTCATGGGTGCTCCTATAGGCCGCTCAGTTGGCCACTAAGTTGGCCGCTCAGTTGAATCGCACGTACTCGAAGTTCACCGGCTGCTTGTTGATGCCGATCGCCGGCGCGGCGATCCAGCTGGCGTACTTGCCGGGCTCGACCACTCGTCCCATCAACGACGCCACGAACGCGCGGTCTTCGGCACTGGGCAGCCAGCTCTTGTGCTGGTGGGTCCAGTCGGCCTCGGAGATCACCCGGCCATCGGGTGCCACACGCACGCCGGCAAAGGTGCCGATCCGGCGGTTGAACGCCTTGTGCGGAGTCTTCAGGCGGAACGGAATGCCGGCCTTTTCGATGATGCGATTCCAGCGCTCGACGCCACCGACGGAGTCCTTGATGTAGTCGTCGCGCAACCGCTCGTTGAGCGCGAGAAGCGCCGAGACTTCCTTCTCCACGATGCGGTCGCCGGCGATCTCCAGCACCTTGTAGGAATCGCCCTTGAGCAGGTGGTCGTCACCGATCTTGGTTTCTTCGTAGCGACCCTTCAAGCCGGTGCTGTAGAACGTCGCGGCGTTCGAGGATTGATCGGAGCCGAACAGATCGATCGTCACGCTGAAATGGAAATTCAGATAGCGCTGGATCGTCTCCAGATCGACGACGCCCAAGGCGCGAACCTTGGCCGGATCGTCCACCTTGTGCTCGCGCATCACCTCGCAGGTGCGCTGGATCGCACGGCCCACGCCCGACTCGCCCACGAACATGTGGTGCGCTTCCTCGGTAAGCATGAACTGCGTCGTGCGGGCGAGCGGATCGAAGCCCGACTCCGCCAGTGCGCACAGCTGAAACTTGCCGTCGCGATCGGTGAAGTAGGTGAACATGAAGAACGACAGCCAGTCGGGCGTCTTCTCGTTGAAGGCGCCGAGGATGCGCGGGTTGTCGGCATCGCCCGAGCGACGCTCGAGCATCGCTTCGCCTTCCTCGCGGCCGTCGCGCCCGAAGTAGCGATGAAGCAAATAGACCATCGCCCACAGGTGGCGCCCTTCTTCCACGTTCACCTGGAACAGATTGCGCATGTCGTAGAGCGAGGGGGCGGTGAGCCCCAGATGGCGCTGCTGCTCGACCGAGGCCGGCTCGGTGTCGCCTTGGGCGACGATGATGCGGCGCAGGTTGGCCCGATATTCGCCGGGGACTTCCTGCCACGCCGGTTCGCCTTTGTGCTCGCCGAAGTTCACCTTGCGGTCGGTTTGCGCGGGGTTGAGGAAGATGCCCCAGCGGTAGTCGGGCATCTTCACGTGACCGAAGTGCGCCCAGCCGTCGCGCTCGACGCTCACCGCGGTGCGCAGGTACACGTCGAAATTCTTGCTGCCCTCCGGGCCCATGTCACCCCACCAGTTGAGGAACTCGGGCTGCCACTGCTCCAGCGCACGCTGCAGCGTCTTGTCCTCGGAGAGGTTGACGTTGTTCGGAATCTTTTCGCTATAGTTGATCGACATTTTCGATAGCTCCTTTGGCTGTGCCGTCGCTCATTCGCGCGACCGGCGAGTCAGTGCGTCGGACTACACCCGGGTTACACCCGTTCCCAATTGAATTTCGCCTTGTTGCCGCTGCCGAACACCTTCAAGGCACCCGTTTCGCCGACCGCGTTGGGTCGGATGAAGATCCAGTTCTGCCAGGCCGAAAGCCGGCCGAACACGCGCGTTTCCATCGTCTCGGTGACGCCGAACCGAAGATTAGCCTCCATCCCGGTGAGTGCGTCGGGCGACATGCTGCTGCGCTCCTCCAGCGCGATGCGCAACTCGTCCTGCCAATCGAGGTCGTCCGGGGCTGCAGTGATCAGACCGAGCGCCAACGTCTCAGCAGGCGTGAGCTTCTTGCCGATCGCCGCGCGCGCTTTGGCGAGCGGCTCGGCTTCCTGATAGAAGCGCGCGTCGATGCGCGAGAGCCCGTCGACACGCGGGTAGGCGCCGAAGTTGAGGCTGGAGAGCGCGAACGTCGGCGACTTGGCCGACTCGTCACGCAGGTTGAGCATGTAACCACGATCGGCGGCGAGCGCCAGCTCGGCCAGCGTGCCGGCGAAGCACGAACCCGGTTCGATCAGGGCGAAGATCGTCCGCGACGACACGTCCAAGCGCGCAAGAGTCCGGCGCAACATGCCGCGCACCTCGCGCACGAACCAATCGTTCTTGAATTGCTCGAGCGTCGCGTCGGCGGCGAGCACGGCATCGGCGTTACCGGAGGTCTTAAGCAGCCACGTGCCGACATCGAGGTGATTCGTGCGCAGCATCAGGATCGCATCGTCCAACTCGCGCGCCATCTGCAGCGGCCACCAGGCAACGCCCTTGGCGTGTACGCCGGCAAGGTCGCTCGGCTGTGCGCTCGTAGGGGCCGACACCGTCACCGTCGCGCGACGCGTCGCTTGATCGATGGCCACATCGACCAGCTCATAGTGATAGCCGCGCTCGTCGGCGGTACGCTTGAGCGGGGTGAGCGTCACGCCCTTCGCATCTTTCGGGCGGTCGCTCAGCGCGGCCAGTTCGAGTGCACGCTTCCTGACCTGCTCGGCGAATTGCTGCGGCTTGACGACTTCGTCCACCAGTCGCCATTCCTTGGCGCGCGGGCCACGCACGCCTTCAGTGGTCGTGCAGAAGATATCGGCCAGGTCGTGGCGCACCTTGCGCTTGTCGGTCACGCGCGTCAGGCCGCCGGTTCCAGGCAATACGCCAAGCAATGGAACTTCGGGCAGGCTCACCGCGGATGAGCGATCGTCGACCAGGAAGATCTCGTCGCACGCCAGCGCGAGCTCGTATCCGCCGCCCGCGGTCGTGCCGTTGCAGGCCGCGATGAACTTGAGCCCGGAGTGCCGGCTGGAGTCCTCGATGCCGTTGCGCGTCTCGTTGGTGAACTTGCAGAAGTTCACCTTCCATGCGTGCGAGGACAAGCCAAGCATGAAGATGTTCGCGCCGGAGCAGAACACGCGCGGTTTGCCGCTGGTCATGACGACGCTTTGCACTTCGGGGTGCTCGAAGCGCAGGCGTTGCAGGGCGTCGTGCAGCTCGATGTCGACGCCCAGATCGTATGAATTGAGCTTCAGCTTGTAGCCGGGGCGAATGCCGCCCTCTTCCTTGGTATCGAGCGTGATCGTCGCGATCGGCCCATCGAAGCTCAATTTCAGGTGGGCGTACTGATCCGGATGGGTTTGATAGTCGACCACAGGGCCGGCGCTCACTGCTGCTGTCGGGGTCGCTGCCATTTGTCTTCTCCTTGTGTGAATGACTGGACGCGGATGAGATTTGCGTCATGGCCAGCAGAATAATACCCATCAATTCGACGCGTCAAGCATTATTTTGCTGCTTCCTTGGCCCGAGAGCGGGTTATCTGGAGCAACGATACGGTGCTATAGCACCCATTGTCGAGCGCCTTCCTGGTTTGAAGGCATCAAACTGCTTGACCGGCTCCGCATTGCAGCATTATAGTGCCGTTGTCCGCCGCGAATGCCGCTGCAGGACGGGCAGCCGAGTGATCCCAGGCCACACCGATTCGCCTCGATCCTCGCCTCCTCAGATCGTGATTCGGCCATAGGACTGCTGAGCTCGAAATCGATCTGAACGCTTCGTTTGCCCCCGAACAGCCCAAAGGAGACCAGAGCAATGGCCGAGATCAGCGTTACCGATTCGAGCGAAACGCCGCCGCGCATCACCATTCCCGACGCCTACAACGCCGCCTATGACCTGATCGAGCGCAACCTGCGCGCAGGCCGAGCGAGCAAGGTCGCCTTCATCGACGACAACGGTTCGTACACCTACGGCGCACTCGCCGACCGTGTCGATCGCTGCGCGCACGCGTTGACCGAACTGGGCATGCGCATGGAAGAGCGCGTCCTGATGTGCGTGCACGACACCATCGATTTTCCGACCGTGTTCCTGGGGGCGATCAAGGCGGGCATCGTGCCGATCGCCGTCAACACGCTGCTCACCAGCGCCGACTACGAGTACATGCTGAACGACAGCCGGGCGCGCGCGCTGGTGATCTCCGCACCGCTCGCCGCAACCTTCGCAGCCGCGATCGCCAATGCGAAGCACCTGAAGCACGTGATCGTCGCCGGCGGCGCCGCCGGGCCGCATCTGTCGCTGTCGGCGTTGCTCGACCGGTCGCGCAGACCGTTCGCCGTAACGCCGACGAAACCGGACGATGCCTGCTTCTGGCTCTACTCGTCGGGCTCGACCGGCGCACCGAAAGGTACGGTGCACGTGCATTCGAGCTTGATTCAGACCGCCGAGCTCTACGCACGACCGGTCATCGGCATCAACGACAACGACGTCGTGTTCTCCGCGGCCAAGCTGTTCTTCGCCTACGGGCTGGGCAACGGACTCACCTTTCCCCTGGCAGTGGGTGCCACCGCGGTGTTGATGGCCGAACGCCCGACACCCGCGTCGGTCGCAGCGCGATTGCGCAAGCACCAGCCGACTGTTTTCTACGGCGTGCCCACGCTGTTCGCTTCGATGCTCGCAAGCACCGAGCTGCCACGCCGCGACGAGTTGCGTCTGCGCTGCTGCACCTCCGCGGGTGAAGCGCTGCCCGAGGAAATCGGCAAGCGCTGGAAGACGCATTTCGGCGTCGACATCCTCGATGGCATCGGCTCGACCGAGATGCTGCACATCTTTCTGTCCAATCGCGCCGATGACGTGCGCTACGGCACCACGGGCAAGCCGCTACCGGGCTACGACGTGCGCCTGGTCGATGACCACGGCGCGCCGGTGCCGCAAGGAGAAGCGGGCGAGCTGCAGATCGCCGGGCCCACCAGCGCGGCCCTCTATTGGAACAACCGCGAGAAGACGCGGCACACGTTCATGGGCCCCTGGACTCGCAGCGGCGACAAGTACGCGCAGGATGCCGACGGTTACTTCGTCTACGCCGGACGCAGCGACGACATGCTCAAAGTGAGCGGCATCTACGTTTCGCCGATCGAGGTGGAGTCGGCACTGATTGCCCACGAGGCCGTGCTCGAGTGCGGCGTCGTCGGCAAGGAAGACGAAGAGAAGCTCATCAAGCCGATCGCCTACATCGTGCTCAAGCCCGGGCGCAACGCCTCGCCCGCGCTTGCCGAAGCGCTCAAGCAACACGTCAAGGCGCAGCTCGCCCCCTACAAGTATCCCCGCTGGTTCGAATTCGTCGACGAGCTGCCCAAGACCGCGACCGGCAAAGTTCAACGCTTCAAGTTACGTGCCATGGCGGCAAGGCAATAGCCGCCGCACCCCCGACAACACCCAAGCACACCGATACAAGGAGACTGTGATGTTCGATACCAAGAATCAATGCGGCGCGCGACGGCGCATCGCCGCTCGTCTGTTACCCGTTCTCGCGAGTGCTGCGCTCGCCCTGCCGATCGCGACGTTCGCGCAGGACTCGAAGTTGCGCGTCGGTCTGATGCTGCCTGCCACCGGCACGTTCGCGGCCCTCGGCAACGCCATCAGCAACGGTTTCAAGCTCGCGGTCGCCGAGCGCGGCGGAAAGCTGGGCGGACGCGAGGTCGAGTACTTCACCGTCGACGACGAGTCCGATCCGGCCAAGGCGCCGGAGAACGCCAACAAACTCGTCAAGCGCGACAAGGTCGACGTGCTGGTCGGCACGGTGCATTCGGGCGTCGCGTTGGGCATGGCACGCGTGGCGCGCGATACCAAGACGCTGCTCATCGTCCCCAACGCCGGCGCCGACGAGATCACCGGCCCGCTGTGCGCGCCCAACATCTTCCGCACCTCGTTCAGCAACTGGCAATCGAGCTTCGCGATGGGCAAGGTCGCGGCCGATCGCAAGCACAAAACCGCAGTGACCATCACCTGGAAGTACGCCGCGGGTGAGCAGATGGCCAGCGCGTTCAAAGAGGGCTTCGAGAAAGGCGGCGGCAAGGTCGTGAAGGAACTGACGGTGCCCTTCCCTACCGTGGAGTTCCAGGCGCTGCTCACCGAAATCGCCGCACTCAAACCCGATGCCGTGTTCGCCTTCTATGCCGGAGGTGGCGCGGTGAAATTCGTGAAGGACTACGCCGCCGCCGGATTGAAAGCGAGCATCCCGCTCTATGGGCCAGGGTTCCTCACCGACGGTACGCTGGAGGCGCAGGGCGACGCCGCGCAAGGCCTGTTCACCACGCTGCATTACGCCGACGGGCTGGACAATCCGAAGGACAAGGCGTTCCGCGCCGCCTACAGGAAGTCGCACAACGCAGATCCGGACGTCTATGCGGTCCAGGGCTATGACGCCGCGCTGCTGCTCGACGCCGGCCTCCAAGCCGTCAAAGGCGATGTGAAGAAACGCGCCGAACTGATCAACGCGATGCAGGCCGCCAAGATCGACAGCCCGCGCGGACCGTTCACCCTTTCCAAAGCGCACAACCCGGTGCAGGACATCTATCTGCGCAAGGTCGACGGCAAGCAGAACAAGCTGGTCGAGGTCGCGATCAAGGGGCTCACCGATCCAGCGCGCGGCTGCAAGTTGTAACGCGACGCCCTTTCGAACTTCGACCTCAGAGCCGGCGGCGGCGGGCACAGCGCCCGCCGCAGGACCGGCGCGCGCCCTGAAAAGGAGAGGAATCGATGGATCCAGTCTCGCTGCTGATCCAGATCTTGAACAGCGTCCAGTACGGTCTGCTGCTGTTCCTGGTCGCGAGCGGCCTCACGCTGATCTTCGGGATCATGGGCATCATCAATCTGGCCCATGGCAGCTTCTACATGATCGGCGCCTACATGGCGTTCTCGCTCGCCTCGCTCACCGGCAATCTGCTGGTGGCGATCGTGCTGGGCGTGGCGCTCTCGGTAGCGCTAGGCATGCTGCTCGAGTGGCTGCTCTTCAGCCATCTCTACAAGCGCGACCACCTGGAGCAGGTGTTGCTCACCTACGGACTGATCCTGATCTTCGAGGAGGTGCGCAGCTTCCTGGTGGGCGATGACGTGCACGGGGTGAAGATCCCGGCGCTGTTCGAACACTCGATCAAGCTCACCGAGACGCTCTCCTACCCGGTGTATCGGCTGTTCATGTCGGGCGTGTGCATCCTGCTCGCAATCGCCATGTACGTGCTCATCCAGCGCACGCGCCTGGGCATGATGATCCGCGCCGGCAGCTTCAATCGCGACATGGTGCAATCGCTCGGCATCAACATCAATCTGATCTACCGACTGGTGTTCGCCCTCGGGGTCGCGCTCGCTGCTTTCGCGGGCATGCTCGCCGCGCCGATCTCCTCGGTATTCCCCGGGATGGGCAACCAGGTGCTGATCATCTGCTTCGTCGTGGTCGTGATCGGTGGCATCGGCTCGGTATGGGGCGCATTGATCGCCGCACTGGCGATCGGCCTGGCTGATACGTTCGGCAAAGTCCTGTTTCCCGACTATGCGGGAATCACCACCTATCTCCTGATGGCGGCCATCCTGTTGTGGAAGCCCGAAGGCCTGTTTGGACGCGCCTGATCATGCTCAACAAGAACACATCGTGGGTCCTGCTCGCATGCGTGGCGCTGCTTGCGCTGTTTCCGCTTGCCGAAGCCGACTTCTATACCGAACTGCTGGCCAAGGTAATGATCATGGCGATCTTCGCCATGAGCCTGGATCTGCTGGTCGGATACACCGGTCTGGTGAGCTTCGGCCACGCGGCGTACTTCGGACTGGCCGCCTATACGCTCGCGCTCGTCTCACCCAAGTACGAGGCGGCGAGTCTGTGGCTCAGCTTGCCGCTGGCAATGCTGGTGGCGGCGCTCGGCGCACTCATCATCGGCTTGTTCGTGCTCCGCACCAAGGGCATCTACTTCATCATGGTGACCCTGGCGTTCGCGCAGATGGTGTACTTCGTCTTCCACGACACGAAGCTGGGTGGCGGGTCGGACGGCGTCTACATCAACGTGAAGCCCGACGCGAGCGTGGCCGGCATCGTGCCGTTCGACCTGAGCAACGGCACGCACTTCTACTACTTCGTGCTCGTCGCCATGGTCGTGGTGTACTTGTTTCTGCGTCGCATGCTGCGCTCACCGTTCGGGCATGCGCTCATGGGCATCAAGGCGAACGAGCACCGGATGCGCTCGGTCGGCTTTCCGATCCTGCGCTACAAGCTCGCGGCGTTCACCATCGCAGGCAGCCTGGCCGGGCTCGCCGGATACCTGTCGGCGTGCCAGTTCGGGTTCGTCAATCCCGAAATCCTCTCGTGGCACCAGTCGGGCAACGTGCTGTTGATGGTGATCCTGGGCGGGCTGGGCAATCTCTACGGCGCGATCGCCGGAGCATTCGTGTTCGTGCTGCTGCAGGAGATCTTCTCCTCGATCACCAAGCACTGGCAGTTCTGGCTCGGCCTGGTGATCGTGCTGCTGGTGCTGTTCCTGCCCGGCGGCTTGGCAAGCCTGACGAAGCGAGTACGCGGTGCGTTGATCGGAGCGACCGACAAATGAGCCCCTCAGCACAAATCGACGGCGCGGTGCTCTCGACCCAGGCCCTCACCCGACATTTCGGCGGATTGGCGGCGAACAGCAACGTTTCGATCGCGCTCGAACGCGGCAAGCTGCATGCCGTGCTCGGGCCCAACGGTGCGGGCAAGACCACGCTCATCAATCTGCTCTCGGGCGATCTCCCTGCCTCATCGGGAAGCATCCGGTACAAGGGCGAGGAGATTGTCGGCTTGAGCGCCGACGAGCGCTCACGACTGGGGATCGGCCGCAGCTACCAGAAGACCAACATCTTTCCGGGCTTCACCGCGTTCGAGAACTGTCGCCTCGCGGCACAATCGCGTACACCCAATGCGCTTCGGATCTTCTCCAATGCGCAGTCGGGCTACCGGTCGATCAATGACGCCGCGCACGTTGCGCTGGAGCAGGCCGGGCTTGCGCGACGCGCCGACGTCGTTGCGGCTACCCTGAGTCACGGTGAACAACGCCAACTGGAGATCGCGATGGTGCTCGCCACCCGACCCGAGGTCCTGCTCCTGGATGAGCCGCTCGCCGGCATGGGATCGGAGGAATCCGCGAGCATGGTCGAGTTGCTGAAAAAACTCACGCCCGGACACGCGATCATGCTGGTCGAGCACGACATGGACGCCGTCTTCGCCGTGGCCAACGTGGTGACGGTCATGGTGAACGGGCAGGTCCTGGAGACGGGCACACCCGAAGCGATTCGCGCCAGCCCGCAAGTCCAGCAGGCCTACCTTGGCCATGGAGAGATGCACCATGAGTGAAGTTCTTCTCGAAGCACGCGGCCTGCACAGCTTCTACGGCGCAAGCCACATCCTGCACGGCATCGACTTCAAGCTGAGCGCCGGTGAGACCGTCGGCCTGATGGGCCGCAACGGCATGGGCAAGACCACCCTGATCCGCAGCATGCTCGGGCTCGTGCCGCCGCGCCACGGTGAAGTGAAAGTGCGGGGCCAGACGATGACCGGTTCCGCGCCCTACCTGATCGCGCGGCGCGGCATCGCCTACGTGCCCGAAGGCCGCGGGATCTTTCCTAACCTGTCGGTGCGCGAGAACCTGGTCATGGCGGCGCGAGTCGGCATCGATGGACGCAACGAATGGAACTACGAGCGCGTACTCGATACCTTTCCGCGGCTGGCCGAGCGCCTCAGCAACGGCGGCGGCCAACTCTCCGGTGGCGAGCAGCAGATGCTCACGATCGGCCGCGCGCTCATGACCAACCCCGACGCGCTGATCCTCGACGAGGCGACCGAAGGGCTCGCCCCGCTCATCGCCCGCGAGATCTGGCGTATCGTCGCCCAGATCAAGACCAGTGGAATCGCCACGGTCATCGTCGACAAGAACCACCCTTCGGTCACGGCGATCGCCGATCGCAACGTGATTCTGGTGAAGGGCCAGGTGGTGTTCGAGGGTTCGAGCGCGGAGCTGCGCGCCAAGCCCGAGATCATTCGGCAACACCTGGGCGTGTGAGGAGCCGTCTCGCGAAACGTGCGATGTGACGAGTGAAGCGCTGCATACCTTCTTCGCAACCAGGAGCATTCCATGAACAAATTCGGAATCGATCAACAGGCGCTGGTCGAGCAGTTCACGCAAGCGGCGGCTAAAGGGGCCGAGCAGATGCGCAAGGCGGTGCACGACGCAACACTCCAGGCGCTGCAAGGACGCGAACTCAGTCTCAAGAACATCCGTAGTGCGCTCGCGGGCGTGACCCAGGCCGTCGGCGCGGGCGCGGCGAACGCAGGCGTCTCACAGCTCGACGCCATGATCGAGACCGGCATAGCAGGCATGGACGAGGCACTGCTCAAGGCGGTGGACGCCAATCGCATCGCCTTGCAGCAGCTCGTCGATCAGGGTGTGTCACTACGTGAGACGCATCTGAAGAAGGCGCTCGGCGACCTGGAGAAAATGGAGGACACGCTGTTCGCCGCCATCCAGAAAGCAGCAGCGAGCGCGAGCGGGACGATGGCGGGCCCGTGGGCTCAAGTTCTCGAGCGATTCACGTCCGGCGCCACGCTGACCGGCGCGAAAGCGACGAGCTCCGTCGAAGGGCTGATGGCGCAGATGCAAACCGCAATGCGTGAGAGCCGGGCTGCGAGCTTGAAGGGCGCACAGGCGCTTGCGGAAAGCTACACCGCGCTGGCCAGCGGCGTGCTGATCGGCATGGCAGACGCGTTGCGGCAAGGGCAGGTCAAGGCGTCGCGCAAAAAGTGAGCAGCCGCAGTCGTTGCCGACACTGAGCGAGCCATGGCAATCACCTTCTCCACCGAACGCAAGATCCGTTTCTCGCACTGCGATCCGGCGGGCATCGTTTATTTCGTCAACTTCTTCGACATGATCGGCGGATGCGTCGAGGACTGGTTCGATCGCGCCGTCGGCCTGCCGTTCAACGAAATGCACCTGCGACGACGCGTGGGCTTCCCGATCGTCAACACCAGCTGCGAGTTTTCGCGTCCGTGTCACCTCGGCGACCGACTCGTCCTGGAGCTCGAGGTCGCGCAGCTCGGACGCAGCTCGATCGAGTTCGCGCTTTGCGGGCGCGTCGGCGAGGAAGAGAAGTTCCGCGCCCGGCACAAGGTCGCGATGATGTCGCTCGACACGCTGCGCGCGGTGCCGATCCCCGACGACTTGCGCGCCAGGATGCTGCCTTACGTTGCCGGGAAGAACGGTTGATGGATTGATGCGTGCTCGGTCGGCATCGCGGATCGCCGGACAGCGATAGCCCGGCGGCCGATACCGCCGCGGCAAAGAAAAAGGGCACTTGATCGAATCAAGTGCCCTTTTTCACGCGTGTTTGGCGCGCCCGGCAGGATTTGAACCCACGACCCCTTGGTTCGTAGCCAAGTACTCTATCCAACTGAGCTACGGGCGCGAAGGGGCGGGAGTATAGCAGGGGCGGAGCCGTTTTTGCGCACCGAATCGGGCACTTAGCGGGCCACGCAGCGGTTTGATCCGACTCCCCTGGCGGGTCGCGCCGCGCTTTGATCTCGCTCAATTGACTGCGCCGGGGACCGGCGTTCCATGGTGGTCAAACGCCTACCGGAGAGCCCCATGGCCCGCATCATCGGCGCGATCGCGACCTCGCATACCCCGACGATCGGCTTCGCGCACGATCGCAAGCAGCCCGACGACCCGGTGTGGGGGCCGATCTTCGCGGCGTACGCGCCGATCCGGAACTGGCTGCAGGAGAACAAACCCGACGCGCTGGTGATCGTCTACAACGATCACGTCACCTCTTTCTTCTTCGATCACTACTCGGCGTTCACGCTTGGCATCAGCGATCGCTATCCGGTGGCCGACGAAGGCGGCGGGCCGCGCGCACTGCCGCCGATCCGCGGGCATGCGGCGCTCGCGCAGCACATCGGCTACGGACTGGCGGCCGACGAGTTCGACCTGTCGTTCTTCCAGGGCCGGCCACTCGATCACGGCTGCTTCTCGCCGCTGTCGATGCTGATGCCGCACGAGGGCGAATGGCCGATTCCGATCGTGCCGCTGCAGATCGGCGTGCTGCAGTTCCCGATTCCGACGGCACGGCGCTGCTACAAGCTCGGCCAGGCGCTGCGGCGCGCGATCGAGAGCTATCCGCAGGATCTCAAGGTCGCGATCGTGGCCACCGGCGGGCTGTCGCATCAGGTGCACGGCGAGCGCGCCGGGTTCAACAACACCGAGTGGGACATGAAGTTCCTCGAGCTGATCGAGAAGGATCCGGAACGTCTCACCGAGTTGACGCACGCCGACTACGCGCGCCTCGGTGGCGTCGAGGGCGCCGAGGTGATCATGTGGCTGGCGATGCGCGGCGCCTTGTCGGCCAGTGTTCGTAAGATCCATCAGACCTACTACCTGCCGTCGATGACCGGGATCGCCACTGCGATCTACGAGAATAGCGCGATCGATGCCGGCGTCGACACGGCTGCGAAAACGCGAGCGCGCATGGGCGAGCAGCTCGCCGGCGCCGAAGCGCTAGCGGGCACTTATCCGTTCACGCTGGAACGCAGTGCGCGCGGCTTTCGTCTGAACAGGTTCCTGCACGCTATGGTCGAGCCGTCGCACCGGCGGCGCTTCCTGGATGACGAGGTGGCTGCGATGACCGCGGCGGGTCTGACCAACGAAGAGCGCGAGATGGTCCGGCGCCGCGACTGGCGCGCGCTGATCCACTACGGCGCGAGTTTCTTCATGCTCGAGAAACTCGGCGCGGTGCTGGGCGTGTCGAACCTGCACATCTACGCCGCCATGCGCGGTCAGACGCTGGAAGAGTTCCAGAAGACGCGCAACGCGCCGGGCGCGCTCTACTCGGTGGCCGGCACCGATCCGGGCAGCGTGGCGTTCGAATCAACGAAGCAGGCATAGGTGATGCACTGAGGTGCGCGCCCGCAGATCGCCTCGAGTCGAAAACGAAGGGCGATGGACTCAAACCTGCCGCACGGCGTCCGCTGGAGCAGATGGTGCGGCCGGCTTCACGCAGAACCCCTGCGACGGAATGTCCAGCGCCGCATTGAACTTGCTCGACATGTTCTGGAACGCCACCAGCGCGGTGAATTCGATCAGCGTGTCCTCGTCGAAGAATTCACGCAGTCTGCCCACGAGCGGTTCGTCAACGACCTGACCGGTTTGCGTGACCGCTTCGGCGAACTCCAGCGCGGCGCGCTCAGCCGGCGTGAACAGATCGCTCGAGCGCCATTGCGCCACCGCCAGCGCCTTGTCCATCGAGCCGCCGCGTTCGGCGGCAATCGCGGCATTGAGATCGATGCAGAAGGCGCAGTGGTTGATCTGCGAGATGCGCGTTTGCACCAAAGAGCGGAGCACCGGATCGAGCGGCGAGCCGCGCCGGTCGAGCGCGCGATAGAAACCCGCAAGCGCGAAGTAGAGCGAAGGCACGCGTGCCCAGGTCAGCGCCGGCAGCAGCAACGTTCCATAGCGCTTGCGCTGAAACCAGAACAGCGGGCGCAGATACCAGCGCACCCGTTCGATCGTCGGTTCGGGGATGTGCATGGCGCCGTTCTACCGACGCCGGAGCCGCCCGCGCTTGCGTTGCGTCAAAGCACGGATGCGTTCAGCCCACTTCGGTGAGCAGCGCCACGATCGCGCGCACGATGAACCAGATCACCAGCAGCCAGATCAGCACGATCACCGCCGCAGCCACCAGGGCGATGCGCGACCCGCGTCGGATCGCTTGAGGCGCGCGCTGCCGAGCGTCGGCCAGCACGTGCTCAGGGATCAGTCGCAGCGCGAAACGAATCGCCAGCGGCAGCAGGATCAGCTCATCGAGGTAACCCAGCACCGGTACGAAATCCGGAATGAGATCGATCGGGCTGATCGCGTAAGCAATGATCGCCAGCACCACCAGCTTGGCCAGCCGAGGGGTACGCGGATCGCGCGCGGCGAGCCCCAGGGCGATCACCTCGTTCTTGAGCAGTCGCGCCCGTTCACGCAGACGCAGGAGCCAGAGCATCGCCATCTGAAGTTGGGGTCGGAGTCCGCCGAGTCGCGTTCGCTGCGCAGTCCGACGCCGCAGGGCGGCTGAGGCGATGCGCGCTTGCGCACCGCCTGGGTCGGTTACTGGCGTTGAATCACCGCGCAGGCGATGCGCGGGCCGGCGTTGCCGACGGGCTGCGATTTGTAGTCGTCGGGATCGCGGTGCACGATGAGCCCCTTGCCGACAACGCTTGCCGGACCGTCGGCGACGGTGATCAGATCGAGTTCAACCTGCAATGTCGCACGCCCGTTGGCGTCGGCCCGCAGGTTCGGCATATCGCCGGCGTGCCGTTCGCTGTTCGCGTGATGGCCGTGGGGTTTGCCGAGCGGATTGAAATGCCCGCCGGCGCTCATGCCGTCGCCCGAGCTGCAGTCGCCCTTTTCGTGGACGTGGAAGCCGTGCTCGGCGTTGGGCTTGAGGCCACTGATTTCAGCCGTGACGATCACGCGATTGCCGCTTTGGACGAACTTGGCCACACCCGCCGTTGCATTGCCCCGGGTGGGCTCGAGCTTGGCGATCGCAGACGCGCCGGAGGATGATCCGCCGGCACATCCCGCCAATCCGATCATTGCAACGACACTCCCCAACAGCACACGCATCACATCTCCTTTGATCTGGGTTTGTTCGGGCCGGAATCGTTCCGGCTTGCCGCAACGGCGAACATCGCAGAGGCGATGCGAGCGCAGCACGACAACCTCTATTTTGTCGGGTCCGACTCGTGGGCCGCCTCGACGATCCGCCGCAAGGCCCATGAGGCGGGCATCAACGGCGCGTCGTCGAGCGCGGGGCACCGCGACCAGGAGCGCTCGGTGCGATCAGCGCTTCGAGCACTACTTCGTTGCGGCCTGGAATGGCCCGGGATCGGCGCAGGGCTTGGTCTCGGTGACCGGCAGGGCTTTGCCTTTGGCCTGCAGATCCCGCCCGTACCGCTCGGCCACGCGATCCATCGATCGGCACAACTGGTAGGCGTCGACTTTGGCGGCGTGGGCCGATTTCGCCGCCGCCTCCTGCGCCTTGGTCTTTTGCTCTTCGCTCAGTTGCGGCGCGGGCAGCTTGGCACCGACGGTTGCAGCCAGTGCCACGCCCGCGAGGCCGGCGATGAGTCGGATCGAGGTGGTCATTCGCGCGTCTCCGATGGTTCGTCGATTGCGATCATGCCTGAGCCTGGGCGCGCACCGAGCCACCCGCGCTCCCGTCGGGCTGCAGCGTGTCGGCGGCGATCTTGCCCGACTTGATGTCGTTGTAGAGCAGTTCGTGGTGTTCTTTCATCCACGTCTCGTCGACGTAGCCGGTGCGCATCGCCTGGTAGGCGCCGGCCACACCGATGGTGCCCATGTACACATGCCCGAGGAACCCGAGGATGAACAGGATCGCACCGACGGCATGAACCATGTGGTACCACTGCATCGTCGCGCGTGTCTGCATGAAGTTGGGGAAGTCGAGCACCAGGCCACTTGCGCCGACAACGATGCCAAGCAGCGTCAGCCCGCCCCAGAACCACGCCTTCTCACCGGCATTGAAGCGGTGCGAGGGCACGTGCTCGCCCGAGAACAGGCCGCCCAGCTTGCGGATCCACAGCCAGTCGCTCGGATGCGGCAGGTTGTTGCGCACGAAGGTGAAGAACAGCAGCAACGAGCAGACGACGAACACCGGGCCCACGAAGTTGTGCAGCAGTTTGCCCAGTTGGGTGATCCACGCGAACAGCGTCGGCCCGATGATCGGCAGCACCACGTACTTGCCGAACAGCATCAGCATGCCCGAGGCAGCGAGGATGACGAAGCTGATCGCCGTGCTCCAGTGGATGACGCGCTCGTACGATTTGAAGCGCAGCACCTTGCGCCCGGTGGGGGCCTGGTGCAACTGGATCGTGCCCTTGCGCCAATAGAACAGCGCGATCAGTACCACCATGATCGAGATCGCCCAGCCGCCATAGCGCACGATGTAGTGGTTGCGGTACGCGCGCCAGGTTTCGCCGCCCGATTGGATCAACACGCCGGCTTCCGGTCCGCGCGCGGTCGTGTAGTGCTCTTTCTCCGAGCGCACGTCACGCCACACCGGCGCGTTGTTCAAAGGCTGCGTCTGTTGGCGCACCGCCTGGTCGAGCGATTGCGGCGCCGCCGGCGGGGTGCCGGCTTGGTTCGCTGGCTGGCTCGCCGACTGCTGCGCGTGCGCCGTCTGGGCGCCCAGCGTGACGGTGAAGACGGTCAGCGCGGCCAGCGCGAGCGCAACCGCCAGGCCGCGTGCGTTGTCGATCATGTTGCGTTCCTCCTTGCCCGCCGGCTCGGGCCTGCAGGCCGCGGATTCACGGCGCTGTCGGCGAATCATTCGAATGGTCGGATCGAAACGCGCCGCTATTCGGTACGCGCGTACTCGTTCTGCGCCACGTTGCGATTCTTGATCGCGGTCTCCCACGAGGTCTTGTTGCCCTTCTCCCAGGTGGTGCCGCTCCAGGAATTCGGTGTGCTGTCCCACGGCCGCGTATCGGGCTTGCCCTGATACTGGCCGCGCTTGTAGACCACCGGTTCCTTGTCGGGCTCGCCGCAACCGCCGAGCAGCGCAAGCGTGAACGCGCCCGCCAACACAACGATGCCGGCGCGGATCATCACGACTTACCTGACGGGGCGGGCGCTGCGGGCTTCTGATCGGGTTTGCCGTACGCCGTGCCCCAACCCCAGATCTCCGAACCCTTGCCGCGCTTCAACACGCGCTGCCGGTAGATGTCGGCCACGACGTCGGCGTCACCGGCGAGCAGCGCCTTGGTCGAACACATTTCGGCACAGGCCGGCAGCTTGCCTTGCGCGAGACGATTCGAGCCGTACTTGGTGAACTCGTCTTTGGAGTTGTCCTTTTCCGGGCCGCCCGCGCAGAACGTGCACTTGTCCATCTTGCCGCGCATGCCGAACGCACCGGCCTGCGGGAACTGCGGCGCACCGAACGGGCACGCATAGAAACAGTAACCGCAGCCGATGCACAGATCCTTGTCGTGCAGCACCACGCCTTCTTCGGTGCGATAGAAGCAATCGACCGGACACACCGCCATGCAAGGCGCATCCGAGCAATGCATGCAGGCGACCGAAATCGATTTCTCGCCCGGCACGCCGTCGTTGACGGTCACGACGCGGCGGCGGTTGACGCCCCACGGAACCTCGTTCTCGCTCTTGCA
>CADEDU010000101.1 GCA_902826155.1 uncultured beta proteobacterium
CTCCACTTTCAGCACCTTCCCCGTAATGTACGCACCCTCCGATCCGCCGACAAACAGAATCGCGCGGGCGACCTCTTCGGCAGTGCCGATGCGACCGAGCGGAATTCCGGCGATCACGCGCCGAGTGGTCTCCGGGCCCCACTCGTCGAAGGCGGCGCGGCCCATGTCGGTGTCGGTGAGCCCGATCGAGATGACGTTGGCGCGCACGCCGCGCTTGCCTTCCTCTTTGGCGACCACGCGGATGAGCGCCTCGACGCCGGCCTTGGCCGCGGCACCTTGCACATTGCGCGCCTGGCACATCTGCGCGGCGATCGATGACACCGCTACGATCGAGCCGCGTCCGCTCTTGCGCAGATGAGGGAGTGCATAGTGGATCGTATAGAACGCGCCCGACAGATCGACGCTCAGATAGCGATCCCAATCGGCCACCGTCAGATCAGCGACGTTGTGCCACGAACCGAGTGCACCGGCTGCTTGCACCAGAAGGTCGAGCCCGCCGAGGAAGTCTGCAGCGGCTCCCACGGCATGTTCGATCTCGGTTGCCTGCGCAAGATCGGCGCGAATCGCAATGGCCTTGCGGCCGAGCGCACTGGCCGCAGCCACCACCTCGTCGGCCTGCGCTTCGCTTGCACGATAGATGAGCGCGATGTCGGCACCACGCTGTGCCAACTCGAGCGCTACGGCGCGGCCGATGCCGCGGCTACCGCCGACTACGAGCGCACGGTGATTCGCGAAGCTCAATGTCTCCTCCCAAATGGAATCGCGATGCCGGGGAATCGCGATGCCGGGTGATTGTTACTCGAATGCGGGCGGCGCAGCAAACGCCGTCGCTATCGCTGGCGACACTCTCTCCGTGCGAGGTTGCTTGCGTGTCCAACTGACGGCAGTCCATACTGGGCCTGGGACATCGTAGTTTTGTCCTCCCGGCTCACCTAGCAGCGCACGTCGATGCGCGCAGTGTCGCCGGCGCAAATCGCCCGTTTCGCTTTTCCGCAGAGAGAAGCGCGCTTCCAGTCCGCTACCGGGAGCGCATCGATGAGCGATCGACCAAAGGAGAATGTGCGATGAGTCCGATCAAACTCGAGCGCAGCGGGCCGTGCCGTGCCCAGTGCCAAGCGGTGCTCCCGTCCCGCCGAAGCAGTGCGATCACCACTCCAGCGTCGATCGAGCAAGGAGCGCTCCGATGGGCGTTGCGCAGCTGATTGAGCTCGCCGTCGGCGGTCTTGCGATCGGCTGCATCTACAGCCTCATCGCGCTCGGCATGACGATGATCATCCGCGCGACCGGCATCGTCCACTTCGCGCAGGGCGAGGTGGTGATGCTCGGCGCGGTGTTCGGCATCGTCTCGCTGGCCGCGGCCAAGCTCCCGTTTCTGGTCGTGCTGCTGATCGGCATGGCGCTGGCGGGCATTGCCGCCGCGGCGATCGAACTGGGCGTGTATCGCACATTGCGGATGCGCGGCGCGCCGCTTGCCAACATCATCATCGCAACGGTTGGCATGTCGATCCTGCTGCAGAACGTCGTGCAGCTCGCCTGGAGCTCCGAGCCGGCGTCTTATCCGAAACTCTTCGCTGCCGAGCAGTATTCGTTCGGTCCGGTGCGCCTGTCGCCGCAGTTGCTGTGGATCATCGGGCTGGGCGTCGTCGTCATGCTCGGGTTGCAGGCGTTTCTGCGCTACACCCGTACCGGCATCGCCATGCAGGCGGCGGCGCAAGACCCGGAAGCGGCCCAGCTCATGGGAATCAATCTCACCCGGAGCACCGCCTACACGTTCGGTATCGGCGGCGTGCTGGCCGGCGCCGCGGGCGTGTTGCTCGGCTCGCTCTTCTTCACGTCGTTCAGCATGGGGTTTCTTCCCGGCGTGAAGGCGTTCGTGGCCGCCACGCTGGGTGGGCTGGGCAGCATCGGTGGCGCCATGGTGGGCGGCATCGTGTTCGGACTACTGGAGACGTTCGCGGCGGTGTGGGTGTCGACCGCCTACAAGGACGCGATCGGCATGGTGTTGCTGATCCTGATCCTGCTCGCGTTTCCACAAGGCCTGGCCGGCCTGTTCCGTCGCAACCGATGAGCGTGCGCCGATGAATCGCGAGGCTTTTTCCCCGCGTTTGATCCTGCTCGGCCGCGGTCTCGCGTTCGGGCTGCTCGCGCTCGTGCCGCTGGTCGTGCACCAGGAGTACTACCTGCACATCCTGAGTCTGGCGTTCGTGTTCGGCGTTGCCGCGCTGGGCATGCAGCTCCTGCTCGGATATGCGGGGCTGTTGTCGATCGGCCAGGCAGCGTTTCTCGGCATCGGTGCCTACACCTCGGCGCTCCTCACCAAAGCCGGATGGCCGTTCGTGCTGGCGTTCGTCGCAAGCGGCGTGCTGAGCGGCATTCTGAGTCTGGTGCTGGTGCCGATCACGCGATTGCGAGGCATCTATTTGGCGGTGGCCACGCTGGGGTTCACGATCATCGTGCACCTCATCTTCACCAACGAGGAATGGCTCACCGGCGGCACGCTCGGCATCATGAACATCACCGCGCTCAACGTCGGCACCTCGAAGGTGGCCGGCGAACTCACGCTCTACTACACCTGTCTGCTGGTGCTGCTGGCGGTGTTCCTCGCGTTCCATCGCATCGTCGACTCGCGCTTCGGGCGTGCGCTCCAGGCGATCATGCTCGACGAAGACGCGGCCCGCGCGAGCGGCGTCAACGTGACCATGCTCAAGAGCCAGTGTTTCGTGCTCGCCGCGTTGGTCACCGGATTCGCCGGATCGCTCTACGCCCATCACGCCCAGTACCTCAACCCGAACGATTTCACCTTCTGGAAATCGATCGAGATCCTCATCATGGTGTCGGTGGGCGGGATCGGCAGCCTGGCCGGTGCCATCGTCGGCGCATTCGTGGGCGTGATCCTGCCCGAGGCGCTGCGTGCCATCGACCAGTGGCGCATGGTGATCTACGGCGCGCTGCTCGTCGTGTTCATGGGATTCGGCGCCCGCGGGCTTGCCGGACTCTTCGCCGCGCTCGTCAGGCGTTTGTTGCCCTCGCCGGCTGTCGCACCCAACCTCGAGCGTGCCCCGGTGCGCTCATGAGTGTCGTGCTCGACATTGCCGAGATCACCCGCCAGTTCGGCGGACTGTTCGCGGTCGATTCGGTGAGCACGAAGATCGATGCCGGCGAGGTTCGCGGTGTGATCGGTCCCAATGGCGCGGGCAAAACCACGCTCCTCAATCTCATCAGCGGGCATCTGCAACCATCCGCGGGTCGCATCGCGTTCGAGGGGCGCGATGTCACCGGGTTGCGTGCCGATAAGCTCGCCGGTATGGGTATCCGGCGCACGTTCCAGAACATCCGCCTGTTCGGGGATATGACGGTGCTTCATAACGTGCTCGTCGGGTTGCACGCGACGACGAAGGCGGGCATCTGCGCGGCGTTGTTTCGCACGCCCGGGCAGCGCCGCGAAGAGCAATCGATGGAGCACGCTGCTCTCGATGCGCTTGATCGGGTGGGGCTGCGTTCGTACGCGTACGCGCCGGCGGCTTCGCTTGCGTACGGCCATCGGCGGCTGCTCGAGATCGCGCGCGCGATCGTGGCCAAGCCGCGCGTGTTGCTGCTCGATGAGCCGGCGGCCGGATTGAATCCGAGCGAAGCGGTCGCGCTGGTGGACTTGATCCGGCGCATCAATGCCGACGGGCTCACCGTCGTCATCGTCGAGCACCACATGGACGTCATCATGAAGGCCTGCTCGCGCGTGATGGTGCTCAACTACGGCAAGCATCTAGCCGAAGGTCCGCCCGCGCAGATCCAGGCTGATCCGCAAGTGATCGAGGCGTATCTCGGCCGCGGTGGCATCGCCGAGCGGATCATGGATGCGGACCGAGAGGCTGCCACGCAGCATGCTTGAGATCACGCGACTGCAGGTGAGCTACAACGGCGTGCCGGCGCTCGCCGAAGTGACGCTCAATGTCGACGCCGGCGAAATCGTCACGCTGATCGGCGGCAACGGCGCGGGCAAGTCGACGACCTTGAAGGCGATTTCGGGCTTGGTGCGCCCGGCCAGCGGCACGATTCGATTCGAGGGCGAATCGGTGGTCGGACTGAGTGCCGACCGGATCGTCGCGCGCGGCATCGCGCATGTGCCCGAGGGGCGGCGTGTGTTCCCCCAGCTTTCGGTGCACGACAATCTGATCGCCGGTGGTCATCTGGTGCGCGACAAGCGCGTGCTGCAGTCCACCCTGGAGCGCGTCTTCACGATGTTTCCGCGCCTGCTCGAGCGTGGTCAGCAACTCGCCGAGACGCTGTCCGGGGGCGAGCAGCAGATGCTCGCGCTCGGTCGCGCCATGATGTCGCAGCCGCGCCTGCTGATGCTCGATGAGCCTTCGCTCGGTCTCGCGCCGATGATGGTCGAGGAAGTGGCCAAGGCGATCCTGCGGTTGCGCCGATCGGGCGTGACCGTGCTGCTGGTGGAACAGAACGCGCAGCTCGCGCTCGCCATGTGCGATCGCGGCTACGTGCTGGAAAACGGGCGCATCGTCATGAGCGATCGTGGCAGTGCGCTGCAACGCGATCCGCGCGTCATCGCGAGCTACCTGGGCGGTGGCGCTGAGCGGTCATTCACGAACGAAGCAGCCGTGCAAGGCAAATGAAGGAGGAGTGCATCATGCGAAAGCCGATGTTAGTGGTAACGACGCTGGCCTTGAGTATTGCAGCCCCCGCCGCGATTGCGCAGGTCAAGGTCGGCATATTCGGGCCGATGTCGGGTGACGCCGCCGGCTATGGCCAGAGCCTGCGCGAAGCGGTCGAGATGGTGGTGGCCGAGCGTAACGGCAAGGGCGGCGTGCTCGGACGCAAGATCGAGATCGTCGTGGGCGACGACGCCGGCAAGCCCGAGCAGGCCGTCAACGTCGCCAAACGCCTGGCGACCAACGACAACGTCCTGATCATGCTGGGCAGCATCTCCAGTCCGGCCAGCCTTGCCGCCTCGCAGGTGGCGCAGCAGACGCAGACGCCGCAGATCGTCATCTCCGGCACGGCGCAACGGATCACGACCCAAGGCAATCACTGGGTATTCCGCTCGGCGGTGCCCGACACCAAGCTCGCGGGCGATCTGGCCGATTTCGTGAACGACAATTTCGCCGGCAAGAAGCGCGTGGCGTTGGTGTACGTGAATGACGACTTCGGGCGTGGCGGCGTCGAGGCTTTCAAGGCGCGCAGCCAGAAGTACGGGATGCAGATCGTGGCGGACGAGAAGTACACGCGCGGTGACCTCGATTTCACCGGTCAGCTCACGCGCATCAAGGCGTCCAATCCCGACATCGTCATCGACTGGTCGCGCTACACCGAAGGCGCATTGATTGCCAAACAGCGTGTGCAGGCAGGGATCAAGGCGCCGTTGCTCGGTTCCGATGGCATCGCGCATCCGAAATACCTCGAGCTGAGCGGACCGGCCGCGAACGGCGTGTACTACGCCACGCACTTCAGTCCGTCCACCGTCGCGGGCACCAAGGTCGGCGAGGAATTCGTCGCGCGCATCAAGAGCACGCTCAAGAAGGATCCCGACTTCGTCCATGCGCAGGCGTTCGATGCGATCACCGCTGCAATTGCAGCGATCGAGAAGGCGGGCGCTCCCGACAAGACCAAGATCCGCGACGCGCTGCGTACCGTGGAGTTCGATGGCGTGCGGGGGCGCTTCAAGTTCGACCAGAAGGGCGACCCTGAACTCGTCACGCACATCGTCCAGGTGAAGGACGGCAAGGAAAGCAACGGACGTGCGAAGTAACCGGCAAAGGAGCCATCCATGAAGATCGAACTGATCAGATCCGATGCACCGCGGCCGCTGGCCAACTACAACGAAGCCTTCAAGGTCGGGCCGTACGTGTTCGCCGCGGGGCAGCTGGCGAGCGATTTCAAGAACGGCATCGCGCCGGAAGCACGGCGTGGGGTGAACTTTCCGTACTACGGCTCGGACATCAAGCTGCAGACGCGTTTCATCCTGGAGAACTACAAAAAGACCTTCGCGGCCGCCGGCACCTCGCTCGACAACGTGATCAAGGCGCAGGTGTTCCTGACCGATCTCAATGACTTCAACGGTTTCGACGAGGTCTGGAAGGAATACTTCAAGGTGCCGCCACCGCGCACCACCATCGGCACCACCGGCCTGCTGGTGAAGGACTCGCTGATCGAGATCGACCTGGTTGCCTACGTGCCGGGGCAGGGCGCGGATCGTCAGGTCGTGAAGTCGGGTGCGCCTCAGCCGCTGGCCAATTACACCGAGGCATTCGCCTGCGGCAATCTCGTCTTTGCCGCGGGACAGCTCGCCAGCGACTTCAAGAACGGTGTGGCACTGGAGGCGCGGCGCGGGGCGAACTTTCCCTTCTACGGTTCGGACATCAAACTGCAGACGCGCTTCGTCCTCGAGAACTGCAAGCGCACGTTCGAGGCGGCCGGCACTTCGATGGACGATGTAGTCAAGGCGCAGGTATTCCTCACCGATCTGGCCGATTTCAACGGGATGGACGAGGTCTGGCGGGAATACTTCAAGACGCCACCGCCGCGTACGACGGTGGGAACGTCCGGGTTGCTGGTAAAAGACACACTGGTCGAGATCGATCTGATCGCCGCCAAAGGGGTCAAGCGCGAGATCATCAAATCCTCCGCTCCGACTCCGATGGCGAACTACTCCGAAGCGTTTCGAGTGGGCGATATCGTGTTCGCCGCCGGCCAGATCGCAAGCGACTACAAGACCGGCGTGCCGCCCGAGGCACGCATCGATCCGAACTTCCCTTACTACGGTTCGAACATCAAGAAGCAGACGCGCTACATTCTCGAGAATCTCAAGAAGACGTTCGAGGCCGCGGGTTCATCGCTCGATCATGTGGTCAAGGCGCAGGTGTTCCTCACCGACCTCAACAACTTCAATGGCATGGACGAGGTGTGGAAGGAGTACTTCAAGACGCCGCCCGCACGTACGACGGTGGGCACCACCGGCCTGCTGGTGCGCGACACGCTGGTCGAGATCGACTTGATCGGTGTCGTCAAGTAGGTACGATCGCACCATCCGCGTATGCGGGGGCCAACGATCCGCGCATGCGGGGGCTAACGATCCGCGCATGCGGGAGCCGTGATGTACCGGTTCACGCATGAATCTCCGTGTGCGCGGAGCGCCATTGGATCCGCATTTTCGTCATGAAGCCGTTTCACCCAACCCATAACAAATGAAACCCGCCGCGTTTCAGTATCACGCGCCTCCCACCGTGGAGGCGATGCTCGAGTTGCTGGCGAATCACGGCAGCGACGGCAAGGTGCTCGCCGGTGGCCAAAGCCTCGTGCCGACGATGAATTTCCGCCTGGCGCGTCCGGCGCACCTGTTCGATCTCAACACGGTGAGCGAACTCGACACACTGCGTGCGAGTGCCGATGGGCTGGAGATCGGCGCACTGACGCGGCACGCGGCTTTCCACAAGCCGGTGATCGACGGGCCGCTCGGCGTGCTGCTCGCTGATGTCGTTCAGCACATCGCACACTTGCCGATTCGCATGCGGGGCACCTTCGCCGGCAGTCTCGCGCACGCCGATCCGTCGTCCGAATGGTGCCTGGTTGCCGCGACCTTGGACGCGCAGATCACCGCCCGCAGTCGCAAGGGTGCGCGAACCCTGCGGGGCGGCGAGTACTTCCAAGGAATCTACAGCACGCAGTTGCGCGAGGATGAACTGCTCACCGCGGTGCGACTGCCGCGCATGGATGCATCGTGGCGTTGCGGCTTCTACGAGTTTTCGCGGCGCGCAGGGGATTTCGCGCTGGGCATGACGCTCGCCGCGCTGCGCCTGGACAGCAGCGGCAAGATCGCCGAGGCGCGGGTTGGCGTTGGCGGCATCATGGATCACCCGCAACGCTTGAAGCCAGTCGAAGACGCACTGGTGGGACAGGTTTCGGACGCCAAGCTTTTCGCAGCGGCCGGCGACATCGCATCGCGATCGGTCGACCCGATGGGGGATCTGCATGCATCGGCCGAGTACCGGCGTGATCTGGTCCGTGCGACGACGCGACGTGCCTTGGAGCGTGCATTCGCGCAAGGGGCGAAGCCATGAGCTGGATCGGCCGGTCGATCCGGCGCTTCGAGGATCAGACGCTATTGCTGGGGCAAGGCCGATTCTTCGCCGACACCGCGCAAGGCGCGCTGGTGTTGCGGTTCGTTCGCAGTGCGGTGGCGCGCGGCGCGATCCGCTCGATCGCGAAACCGGAAGGCGGCACGGTGTTCACCGCCGAAGATCTCGCCGAGGTGAAGCCGATCCGGCCGATCCTGCATCGGCCCGACTATGTGCCGATCGGCCAGCCCGCGCTGGCCACGGGGCGAGTGAATCATGTGGGTGAGCCGGTCGCGGCTGTGGTCGGTGTCGACGGCGCCGATGCCGAGGATTGGGCGGATCGGGTCGAGGTCGACATCGCGGCCGAAGATCCGGTGGTCGATGTCGACGCGGCCTTGCAGGCGGGCGCGCCCAAGGTCCATCCCGAGGCGCCGACCAACATCATCGTCGAGGGTCTGTCGCGCACACCCGGCCTCGACGCCGCTTTCGCGCGTGCGGCGCAGATCATCGAGATCGACGTGCGCGGGCGCAGGCAGAGCGCAATGCCGATGGAGCCGCGTGGCGGGCACGCCGAGTTCGATCCGCGAACCGGACGGGTCACGCTCACCACATCGACGCAAATGCCGCATGTGCTGCGCACCGGCATCGCCGATTGCCTGGGCATCGCCGAGTCCGATCTGCGTGTGATCGCTCCGGACGTCGGTGGCGGATTCGGACAGAAGATGCCGTGCGCGCCTGAGCACCTGGTGCTGGTGTGGGTGGCGCGCAAACTGCGTCGATCGGTCGTCTGGATCGAAGATCGCCAGGAGAATTTTCTCGCCGGCGCGCACGCGCGCGATCAGCATTACCTGGTGCGCGCTGCGTTCGATGCGAACGCGAAGCTGCTCGCAGTGGATGCAGAGATGCGTTGCAACGTCGGCGCCTATTCGTGTCATCCGACCAGTTGCGGCGTGGAGCCGCTCATGGCGGCGGCGGAGTTTCCTGGCCCGTACGACTATCAGGAATACGGCGCGCGTGCGGTGGGAGTCGTCACCAACACTTGCATGATGGCGCCGTATCGCGGCGTCTCGCGTCCGGTCATCACGCTCAGTGTCGAACGGATGATGGATACGGCGGCCAAACGTTTCGGCATCGATCCGCTGGAGATCCGGCGGCGCAATCTGATCTCGAAGTTTCCCTACACGTCGGTGACCGGGTTGGTGTTCGACGAAGGCTCGTATCGCGAAGCGATGGAGCGCGCCGCGCAGAAAATCGACTTGCCCGCGTTTCGCGCACGCCAGCAGGCGCTGCGGGCGCAGGGGCGCTACATCGGCGTGGGGTTCGCGGTGTTCAGCGAACGCTCCGGGTACGGCACGCCGGCATTCGCCGCGCGCAAGATGGCGATGGTGCCCGGCTACGAGACGGTCGAGATGGCGATGGATCCGAGCGGCTTCGTCGAGGTGCGTATCGGTGCCTCGCCGCACGGACAGGGGCTGCGCACCACGCTCGCGCAGATCATCGCCGATGAAATCGGCATCACGCCCGACAAGGTGCGCGTCATCCACAGTGATACCGATGCGACGCCCTATGGCTGGGGCACGTTCGCCAGCCGCTCTCTGGTACTTGCTGGTGGCGCGAGCAAGATCGCTGCCGGCCAGCTGGTGCAGCGGCTCAAGCGGGTCGCGTCGGTGCTGATGGAAGCGTCGGCCGAGGATCTCGATGTCACCGAAGGGCAGGTGCGGGTCAAGGGCACCGATCGCGCGATGGACATCACCGCGGTTGCGCGCGCGGCGTATCACCAGAGCCACCGCCTGGGTAAGGAGCTCGGGCCGGGGCTGCGCGAGAGCGCGACCTATGATCCCGGCGGCACGTTCTCGAACGCGTGCCACGTCGCGCAGATCGAGGTGGATATCGAAACTGGCGGTGTACGGTTCGAGCGATTCCTTGCCGTGGAAGACGCCGGCGTCCTGATCAATCCGATGATCGTCGACGGGCAGGTGCACGGCGGCATCACGCAAGGCATCGCCAACGCCTTGTTCGAGGAGTTGAAGTACGACGAATCGGGCAACTTGTTGACGACGACCCTGGCCGACTATCTGCCGCCGACGATGCTCGAGGTGCCGACCATCGAGATCGAGCATTTGATGACCACGACCGATGCGAGCATCACCAAGGCCAAGGGCGTCGGCGAGGGCGGTGCGATCGGCGCACCGGCAGCTGTGATCAATGCGATCGTCGATGCGCTCGCGCCGTTCGGAATCGAGTTCTTCGAGATGCCGGTGACGCCCGAGCGTATCAGGCAGGAATTGCGGCGAGCAGAAAAGGTGAGGGCGGCGTGAACAGCAAGATCGACGTTTCCTTATCGGTCAACGGCAAGGTCTACCCGATCAAGGTCGAGCCGCGGCGCAACCTGGCCGACGCGCTGCGCGATGACTGCGGATTGACCGGTACCCACGTCGGCTGCGAGCACGGCGTATGCGGGGCATGCACCGTATTGATCGACAATAAGCCGGTGCGCTCGTGCCTGATGTTCGCGGTGCAGGCGGGCGGCAAACCGATCCGCACGGTCGAAGGCCTTGCGCAGGGTGACGTGCTGCATCCATTGCAGCAGGCGTTCTGGGAACATCACGGCCTGCAGTGCGGGTTCTGTACGCCCGGATTCCTCATGCTTGCCACTGGTGCACTGGAGGCCAACCCGCAACTTGGCGACGACGAGCTGCGCCACGTGCTCTCCTCCAACCTGTGCCGCTGCACCGGCTACCAGAACATCTTCAAGGCGGTGCGCGCCGCGGCACAGAAGATGCGTGGGTAGGCGCCGGTGAGCGCGGCGGGTTACATCGGCCGGCCGCTCAAGCGGCTCGAGGATCGTCCGCTGCTGCTCGGTCGCGGGCGGTTCGCGGCCGATCAGAATTTTCCCGGTCAGCTCACGATGCGCGTGGTCCGCTCGAGCGTCGCGTTCGGCCGCATTCGCCGCATCGACGTTCGCGCGGCGTTGCGCGCATCCGGCGTCGTGGCCGTGTGGACCTTCGCCGATGTCGAGCGCGTTCCGCCGATCGACTTTCGCCTGTCGAAGGTGGCCGGGCTGGAGCCGTTTCGCCAGACGGTGCTCGCGCGCGAGTACGTGCGCTACGTGGGCGATCCGGTAGCGGTTGTGTTCGCCGAGGATGTGTACGCGGCTGAAGATGCGGCCGAGCTGGTCGAGCTCGACATCGACGAGTTGCCACCGTATCTGCTCGCCAGCGACGAACCGCCGGCGTTCATGCCTGCGCTGCATCCCGGGCTCAAGGCCGAAGCAGCGGTGGTCACCAAGGGTTACGGCGATCTCGACGCAGCGTTCGCCGGCGCTCACCGCATCGTCGAGATCGAACTCGCGGTCGGCCGGCATAGCGCAGTCCCGATGGAAACGCGCGGTGCGGTCGCCAATTTCGATCCCGCCGCGGGCCAGCTGTCCATGCTCGGTGCGGCGAAGGTGCCGCACTTCAATCGCAACACGATCGCCAACATGCTCGATCTGCCCGCGGGCATGGTGCAGTTGTACGAGGGGCACGTGGGCGGTGGATTCGGCGTGCGCGGCGAGCTGTATCCCGAAGACGTTCTCGTCTGCCACGCCGCGATGCGCCTGAAGCGCCCGGTCAGATGGATCGAGGACCGGTACGAGAACCTGATCGCCGCGAACCACTCGCGCGACCAGGTGCATCGATTGCGTGCCGCGGTTGATGCGCGCGGCTTCATTCTCGGGCTGGAGGCACGGATCTTCGCGGACCAGGGTGGCTACATCCGCACGCACGGGGTGACCGTACCGGATCTGGCGGCGGCGCTGCTGCCCGGCCCTTATCAGGTGCCGGCGTATCGCGTGACGGCGCATGTGCGGCTCACCAACAAGACGCCGGCCGGCACCTATCGCGCGCCGGGTCGGTACGAGAGCACGTTCGCACGCGAGCGTCTGCTCGATTGCATCGGGCACGAACTCGCGCTCGATCCGATCGACGTGCGGCGGGTGAATCTCATCCCCACCGCGCAGATGCCTTTCAATCGCGGCACCGACACCCTGGGGACCCACGTCGTCTACGATTCCGGCGACTACGCCTTGCTGCTCGACAAGCTGCTCGCGCATCTGCGTCTGACCGAGCTTCGCGCGAGGCTCGACGCACGACGCAAGGTCGGTGAGCATGTCGGCGTCGGTCTGGCGTTCTTCGTCGAGAAGAGCGGACTGGGCCCCGCCGACAAGGCGATCGTGACGGTCGAGCCTGACGGGCAGATCGAGATCGTCACCGGCGCCGCTTCGGTCGGACAGGGGATCGAGACGGCAATGGCGCAGATCTGCGCGGAAACCTTACAGGCGCCGATCGAGTCGATGCGCGTCATTCACGGTCAGACCGATCGCATCGACGTGGGCATGGGCGCCTTTGCCTCGCGCGTGACGGTGATGACCGGCTCGGCGGTGATGGCTGCCGCGCAAACGCTGCGTGAGCAGGCGATCGCGGCGGCGAGTGCCATGCTCGATCGCCCGGCCGGCGAGCTGACGTTCGCGCGCGGCACGGTTACGCACGCCGATGGCGCGGCAATCTCGCTGCGCGAGATCGCGCAACGCATGGCGCAGCGCGGCGAACGACTCTCCGCGGAAGGATGGTTTCGCGCCGATCACATGAACTATCCCTACGGCGTGCACGTGGCGGTGGTGCGCGTCGATCCGGAAACCTGCGGCGTGCACGTCGAGCGTTTCGTCGTCGCGGTGGATCTGGGGCGGATGATCAATCCGATGCTGGTCGAGGGCCAGATCGTCGGCGGCGTGGCGCAGGGCGTGGGCGGCGCGCTGTTGGAAGAGTTCGTCTACGACGCGAGTGGTCAGCCGCAGGCGACGACCTTCGCCGACTACCTCATGCCGACGATGACCGAGATGCCGCCGGTGGAGGCGCTGCTGTTCGAAGACGCACCCAGTCCGCAGAATCCGTTGGGCGTGAAGGGTGCCGGCGAGGGTGGCATCAACGGTGCAGGTGCTGCGATCGCTGCGGCAGTGGACGACGCACTCGGCCGCCCCGGCGCGATCAGGCGCCTGCCGATCAATCCCACGCGATTGCATCGTGTGCTCCATGAACGAGGTGAACGAGATGGGTGAGCTTGCCGGGCGAAAGATTCTGGTAACCGGCGCCGGAAGCGGCATCGGGCTGGCGACCGCGCAGGTGCTGGTGCGTGAAGGCGCGAGCATCGCCGCGGTGGTGCTCGACGATTCGCAGCGGCCGGCGGTGGAGGCAGCGATCCCGGGCGTGCCGCTCTTCGCGCTCGATCTGACGCAGCGCGAGCGTCGCAATCAGCTCGTCGAGCAGGCGAGTCGCGCGCTTGGCGGGCTCGACGGGCTGGCTGCTTGTGCCGGCATCTTCATTCGTAAGCCCGGCCTGACGATCAGCGAGGAGGAATGGGTCTCGCAGATCGGCGTCAATCTGAATGCGACGTTCTTCCTTTGTCGCGCAGTTCTGCAGCACCTGCTGGCGAGCGGCACGAAAGGATCGATCGTCGTGGTGTCGAGCCAGCTCGGGTCGGTGGGGCATCCGAGCGCTGCCGCTTATGCGGCCTCCAAGTCGGCGCTCAATGGCATGGTCCGCTCGCTGGCGCTGGAAGTCGCGCAGCAGGGCATCCGCATCAACGCGGTGGGGCCGGGGCCGGTGGCGACCGCGCTCAATGCCGTCGTGCGCGCCGACCCGGCGCGACGGGCCGCGGCGATCGCGGAGATCCCGATGGGCCGTTACGGCGAACCCAGGGAGATCGCCGAGACGATTTCGTTCCTGCTGAGCGAGCGTGCCTCGTTCACCACCGGCAGCATCGTCATCGCCGACGGCGGGCACATCGCGCGGTAACTATCGCGGCAATTGCCGGTCAGCGGACCGTCACCACGAGTTGTACCCGCCGTCGACCACCAGGTCGGCTCCGGTCATGAAACTCGAGGCATCGCTGGCCAGATAGAGCGCGGCGCGGGCCATCTCCTCGGGCAGCCCGAGTCGCCCGAGAATATGGTGAGCGGCCAGCGTCTTGCGGGCCTCTTCCATCGTGCCGTAGCGAATCGTCATGCGATCGGTTTCGGTCGCACCGGGCGAGAGCGTGTTGACGCGGATCTTCTGTTTGGCATGATCGATCGCCATCGCCCGGGCGAGCGAGAGCAGGGCGCCCTTGGTGCTGCAATACACGGCGCGATCGTTCACCGCGGTACTACCAAGCTGCGACGCGACGTGGATGATCGAGCCACCGCCCGCCCGGTCCATGATCGGGATCACCCATTTGCTCATGAGGAAGGCCCCGCCGACGTTGATGCCGAACACCTCGTGCCACAGCTCGGGCGGGCAGGTGACCACCGTGTGGCTCGGCTCACACGCCGCCGCGCCGTTCATGAGCACGCGAATCGACGGGCCGAGTTCGCGCACGATGCGATCGACGGCGGCCTTGGTTTCCTCCGGCGAGGCGATATTGCAGACCATCGCCAGCACTTTCTGGCCGGTGCGCTGCACCAGCCGCGCGGTCTCGTCGAGCTTCTCCTGCGAGATGTCCAGGCATGCAACGCTCGCGCCGGCGTTGGCGAACTCCACGGCGGTCGCCCGGCCGATGCCGCCGCCCGCTCCGGTGATGATGGCCACACGGCCGGTGAGCTTGAAGTGATCGAGCGACATGCGCTGCCCCTCCTCTTGTTTTAGGCGACCAACGAACCGACCGGCGGACTCAACCCTGGGTCGGGGTCGTTCTGCTGGATCATCGCTTGAATGCGCCCGCGCAAGCCGGGCAACTCGCTGCGCGGCCACCGGGTGAGCGGCAGATCGGCGAGCAACCTGGCGGGGCGTCCGAAGACGAGCAGACGATCGGCCGTCTCGATCGCCTCCTCGAGCTGATGGGTCACGAAGATCGCGGTCTTGCCCTCGGCGCGGACCATCTCGAAGAACTGCGTGCGAATCTGCATCGCGGTGACTTCGTCGAGATGACCGAACGCCTCGTCGGCGAGCAGGATGTTCGGATTCAAGGCGAACGCGCGCGCGAGCGCGGCCCGCTGGCGCATGCCGCCGGACAGCTCATTGGGGAACGCCCGCAGGAAGTTCTCCAGCCCCAATCGATCGAGCCACACGCGCGCGCGCTGCTGCTGCTCTGCCGGGTCGACGCCCATGATCTCGAGCCCGAGCGTCACGTTGTCGAGCAGCGTGCGCCACGGCAGCAGCCTATCCTGCTGGAAGATGATGCCGATGCGGCCTCGAAACGAATCGAAGTCCGGGCCGTAAGGCGTGCGCCCGCCGATCTCGATCCGGCCCTCGGTGGGCGCTTCGAGGCCGGTCAGGATGTTGAAGAAGGTCGATTTGCCGCAGCCTGTCTTGCCGACCACCGCGACGATCTCGCCGCGCGCGATCGCGAAATCGAGTTGCTCGATCGCCACCACCGCGGTGCCCGCGCCCTTCTGGCGGAACACCTTGCGCAGCCCCTGCACGCGAATGTCGGTGTCCATCTCAGTCGCGCCACACGAGAAGCTTGCGCTCGATGTAGCTCACCGCCATCTGCGCGAGCATCAGGATCACCACCAGCACCACCGTCCAGGCGAACACGTCGGCCACCGAGAACGTCTCGTTCGCCTGCATCAGCGCGTAACCGATCCCCGATGTCGCGCCGACCAGTTCGGCCATCGTTACCACTCGAATCGCCAGGCTCAGATTGACCTTCCAGCTGGTGAGGATCGAGGGCACCGTCGCCGGCAGGATGAGCTTGGTGAAGAACTGCCGCGCCGAGGGGCGCAATGCTCGCACCATGTCGCGCAGGTCGCGCCGCACGCCCTGCATGCCGTCGAGCAGGTCGATGACGAAGATCGGCGCGCACACCATGATCAGGATGAACGCGATGCGGACTTCGCGCATCTTGAACCAGAGCACAGCGAACAGGATCCAGCACAGTACCGGCACCGCCATGAGCAGCTTCACCATCGGCATGCCGTAGCGCTCGACCCGCTCCCACCAATACATGGCCATTGCCAGCGCGAGACCGATGGCAAACGACACCACCAGTGCAACCGCCACGCGCGCAACGGTGATCAGGATGTAGTCGGGCTGACCGAAGATGTCGAGCAGGCTCTTGCCGATGCGCGCCCAGCTCGGCGCCACGAACGGCGGCAGCACCATCGATGCGAAATGCCACAGCACGAAGAACGCCGCGAAGGTGATGAAGGCTTCCTTGGGCCATGCGCCGGCGTGACCGACGTCGATCGACGCCGCCTCGCCGGGGCGGCGTTGCGTCCCCTCAGTCAAGGCTCGATCCTCTCGAAGTGGGTTTCTGGTTTGTCTCTAGTCGACTGAAGCCGACTACTGCGAATGGATCACCGCCTGGTCGCGCACCGGATCCTTGAAGTAGCCGTCGGCGATGGCGACCTTGATGACCTCCCACAGCGTCTCGCGCGTCGCGGCGTTCTGCGCGGACTCGACGCGGTAGACGACGCGTGGCGCCGAGATCATGTCCTTGAACGCGCCGGGGGGGAACTTGAGCGCGGCCTGGATGATCGTGTCGGACTCGTCGGCGTTGCTGCGCATGAATCGCGCCGCTTCGTCGAACGCCGCAACCACGCGTGGAATCGCGGCACCGTTCTTCGCGATCCAATCCTCGCGCGCACCGATCGCGAGCAGCCAGCCGTCCTTGCCGGTCAGCTCATGCCACGCCTGCTTGCCGTTGAGGATGATGCGATAGCCCGCGTTGTCGCGCATCGTGAGCGTGGCGGTGGGCTCCCATGTCATGCCGGCTTCGACGCGGTCGGCGGCCAGTTGCGTGCGCACCAGCGGCGGGCCGGCCTGGACCACGGTGACGTCCTTGCCGAGCGTGATGCCCTTGCGCTTGGCGTAGAGGTTCAAGACGGAGTACTCGGCCGATCCCATGTCGGCGGCGATTGTTTTGCCCTTCAGATCGTTGAGCGACTTGATGGCCGGATCCTTGGTGATCACCGAGAGCGACGTCATGTCTACGAGCGAGGAGATCATCTTCACCGGCACGCCTTCCAGCCGCATCTTCTGAAAGACGAGCGGGCCGCCGGCGAGCATGTGGCTCTCTCCCGAAGCGAGCGAGCCGTAGTACGCGTTGATCGTGCCGTAGGGCGTGACCTCGATGTCCAGGCCGTGCTTCTTGTCGAAGCCCTTGCCTTTGAGGACGTTGATGATCAGCCCGGTATGGGAAGGGAACCCCAGATTGCTGACCTTGACCTTCAACGGCTCCTGCGCGTGAACGATCGTGCTCGTCAGAGCGAACGCGACCGCAGCACCCAACACGGCGAATGCGGGTCTCATGCTTGTCGATGGCATCGTCTTGTCCCTCCTCGTTTGGGAATGCGCGCGACCGCACAAGATGATCGCACGGTTCTCCCAGTGGGGAATAGTCGCTAGATGTTGGTGTAGCCAGCCGCTGGTACGGGGCACGAGGGCAGCAGCGCGTGTCGATCGATTCCGCTGGCGCGCAATCGTAGACTCCGTAGACTCGCTCTCGTCATCGCCACGCCATCCAACAAGGAGGAGATGTCATGCAAGGCAAGATCGGCCTGGAAGAACACTTCGGCCTCAAGGACACCATCGAGGATTCGACCGGCTTCGCCCCTGAGCACTTGCGCGATGAACTGCGCGCGCGGCTTCTCGATATTCACGGCCTGCGGTTGCGTGAGATGGACGCGCATGGCATGGAGATGATGCTGCTCTCGCTCAACGCACCGACGGTGCAGGGCATCCCGGACACCAAGCGGGCGATCGAGCTGGCGCGGCGCACGAACGACTACCTGGCGGCCGAGGTCGCCAAACGGCCCGATCGATTTCAAGGCCTCGCTGCGCTCGCGATGCAGGACCCGGACGAGGCGACGCGCGAGTACGAGCGCTGCGTCAAGGCACTCGGTTTTCGTGGCGCGCTGGTGAACGGGTTTTCGCAGGTCGGCAGCGCCGAGACTTGCGTCTATCTCGACGACCCTCGCTACAACGACTTCTGGGCGAAAGTGGCGGCGCTCGACTATCCGTTCTATCTGCATCCGCGCAATCCGATTCCGCGCGATGCGCAGATCTACGCGGGGCACACGTGGCTGCTCGGGCCGTCATGGGCGTTCGCGCAGGAGACGGCGGTGCACGCGCTGCGGTTGATCGCTTCGGGCCTGTTCGATCGCCATCCGAACTTGCAGATCGTGCTCGGACACATGGGGGAGGGGCTTCCGTTCAATCTGTGGCGCATCGACAACCGCAACGGCTGGATGGCCAAGGGACACGGCACGCCCGCCAAGCACCCGGTCGCGCACTACATGCAGAACAATTTCTACATCACGACTTCGGGCCACTTCCGCACGCCCGCGCTGCTCGCCACGATGATGGAACTGGGTGTCGATCGCATCATGTTCTCGACCGACTGGCCGTTCGAGTCGATCGAGCTGGCGGCGCGGTGGTTCGACCACGCCGAGATCAGCGAAGCCGATCGGCTGAAGATCGGCCGTACCAACGCGCTGAAACTCTACAAGCTTGGCGGCTGACTACTTGACCTTCGCCATGTTCAAGATCGCCGCGACCACGCCGCCCCCCGCGGGCCCCTGCTGGAGCGCGGCGACCGAGCAGTAGACGGCCGGGTCACCGATCGCAGCCGCGGCAACCGCGCCCACCGCGCCTTTGGTATGGTGGGTGTGATGGATATCGGAGTCGTTGAGCGACACCAGCCGACGCCCGCGCAGCCGACCCGATGGATGCGTCTCGCACTTGATGAAGCAGTTCACCAGCGCATCGCCCAGGTCGCTTGCCCGGGCGCGCTCTGGCAAAGCCAGACCCGCGTTGCGGATCGCCTCATAGATGCCTTCGAAGTCGATGGAGTCTTTCATCACCGAGTGACCGATGCGGAAATCGCCACCGATGCCGCGCCGATTGCCCACCACCACGATCTGCGCCTCGTCCTGCTCGACGCCGGACGAACATGACGCAACCGACGAGTAGAGCGACAGGTCCTTGGCGATCTGCTCGGGGCGCGGCAGGGGGAACTCACCGATGCCCACGCCGATGCCAAGTGCCGCAGTGGCATTCGAGACGGCCATGGATTCCATCGTGTCGTGCATCACGCAGGTCTGACCGCGCGAGGCAGCCGCTGCGATGCGCTCGGCAGTCAACAGCGGTGTCTTGCTCTGCACGAAGTGAACGTCTTTCGGGTCGGTGATACCCGCATCGGCCATTGCGCGGCGCACGGCGGCGGCCACCTTCTCGACCATCGGCAAACGCCCGATCTCTTCGGGCAGGATCTTTTCCGACACGGTCATGCCGACCGTCAGACGCAGTTCCTTCTTCGACGCCTCGGACACTGCGCTGTCGGGGACGCGCACGAACACGTTCATGTGCGGCGAGATGACGCCGTCGCAGCCGCCCGACAGTGCGATCGGCACCTGCAGCGCCTGGGCGCGGGTGCGCGTGCCCTTGTTGACGAAGAAGTCGCGCAACACGCGATCGACGAGAACGCGCGAGATGTCGTTCACGCCACCGTTACCTTCGGTCTTGGCGACGACCGCGACGATGTCATCGGCGCTGAACTTGTGCTCGCGCATGGCCGCTTCGATGCCGGCCGTGTCTTGCACGTTTTCCATCGGGATCTTGCAAACGATAAAGGGCATGGCCTGTTTCCAGTCGATGGCGGGGAGTCGCGGCCTGGCAACTCCCGCGGGTTGAACGGATGATGCGGTAAGGATTGAGAGGCGTGCGTGTCGGCGCTGCTTCTGCCGGCGCTATTTCTGCCGGCGCTGCTACTTCTTGTCGCGCACGCGGTCCATCACGTCTTTCTGCTGGCCGCCGTCGATCTCGATCATGGTGCCGTTGACGAAGTGCGCGCGCGGCGAGCACAGATACACCACCAGATCGGAGACTTCATCGACTTCGGCGATGCGTCCGAGCGGAATCGCGCTCGGGGCGAGCTTGTCGGCTTCTTCGACCGAGATGTTCATGTCGCGGGCCATGGCCTTTACCAGGCCGGCCCAACGCTCGGTGCGCACCGGGCCGGGATTCACCGCGCAGAAGCTGATGTTGTGCTTGCCGTACTGACCTGCCAGGGCCTTGGTGAAGTTCTGGCCGGCCGCATTGGCCGCGCCCGGTGCGATCTCCCAGTACGACACCTTGATGCCGTCGTTGCCGATCAGGTTGACCACGCGACCGCCGCGCTGCTTGATCATGTAGGGCATCGCGTGCTTGGTGCAGCGCACGTAGCCCATGAACTTGAGCTGCAGCGCCTGCGCCCAATGCTCCTCAGTCAGGAACTCCAGCGTGCCACCGGGTGCCGCGCCGGCGTTGTTCACGAGGATGTCGATCCGGCCGCCGAGCGCCTTGGCCGCGTCGTTGACGAACTTCTCGGCGTCCGCAGGCTTGGTCAGATCGGCGGGGATCGCGACGATCTTGCGGCCGGTGGCCTTGGCGATTTCCGCCGCGGCTGCCTCCAGTGGCTCCTTGCGTCGCGCGCAGATCGCGACATCGACGCCTTCCTGGGCGGGCCCCAGCGCC
>CADEDU010000102.1:0-2975 GCA_902826155.1 uncultured beta proteobacterium
CCCGCAACACGGCGGGCGTGCAGCTGCCTCAACAACCCATGCCGGACACGACGGCGTCGATGCCCAGTTCCTTGATGCGCGCCGGCAGCGACGCGAGGATGCGATGCTCGTCTTCGCCGTGCGTGGAGCCGAACACGTCGTACTCGATGAAGCGGACGTCGCGATAGCGGCGGGTGAGGTCGTCCTTGATCTGCGCCCAGATCTCATCGCCGCGGAACATGTAGTCCCACAGGAACGCCACGGTCTTGCCATCGAGGGAGCGCGGACGCGCGGGCAGGGCATGCACCGCCACCGTCTTTGAGCCGCGCGGCCAGTACACGGCGTAGGTTGATTCGGTTGATGACATGGGTGGCTCCGTGGTTGCGTGCGAGGGAACAGCGCTCAATGGTGTAGTCGCGTGATGTGTAGTCGCGTGATCGGCGTGCGGTGCGATTCGCGCCGGTTCAGGCGCAGCTTGTCATCGCGGCGGCTGTTCGTACAGTCGCTTTGCCAGTGACCGTGCTTCCGCCAAGAGCGCCGGCTCGTCGAAGCGGGTCATGCGGCCATCGTCCAGCAGCAATTCGCCCGCGACCATCGCGAAGCGGACATCGAGCGCCGGCGCACCGTAGACGAGCTGGCGATGCCAGTCGTTCGCCGGCGTGAGGCCGTAGCTGGTGGTGCTGATGCCGATCAGATCGGCCGGATCACCCACGCGCAAGGTGCCGGTGCCGAATCCGAACGCGGCATGGTTGGACGCGTGGCGCAGGATGTCGCGTGCCGACATCCACTGCGCCGGCGGCGCATCGGACACCCGCTGCAGGAACATGGCGAGCTTGATCGCTTCGAAGTAGTGCTGGCCGTCGTTGCTGGCGGCGCCGTCGGTGCCGATGGCGATCCGCACGCCGGCGCGGCGCAGCGCGGCGATCGGCGCGACGCCATCACCCAGCCGCATATTGCTCACCGGGTTGTGCACCACCACGGCGCCGCCCTGGGCGAGCGTCTCGACATCGCGCGGCTCGATCCACACCGCGTGCGCGATCGTGAGGGCAGGGCTGACCAGTCCGAGCTGGCGCAGATGCTCGACGGTCGAGTGGCCGTAGAGCGCGCGCGTGCGTTCGGTTTCGGCTTGTCCTTCGTCGACGTGCGTGTGGATGATCGTGCTGCAGCGCTGCGCCGCCGCGCCCACCGCCTGCAGCATCGCGTCGGTGCAGCGATTGGGCGCCGAGGGGCCGAAGCCGATGCGCACGCGCTTGCTGCGCGCACGCCAGCGTCCGGCGGCGTCCTCGATCACCGCAACCTGCTCGGCAACCGGTGCAACGGTGCGGCCCTTGGGCACGACGCGATCGCGCAGCATCGGCGCGACGATCGCGCGGATGCCGGCATCTTCGTACGCCTGCGCGGCGGCATCGATCGCCGCCGCGTGCATCGGCGTCTGCCGGAAATGATCGACCACGGCGGTGGCGCCCGAGCGCAGCATCTCGCCCGCGCCCATCATCGCGGCGACGTAGAGTTCGCGCGGGGTGAGCGCATCGATGTGCGACCACACCGCCGGCAGCCACTCGTCGAGCAGCGAGCCGTCGTCGCGACCGCGCGCGAAGTTCTCCGGCGAGTGCGTGTGTGCGTTCAACAGACCGGGCAGCAGCAACAGACCGCGCGCATCGATGGTGCGGGCGTTGGCCGTATTCGAACCAGCTGCACCAGCGTTGGGCCCGATCGCCGCGATGCGACCGTCGCGGATGACGACATCGCAGTCGGCGTGGATGGTGAACGCCTCATCGAGAGCGAGCGTGGTGGCATGCGCGAAGACGTGTTCCATTGGGAGATGAACCGGGTGCGAGCGCAACGGGCTATGGTGTGGCGCAATGTTACGGGATCGGGCACGCTATCTGCTGTGCCGGGCAGGCACGGGCGGCGGCCGATGCGAATCGGTGTCCATCGAAGCATTCATCGTCCCCAATCCTCATCGTCCCCAATCAAAGGAGCCCCGCTGTGAGTCGAACAGATCTCCCCTGCCGAAGTGTTCTTGCGTCGCTATCCGCAGCGTTCGTTCTCGTCGGTGTAGCGCCCGCCGTACAGGCGCAGGCGTATCCCGATCGTCCGGTGCGGATCATCGTGCCGTTCGCGGCGGGCGGTGGCACCGATTTCCTCGCGCGGCTCGTCACCGAGCGTCTTTCCACGGCGCTCGGACAGCCGGTGGTGATCGACAATCGCCCCGGCGCGGCGGGTGCGCTCGGCTCGGACATGGTTGCCAAGGCCAAGCCCGATGGCTACACGATCCTGTTCACGCCGGGTGCGGAGCTGGCGACGCGGCCGCTATTGATGAAGGCCAATCCGGTCGACCCGCTCAAGGATCTCGCGCCGATCAGCGCGCCGCTGCGCACGTTCTCGATCATCGCGTCGCATCCGGGCACGAAGATCAACGCCACGCGCGATCTGATCGATGCCGCCAAGCGCACGCCGGGCAAACTCGCCTACGGCACGCCGGGCATCGGTTCGGCGTTCCATCTGGCCGGCGAGCAGTTGAAGGCAAAGGGCGTTGATCTCGTGCACGTGCCGTACAAGGGCGCGGCGCCGGCGCTGACGGCGGTGATGTCGGGCGAGACGCCGCTGTCGATCAACGATCTGGCGATCACCTTGCCGATGATGCAGTCGGGCAAGGTGAAGGGGCTGGCGGTGCTCGAAGAGCGCCGGCATCCGGCGCTGCCCGATATCCCGACCGTTGGCGAGGCGCTTCCCGGCTACGGCATGCCCGAGAGTTGGTTCGGTTTCTTCGGACCAGCGGGCCTGCCTGCGCCGATCGTGCAGCGGCTCAATAGCGAAATCGCCAAGGCCTACAGCGCACCGGAAGTGAAGGCGCGGCTGGATGAGCGCCTTGCCGTGCTGGCGCTGGGCACGCCTGCGGACGTGACCGCGATCATCAGACGCTCGATCGAGGTGTATGGCGCGATCGCGAAGACTGCGGGCATACAGCCGGAGTAGGCGGGAGAGCGCCCCAA
>CADEDU010000102.1:3075-19033 GCA_902826155.1 uncultured beta proteobacterium
GCGCGATCGCGAAGACTGCGGGCATACAGCCGGAGTAGGCGGGAGAGCGCCCCAATCCACGCGGCGCACACGCTGCGCCGCAAACTAGGCTCCCTCCCTCTCTAGGCGCGCAGCGGCGCGAGAGAGGCGAGGGCGGGGGGCGGGAGAGCGTCCTGATCGGCGGGGGGCGGGAGAGCGCCTAAAACTCCTGCCCCGCCGGCCGCATCACGATCTCGTTGATGCCGACGTAAGCCGGTTGCGTCACGGCGTACACGATCGCGTTCGCAACGTCCTCCGACTTGAGCATCGGCGTGCGGGCGCGGCGCTCTTCTACCGTGCGGCGCAACTGCGGATCCTGCACGCCGCGCGTGATTTCCGATTCGACCGCGCCGGGGGCGACGTTGGTGACGCGAATGCGGTGCGAGATGAGTTCCTTCCGCAGCCCTTCGGCGAAGGTGTTGAGCGCGGACTTGGTCATCGCGTAGGCGGTGTTGCCCGGCAGCGCAGCGCGCGCAAGCGCGGAGGACACCACTACGACATGTCCGCCGCCGGCCGCGCGCATGGCTTTCACGGCTGCCTGCGTGACGTACATCGTCGCGAGCAGATTGGTGTTGACCATGCCACGCCACTCGGTCGGCGGCTCCGACTCCAACGGACCGATCCCCATCACGCCGGCGCTGTTGATCAGAATGTCGAGGCGGCCGTAGACCTCGCACACCTGCTCAATCAGCCGATACGCCGCCGCCTCGATGTTGATGTCGGTGGCGAACACTTGCGCGTTGCCGCCCGCCGCGGCGATACGGTTGGCCAGCGCGTTCAGGCGCTCGACGCGCCGCGCGCAGATCGCGACTCTGGCGCCTTCGGCGGCGAGCGCGATGGCCGTTGCTTCCCCGATTCCCGAAGAGGCTCCGGTGACGAGCGCCACCGTGCCGTTGAGTCGTTGCGTGGTCATACGCGATCAGACGCTGATCTGGGTGCCCAATTCAACCACCCGATCAGGTGGCAGGCGAAAGTACTCCGCCGCGCTGGGTCCGTTGCGCTGCATCCAGCGGAACAGATCGCGCCGCCAGGTAAACAGCCCGCGCTTGACCGCCTTGGCGATGCTCGATCGGCCCAAGAAGAACGTGGTGTCGGCCGGGTCGAGCTTCAGTCCATGGCGCTCCAGCAAACGCAGACCGGCGATGATGTCGGGCTCTTCGCGAAAGCCGTAGGTGAGGGTCGCGTTGTAGGCGTGGCCCATCTCCAGCACGTTGAGCGCGGTGCGCTCCGCATCGGAGATGCGCGGCACGTCGGCCGTTGCGATGTGCAGGAACACGATGCGCTCATGGGCGACCTTGTTGTGCTTGAGGTTGTGCAGGAAGGTGGTCGGCACGCTATCCGGGTCGCCCGACAGAAACACCGAGGTGCCCGATACGCGCGGCACCGAGGCGCCGAGTGACGCAAGAAAGCCTTGCAGCGGAACGCGATGCTGCGATTCCCGCGCGTGAATGATGTCGGTCGCGCGCTTCCAGGTCGTGAGCAGCGTGAACGCCAGCAGGGCGACCACGAGCGGGAACCAGCCGCCGTCGAGGATCTTGGTCGCGTTGCTGGCGAAGAACAGGAACTCGGTGATGCCGACCACGATCAGTGCGCCCAGGAGCAACGGATTGGCCCGGCCGGGTAGCGCGATGACGACGATCAGGAACAAGGTCGTTTCCAGCACCATCGTGGTCGCCACCGCGATGCCGTAGGCCGAGGCGATCGCGCTGGAAGTCTTGAACTCGAGCACGAGCAGCAGCACCAGCGCCAGCAGCAGCCAGTTCACCTTGCCGATGTAGATCTGGCCGCGCTCGGTATCGGAGGTGTATTGCACCGGCAGGCGCGGCAGGAAGCCCAGTCGCGAGGCCTGCTGAGCCACCGAGAATGCACCGGAGATCGTGGCCTGCGAGGCGATGACCGTTGCCGCGGTGGCGAGAAAGACCAGTGGCAAGGTGAGTTCCTGCGGCGCGAGCAGATAGAACGGGCTGCGGATCGCCTCCGGATTGCGCAGCACCAGTGCGCCCTGGCCGAAGTAATTCAGCATCAGTGCCGGAAACACGAGGCTGAACCAGGCGATGCGGATCGGCCGCGGACCGAAATGGCCCATGTCGGCGTAGAGAGCCTCGCCGCCGGTGAGCGCGAGAAACACCGCGCCCAGTGCAATGAAGGCGAGCATGGGCCGCTCGAACGCGAACTGCAGAGCGTAGCGCGGGTCGATCGCGGCGAGCACCGCAGGCGTCTGCGCAATGCTCTGCACGCCCAGCACCGCCAGCACCAGGAACCACGCAACGGTGATCGGTCCGAAGAGCTTGCCGACGCTGCCCGTCCCGCGACGCTGCACCGTGAACAGCCCGATCAGCACCACGATCGCGATCGGCAGTACCCATTGTTCGAGCGTGGGTGCGGCGACCGAGAGCCCCTCGACCGCGGAGAGCACCGAAATGGCCGGCGTGATGATCGCATCGCCGAAGAACAGCGACGCGCCCAACACCGCGATCAATCCGGCCGCCCATTGCAGGCTGGGGCGTTCGCGCAGCAGCCGGCCGCAAAAGGCGAGGAGCGCGAGGATGCCGCCCTCGCCGTTGTTATCGAAGCGAAGCGCGATGACGACGTACTTGAGCGTGACGACGATCGTGACCGCCCAGAAGATCATCGACAGCACGGCCAGCACGTTGGTCTCGTCAAGTGGCAGGGCATGCGAGCCGCCGAATGCTTCCTTGAACGCGTACAGCGGACTGGTGCCGATGTCGCCGAAGACGACGCCGAGCGCGCCCAAGGCGAGGACTGCCGTGGACGATCGATGTGCTCCTGAATTAGCGCGGGCTGCGGCCATGTAATGTACGAGCGAGGTGCGATGGGATTTGTGCGGCGCACAAAATACGCCCGAACCCAACCGGGCGCAAGGCGGCGCAACTTTGGGCGCAACTGCCTGAATTGACAACAATCGTTCCGGCGTACCATCGGCTGAGCAGAGACCCCTGACCTGGAGCTTGCGCGTGGCCGATCCGTTCGCTCATCAGTCCACTCATCAATCCAACAATCCCATGGGGTTATGTGGATTCGAGTTCGTCGAGTTCGCTTCCCCGGAACCCGATGTACTCGGAGCCCTGTTCGAGAAGCTCGGCTTCACGATGGTGGCGAAGCACCGCTCGAAGGACGTGCTGCTCTACCGCCAGGGCGAGATCAACTTCGTCGTCAATCGCGAGCCCAAGAGCCTGGCCGGCTATTTCGCGGCTGAGCACGGGCCGAGTGCATGCGCGCTGGCGTTTCGTGTGCGCGATTCCCACAAGGCGTACGCCCGGGCATTGCAACTCGGCGCGCAACCCATCGAGATTCCAACCGGACCGATGGAGCTGCGATTGCCGGCGATCAAGGGCATCGGCGGCGCGCCGCTGTATCTGATCGACCGCTTCGAAGACGGCAAGAGCATCTACGACATCGACTTCGAGTGGATCGACGGCGCGCCGCGTCGCCCGCGCGGCCACGGCCTTCGCCTCATCGACCATCTCACCCACAACGTGTATCGCGGTCGCATGGCCTATTGGAGCGCGTACTACGAGAAGCTGTTCAACTTTCGCGAGATCCGCTACTTCGACATCAAGGGCGAGTACACGGGCCTGACTTCACGCGCGATGACCGCGCCCGACGGGCTGATCCGCATTCCGCTCAACGAAGAGGCCGGACGCGGCGGCACCGGGCAGATCGAAGAGTTCCTGATGCAGTTCAACGGCGAAGGCATCCAGCACATCGCGCTACTGACCGACGATCTGATGGCCAGCGTCGATGCGCTGCAGATGGCCGGCGTGCCGCTGATGAGCGCGCCCAACGACATCTATTACGACATGCTCGAGGAGCGTCTGCCCGGTCACGGCGAGCCGGTGGGCGCGCTGCAGTCGCGCGGCATCCTGCTCGATGGCAACACCAAGGGGGGCGAGAAGCGTTTGCTGCTGCAGATCTTCTCCGAGCCGCTGCTCGGGCCGGTGTTCTTCGAGTTCATCCAGCGCAAGGCCGACGAAGGATTCGGCGAAGGCAACTTCAAGGCGCTGTTCGAATCGCTCGAGCGCGATCAGATCCGCCGCGGCACGCTGCAGATCGAGAGCCCGGCGTGATTCATCGCGCCTGATCAGACTCACCGGTACGAATCATGGGCACGCGCATGAAACGCATGGAGGAACCACTGATTCGCCAACGCATGGCGCACGTTCCGGCGTGGACGCTCGAAGCAGGCGGGCTCGCGATTACGCGCAACTTCGCGTTCGCCGACTTCGCCGAAGCGTTCGCGTTCATGACGCGCGTGGCGCTGGCTGCCGAGAAGGCCGATCACCATCCGGAGTGGCGCAACGTCTACAACCGGGTCGAGGTGCGACTCACCACGCACGACGCCGGCGGGCTGACCGAGCGTGATTTCGCGCTGGCAGCCGTGATCGATGCAGCGGCGCGGCTTCCCGCTACGAAGTGACGGCGCGCCGCTTCAAAGCATTCGCGGCAACCACAGCGCGATGTCCGGGAAGGCGATGATCAGTCCGACCAGCAACAGCGTGCACAGGATGTAGGGCAGGGCCGCCATGGCGATGGTGCGCAGCGTCGTGCCCTTCGGCGCAATGCCCAGCATGATGAACAGCAGCATGCCGAACGGCGGGGTGGTGAAGCCGACTTCGTACATGATCAGCAGGATCAGCCCGAACCACACCTTGTCGAAGCCCAGCGTGTCGGCGAGCGGCATGAAGATGGGCAGGGTGATCAGCATCATCGACACCTGATCCATGAACATGCCGAGCACGAACAGCACGGCGATCATGATCAGCAGCACCGTGATCGGCGAGAACTGGAATGACAACGACCAGTTGATGAACCCGGCACTGGCGCCGGTGAAGGCGAGCACCTGCGCGAAGGTGCTGGACGCGGAGATGATGAGGAAGGTCATGCCGCTCACCTTCATGGCGTCTTCCAGACTCTTCCAGATCGTGCTCCAGTGGAAGCGCCGGTAGACGAGCAACAATCCGACCACGCCGATGCACCCGAGTGCCGCTGATTCGGTGGGCGAGGCGATGCCGAGCAGTATGGTCCCGACCACCAGAAAGATGATCACGCCCATCGGCACCACATTGGCCAGCAGCGCGGTCGCGATGGCGCGCGCGGTTGCCCGCGGCGTGTCGTATTGCGGCGCGCCGTTCGGGTCGAGGCGCACCTGCACCGTGATCAGCGTGAGGTAGAGCGCGGTGAGCAGCAGGCCGGGAATGGCGCCGGCGATCAACAGCGCACCCACATCGATCTGCGCGAGCGATCCGAGCAACACCGCCAGGGCCGAGGGCGGAATGATCACCGCCAGGCCGCCTGCGCCCAGCACCGGGCCGAATGCCATGTGCGGTTTGTAGCCGCGCCTGAGCATCTCGGGCACCATGCTCGTGCCCATCATCGCGGTGTTGGCGAGGCTCGATCCCGACAAGGCTGCGAACACCGCGCCCGCCAGCACCACCAGATACGACAGCCGCGCACGCAGGCTGCCGATGCACAGGTCGAGCGCCTTGAACACGCCGTCGGCCAGACCCGAGCGGAAGAACAGGCTGCCCATGATCAGGAACAGCGGCATCGGCGTGAGGCCGTACACGGCCACGGCGCTGGAGAAGTTCGACACCATCTGCTCGACGCCGACCGCGCCGCCGAAGTACAGATAAATGCACAGGATGTTGGTGAGGAAGAACGCGAACGCCACCGGCAGGCCGATGCCCATCGAGAGCAGGATCAGGCCCACCATCACCGCCAGCGGCACCTGCCAGGTCACGCTCAATATCCTTCGGCTTTGAGCGGATCGACGTCGTAGAGCGAATCGCGGCCGATGAGAAAGCGCAGCCACTCGATGCTCGACAGCGCGAAGCCCAGCGCGATTGGCAGATACACCGCCCACATCGGCATGTCGAAGGTGCGCGTTTCGTAGCGTCCGGTGCGAACGGCGTCAATGCACAGCGAGGCCGCCACCCACGCCAGGTACGCGCAGATCGCAACGCAGGTCAGATAGACCAGTACCTCGCAGGCGCGGCGCATCCTCGCCGGCATCGGGGCACGGATGAATTCGACGAACACATGCCCCTTGCCGCGGACCAGCGCCGGCATCGGCAGAAACGCCGCATAGAGCAGCGCGTACTCGGCGGCCGATGTCGCCCAGGAAATCGGGCGCCAGCCCAGCGTGCGCACCATGACATCGGCGCTGACCAGCAGCACCAGCAGGCCGAGCGCGACGACCGTGAGCCGTGCGAGCCAGGCGCCGAGCCAGCCGGTGACCGCGAACAATCGCCGGCCTCAATCAGTCGAGAAACTTCGCCTTGAGCGCCGGCACGTTCTTCGGATCGCGCTTGGTGAGCCTGTCCCAACTCGCGCGGCTGGCGAGTTCGAGGTACTTGCGTCGGCTTTCGCCCGAGAGCTCCACCACCTTCATGCCCTTGGCGATCATCGCGTCGCCTTCCTCGCGCGTGGCCTTCTCGTTGGCGGCGAAGCTCGCTTTCTCGTGCTCGATCGCGGCGTCGTTGACGATTTTCCTCGCCTGGGGCGAGAGGCTGTCCCATTTCTTCTTGTTCATCGTGATCAGCACGTCGGTCCACATGAACGACGGGTCGATGCGAAAGCGCGTGAACTTGTCCCAGCCGAACGCGGAGTAGCCCAGCACCGAGTAGGCGTGGGCGTTCACCAGGCCGCGCTCGAGGGAGGTGTACACCTCGCCCGGCCCCTGGATCACCGGCGTCACGCCGATCATCTCGAGAAATTCGCGATGGATCGGTGCGCCACGCACCTTGAGCTTGGCCCAGTCGATGCCACCGTCGGCGGTTCGCGCCGGCTCGGCCACGGTGAAGATGTGGAAGCCCGCACCGCCGTCGACGTGTGCCAGAACGTGCGCGTTGGCTTTCTGCGCGAAGATCTGATTGACCAGATCCCAGCCGCCGTTGGCGCGCAGTTCCCACGGTTTTTTCGCCGTGGCCGAGAACACTTCGCCCTCGGGCACGATGTTCAGATAGAGCCCCGGCGCGGCATTGAGCATGTCGATCAGGCCGTTCTTCTGCGCCTCGCCCAACTGCAACGGCGGAATCACTTCGGGGCCGCCGCGCACCTGGATGCGCACCACGCCTTTGCCGCGCGTGTTCACCAGCTCGACGAACCTCATGAAACTGCGCGCATAGCTGTTCTGGGCGGGTGTGAAGTGCACCGCGTTGATGACCGCTTCATCGGCGCGTGCAGGCAGCGCGCTCAGGCAGACGGCTGCTGCCAGCGCGCCGCGGATCAGCACGTGGCGGATCAGGGCGCCGCGGATCAGCACGCGGCGAAATAGGGCCTTGTTCATCAGGGGAGTCTCCTCTCGGGGTGATGGTCGGACGGCTGCGCGCCGTGCCGCTTCGCTTGACACTGGTCGTCGTTTCAGACGATCGTGGCACGGCAGGTGGAGGCCGTCAACGCACTCGACGCTCACTATGACGTTCCCTATGCGTGACGCCCGCTCTCGATCCATGGCACCGCTCGCAGCCCATCGAACCGCATGAATGCAAGTCCCTCGAGCGCCGCTGTCCAGGCGCTACTCGAAGCACTCGGCGCTGCACTCGGCCCCGACATCGTCGCCACCGGCACGGCGTTGCCCGATCGGCGTTACGCCGACTGGAGTGGTGCGCCGGGTGCCACGCCGCTCGCGCTGATCCGTCCGCGCACGACCGAACAGGTTGCGCAGGCGTTGCGCATCTGCAACGAGTACGGCCAGCCGGTGGTGCCGCAGGGCGGGCTGACCGGTCTGGCCGGCAGTGCGTGTTGCGCGCCCGACGAGGTGGCGATCAGCCTGGAGCGCATGAATCGCATCGAAGAGATCGATGCGGTATCAGCGACGATGACAGTGCAGGCGGGCGCCACGCTGCAATCGGTGCAGGAAGCGGCTGATGGCGCCGGTTTCATGTTCGCGCTCGATCTGGGCGCGCGCGGCACGTGCACCGTCGGCGGCAACCTCGGCACCAATGCCGGCGGCAATCGGGTGATCCGTTACGGGACCATGCGTGATCAGTTGCTCGGGGTCGAGGCGGTGCTCGCCAACGGCAGCATCCTCACCGGCCTGCACAAGATGGTGAAGAACAACACCGGCTACGACCTGCGACACCTGTTCGCCGGCAGCGAAGGCACGCTCGGCGTGGTCACGCGTGCGGTGCTGAAGCTGCGGGCGCGTCCGCAGGCACTGTCCACCGCGTTGTGCGGACTGGCGAGCTTCGAGGCCGTCACGCAGCTCTTGCATCACGGCCAGCAGCAACTGGCGGGCGGCATCTCGGCTTTCGAAGTGATGTGGCCGAGCTATCTCGATTACATGCTCGGCAACATCCAGGGACTGCGCGCGCCGCTTGGCGGGCGGCACGGCTTGTACGTGCTGCTGGAGAACGCCGGCACCGATGCAGAGCGACATGGCGCGGCATTCGACGAGTTTCTCGGTCGCATGCATGAAGCCAAGGTCATCGAGGATGCGGCGATTGCGCGCTCGCACGCCGATGCCCGGGCGCTCTGGGCAATGCGCGATGCCACCGCTGAACTGCCGTTGCTGCTGCCGGGCATGACGAGCTTCGATGTGAGCTTCGCGATCGGCGACATCGGCCGCGCCGCTGAGACCTGTCGGGCGATGCTGCATGCACGCTGGCCCGGTTGCATCGCGCTGTTCTACGGACACCTGGGCGACGGCAATCTGCACCTGATCGTGCAGGCCGACGACGGCAAGCCCGACGTGATGCGCCAGATCGATGCCGCCGTGTACGAGCTGGTGCACCGCTTCGGCGGATCGGTGTCGGCCGAGCACGGTATCGGCACGATCAAGCAGTCGGTGTTGCCGTTCAGCCGCACGCCGGCCGAACTGGCTGCCATGCGCGCCATCAAAGACGCGCTCGACCCCAAACACATTCTCAATCGCGGCAAGGTATTCGCGCAGCCATGACCCAACCACCCCGCAAGTATCGAATCTGGGCGCAGGGCGCCACCGATCAGATCGGCCACCGGCCTTATCTCGCGCATCTGCTTCCGCACATCCAGGCGTCCGCCGATCCGGAATTCGAGATCACCTTCAACACCACCACACCCTCGGTGACGACCACGCACGCGCTGTCGGAGTTTCGCTTCGCACGCGCGGCGATCCGCGGCGCGATCGAGGCGCAGAAGCAGGGCTACGACGCCTTCTTCATGAACCATTTCCAGGACGCAGGTCTCGCTGAGGCGCGCTCCACGGTCGACATTCCCGTGCTCGGCCTGGGCGAGTCATCGCTGCTGTATGCCTGCACGCTCGGGCGCAAGCTCGGGCTGCTCGCGATTAATCCGGCGTTCGTTCCCTGGCACGAGGACCAGGTGCTGCGTTACGGCCTGCAGCAACGCATCGCCGCGATCCGCACCATCGATGCGCACATCAAAGACTATATGGAGGCATTCGAATCCGAACCCGCGCGGGCGCGGATGCAGGCGCTGTTCGAACGCGAGGCAAGGTTGCTGCTCGATGCGGGCGCCGACGTGATCGTGCCCACCGGCGGAATTCCGATGATGCTGTTCGGTGCCGCCCCGGGTGCGAACGTCGACGGCGCGCCGATCGTCAACGGCGTCACCGTGGTGGTGAAGATGACCGAGATGGCGCTCAAGCTGCGCCTCATTGCCGGTCTGGGCCCGAGCCGGCGTCCGAGTTCGGGATATTCGAAACCGCCGGCGCTATCGTTGGAAGAATTCTTGAATCACGGCTGAGCGGGGAATATTCGCGCATGAATCCCACGGCCAAAATCTTCCTCACGCTGGGCGCGCTCGCCGGTTTGATCGGCGTCGCCTTCGGCGCGTTCGGCGCTCACGCGCTCAAGGCGAAGCTTTCCCCAGAACTGCTGGTGACGTGGCAGACCGCCGTGCAGTACCAGTTCTGGCATGCGCTCGGGCTTCTGCTGGTCGGCGTGCTGGTGTTCCACTGGCCGGCATCCGACCTGTTGAAGTGGTCGGGCTGGCTGATGCTCGCAGGCATCGTGCTCTTCAGCGGCAGCCTCTATCTGCTTGCGCTCACCGGCGCACGCTGGCTCGGACCGATCACGCCGATCGGCGGACTCGCGTGGATCGCCGCGTGGGCAGTGCTGGCGGTGGGGGTGATGCGGGCGTAGGTGCCGGTCACTGGTGGGTGGTCTCGACCATTGCCCTCCTATTACTGACCCCTACCACGCGTTGGCCGCTATGGGCTATGCGTCAGCTCGGCGAAACTTTCCTGGATCGGGGCGTGATCGAGATCGCGGACGATGAACACGATCCGCGAACGACGATCCTCGCTTGGCCACGCCGCCAAGCGGACCGGCGGGTGAAAGACGTGATGCACGCCATGAATCGCCACCGGCGCGGATTCGTCGCGCAGGTTTAGCAGGCCTTTGACGCGCAGCAACTCGGGCCCAAAGCTGATCCGCACTTGTCGCAGCCATTCCTGCAGGGCGAGCCAGTTGAGCGGTTGCTCGGCGACGAGCGTGAACGAGTCGATACCGGTGGAGTGCGCGTGCGGTCCGGCGGAGCGCAGCGCCAGCAAGAACGCGTTGGGCGACTGCCGAACGACCACCGATTCGGCTGCGATCTGGCCATGATAGGCCGACACGATCGGCGCGGCGCGATTCAATGATCGGATCAACGACTCCAACTCCGCCTGGTTGGGGCCCGCCAGGTCGAGCTTGGTCAGTACCACTCGATCGGCCAGCGCAACCTGCTTTTGCGCCTCACGCAAGTCCCGCAGATGCTGCGCGCCGAACGGGGCATCGACCGTCGTCAGCACCCCCCCGAGGCTGCAGAAGTGCGACACGAGAGGATTGGCCAGGAGCATTTGCATGATCGGCGCGGGATCAGCCAGCCCGGTCGTCTCGATCATCACGCGTCTGAATGCCGGTACCGTTCCGGCATCGCGTGCGGCCAGCAGTTTGCGCAGCGATTCCTCGAGGTCGGAGCGGACCGAGCAACACACGCAGCCGCTCTTGAGTACGACAAGCTCACCTTCGACGCGCTCCACCAGCAGATGGTCCAGACCGATGTCACCGAATTCGTTGATGATCACCGCGCTGTCGCCGAACTCAGGCTGGCGAAGCAGGTGGTTGAGCAGGGTGGTCTTGCCGCTGCCGAGGAAGCCGGTGAGAACGGTCACCGGCACGCGCTCGTGCGATCGGTCGGTATCGAACAGACTCATGCAGGTGGGAGGTCGCGAGGGGAGTCTCGGTGCCTCCCATTAGAGCAGACCATCCGGAACGGTGTTGCGCCGGATTGGTAGCGGGAGTTATGGTGCGCGTGTTCGCGCGTGGGAGTCCGAGGAAAAGGAGTGCCGCGGCGGATCAAAAGCGTTTCACTACAACACTGAAAAGGAGAACACAGTGAGCGAGCAACCCGACTCGAAGGTTCAAGCGCCGCAAACGGAATCTGATTCATCAGACCGGCGCAATTTCTTCAAGGTAGCGGGCGTTGTGGGTGCGGTTGGCGTGGCGGGCGCGTTGCACGGCAAGTACGCAACCGCCCCGCTGATCTCCAGTGCGCACGCGCAGACCAGCACGGATAAATGGTGGCCTTCGCGCTGGGGCGCGCAGGACGAAGCCGGTGCGTCGAACTGGATTACCCCGCAGAAGGTTTTGGAAGCGACGCGGACGATCAAGGATGGACGGATCTATCGGATCGGTCGCGACTACCAGGCGGAGATGCCCAACTTTGGTCCGCGTCGATTTACTTTGCGCATTCCAGGGGCTCCGACGGGTGGCCCATTCGGTCAGAACAAACTCGTCTATAACGACGAGTTCCTGGCCACCGAGGTCGGGCAGACGGGCACGCAGTTCGACGGACTCGGTCATATCGGCCTGCAGCAAGGCAAGGACGGCGACAAGTCCGAGATGCGTTTCTACAACGGCCACACGATGCAGGACATCGGCGACTCGACCGGGTTGAAGAAGCTGGGCATCGAGAAGATCAAACCGCTCTTCACTCGCGGGCACCTGATCGACGTGCAGGGTTTGAAAGGGGCAATGTGGGACGCCGGACAGGAGATCAAGCTCAGCGATGTGCGCGCCGCGCTGCAAAAGCAAGGAATGAATGAGAACGACGTTCGCCAGGGCGACGCGATTTTCTTCAATACCGGCTGGGGCAGCCTATGGATGAAGAACAATGATCGCTACGGTTCGGGAGAGCCGGGGCCTGGGCTGGAGGTCGCGAAGTGGCTGGTCGACAAGGGCGTTTGCGTCGTAGGTGCAGATTCTTGGGGAATGGAGTGCGTACCGAACCCCGACAAGAACCTCGCTTTTCCGGTGCACGCCGAACTGATCACCAAGAACGGCATCTTCATCCACGAGAATCTGGTCTTTGACGCCCTGATTGCCGACAAGAAGCACCAGTTCGTCTACGTGTTCGCCCCCGCACCGATTCGCGGTGGGACGGGCTCGAACGGCAGCCCGATCGCGATCACCTGATTGCACTGCCCGATGTGCCGTCGCGCCGAACGCGCGGCGGCGCAAATTGATCGCACGGGCATTGCCGGGTACCGGCGGCGAATTGGAAAGTATGCCGCTATATCCTCCGTCACTCAGTCAGTACCCCCGCCCATCCTTGTGCGTGAACGCCCATTTGCCCTCGACCATGACCGCGCGCAGGTCATCATCGGGGTAGGTCGCTTCATCACCCGCGGTGCGATCGCCGATCTCGAGGTACACCGCGTCTTCCGTGGTCTCGTTGACGAGGTGATGGCCGTTACCGGTGCCCGCCTTGAATCCTGCGCACATGCCCGGTGACAGTTGCGTCTTGCCTTCGTCGGTGCGCAGTGTCGGTCGGCCTTCGAGCACGTAGATGAACTCGTCCTGCCGCGTGTGTGCATGACGCAGCGCCGAGACGGCGCCGGGTTTGAGCCGGGTCCGGTTGACCCCGAAGTTGTTCAGGCCGAACAGATTACCGAGCGGTTGCTTGGTGCGATCCTTCATGCGCGAGGCGAACGGCTCGGGATAGTTCGATGGTGTCGTGCGCAGCGGCGCGAGCGCGGCTTCGATGGCGATCGGTGGTTTGGACATCAGTCGACTCCGTTGGTGTTGGGGATCCCCCGCGGGACCGGTCGCGGTGATGCGGGGGCTCAGATTCTTCAGCGATCAGCCAGGTCGGTGTCGGCTGATTCGGCTAGACCACACCCCATTTTCGCTCGGCGTGGCGCTGCGCCGAGTCTTCGCTGAACCAGCCGACCCAGCGTCGCGTGAAACTTTCGTACCAGCGGCCGTGCCACGATGAATCGCGCGTCGGTTCGAGCAAACGGACTGCGCCGTCCTGCATCCCGACGATGAGGGCCTGTTCGCCACGGCCGACACGCAACTCGGACCCCGCCACGAGCACGATGTCGTCGGGCCGCCCGTGGATGGTCGCCCACTGCTGGCCCCGCACGCCGACGATGGTGGCTTCACCGGTTACGCGCAGGGTGCAGTCCCTGCGCAATTCCACCACGCTGCAGCTGCTCAGATCGATCTTCATGGCCGGTGCCTCCTTGGATGCACGGGAATCATTCGAATGAATGCATCGCCCTGTTTCCAGTAGTCCAAGTTTCCAGGATGATGGCGGTGAGCTCAAACGCTCTTTTTGCATCGTTCAGATGAATCGATTGCATGCGAACGAGGGTTGGGCGATAGCGATTGAATGATGTTCGCGAGGACGCATGGACAACAGACTGCGTGCGGTGATCGGTTTTCTGGCCGGGTTCGACGCCGCCGCGCGCACGCTCAGCTTCACCCGTGCGGCCGTCGAATTGAATCTCACCCAATCGGCGATGAGCCGGCAGATCCAGGCGCTCGAGCAGGCGCTGGGCGTGGCGCTGTTCGAACGCTTCAATCGGCGTCTGGTGCTGACGGAGGCCGGCACCACGCTGCATCGCACGGTGTCCGCGATGCTGCGCGATCTGGACGACGCCTTCACCCGCCTGCGCGCGCCTGATCGCGGCAACGTGGTCACGGTCGGCGCCACGGTGTCGTTCGCGTCGCTATGGCTGGTGCCGCGGCTGGCCGAGTTCCGCCGCGATCATCCCGACATCGACGTGCACATCGCTGCCGACAATGCGATCGTCGATCCGGGCACGCGCGGCATCGATGTCAGCGTGCGGTTCGGTCGCGCCGACATGGCTCCCGCAGGCGCGCCGGCGCTTTTCGCGGAAGAGGTGTTTCCGGTGTGCGCACCCAGTTTGTTGCGGCAGGGCAAGCGGCCGCTGCGAACGCCGCGCGATCTGGCCCATCACGTGCTGCTGCATTACGACGACGTGCGCAGCTATCCCTGGATGGAGTGGTCGCAATGGCTGGCGGCCAACGGCGTCGTGGGGCTGAGCGGATCGGGCACGCTGGCCTTCAGCCACTACGATCATTTGATCCAGGCGGCGGTGGCGGGCGAGGGCGTCGCACTCGGGCGCACGCCGCTGATCGAGCGGCTTCTGCGCAGCGGCAAGCTGGTGGCACCATTGCGCGGCCGGGCCGCCTCTCGGCGTCAGTACTACCTCATCGGTCCTGTGCCCGCCGAAGCCAGACCTGCGGTGCACGCATTCATGCTCTGGATGCTCGCGGCTTCGGCGCAGGCAACTAATTCGGCTGCGGCTTCCAACCCCCACCCAGTGCTCGATACACCGCCACCAGGGCGGTCGCGGTATTCGTCTCGCCCTGGGCAAGCTGGTCCTGGTCTTGCAGCAGGCGCCGCTCGGCGTCGAGCACGGTGAGGAAATCGCTCACGCCGCCCTCGAAGCGCAGCCGCGCAAGCTTGATCGCGCCTTCGCTCGCTTCCGCAGCGCGTCGCAAGTTCGCTTCGCGCTGCCGGGCGCGTGAGTACGCCGACAGCGCACCTTCCACCTCTTCGAGCGCACGCAGCACCGTCTGCTCATAGGCGGCCAGCACCCCATCGGTGCGCGATTCCTGGGTGCCGATGCGCGCGCGCACGCGACCCAGATCGAATGCCGCCCACTGGATCGACGGGCCGAACCCGTAGGACACGCTGTCGTTGTCGAGGAGATCGCCCAGATTGCGCGCCTGGAAGCCGATCCGGCCTGAGATGACCACGCGCGGAAACAGGTCGGCGGTTGCCACACCGATGCGCGCAGTGGCGGCGGCGAGCTGTCGCTCGGCGATGCGGATATCGGGCCGGCGACGCAGCAGCTGCTCGGGCGTGCCGACGCTGGTGAGCGCGGGAATCGCGGGCAGCGTCTGCGGTGTTGCGAGTTCCTTGCCCAATGCCGTCGGCGTGCGCCCGGTGAGCACACCAATGCGCAAGGCCGCTCGCTGGACGCGCTCTTCGATGGCGGGGATGCTCGCCAGCGTCGATTCGAGCTGTGCACGTGCCCGCAGCGTATCGAGTTCGGTGCCCCGGCCCGCTTCCTGGCGCGCGCTGACCAGCTCCACGGTCTTGCGCTGGTTGTCGGCGTTCTCGTTTGCGACTCTGAGCGCACGCTGCAGGCCGCGAAGTTCGAAATAGGTGCGTGCGAGTTCGCCGGTGACGGCTACCTGCGCGGCGTAGATGCCCGCCTCGGCCGCACCGAGTTCGGCAACGCGGGCTTCGATCGAGCGGCGAACCCGGCCGAAGAAATCAATCTCCCAGAACGGTTCGAGGCGCGCGAAGAATGCATCGCGATTGCGCTGATCACGTGAGCCGGGAAACTCCGCCGCGCTGAACTGCTGGAAGGTGTAGCCGGTGTTGGCGGTGAGCGTTGGAAACCGATCGCCCTCGGCGTCGCGGCGCAGCCCGCGTGCTTCCTGCAGGCGCGCATCGGCGATGCGGATGTCGTGGTTGGCGGCGAGCGCGTCGTTCATGAGGCGATCGAGCTGCGGATCGGCGAACTGCTGCCAGAACGTGGCGACCGGTTCCTTCTGGTCGAAGGGCGATTCGACCGCGCTGGCGAATTGCGGATCCACCGCCGTAGCGGGCTGCCGATAGTCCGGACCGACGGTCGTGCACGAAGCGAGCGCGCTGACGATCGCGACTG
>CADEDU010000102.1:19133-20411 GCA_902826155.1 uncultured beta proteobacterium
CGATAGTCCGGACCGACGGTCGTGCACGAAGCGAGCGCGCTGACGATCGCGACTGCCACTACCCGTTGCCAAAGCAACGACTGCTTGAACCGCGCTATGGCCATGGCCGGTCGCACGTGCCTACGCATCGCGTTTCTCCTTGTCGAGCGGGGCGTTGAGCGGCGCGGCGGGAACGGCTCGCAGATCGGCCGCATGGTGCAGCGGACGCTCGCCCGATAGCTTGCGCAGGATCACGTAGAACACCGGCGTGAGAAGCAAGCCGAAGAAAGTCACGCCCAACATCCCGGAAAACACGGCCACGCCCATCGCCTCGCGCATCTCGGCGCCGGCACCACTGGACAGCACCAGTGGCACGACGCCCATGATGAACGCGAACGAGGTCATCAGGATCGGACGCAGCCGCAAGCGGCACGCCATGATCGCCGCCTCGACCACGCTGTGTCCGCGATGCTCCAGTTCGCGCGCGAACTCCACGATCAGGATCGCGTTCTTGCACGCGAGCCCGACCAGCACGAACAGGCCGATCTGCGTGAAGATGTTGTTGTCGCCGCCGTGCCCGTCCCAGCCCGAGATCCACACGCCGGTGATCGCGCACAGCAGGCACATCGGCACGATCAGCACGATCGCGAGCGGCAGGGTGAAGCTCTCGTACAGCGCCGCCAGCACCAGGAACACCAGCAGCACGCACAGCGGAAACACGTAGATCATCGTGTTGCCCGCGAGGATCTCCTGATAGGTGAGGTCGGTCCATTCGTAGGCGATGCCGTTGGGCAGACTGCGCTCGACGATCGACTGGATCAGTGCCTGCGCCTGACCGGAGCTGAAGCCCGGTGCCGGCGCGCCGTTGATGTCGGCGGCCGGATAGCCGTTGTAGCGCGTGACCCGATCGGGCCCGTAGCTGTTGGTCACCTTGAGCACCGAGCCGAGCGGCACCATCTCGCCGGCCGCGTTGCGCGTTTTCAGTTGCGGAATGTCGTCGGCGTGCGCGCGGAACGGCGCATCGGCCTGCACGATCACCTGGTACGTGCGTCCGAAGCGATTGAAGTCGTTGGCGTACAGCGAGCCGAGATAGATCTGCATCGTCTCGAACACGTCGGTGACCGCCACGCCGAGCCGTTTGGCCTTGGTGCGATCGACGTCCGCGTTCAACTGCGGCACGTTGATCTGATACCCGGAGAACACCTGGGTGAGGCCCGGTGTCTGCCACGCCTGGCCCTGGATCGCCATGGTGGTCTTGAACAGCTCTTCGTCGCCCAGGCCGGCCCGGTCTTCCAGCCC
>CADEDU010000103.1 GCA_902826155.1 uncultured beta proteobacterium
TGCCCGCCGCCGCCTGGGCCATGCTGCTCGCGAACATCTTCTGGGCGATCGCGTACGACACCGAATACGCGATGGTCGATCGCGATGATGATGTGCGCATCGGCATCCGCACCTCGGCGATCCTGTTCGGTCGTTTCGACGTTGCGGCGGTGATGCTCAGCTATGCGGTCACGCTCGCGATCCTCGCTGCGGTGGGGTACGCCGAGGGCCTGGGCCTCGCGTACTATGCAGGACTACTGGTGGCCGGGGGGATGATGGGCTACCACTACCTGTGGATCCGCGACCGCTCGCGTGAAGGCAGCTTCCGTGCGTTCAATCACAACAACTGGGTAGGTGCGGCAATCTTCGCCGGCATCGCGCTCGACTATTTGCTCATCGCATCGTGATCAACTTTCGCGACTATCTGCCCCGCTTCGAATATCCCAAGCTCGCCGAACACGAACAGGTCGTCGCGCAGGCCGCCGTGCCGCGCGGACTTGCGCTGCTCACCGACCGGCGCCTGGTTGTGGCCAATGGACATGGTGAGCGCAGCGTGGCGCTCAGTTCAGTAGGTGCGGTCGAGGTCGGCTATCGCCATCTGCCCGGAGCCGTACTGCGCGGCGCGGGCCTGATCGCGCTCGCCGCCGTGCTGTTCGCGATTGCCGCACCCATCGCCGGTTTTCTCGCAGCGCATTCCGCATCGCTCGAATCGTTCCTGCGCAACGAGGCTGGCGGCGACGCTGCCGCGGGCATCCTCTGGGTGCTGCAGCGAGTCGTGGCGTTCGTTGCCGGGGTTGCGCGCTGGCTGCCGCTGCTCGCGTGGATCAGCCTGATCTGGGGCATCGTGCGCATCGGCTTCGCGTTGCGCGGCCGTACCGCGGTCAACGTGCTCACCGTCGTGGGCGAGTACGAGCTGACGCATCCGGGCCGTTCCGAACCGCTCGACCAGCTCGGCCGTGAAATGTCGAAGCGCGTCGGCAACGCGCGCGCCGGCATCTCGGGCTAGGGTTTCGATTCCACGTAGCGCGCGACTCCTCTCATGGCCTATCGCGATCTGCGCGAGTTCGTCGCGCAACTCGAAGCGCGCGGACAGTTGAAGCGCGTCGGCGTTGCGGTCGACCCGAAGCTGGAGATGACCGAAATCTGCGACCGCGTGCTGCGCACCGGCGGCCCTGCGCTGCTGTTCGAGCGTCCGACCGGGCACACCATGCCGGTGCTCGCCAACCTGTTCGGTACGGTCTCGCGCGTTGCAGCCGCGTGCGCAGGTGAAATCGCCATTGACGATGCCATCGAGCGCGGCGCTGTGCCGGGTAGCGGCGACTCGCGCGGCACAGGACCCAGTGACACCGAACCACGCGGCACGGAGCAGCGCACCGTCGATCAACGCACCGACATCGCGCGCCTGCGCGAGCTCGGTCATCTGCTCGCGTACCTGAAAGAACCCGAACCACCGAAAGGTCTGCGCGACGCGTGGGAAAAGCTGCCGATCGTCAAGCAGCTGCTGAACATGGCGCCGAAAGAAGAGCGCGGTGCGGCGTGCCACGAAGTCGTGTGGGAGGGCAACGACGTCGATCTCGCGCGTTTGCCGATCCAGACTTGCTGGCCCGACGACGCAGGGCCGCTCATCACCTGGGGGCTCGTGGTCACGCGCGGACCAGCGAAAACGCGCGAGAACCTCGGCATTTATCGCCAGCAGGTGATCGGCCGCAACAAGGTGATCATGCGCTGGCTCGCGCATCGTGGCGGCGCGATCGATTTCGCTGAGCACTGCAAGGCGCATCCGGGCGAACCGTTTCCGGTGGCGGTGGTGTTGGGTTGCGATCCGGCGACGATGCTGGCGGCCGTCACGCCGATTCCCGACACGCTCTCGGAGTATCAATTCGGCGGGCTGTTGCGTGGCGCACGCACCGAACTCACGCGCTGCATCAGCTCTGATCTACGCGTGCCGGCGCGCGCCGAGATCGTGCTCGAAGGCGCGATCCACAACGAATCGGCGCTCGAAGGCCCGTTCGGCGATCACACCGGCTACTACAACGAGCAGGAGCGCTTTCCGGTGCTCACGATCGAGCGCATCACCATGCGCCGCGACGCGCTCTATCACTCCACCTACACCGGCAAGCCGCCCGACGAACCGGCGATTCTGGGTGCGGCGCTGAACGAAGTGTTCGTGCCGATCCTGGCCAAGCAGTTTCCGGAGATCGTCGATTTCTATCTGCCGCCCGAAGGCTGCTCGTATCGGCTCGCGGTGGTGTCGATGAAGAAGCAATACCCTGGACATGCCAAGCGCGTGATGTTCGGCATCTGGAGTTTTCTGCGTCAGTTCATGTACACCAAGTTCATCATCGTGGTGGACGACGACGTCGATATCCGCCAGTGGAAGGAAGTGATCTGGGCGCTCACCACGCGCGTTGACGCCGCGCGCGATACGGTGGTGGTGGAGCACACGCCGATCGACTATCTGGATTTCGCCAGTCCGGTGGCGGGGCTGGGCTCGAAAATGGGGATCGACGCCACCAACAAGTGGCCGGGTGAGACGCAGCGCAACTGGGGTCGGCCGATTACCATGAGCGCTGAGGTGAAGGCGCGGGTCGATGCGATGTGGAGCTCGCTGGGGATCGGGGATTGATTCGGAACCCATTCACCCTTCGACACGCTCAGGGCGAACGGGCTTAGGATGACCCGTTCGTCCTGAGCTTGTCGAAGGACGAATCCTTGAATCCGCACGCATCCGCCCCAACGTTGGGCGCGATGGCGCAGTGAAGACGCAACGAAGACTTTCGCATCACACAAAGAGGAGCGCACCATGGCAACGATCGATGCAACCTCCGGCAACATCGAAGCGCGCGCGGCCGACCCCTCGCTGGTCACGCTCACGCACATCATCTACGGTCTGCACGCGGCGAGCCTGGTCATCGGCGTCGTCACCGCGGCCACGATCATCGGCGCGTTTCTGTTCAGCATTCCGTCGATTCTCGCGGTGATCCTCAACTACGTGCGCCGCAGCGACGTGCGCGGCACCTACCTCGATTCGCACTTCAGCTGGCAGATCCGCACCTTCTGGTTCACGCTGCTGTGGGCGGTAATCGGCGGGGTGCTGTTCATAACGATTCTTCTCATTCCGCTGGCGATCGCGATCTGGGGCGTGGTCGCGGTGTGGGTGATCTACCGGATCGTGCGCGGCTGGTGGAACCTCAAAGACGGCCGCCCGGTCCCTCGCTGAAAGGGGCTTTCGCTCCTGGTTTTGTGCGGCACAGTTCACAGTGCCGCGCTGGTGTCGCTCAATGCCGCGTTCTTTAGCGCGGCATATGCCGGATTAGGCATTTGTACGCTGAGGGGTGTGCCAAAATTTGGCACCTTTCTGAGACCAATCTGACTCGGTTTTGCAGGTTGGTCTCGTCGTCTCAAGCGTGCTGAGCGCAACACCAAAAGGTCTTTATGAAGTTCGCCCTCCCCAGGCGGTTCGCGTGTGCCGTAGTCGCGTGCCTATTTCACGCCGCCGCGTTCGCCCAACTGGCGGCCAATGCCGCGCCCACGACAGTCGAACGCGAGAGCGCACGGCGCGCCGCTGAAGCCGCCGCCGACCAGGCCTACCGCGTGGGCCCCGAAGATGTCCTCGACATATCGGTCTGGAAGGAAGACGGCCTCAAGCGCGACGTGATCGTGCGCCCCGACGGCGGCTTCTCGTTTCCGCTGATCGGCGAGGTGGAGGCACAGGGCAAATCGATCTCCCAGTTGCGCGAGGAGATCTCCGGGCGGCTCGAGCGGTTCATCCCCGACCCCGTGGTGACGGTGGCGATCATCAAGATCTCCAGTCAGCGCGTGTACGTGATCGGCAAGGTCAACAAGCCGGGCGAGTTCATGATCGGCCGCGCGATCGACGTGCTGCAGGCCTTGTCGATGGCGGGTGGCCTCACCCCGTTTGCCGCCTCGAACGACATCAAGGTCGTGCGCCGTTCCGAAGGGCGCAACGTGACGTTTCCGTTCCGCTACTCCGACATCGAACGCGGCCAGCGCCTGGAGCAGAACATCACGCTGCTGCCCGGCGACGTCGTGATCGTGCCCTGATGCGCCGACGCTTTCGTACCGTTGCCGCCACGCGGCGTGCCACGGCCCGCTGCGTTGCGCTGCTCGCCCTGACTGCGCTGTCGGCGCCTGTGCTCGCCGCCGAATGGGCGATCGAATCGGGCGTGACGGGCAAGGCCGAGCACAACGACAACTGGCGGCTGCAGTCGAACAACAAGCAGGCTGTGACCGTGCTGTCGGTCGCACCCAACGCAAAGTTCTCCACTGCGAGCGAGATCTCGGCCGTATCGATCGAACTCGGCGCGAGCGGTTACAAATCGTTCGGCGACGACCGCCTCACGCGCCTCGATGGCCAGGTGGGCTTCGGCGCACGCACCCGCAGCGAGCGTGCGTTCTACAGCCTCGACGGACGCGTTGTCCGCGACTCCACACTCGCCACCGAGCTCAATGAAACCGGCCAGGTTCTCGACCGGGTGCAGCGCAACTTCTACACGCTGCAAGGCGGCTACAAATACGCGATGACGCAGCGCCTGTTCGCCACCGCCAACGCTGGTGCGCAGCTCGCGCGCTACGACAACACCGGCACCAACGGCCTGCGCGACTACAACCAGTACTCGCTCGGTGGCGGGCTCGAATATCAGGTGTCGGAGCGCACCACCGCGAACACCCAGATCGGTTGGACCAACTTCACCACCGTGCCCGACCAGAACAAGGCACGCGTATGGTCGTGGAACAACGCGCTGCAGCACCGTTTCACCGAGTCGCTCAAGGGCACCGCTTCGGTGGGGCTCTCACGCGTGCACACCGAGATCCAGCAGATTGCGGTGTGCCTGAACACGCAAGGCCAATTCGTTGCGCTGGCCGATTGCTCGGGCACCGGCCCGCAGGTGGGCGTGCTTCGCCCCAACATCGACAAGACCACCACCAACAAACTCTTCGCCGCGCAACTCGACTGGCAGTTCGCACCGGTGAGCTCGTTCAACGTCGGCGCCAAACAAGAGGTCGTGCCCTCGGCGCTCGGCACCGTGGTGCGTGCGCTCTCGCTTTTCACCGGCGTGAGCCACGCGTTCACCGAGAAGCTGCGCGGTGGCGCCGACATTCGCTACATCGATTCGAGCGTGGTCGGCGGCTCGGGCCTGGGCGCCGAGACCGAAACCTTCCGCTTCGGCGGGCAACTGGTGTGGCAGTTCACGCGCGAATGGTCGATTGAAGGCGGCGCGCGACGCACGCAGGTGCGCTACAGCAGCGCCTCCACCAGCGCCGATGCAAACGTGGTCTACGGTCAGGTGCGGTACGAGTGGCCGCGGCTGGCGGTGGCGAGATAGATCAAGGAATCCGCGGTTTATTCATGGCGAACATTGCAACCTATACCGGCGAGCGTTACCCAAGTGCTCCGCAGCAGCAGGAGCAGTATGTGGAGTACGTGGAGACGCCCCAGCGCTCACTGCGCGACATGGTCGAGGCGATCGATCGCCGCAAGTTGCTGATCGCAATCACCACGGGCATTCTTTCGCTAGTCGCACTTGTAGTCGCGATCAAATGGCCAGCGGTGTATCGCTCAGCCGCAACGGTGCTTGTGCAGGATCAGGAGATTCCGCAAGACCTGGTTCGCCCCACGGTGACTTCACTCGTGGATGAGCGCATTCAGATGATCAGTCAGCAGGTCATGACGCGAGCCGTGCTGTTGGGCATTGCCGACAAATACGGTCTGTACCGAGACATGAAGGATGAAGCTTCGAACGAGAAGATCCTCGATCGAATGCGCAAAGACATCAAACTCACAACGATCAGCTCCGACGTCAAGGGGCGCATGGACGATCGACGCCGGCAGGGAACGATCGCATTTCAGATCTCGTACGACTCGCCTTCACCGCAGGCCGCGCAGCGTGTCACCAACGAACTCGTTTCGCTCTATCTAAACGAGAACCTGCGCACTCGGCAGCAGCGCGCCGCCGAAACGTCGACGTTCCTCGCCGATGAGGCAGAGAAGCTCGCCGCATACATCTCCGAGATGGAAGCCAAACTCTCGGATTTCAAAGCGCGGAATATCGGCCGCTTGCCGCAGAACTCGCAATTCAACGTCAATGTGATCGATCGACTCGAGCAGGAGATCATCCGCATCGATCAGAGCATCAGCAATGCGGAGGAGAAGCGGCAGGTTTACCTGAATCAACTCTCGCAGGTTAAAGACATGGTGCCTGCAACACCGCCCATTCCGGCCGCGGCGTTGTCGCAAGGTGCGGTCTTCGAGCCGCCAGAGCGCTTGCGCTACCTGCAGAGCCAGCTTGCCAGTCTGCTAGGCAACTACTCCGAGGATCATCCGGACGTGCGTCGCACCAAGCGCGAGATCGCCGCCATCGAGAAGGAGCTGGGAGGTGCTCAGACCGCGCGGCCGAGTGCCGATGCACTCGAACTCGCGCGCACGAAGTTGCAGATGCTGCGCGACAAGTATGCCGACGACCATCCCGATGTCGTACGGCAGCGCCGTGAGGTCGTGGCGCTCGAGGCGGCGAGTCAGCGTGCGACGCCCGAGCCTGCCTCCAAGCCGGCGGCACTCTCGGCCGAAACACGCGCCGAAACGCAGATGAAGATCACCCTTCAGGGCCAGCTGAAGGCCGTCGAGGGCGAATTGAAAAGCTTGCGCAATGCCAAGCGCGATCTTCAGGTGAAGCTCGCCACGCTCGAGCGACGGGTCGAGCAGACTCCGGCCGTCGAGAAGAACTACCAGGATCTACTGCGCGACTACGACAACGCCACATTGCGCTATCGCGAGATCAAGGCCAAGCAGCTTCAGGCGGCTGTTTCGGAATCGCTCGAGAAAGACAGCAAAGGCGAGCGGTTCACTTTGATCGATCCGCCGCAGTTGCCCGAGCGGCCTGCGCGACCGAATCGACCGATCATTCTGGCGCTTGGATTGATGCTGGCACTCGGCTGTGGCTTGGGCTTGGGTTTTCTGCGCGAAGCGATCGACCGCTCCGTGCATGGCTCGCGCCAACTCGTCCGGTTGGTGCACGCGCCCGTACTCGCCGCAATCCCGTACGTGCACACCGAAAAGGAACTCGCCCACGAGCGGCTGATCCGTTGGGGCGCCAGTGCGTTCGCGGTTTTTTTCGTGGTCATGGCGATCGGCTACGTGCACTTCTTCGTCACGCCACTGGAAGTGCTCTGGATCGTCCTTGCCCGCCGCGTCGGCCTTTGATGATCGGTATCCCCGGATTCGGATGAGAACGATGTCGACAACCACCAAACAGAGCTTGGACCGTATGACCGTTGCGCTACTGCGGGCGCGGCGGCAGGGCACAGTCACGGGACCGGAAGCTATCCGCCACCGATTCGAAACACCTGCTGAATCGGCTCCGGCCCTCTCGCTGGTGCGCGTTGCCGAGAACAACGACGATGGCGCGCTCGCGGCGAAGATGCTCGAAGACTTGAAGTTCCAGGCGGAGTCCAACGCGACAACCCACGAGCATCACCTCGGCGCGCTGGACGGCCAGCGAACGGCTCGCTTGCCGGCCGACCCAGCACGGGGGCCCAAAGGGCGGTTCCGCTATTCCCGCACCCGTATCGTCAAGGTCTCGCGCCAGCATTTCGCGAATCGGCGCATTGCGGTCGACCGCACGCACCCCGAACTGCTCGACGCCATGCGCGTGCTGCGCACCCAAGTGCTGCAGCGCATGCGCGAAAACGGCTGGCAGACCCTTGCGGTGGTCAGCCCGAGCGACGACGACGGCAAATCAATGGTGGCGGCGAACCTCGCAGCTAGTATCTCGATGGACCTCAACCATACAGCGCTGCTCGTGGATGCGAACCTGCGTCGTCCGTCGGTCCATCGTTACTTCGGTGTCTCGCACAAACCTGGCCTGGCGCATCACCTGGTGAAGAACGCGCCGGTCGAATCGCTGTTGGTGAACCCTGGAATCAACCGGTTGCTGATCATTCCGGCCGGAGCGATCCAGCCCAATTCCGCCGAACTGATCGGCTCGGAGCAAATGCGCACCCTGGTCGAGGAACTCAAGCACCGCTACGCCGAACGGATCGTGATCTTTGACCTGCCGCCGCTCCTGACCTCGGCCGACGCGATGGCTTTCCTGCCAAGCGTGGACGCGGTGCTGATGGTGGTGGGCGAGGGCGTCACCGACCGCGAGGAACTGCAACGGGCCGAGGCGCTGTTAAGCTCCACGAACCTGATCGGCGTCACGCTCAACTTCGCCCGCGAGCGGGTGGTACACGACAAGCGACGGCCGGGGTTTTTCCGGCGCCTGTTCAACCTCTCCTGAGGCCCTGTATGTACGAAGCCTTCTACGGACTCAAACAGCGGCCGTTCTCGATCGTTCCGCAGGGGGAGTTTCTCTACCTCACCCAGCAGCACCGCACGGCGCTCTCGCTGCTCGAATACGGCATCTTGAAACCGTCGCTCTTCTCGCTGATTACCGGCGATATCGGCACGGGCAAGTCGACTCTGGTACGCCACCTGCTCGCACGCCTTGGCGCAAGTATTTCGGTCGGGGTCATCGGCAACACCCACAAGGGATTCGGCGAGCTGCTCGAGTGGACCCTGCAGGCCTTCGGCCTCGACTTCCGCGATAAGGACAAAGTCGAGATGTTCCAGGTGCTGTCGAACTTCCTGATGCACGAGTTCGTGAAGAACCGGCGCGTGGTGCTGGTGGTGGACGAAGCGCAGAACATGACCATCGACGCGCTCGAAGAACTGCGCATGGTGTCGAACGTCAACGTCGACCGTCACCACCTGCTGCACATCATCCTGGTGGGGCAGAGCCGCCTGCGCGACAAGCTGCGCCTGCCTTCGCTGCAACAATTCGCCCAGCGCATCGAGACCGAATTCCACCTCAAGCCGCTGCAGGTTGCCGACGTGGAAGGCTACGTGCGCTACCGCCTGAAGGTAGCGGGCCGCCAAGACGGCGACATCTTTGAGCCCGATGCGTGCAAAGCCATCCATCGCATCAGCCGAGGCGTGCCGCGCATCATCAACCTGGTGTGCGACACGGCGCTGGTCTACGGCTTCGCCGCAGCTAAATCGCGCATCGACGCGTCAGTGATCGAAGAGCTCGACCGCGACAAGCGCGAGCAGGGCGGGTGGTTGTTCGATCCGGTGAAAGAGCCCAACACTGGTCGGGAAGACTATGGTCCGCCGTCACTCCGGGCGGCGAGCTAACGGCTCCCCCGTACGGCAACTCGCAGTAACGATATGCGTGTAGACGTCCCCCTTGCCGTTGCTCGACACGACACTCCATCACGTTCAGAAAGCCTGCCGGGCGCATGGATCCTGTCGACGAAGGTCAACGCCATCAGCTGGACTAATGCGGTCAAACTCATCGTCGACTGGGCGCAAGCCCGGGAAAGTCGATACGTTTGCGTGTGCAACGTCCACATGGTTGTTGAGGCGCAACGTTCCCCCGATGTGAGGCAAGCAGTGAGCGGCGGTGACCTCGTGCTGCCTGACGGAATGCCATTGGTATGGCTGCTGCGCAAACTTGGATATCGAGGGCAACCCAGGATTTCCGGGCCTGATCTCTTCCGCGAGTTGTGTGCTGAGGCCGAAAAGAAGGGAATCCGCGTGTTTCTGCTGGGTGGTTCTACCGAAACGCTCGAGCAGTTACAAGAGCAGCTCACTGAGGAGTTTCAGGGTCTACGTATTGCCGGCACCTACTCACCAACGTACACAGGCACGATCAGTGCCCCAGATCTCAACGCCATCACGGTGATCCGCGAAGCTAAGGCTGACCTGGTGTTCGTCTCACTTGGTTGCCCAAAACAGGAAACCTGGATGGCCGTGCACCGACCGCATCTTTCCGCAGTGACGATAGGCGTCGGTGCTGCCTTTGACTTCCTGGCGGGCACTGTGAAACGCGCACCCATGTGGATGCAGCGCAGTGGACTTGAGTGGTTCTATCGGGTGTGTGTGGAGCCCAGACGGCTTTGGAGGCGGTATTTAGTAACGAACTCCCTTTTCGCCTGCCGAGTTGTCACATCTTGGAATTCTATGAAGTCATCGACTAAGCGGTAGGACTAGGGTTACATAAATAAAACGAAAACCTATCGACTTTGAATCTCAGTTAGTAGTACCCAGGCGGACACAACCAGTCGTTAGCTTTTGTTTCCACAGAAGCAACTCCTCCGCTTCAAGTAGCCGACTTGGCGGGACTGAGTACTTTCTATTCTCCACGCATTGCCCTGGCTCACAGTCGGGAAGCCAGTAGTTGTTCAGCGTAACTTGGCCGCTATTGGGATTGCGGTGATTCCAAGATACCAAATTCTTATTGGCCACATTTTGAAAGAAGTGGACTGGATCCTTGTTGATGTTCCATATGTAAATGCCTACGTTCTGGCTCGGCACAAAGGATCCATCCGCAAGGAACCCGCTCGCAAGAACGCGATTGCGCCTGATGGTTAGGTTGTTGCCTGTCGCGATTGCCATTCCATAGTTTGAGGTGGCAACTACTTGATTGTCTTCCGCAACTACCCATGAAGGTATCTGCGTCGAGGAATTTGCACCACCATCTCCCAAGAGAATGCCCCCGCCGGAGAACTTGGTCGCCTTCGGGTCTAGGGGAAACGCGCCATAAATGAAGTTGTTGTGAATCCGAATCGGGCTCCACGATGTACCGGAACTCTCAAAAATGTTGATGACATCTTCGACCAGGCTTTCTCCCGGAGTGTTGATTACTTCATTCCAAGAAAGCTCTGCATTCTCAAGGTTCTTGTTGTAAGCAATCTGAACGAAATGAGCACCAACTCCTTCGATGTTGCGTGCGACGTTGCGAGTAACTAGGATCGTTTGCCCTAGCGCAGGATCACCGCGAAAGTGGTCGACCCGAATGCCCCAGACGCGTTCGAGATAGTTATTCTCAATAAGTACGTCGGTCGGTGTTTCAACCCGAATGAAGGCCCCGGGGCGCTCGCCGTCGCGGACGCGAGCAAGGCCAAAGCCCTTGGTGTTGCGAACGGTGATAGCGCCAGGAAACCCAGTGATCAAATGGCCCTTGCCAGCGACAACGGAGTCTTGAATCGTCACCGGTTCTTTAGTGTCGATGAATATCGCCGGCACCGCTGGGTCTAAGCTGCGCCAAGCGCCAGAATAGGTACCACCCGCAGTTATGCGGATTGGTGGTGAGAATGTCATCTCTGGATCGAACCTAGGTGCCACCGAATCGAACGCACAAGGTCCGGATGCGCCACTCGCGGTAGAACTGAAAGAAGACGCGATAGCCGTGTCAAAATCGTCCGCATTCGACTTTGCTTCAACTCCTGAATCGACAACCGCGCTAGCAACTGAGTGCGCTTCACCGTTCGGCGATGATTGACTTGAGGGGCCCGTGCTGTCCACGCACCCACTGAATGCAGCGGCAAAAGCCGCGCTAATGAGTGTGCAAACAATCATTTGATCCGCCCGCTTTCCCTTGAGCATGCTCCTCCTTCGCTTCCTTGTTTCAGGCTAACCCCTGTCAATAGGGCGGGGTCTGCGCAAAACTTAGTGACGTCAACGGAAGGAGAGGCCGAAAGTCGAAGCCTCGCTGGCACAGCGACCATTAGCGAGTGCGACGATTTATCGTACGAAGTGTCGCAGTCTCGACGTCGGACAGGAAGCGAGGAAGTCACAGGTCTTTTGGGGTTTTGCGAGCAATCGGTTTGAATCGCAGGAAAAAAGCTACGAGCTGAAGTAGTTCAGTTGGTCGGAAATTGCGGTCAGAGGACCGCGAACCTGTCTTGAGTCTGTATTTCAAGGAATGACCCATTCAAGCCCCTGAATCTGTGGCCCGATTCGAAGGACGAATTCGCTTCACGTGCTCGTTCGGCCCTCGACCGTACAGGGCGACATATTCCAGTACGCCTCGCTCTATTCCAAATTGCCGATCCGCGATGTCCGGATATCGTCTGTTGATGTCCGCCTTCGTCGCGTCGGACATCGAAGCTAGTGCCCGTAGGCCTTGGGCGACAGCGCCAGGTGATGTGTCGGTGTAGACCAAACTTGGAAAAAACTCACGGAGGTCTCGTAGTCCCGCCACGTCCGAAAAAAGAGTAGGCAACCCGACGCCAAGCGCCTCCAGCGCAGCAACGGAGAATCCTTCGTTGAGCGAAGGCATGATGTAGGCATCTGCAGCCCTTAGTATGGGAAGAACGTCGTCGAGCGCCCCAAGAAAGCGAACACACCCTGAGACACCCAGTCGGTCTGCGAGCGCGCGCTCAGGAAAGCCGGGCTCCTCGGAGCCTACGTGTAAGTAGTACGGGCGCTCTTCAGGCGGAAGCGTCGCAATTGCGTGAAGGATTGCCGAGTGATTCTTTATCGCGGAGCAGTTACCCACGCTGACTAAAACGAAGGCGTCATTGCGAATTTTTAATGCATTCCGAGCCCGCGCTTTCACATCCGACTCAGTCCTAGTAAATCGACGGCTGTCGAACCAGTTCCAAACGAGAGTGGTCGTCAGTCCAAAGTGTTCCAACTCCGAGCGCCGAACTGAGTCGCTGATTGAAATATGGTTGACGCCAAAGCTTGCTAACAGACGCCGCTGTACACCACGCCGCAAACGAAGGCCACCCTGGAAGTGAAACGAACTGTGAACGGTCCGAAGAACGAGCATTCCTCGAGCAACTAAGGCCACCAAAGCATGCCAAAAATTGGCGCGCTCGCAGTGAATGTGGATGACATCGTATCGCTCCGTCCGAATGAGGGCGGCCTCTCGCCGAAAGAAGTCGAACGAGCGCGAGAAAGGTATGTGGTGAACACGATAGCCAGCTGCCTCAAATCGCTCCGCAAGAGGTCCCCTAAAGACGCCCGTGGATAGAACGTCGCCTTGAACGCCATGCGAATGAAAGATCGGACCAGCCGCCAGCAACATTGATTCTGCGCCCGAAGGCCTAAGCTCCCCGAGAACATGCAGCACCCGCATGTGTTGACCCCTCATCGCTTCTCCGCAATCTCGTCGTAGAGCTTCTCGTACGAACTTGCGACATGACTGATATGAAAGCGCGCCTTGGCACTAGCATGACCAAGGGCCCCAAGCTTCACCCTCAGCAGAGGTTCATCTGCGAGCCTGATCATTGCATCCGACACGCTAGAAGGCGACGTGACGTCAACCAAAACCCCAGCTCGGCCATGGTCTAAAGTCCAAGGAACTGCTCCGCTCTGTCTCCCTCCAATCACCGGAACCCGCATCGCCATCGCCTCGATCACGGCCATGCCGTGCGCTTCCTCTAAAGAGGGATGCACCAATACATCCACCTCAGAAGCAAGCCGGGCTAACACTTGCCTGTACGGCTGTTGCCCGACGAACTCGATCCCTTCGGCCACGCCATTCTCTGCAGACCACTTCTGCGCCTCTTCACCGGGGCCATGCCCAGCGCCAAAAAGCAGCAATCGCGCGCGCGGGTGAGCTTTGCGTGTACGCGAAAACGCCTCAATTGCGACGCGACCATTCTTGAGTCCACCCCAACCGACAAGGACGCAAGCAAAGACGACTTCGCCGCGGTCGCGCTGCCCTTTCGTACCGACGTCGAAAAAGTCGTCTGGCAAGCCGTTCGGAACGACTTCTAGAGTCCCGCGATAGAGCATGTACTTCCGCAAATGCATCGAGATATAGGGCGACACGGAGACAATTCGTCGAGCCCGCGATGTGACGCGGTACGCCATCAACGTGCGTGCCATCCGATAAGGAATAAAGTTATGTCTTAGAACGCGGATCGGCGCATCGTGCGCGGTGACTAAATAGGGTATCCCGCTAGACTGCACGGGCATGGCATACTCATAGGTCCATTGGGCGTGGACAACATCCGGCCCTTCACGAGCCAATGCCCTTGCCAGAAAGTCTCGCTCAGTCCGAAAAAAATCCCTGGCGGGACGAATTCCCTTGGGGCCAATACACAAACGTAGATTCGGCCCCTCCAAAACAATCTCTTCCTTAGCTGCCGCGTCGCAGGTAAGAATGACCAGTTTTCGACCACGCTTTAAGAGCTCGCGGCAGAGTAGGTTGACGGGCTGCCCGCCTTGACCGTTCGGAAGACTATCGTTCCAATAGGTCGGGTCAATAAACTCCCGAAACGCACCAATGTTTATCGGCCCAGCCATCCCTATTACCCGGCTCATCCGACGCCTCAAGAGTGTGGTGTCCTGTGGCCTTCGCCTGCAGAACACCAGTAGCGAACCACCCAACTGACTGGGCGAGGTAGCTTTGGTAGTAACCTACCTAAAACGTCCTTGGCTTCTGAACAAATCACGCTTCGCCCAAAAAGGAGCATCGCCAGCAGAACAACAGCACCAGCCGCTGCCATCGACGCGACCAACCGAATCAACGAGTGGTGTGCGCTCAAAAGTGCATCTGTTGCCCAAGCGGTCGCGGCGGCCGCTAATGCAAGCCCAGCTGGCGCAGCGACCACGCGGAACGCTGAAAGCGGTCGCAGTCCAACCAGTCTTGAAGCCTGTAGCGTAACGAGGAAAGCGCGTAGGAAATGAACGCCCAAAACTGCCCATGCGACGTATTCGATTGACTGCCTCGCGGCGACCGACACTGCGACTGCCATCACTACAATCCCGAATAACTGCACGTAGGCATCCATGCCTGCCCGTCCAAGCCCCTGCATCATGGGGCCTCCCATTGCCAGAACCGCGTACAACGGCATGCCCAACGCTATCGGTACTACTAGAGGGCCGGCCGCGACCCACTCGTAACCGTAAAGGGCGACAATGGTCGTATCCGGAATGGCTGCGATCGCGGCGAACGCAGGAAAAAGCGGGACTAACAAGAGACATAACGAAGCCTTGTATATGCGTCTGACATCCTCTAGGCAAACGGCGACCCGGGAGTAGATCGGAAAGAGGACGCCTTGCAAAGTGGCCGCAACAAGCAAGGCCGGGGAAGACAGCAGCGAGACGGCGCGGCTATACAAACCCAAATCGACGACACCTAGCGCGCGGCCAACAATTGCGCTGTCGAGATTAAAGTAACCCCAGCTTGTCAGATTGCTCGCCAGCACCTTCGACCCAAACGAGAGCGAATCTGTTCTACCGCCGCGTACAGAAGGGGCTAGTGGGTGGCGAACACTACCGTACACAGCGATTGCATAGACGCCCGTCTGAACCAACTGTGCAGTTACGAGCGACCAGACACCCCCGCCGATGAAAGCCAAAGGCAGTCCGATGGGCAAGTAAGCTCGAGGTAGCTAAGGGTCTGGAGTAGTTGAACTCGCTTGAAATTGAGGTCTCGGCGCAACAAGGCCGTTGCCGTTTGGCCGAAGGCTTGTAGCAAGAAGAGAAGCCCCATCCAGCGCAGCACAGTGGTTGCGTCTTCGCGATTGAAGAACGTTGCCAGCGAAGGAGCCGCAGCGTAGGTAATAAGCGTTAGGCTCGACCCCAAGAAAACTTGTGCAGTAAAGGCGTGCCTGATTTCCCGATCGTTCAGCGTCGCCTTTTGAATTAGCGCCGCGCTCAGACCAAAATCAGCTAGCAGATTTCCAAGCCCAAGAATCAACCATGCTATCGCTATCAGCCCGAATGGTTCAGGGCCCAGAACGCGTGCAAGGGCAATTGCGATTCCCAACTGGAAGAAGACTCGAACAAAGGAACCCAGAAAATTCCACTTGAGCGCAGACGCGCCCCTCTCAAAGAGATTCGTTGTCACTGGTTCTAGCTCTGTTCGACGATCTTGTTCTTTAGTTGCGAACTGGCGAGAGCATTTTCGAAAATGCCCAACTCAGAACCACTTTGACTATTGGCCACACGGCATAGATGGGCCACAGGAATCCGGCATGGCGTCGGCAGAACGCGAGCCAGGGTCGGAAGGGCAAGTGTCGCGTCGAAAGAAGAGACTCGAGTCTGTCTCTCAATGGCATGTATGGGGCACGCCATGAGCCTATGGAGTCGTGATCGTTCGCGCACTCCCCGTAGAATCCTGGACCGACCAAGAGTGCGAATCCGGCGTCGCGTGCGCGGAGTCCGTAGTCGAAGTCGCCCATCGAGTGGGTGAAGGCTCGGTCGATGCCGCCGCACACGTCGGCAATGGCCTTGGGAATCATCGCAACGTTCATGTTCAACGTCTCGCAACTTACGCAGCGATCGGTCGGGGTTACAAGATCGAAGCGGGTGCGATGTACAGCGCTTCGGCGAACGCGCCCCCCGTATGTCGGGGTAAGGGATCCAGGGGCGCGCGTTGTCCCGACGATGATCGCTGGCTTGCCTATTTGGTTCGCAGATTCGGCTTCCTTCGCGAGTCGGAGAACGGCGTCAGGTTCTAGGGATACGTCATCATTCAGGTAAATCAAGTGATCGAAGAGGCCCAGCGCACAAGCGTGCTCATGAGCCACCCGCATTCCTGCGGACCAGAACAAATCTGCTCCTTCCCGGATTAGATGAAAGTCCGGATTTGACCCAAACCTCGACTGGAGGGTTGTTACCGTACCGTCGCTGCTGCCTGCGTCCACGACGACGACTTTTAGGCGACAGCCTTCAGGCCGGACACTAGCGAGCAGCGACTCCAGGCACGCGACTGTCTTCGCTCGGCGGTTGTGGCAGGTGAGGAGGGCGACGACAATCATTGCGGGACCGCCTTAGTGATGCAGTGTTGTAGGGTATGGCGCGCAGTGCGGCGAATGAACAACCGAGGATCGCACCGAAGAGCTCTGGAACTCGATAAGTAATAGCGTAGATCGAGCCCATTACGAGCAGCATTGAGTACAGGGTTGCGGAGTTATCTGTGGCTGGGGAGCGAAATCGAACCAATCGAACCAGTTGCGCGAAGATCGTGACTAAGAACATTACCAACCCGATCAAACCGACACGAAACAAAATATCAACGTAGTAGTTATGAGGGGAGGTCTGTGCGACATGTGTTGCTCCATCTACGGTAACTACTCGTCCAAAGCCGGAGCCGAACGCTCTACCAAAAAATTGATCGAGGTAACTCCACTCGGCATACTGCCCAAGTAGATCGAGCCACCCGAGGTATCTATCAAGAAAGGTACCCGTTCCTGAGCTGGCAGATCCAAAATCATCCAGTCTCTCGGCGATGCGTTCCAGCGTCCCGATTCCCGCCTGGAACATTAGAAGTGAGACGATTAAACCAACGGAGGCCATAACTGCACCGTACGCGATTAGGCTTCCGCGTCCTTTTTTCTGGAAGAGAATTAGAAAGAGAAGACCTCCTATCGCGGCGAACCAGACGGTGCGGTGCCTGATCCCAACCACGACCAAGGCAAGAAGAAACAATATAGTTGCTTGCCATGCGGAGAGACCTCTTATAAGGGCGAAGTGAATCAACACGACAGCGCCAACCAAGACCACGAAGGCTGAACTCGCCGGGATAGCACGTCCGTCTAGTCCTTCAAGGTCCGCATGCAAGCTCATTTGTGTTTCCGGAAGTGTCCAGCGCAAAAGTACGACGAGCGAGATCAGGACACCACCAACAATGAGAACTCGTGGAATGCTCTCGGACACATCGCGGCTGGTTGCGGTCACCGCAAAGTAGGCGCTTGCAGAAAGCAAACAGAAGTGTTCGCGAAATTCGACACCAGCAGACGTGCCAAACGAAGACAAGCCGACTAGGCAACTCAGCACCATGACCGCTGCGAAAACGATCCAAGTGGTCGGAATCGGAGCGATGGAGAGATTTGGCCCGATACGCGTCAGCGCGGCAAAAGCGAGTGCACCGTATGCAAGGTCGACGAAGTACACCGAGATGCCGGCGTGTATGAGCGGTGTCTGACCTAGAAGGATTGCGTTAAAGCACGCTGATGCGATCACCAACCATGCCCCGTGCACAGCGTTTTGGCGAATCTTGAAAATCACGAATGCCCCGACGGGGAGGCCAATAAGCACTACGGCCACGAAAGCGGTGGAACTGGCTGTGCTGAAGGATTCCATTGCGAAACAGGGTGAGGTTGGGCGATTCCAGCTGGCCACGCTGGTTCGCAGCGGTCTGGACCCGAGCAAAAAGGGACGGGGCTCGCGAACAGCGAGCCTCTCGGCACTTGAAGCTGTTTTACGAAGCTGAAAATATCACGCGCTTACTAACCACAAGGGCGACCGATTTCACGGGGCTGACTATCCTGTACGCAATTCCCGGGCATACGGGAAGCGACTCGCCGCGGGGCCCCTCGGCCCATCAGGCGCACCCCCTCTCACGACCTGGTATGGCTTCAACCGCTTCTACCCAAGTCTGCTGGCGTCTATCACCACATTCGGGCACCTGGCTGGGCGTCGCGCTGATCGCCGCGTGCCTGTTGTTCGCGAAGCACTGGCGCGGGCTGTGGAACAGCTACGCAAACGTTCCTGAGCATGGCCACGCATTCCTGATCCCGCTGATCGTTGCTTTTCTGGTCTGGCAACGAAGGGATCAACTCGCCAAGCTCAATTTCACTGGGTCCTGGATGGGGCTCACCATCATCGGCGCCGGCATCGCTCTACGATACTTCGGCGTGCTGATCAGTGCGTGGTTCTTCGTCCAACTGGGGCTCGTACTGGTCCTGGTTGGGCTCGCGGTCACGTTCATGGGGGCGAGAGCGAGCAAGGCGCTCTTGGCACCGCTTGCGTTCTGCTTCTTCGCGGTTCCACTGCCGGATTTCGTGCTCCAGGAAACCTCAAACAACCTGCAAATGATCTCGTCCTGGCTGGGTGTGCAGTTCATCCGGCTCTGCGAAATCAGCGTGCATCTAGAAGGCAACATCATTGATCTAGGCGCCATGAAGCTGCAGGTTGCCGAAGCGTGCAGCGGCCTGAAATACCTGCTGTCGCTCATGACGCTGGCGTTTATCGCGGCGTACTTTTTCAGCGGACCGATGTGGCAGAAGGCCATCATCTTTGTGTCCGCGGCACCGATCACGGTGCTCATGAACAGCGTTCGAATCGGGATCGTCGGCGTCACCGTCGATCGATTTGGCCGGGCCGCGGCCGAGGGTGTATTGCATGACTTCGAGGGACTCGTGATCTTCGCTGGCGCGCTGTTGTTGTTGTTCGGCGAAATGGCGATTCTGGCTCGGCTCCGACGCAAAGGGATCGCCCTGAGCGAAGCGTTCGCCTTTGGTGTACCGCCCAAGGAATCTCTCCAGCGCGACCAATTGCCGCGAAAAGTACCCGCGCCGTTCTATTTCGCGATCGGCATGTTGCTGGTGGGGGCGCTACTTCCCGAGGTCCTCACCAAGAAAGCGGTTGTCGTTCCGCAGCGCGAAGCGTTTGCGACCTTTCCTGATGTCATGGGCGAGTGGGTGGGAAAGAAGACCCTGCTCGAGAAAGTTCATCTCGACATCCTCAAACCCGACGACTACCTGCAGGCTGACTACGCGCGGCCAGGTGATCTGCCAGTCAACGTTCACGTTCAATACTTTGAGTCGCAGTCGAAGTCGAAGGCTCCGCACTCCCCAAAGGTATGCATACCGAGCGCAGGCTGGGAAATAAGCGATTTGCGCGATCAGCCAATCAGCATCAGTGGCGCTGGGGGAGGCAACTACACCATGGCTCGTGCGACGATCGTCAAAGGCGAGCAATCACTGCTCGTCTACTTCTGGTTTCAGCAGCGAGGGCGGATCACCGCGCATGAGTACGAGACCAAAATCTGGCTGCTCCATGACTCGCTACGGACAGGCCGAACAGATGGCGCGATGGTGAGGCTGATTACGCCACTAGTAAAGAATCAGCCTGTTGAAACCGCGGATAAGCGGCTGATGGACTTCGCCACAGCGTTGATTCCAGTTCTTCCGACGCATATCCCGAACTGAGAAACGAGCGACTGCACTACAGTGGTTACTGCTAGTTTGACCGTTGCGAAATTGTCTTGCCTCGCTTGTCTGAGGCTGTGCTGACCATGGCTGCGCCAATCGCTCTGTTTGTGTTCAAGCGTCCCGAGCACACCAAGCGTACATTGGCCACACTGGCGCGGAATCCAGAGTTCCTGTCCAGCGAACTCCACATCTTCTGTGATGGAGCGCGGTGCGACGATGAACGCGACGCAGTAGAAGCTACGCGTGAGGTCGCTCGCGCGTGGCCGCACTCCCATAAGACGCTCTATGAGGCGACGCGCAATCGAGGGTTATCCAAATCGATTATCGATGGTGTGACTGCGTTGTGCAGCAAGCATGGATGC
>CADEDU010000104.1 GCA_902826155.1 uncultured beta proteobacterium
GGCCGTCGGCGCACGCCACACCGGCGCATGCGGTGCCGTGTCGATCGCCGACGCCGGGTCGCGGATTGCTGTTACCGAGCGTCGCGTCGCGCGGCGCGACGATCTTGCCGCTCGCGCGGAACTCTTCGTGATCGAGATCGACGCCATCGTCGATGACGGCGATGGTGATGCCGGCGCCTTCGGAGAGCGCCCAGGCCGCCTCGACGTTGGCGTGCGCGTTCACGTCGGTGGCGCCGATGCGGGTGCGCTTCAGGTGCCATTGCTGCGGGAACGCCGCCTTGCGCGCCATGCGCCGGATCAGCTCCGGGTGCGCGAGCTCGACGGCATCGTCCTTGAGCAGCCGCGCCACCAGATCGAACAGATCCAGACCGATGCCTTCGCGCGCCGCCACGAACCAGGCATTGCGCGCGTAACCGAGCGCGCGCTTGCCGGCGAGCTTGTACTTGGCCAGCAGCTCCTTCATCTGCCGCGCCTTGGCGTCGTCTTCGAACTTGACGAACACGTTCTCGGTATAGAGCACCGGCGAGCCCGATCTTGGATCGACCAGCACGCGCCCGGCGAAGCGCACCGCCTTGTCGCGCTTGAGCGTCTGCCGTGCTTCGTTGCGCAGGCGCTTGCCGCGCGCGGCATTGTCGGCCCGGAAGATCTCGACGCCGGCTTCCGGAAAGCGATCGATCAACGAGAACGCACTGAGCATTTCGCGCGATTCGCGCCGCAGTGGCGCCGCTTCCTGCGGGGCGCCGATCGCCGATCCGCGATCGTGCGTGCGCACCGCCACCAGCGCATCGCTCTCGCGCAGCGCATACTTCTTGCCGGTCTTGCCACCGTATTGGACGACGTACATGGGCGATCTCCTAATAGCAGGGAGGAAGCGTTGGGAGGGCGCGCGCGGCGCTGGTGCAGCAACGCTCAAGCACGCGCGAGGGGTCGGAATGCGAGCACGGGAGTGCGCGAGGGGTACGCACAGTCCGGCGCAGTGTATGGACAGGCGTTGCGCGCGGGCAATCCGCCATAGGGCCTGGATGGCGACAGAATCGGCGAGGACGCGACCACAGGTCGCCATATCCGGTTGAACGGAACACGTCATGCCGCCATCAGACGATGCAATCGATCGCTATCCCGCGACGCTGCGCCACAGCACGGCGCAGCCGGGCCTCGTCTATCAGCGCTCCACCGAATTGTTTGCTTTGTTCCAAGCAGCGCAGTCCGGCGATGCGTCTGACGCCGCCGCGGGTCCGCAAGACCGATCAGTTAGGTCGGAATTGACCCTGCGTACCGACGATGGCGCGCGCATCGACGTATGCCGCGGCCCGGTCGATCGCACCATGCGTGAGGCGGGCGACGTGCGCGCGGTGTACGTCGAACCGGCATCGCACCGCGTAGTGGTGCCGACGGGCCGGGTGCTGGTGCGATTCGCCGAGTCGGTGCAGGCTGAATCGAAGCGTGAGGCGTTGCACGCGGCCGGCTATCGCATCGTCGCGGTGCTCGGCTACGCGCCACACTGCGCGTGGCTCGAAGCGGCGAGCGGCGATCGGGCGCAGGCGTTGCGCGACATCGAGCGGGTCGAAGCGCTCAGCGACGTTCAGAACGTCGAGCCGCAGTGGCTGTCGCAGCGGGCGACGCGCTGACCGCGCGGCTCGCCAACAACGCGCCGCCGACGATCAGAACGGTCGCCAGTGCGAACCGCCATGACCAGACGCCGTGCCCCGCGAGCAGTAACAGCGCGGTCGAGATCAGCGGCGTCAGGTAGGCGAGTGTGCCGATGATGCGCGGATCACCCTCCTTCAACGCGCGATCCCACAGAAAAAAGGCAGCGCCCATCGGACCCAGGCCGATCGCGCCCAGCAGCATCCAGTCGCTCGCCTCTGGGAGGTATCGCGATTCCCACAGCGCATGGCATGCGAAAGCGAGCGAGCTCGATGCCAGGCAGAACGCACCGACCGCGCCGGTCGCGAACGGCGCGACCCGCTTGGTGAGCAGCGAGTAGATCGACCAGATCAGCGCCGAGCCGAACGCGGCGATGAAGCCGAACATGCTGCGCGTGGCATTCATGTCGATGCTGCCGGCGATCAACAGCGCCGCGCCGATGAATCCCATTGCAGCGGCGATGCCGTGCTGCGGCAGCAGGCGCGTGCCGGGCAGCAGCGTCGGGCTGAGCAGCACGATCAATAGCGGCCACAGGTAATTGACCAGATTTGCTTCCACCGGCGGCGCCCAGCGCAACGCGAGGAACAGCAGCAGGTGAAAGCCGAACAGGCCGAAGATGCCCAGCGCAAGCGTCGACGGCGGCACGCGCCATTGCCGCACGAACGGCAAGCCCGGCAACGCGCCGATGGCCAGTGCGATGCCGAGCAGAAGAAACGGCGGAATCTGCTTGAGCGCGACCGACAGCCACGCCAGCGTTCCCCACAACGCGATTGCGCCGAGCGCAAGAAGATAGGCACGCAACGACATGGCGAGCGCCGGGTCGATCTCGCGGGATCAGCGCTCCGCCTTCACTTGATACTGCGCCGCTTCGGCAAAGCGCAGCCGGCGGTAGCGCCGTGCCGGTGTCAACGCGATCGCCGTCAGCGCGTCCAGTTGCTGCAGCGCTTGTTCATTGTCCGTGTCGATGATGGCCACGCGTCCAACGGCGTCATCGGGCGCGCCGCGCAGCCGTTGCTCGGCTGTCATCGGACCGGTCGCGGCGGGGTCACCTTCGATCACGCGTGCGCGCACAACGCCCGGCAATTCGCACATGGCCGTGATGGCGCGATCCAATGTGTCGGGCGCGGCGTCGGCACGCAGCTCGATCGTCGCGCAATAGGTACCGTGGGTACCGTGCGTCCCTGTACCGTGCGCACCGCGCGCGCCATGGGCAGCACTGCGATCGACAAGCACCGTGCAGGCGCCGCGGATCGAATTGCGAAAGCCGCTGATCACCCGCGTGGTGCGCGGCGTGGGGCGCTCCAGACGCCGTCGATACTCGCCGCCGGCCAGCACGGCGAGCGACTCGACTTCGTAGAACGCCAGCCGGGTCGGTCGCGTGGCGTCGTCCAGCGCCTCGAAACGCTGGCCGTTCAAGAACCCCGGCACGCTCAATCGCTCGGGAAAATGCTCTTCGTCGTACCAGGCGGTGTAGTCGTCGCGCACCGACGGATCGACGTCATGCCAGATGGCAAGCAATGCGCTCATGCGTGCGGTTCCTGTGCTCGGGTTCACAACGTTCGCAAAGGCACCGACAATAGCGCGTTCTCCGCTAGAACCGCTGCGTCACCCAAGCTCCGGCAATGCGGCGATCCCATGTTTTGATGGGCGCTACGAGGGGCGGCAGACCCGCCGCTCAGTGATCCCGAACGCTGCAACCATGAACACGCTGCTCACGCTTCACAGCCCGCGCGCCGCGCGCGACTACTACGAATCGAAGGTCTGGCAGCGCGACACCATGTACGCGCGCCTGTCGCATTACGCCCGGGCGCAACCCGATCGCTTCGCTTTGCGCGATGCGCACCGGCGCCTCACCTGGATCGCGCTCAAAGGCTGGGTCGACGCGCTCGCCGCGCAGTTGCACGAGTCGGGGCTGCGCCGCGGCGACCGGGTGTGCGTGTGGCTGCCCAATCGGGTCGAGAACGTGGTCGTGTTCCTGGCGTGTTCGCGCAACGGCTATGTCTGCAATCCGAGTCTGCACCAGAACTACACTGTCGGCGAAGTGATCACGTTGATGCAGCGCCTGTCGGCGCGCGTGTTGTTCGCGCAGGCCGGCTACGGCGCCGACGCCAGAACCGACGATGTGTTCGCGCGCAGTGCTGAAGTGGAGTCGCTGTCGCACGTCTACCAGCTCGCTGCGCCGGACCAGCCGGGCGCGGGCGCGCCTGGAGCGCTCGAATTCCCGTCAGCCGATACGCGCGCGCAACCTGCCAGTGCCGCAAGCGACGACCCTGATCAGATCGTGTATCTCGCGTTCACCTCCGGCACCACCGGCAGGCCCAAAGGCGTGATGCACTCCGACAACACGCTGCTCGCCAATGGCCGGGCGATGGTGCGCGATTGGCACCACGACCAGAGCACGATTCTCTATTCGCTATCGCCGCTGTCGCATCACATCGCCACGGTGGGCATCGAGCAGATGTTGAGCGCCGGGTTCGAGATGGTGGTGAACGACCCGCCCGCAGGACGCAAGCCGCTCGATTGGATCATCGAGACCGGCGCCACCTACGTGATGGGTGTGCCGACGCACGCGATCGATATCCTCGCCGAGTTGCGCGCGCGCGGGTTGAATCGGCTCGGCGCGGTGAAAACGTTCTACATGGCCGGTTCGACGATTCCACCGGCCACGGCCAAGGCCTTCCTCGATATCGGCATCAAGCCGCAGAACATCTACGGCATGACCGAGAACGGCTCGCACCAGTACACGCTGCCCGACGACGACGCGCACGCCATCACCACCACCTGCGGCAAGGCCTGCCTCGGCTACGAGGTGAAGTTGTGGCATGCGGAGCACAGCGACGTCGAGGTCGCACCGGGCGAGATCGGCGAGATCGGCGGGCGCGGCGGGGTGCTGACGCTGGGCTACTTCGACAATCAGACCGCCACCGAGCGCTCGTTCAACCGGCACGGCTGGTTCATGTCGGGTGATCTGGGCCGGTTCGACGCGAACGGCAATCTGGAGATCGTCGGGCGCAAGAAAGACATGATCATCCGTGGCGGGCACAACATCTACCCGAGCCGGATCGAGGACCTGGCCAAGCGGCACCCCGAGATCCGCGTGGCCGCCGCGATTCCGGTCGCCGACGAGCGTCTCGGCGAGCGGGTGTGCCTGGCGATCATCGCGACGAATGCGGCCGACCTCGATGCGCAGACCGTGCTTGCGCACCTGGCAAAGGAAGGGCTGTCGAAGTACGACATGCCCGAGTTCTACTTGCAGATGGATGCGTTTCCGCTGACCGCGAGCGGCAAGGTGCTCAAGCGCGAACTGGTCGAGTGGGTCAGGGCGGGCAAGGTGTCGCCGGCGCCGGTGCGCTGGGTCGATCAGAAGTAGCGCGTCCTTGGCCGCGGCGGCGAGCGTGAGCCATTACCTCTGTTGCGCGTGATCGCAGCCACGCCACTGCACTTGTCAACACGCGAACTGCGACGAACGACGAACCGAACAAAATCGACGAACCAAGCACGAGGACATCGCCCATGCCGATGCAACTGTCACGCGACGAAGAGTTCGCGATCATCACGCTCGATCGCCCCGAAGCGCTGAATGCGCTGTCGTTCGCCTTGATCGCCGAGTTGGGTGGACTGATCGAGCGCGTCGCCGCGAGCGATGCGCGTGCCTTGCTTATTGTTGGCAGCGGCGCCAAGGCGTTCTGTGCGGGCGCCGATATTCGCGAACTCATGGGCCGCTCGCTCGCCGAGCAGAAGCGCGGACTGGAGCGCGGTCAGGCGACCTTCGCCAGACTCGAGCGCCTGCCGATGCCGTCGGTGGCAATCATCAACGGCTACGCGTTCGGAGGCGGGTTGGAGCTGGCAATGGCTTGCACCGCGCGCATCGCCACGCCGAACGCGAAGCTCGGTCTGCCCGAGATCAAGCTCGGCCTGATTCCGGGCTACGGCGGCACGCAACGACTGCCGCGGCTGGTTGGCGAAGGCCGCGCGCTCGATCTGATCATGACCGGCCGCACCGTGGCAGCCGAGGAGGCGTTGCGCATCGGGCTGGTGAACCGCATCGTCGAAGGCGATGCGCTCGTTTCCGGCAAGGCGTATGCGCGCGAGTTCGCCGGTTTCAGCCTGCCGGTGCTGGCGATGGCGCGCGAAGCGGTGACGCGGGCGCATGACACCCCGATCCACGAAGGCCTGAAAATCGAGGCCGATCTGGGGACCATCGCATTCCAGACCGCCGATGCGGTAGAAGGGATGACGGCGTTCCTGGAAAAACGCAAAGCGGTGTTCCGCGATGCGTAGTGCTGAGAGCGCCGACCGCGACGGCGAGATCGGATTCGCGCGAAATATCCACGACGAGTGACCATGACTGAGATCAAGACCGTCGGTATTGCCGGTGCCGGCACGATGGGCGCCGGCATCGCGATCGTCACCGCGCGCGCGGGCTATCGCACCTTCATGTTCGATGCCAACGCCGAGCAGCTAGCGCGTGCGCGCAAGCAGCAGACCGGGTTCTTTGCCAAGTCGGTCGAGCGCGGCAAGCTCACGCAGGCGCAGGTCGACCGAATCACGGCCGATCTGGTGCCGTGCACGCAGCTGGAGGAACTTGCGGCGTGCGACATCGTCATCGAGGCAGTGTTCGAGGACCTCAGGATCAAGCACGGCCTGTTCGCGGCGCTCGACAAGGTGTGCCCGCCGCACACGATCTTCGCTTCGAACACCTCGACCATCTCGATCACCGAGATCGCCGGCGGCTCCGGGCGCGACGACCGGTTCGTCGGCATGCATTTCTGTCTGCCCGCGCAGCTCATGAAGCTGGTGGAGATGTCGCCCGGGCTGAACACCACGACGGCAGTGTTCGATTCAGCGTGGCGATTCTGTGAGGCGATCGGCCAGAAGCCGGTGCGCACCAAGGACAACCCGGGCTTCATCCTCAACTACTTCCTGATCCCGTTCAACAACGATGCGATCCGGCTGGTGGAGCAGGGTGTAGCCGAACCTGCCGACATCGATCTGGCGATCAAGACCGCCATGGGTTACGCGATGGGGCCGATGGAGCTGCTCGATCTCATCGGCATGGACACGCAGCTGCTGCTGTGCGAGGCCATGCATGGCCTCACGCACGAGCCGCGCGCGAGTTGTCCGGCGCTGGTCAGGCGCATGATCGCGGCCAAGCATCTCGGGCGCAAATCAGGGCGCGGCTTCTTCCAGTACAAGCAAGACGCGATGTTCGGGGGATGATCGGATGAACTCGATCGATCGGATGAATCCACTCGAATCACGACACGCCTCTTCCGGTGCATTCCCCCACCGCGCCACGCGACTGGCTGCTGCGGGAGCGCACCGATGAGCTACCGGATCGTTCGCGCCGGCGAGAGCCGGTCGTTCCCCTCGGCGCATGCGGTGCTCGACAACGCGACGGACGCGGGCGCAGCCGTGATCTACCTCGGCGCGCAAGCCGGCGCGGCATTCGCGCAAGGACACTCGCATGCACAGGCGCCGGTGGTACTGATCGAGTTGGGCGAGGAATGTCTGGGCGTGCATACCGGCGAGGCGCGCGGCACCGAAGGCTCGAACGTGCTCGGCTTCGCGCGGTTCCGGATGGGACGGGGCGATCCGACGCAGCTGGTCGAGCTGGTGAAACAGCCGCGCTCGGCGCCCGCGACGATCGCTGCAGCGAAAGCGATCTTCGAAGCGGCCGGGCTGAAAGTGGCACTGTGCAACGACGTGCCGGGTCGCATCGTCGATCGGTTGATCAGACCGTATCTGAACGCGGTGCTGCGCCGGCTCGACGACGGCCTGGCGAGCGCCGACGACATGGACGCTACCTTGAAGATGGGCCTGGGCTATCCGGAAGGCCCCAATGCGTTGCTCGAACGAACCGGGCTGGACGCGCACTTCGACGTCACGCAGGCGCTGTACGAATGGACCGGTGATCCGGCTTATGCGCCGGCGCGCCGTGCGCGAGTGGCGAAGCTGCGATCGCCTCGATAGCCACGCATGCCAACCTGAGTAGTCTGTACGCACTGGTATCTGGAGATTGTTCCGATGACGCAACCTCTCACTGGCATTCGAGTGCTCGACTTCAGCACGCTGCTGCCCGGTCCGATGGCGACGCTGCTCCTGGCCGAGGCCGGCGCCGAGGTGATCAAGATCGAGCGTCCCGGCTCGGGCGAAGACATGCGCCACTATCCGCCCAAGGTCGGGCCCGACGCGGTCAACTTCGCGATGCTCAACCGCGGCAAGCGATCGATCGCGATCGATCTGAAGGCACCCGATGCGCGGGACCGACTCAAGCCACTGCTCGAATCCGCTGACGTGCTGGTCGAGCAGTTCCGCCCCGGCGTCATGGACCGGCTCGGGCTGGGTTACGAAGCGCTCAAGGCCATCAATCCGCGACTGATCTACTGTTCCATCACGGGCTACGGTCAGAACGGCCCGCGCCGTGACGAGGCCGCGCACGATCTCAACTATGTGGCCAACGCGGGCCTGCTGCATCTCGCCGCCGACCAGGACGGTGCACCGGTAGTGCCGATGGCGCTCGTGGCCGATATCGCCGGCGGGGCGTATCCGGCCGTCATGAACATTTCGCTCGCGCTGCTCGAGCGCGCGCGCACCGGCACCGGCTGCCACATCGACGTATCGATGGCCGATAGCATGTTCACCTTCATGTACTGGGCGCTTGGCGCCGGTCAGGTGAGCGGGCAATGGCCGCGTCCCGGCGGCGAACTGGTCTCGGGCGGATCGCCGCGCTATCAGATCTATCGCACCAAGGACGACAAGTTCCTGGCCTGCGGGCCGCTCGAGCAGAAATTCTGGGACAACTTCTGCGCGGTCATCGCGCTGGAGCCGCAGTTTCACGACGACCGCGACTGGCAGGCGACCAAAGCCGCCGTCGCCGCGAAGATCCGCGCTCGCACCGCCGCGCAGTGGGAAGCGGCGTTCGCCGGCAAGGACGTATGCGTCGCGGTGGCGAAATCGGTCGAGGAGGCGATGCGCGAGCCGCAGTTCGTCGCGCGCGGGCTGTTCGCGCACAAGGTCGCGCTCGAAGGGCGCGAGATCGTCGCGACGCCGGTGCCGATCGCACCCGGGTTCAGGAAAGCGCCAGGCGCGGTCGGCTATCCTCGGCTCGGCGAAGCGAACAAGGAGCTGGGGATCTGAACCGTCCCCGGGCGCTCACATCAACAAGCAGGAGGACACTGAATGGATCTGAATCTGCGCGGCAGACGCGCGCTCATCACCGGCGGCTCGCGCGGCATCGGCTTTGCGTGCGCGCAGATGTTTGCAGCCGAGGGCTGCAACGTCACGCTCACCTCCAAGTCGGAGGAAAACCTCGAGCGAGCCAAGCACGTGTTGCAGGCGAAGTACCCGATCGACGTGCAGGTGATCGCTGCCGATCTCGGCCGCCAGGGCGAGCCGGCGCGCGTCGCGGCGCAGTGCGCCGACGTCGATATCCTGGTGAACAACGCCGGCGCGATTCCGCAAGGTTCGCTCACCGAACTGGACGACGCGACGCTGCGTGCGGCGTACGACTTGAAGATCTTCGGGTTCATCGGCGTGTCGCGCGGCATCTATCCGGCGATGTGCAAGCGCGGCAACGGCGTGATCGTCAACGTCATCGGCAACGGCGGCGAGCGTCCGTCGATGCGCTACATCGCCGGGTCGCTCGCCAACGCCGGCCTGATGGCGTTCACCAAGGCCATGGGGGCCGACGGCCCCAAGCACGGCGTGCGCGTGGTCGGTGTGAATCCGGCTGCGACCGAAACCGACCGTCAGGTCGTGCGCTGGAAGGCACGCTCGCGCGAGAAGTTCGGTGACGAAAACCGCTGGCGCGAGCTGGTGACGCACTTTCCGTTCGGCCGCATGGCCACCCCGGAGGAGGTTGCCAACGTCGTCGTGTTCCTAGCCTCGGACCGGGCTTCGTACGTGAGCGGCACGATCGTCACCGTCGACGCGGGCGATGGCGTCTAACGGGTGTGGTGGGCGAGTTGACCGGTGGGGGAGTTGACGTATAGTCGCGCCCGGCCGGACCCGAGTCCCGGTTTCAATTGAGGAGACACAGCATGCGAATCACGTTCAGACACGCGCTGCTTGCCGGTGCGCTGTGTGCGATGGCCGGCGGGGCGCTGGCGCAGGAAACGATGCGAGTGGGCATCGTCACCTTCATCACCGGCCCGGGCGCAGGACCGTTCGGCATTCCGGCGCGCGACGCCGCGCAGATCATCATCGAGGCCATCAACGCGGGCTCGCTGCCGGCGCCCTATAACAGCAAGGGCATCGGCGGGGCGCAGGTCGAGATGATCCTGGTCGACGAAGCGGGCCCGGCCACGCAGGTGGTGCAGGAATATCGCAACCTGGTCGAGCGTCGCAACGTCGATGCGGTGGTCGGCTATGTCTCGTCGGGCAACTGCCTGGGCGTGGCGCCGGTAGCCGAAGAGCTGAAGAAACTCACCGTGTTCTTCGACTGCGGCACGCCGCGCATCTTCGAAGAGAGCCCCAAACAATTCGTGTTTCGCACCGCCGCGCATGCGGTGATGGATAACGTTGCAGCCGCGCGGTACATCCTGCAGCGCACCCCCAATCTGAAGAGCTACGCCGGTATCAATCAGAACTACGCCTGGGGGCAGGACTCCTGGCGCGACTTCACTTTGGCGATGCAGGCGCTGCGACCCGGCTCGAAGGTCACCACCGAGCAGTGGCCCAAGCTGATGGCCGGGCAGTTCAACTCCGAGATCTCGGCGCTGTTGCTGTCCAACGCCGACGTCGTGCACACCAGCCTGTGGGGCGGCGATCTGGAGAGCTTCATCGTGCAGGCGAGCGGGCGCCAGTTGGAGAAGAAATCGAAGGTGCTCCACACCGCCGGCGAGCAGATCATGTTCCGCATGGCCGACAAGATTCCCAACGGCACGATCATGGGTGCGCGCGGACCGTACGGCGTGTTCGCCCGCGACAACGAGCTCAACCGCTGGTTCCAGGTGCAGTACCGTGCCAAGGCCGGGGTGCCGCCGATCTATGCCGCGTACCACATGGCCAACGGGCTGTTCGGGCTGAAAGCCGCGGCCGACAAGGCGATGAAGGCCGCGGGCAAGCGTCCGACACAAGACCAGATCATCAAGGCATTCGAGGGCCTGGAGTTCGAAGCGCCCGGCTTGACGGTGCGCATGGCGTTGTCCAAGGGCCATCAGGCGGTCACCGAGACGGCGATCGGCACCTATCAGTACGACCCTGCCACCAAGACCGGCAAGTTGGTCGACGTGGTGCGCTATCCGGCCGAATGCGTCAACCCGCCCGACGGGGTCGACAGCATCTCCTGGCTCAAAGGCGGTATGAAGGGAGCGAAGTGCCAGTAGTGCGCGTTCGCGCCACGAACAGCAAGCCCAGTTCGTAGCCGTCGTCGTAGTCAGGGAGTCTCGAGGGGCTGAGCCCCTCGTCCGGATATCGTCTCGATGCAGCTTGCCGCCACCATCATCCTCGACGGCTTCGTCTACGCCGCGTGGCTGTTCATCGTCGCAGTCGGCCTCACGCTGGTGTTCGGCGTGATGAAGATCCTGAACGTGGCGCACGGCCAGTTCTATTCGATCGGCGCGTATGCCACCGCGTCGTTGGTCGGGCTGTGGTTCGCCCAGGGACTGGCGCCGGTCGGTGCGTACCTGATGATGGTGGTCGCTGCACTGCTCTCGGGCCTGATCGTCGGTTTCGTGCTGGAGCGCTTCATCCTGCGCTACATCTACGGCCGCGACGAGGTGGTCGGGGCGCTCGCCACCTATGCGGTGTTCCTGATTCTGGAAGACGCGGTACGCCTGAGTTGGGGCACCGGCGCGTTTCTCGCGCCGCAGCCGCGTGAGCTGTTGGGCATCTCGTCGCTGGGCGAACTCACCATCTCCAACTACGACCTGTTCCTGATCGCGGTGGCGATCGTGGTGGGTTTGCTGTTCTGGTGGGGGCTCAATCGCACGCGCCTTGGCCGGTTGCTGCGGGCGGTGATCCACGATCGCGAGATGGCGCAGGCGTTCGGCGTCAACGTCAACAAGATGTTCACCATCACTTTCATCATCGGCGGCATTCTCGGTGCGCTCGGCGGCGCGCTCACCGCACCAGTGATCTCCGTCTCGCCCGGCATCGGCGTCGAAGTGATCGTGCTCGCGTTTGCGGTGGTGGTGATCGGCGGCATGGGCAGCGTCGGCGGCGCGCTCATCGGCGCGCTCATCGTCGGCGTGGCCCGCGCAATGGCGGTTCATCTCGCACCCAATCTCGAGCTGTTCGTCATCTACGCGGTCATGGCTGCCGTGCTGGCGTTCCGGCCGTTCGGCCTGTTCGCGCCGGCCGGCGCACGCAAAATCTGATGCATTCCGATCGAACCCTCCTCGCGCTGGCGGTGCTCGCCGTCATCGGTCTTGCGGCCGCGTGGCTCGCCCCGAGCTGGACCGTCTCATTCGCCACCCTGGCGCTGGCGAAGTCGATCGTCATCATCGGCCTCATCGTGCTGATGCGTGCCGCGCTGGTGCCGTTCGGCCAGGCGCTGTTCTACGGTGCCGGCGCCTACACCACTGCGTTGCTGGTGCGCATAGCGGGCATTCAGGATGCCCTGCTGCTGGTGTCGCTGAGCCTGCTGGTGTGCGGGCTGCTCGCGTTCGCGCTCGGCTTCATCATGTCGCGTTATCGCGAGATCTTCTTCGCCATGCTGTCGCTGTCGTTCTCGATGATCCTGTACGGCGTGCTTGTTAAGAACGCCGAACTGGGCGGTACCGACGGTTTCACCGTGACCACGCCGACGTTCTTCGGCAACAAGGTCGACGTGGCCACCGCGCGGCGACTGCTGTTCGCCCTGGCGGTGCTGCTGAGCCTGGGCTCGGCCGCGCTGATCCACATCTTCCTGCGCTCGCCGATGGGGGCACTGGCCGAGGCGATCCGCGACAACGAGATCCGCGTCGAGTACCTGGGCACTTCGGTGCGCCGCGCGATCCACATCAAGTTCACGCTGGCGGGCGCGCTGGCCGGTCTGGGCGGCGGACTGGCGGCGCTCTCGGTGGGACACGTGTCGCCGGAGATGACCTACTGGACCACCTCCGGCGAGCTGGTCTTCACCGCGATTCTCGGCGGTACCGGCAGCGTGCTCGCACCGTTGCTCGGCGCGTTCGTGTTCGAGAGCGTGGCAACGCTGGCGATCCAATACGCGCCGCACTTCTGGCAGATGATGATCGGCGTGGTGCTGCTGGTGGTGATCCTGTTCCTGGCGGGCGGACTGTGGTCGCTCGTGCAACGCAAGAAGACGGTGTGAGCGCGCCGCGATGACGCCGATCCTCGAAGCGCGCGGACTGGAAAAGACCTTCGGTGCGGTGGTGGCCGCGCACAACATCAACATCGCCATGCAGCCGGGCGAGATCGTCGGCGTGATCGGTGCTAACGGCGCGGGCAAGACGACGTTCATCAACATGGTCACCGGCTATCTCAAACCCAGTGCCGGCACCGTCCATTTCGAAGGCCACGATGTCACACAGCTGCAGCCGCGCGACATCGTGCGGCGCGGCCTGGGACGCAGCTTCCAGATCCCGCAGCTGTTCGGCACGCTTACCGCTCGGGAGAACCTGCTCGTCGCGCTGGGCATCGCTGCGCCGGGCGGCATTTCGGTCACGAAACGGCTGCGTCGCGCCGAGATGATCGACCAGGCCGACGCCGCGCTCGCCCGCTTCGATCTGCACGCGTACGCCGACACCGAAGCCAAGAGCCTGCCGCAGGGCGTGCGCAAGGTGCTCGACGTGGCCATGGCTACCGTGAGCCATCCGCGACTGATCCTGCTCGACGAACCCACCAGCGCGATCAGCGCCGAAGAGAAATTTTCCGTCATGGCCACGCTGATGCGCGCGCTCAGTGCAAGCAAGGTCACGGTGCTGTTCGTCGAGCACGACATGGATATCGTCGCCCGCCATGCGCAGCGCGTGATCGCGTTCTACGACGGTACCGTCATCGCCGATGCGCCGCCTGAACAGGCCCTCGCCAACGACGACGTCAAGCGATTCGTCATCGGCGAGAAGGTGGCCTGAATGGCGCGATCGCATAGCGCGCTGTCGGAAGATTCGTTGCGCTGCGCCGACCACCCGCACTTGCGCCCGACCATCTGATCCCACCGCCATGCTCTCGATCCGCAATCTCTCGGCGAATATCGGTCCTTCGGAAATCCTGCGTGGCGTATCGATGGAGGTACCCGATCGCACGCTCACCGGCTTGATCGGGCGCAACGGCGCCGGCAAGACCACGCTGATGCGGACCCTGATGGGGCTGGTGCCGGTACGCGCGGGCGACATGGCCTTCGACGGTGCCGATCTCAAGCCGCTGCCCCCGCACGAGCGTGTCGGACTGGGGCTCGGATACATGCCAGAAGACCGGCGGCTGGTGCCCGATTTCAGCGCCGAGGAGAACATCCTGCTGCCCGTGTGGGCCAAGGAGTTGTCCGGCGCACGCGAGCGGCTGGCGTTCATCTACGACGTCATCCACGAGTTGAAACCGCTCGCGAGTCGTCCGGCCTCACAGCTCTCCGGCGGACAACAGAAGCTCGTCGCGCTCGCGCGCGCGCTGATGTGCGGGCGCAAGATGCTGCTGCTCGACGAGCCGCTCGAAGGCGTGGCGCCGGTGCTCGCGCGACGCATCGCCGAGATCCTGGCGCGACTCAAGGCCGAGGGTGTCGCGATCGTCATTGCCGATTCGAGTGGCAAACACATCGCCGACCTGCTCGATCGCGCCTACGCCATCGAGCGCGGCAGCATCGTCTCGCAAGGGGCGCAGGAATGACCCACAAGATCCTGCTGGTTCAAGGCCCCAACCTTACTTTCCTCGGCCGGCGTGAACCGCATCTCTACGGCAGCACGACCGCCGCGCAGCTCGATGCGATCGTACGCGCACATGCCGACCGGCTCGGTTGCGCGATCGAGATCTTCTACTCGCACATCGAAGGCGAGGCGATCGGACGAATCTACAAAGCGCTCGACGATGGCTGCAACGGGTTGCTGATGAATCCCGCCGGGTTCATGTATGCCGGATATGCGATGCGCGATTGTCTGAGCGCGATCGCGCCGCACATGCCCTACGTGGAAGTGCACATCACCAACATCGAGACGCGCGGCCTGCATTCGATCCTGGCCGAAAAGGCCGTCGGCTACGCTGCCGGGTTCGGGGTCGACTCGTACATCGTCGGACTCGATGCGCTGGTGCGGCTGCTCGATCGACGCGCGGCAGCAAGCCCGAAGCGGAACCCGGCCCGCCGCACCGCTTCGTCAGGCGCTACTCGCAAGCGCACCCGATGAGCGAGGGCGAGATCGCCGACGCGCCGGCGGCGCTGCTTCGCTGCATCGAGGCTGCGGAGTTGCTCGGCCAGCCGCAGCCGCTCTACCGTGCCGTCGATGCGGCGCTGAATCAAAGCGTCGGTCATCGTCTGTTTACGATGATGGTGCTCGCCCGTGATGGGGTAAAAGTGCGCCGGGTGTACAGCAGTCGCCCCGACGTTTATCCGGTCGGCGGGTTCAAGACGCACCGGCAGACGCCCTGGGGACGCCACGTGCTGGGTGAGGGCAAGCCCTATGTCGGCCGCAACGCCGACGACATCCGCTGGGGGTTCGCTGACGCCGAGCTGATCTTCTCCCTGGGGTGCGAGTCGATCCTCAACGTGCCGGTGAAGTGGGACGGCCGCGTGCTGGGCACGCTCAACCTGCTGGAGCGCGCGGGCTTCTATGAAGAGCGGCATCTGGAGCGAGTGCGGCCGTTTGCGGCGCTGCTGGTGCCGGCGTTCCAGTTCGAGATCGCGGCGGCCTGATCTGCGGCGCGAGTGCGCGCCGATTCCCTCCGCGCAGCGTGCTGCGGCAGACGGTCAGCCGCGCAAAAACGCGCGCATCGGCTCGATCACGTCTTGCGGGGCTTCCTCCGGAATGAAGTGCCCGCACTGCGTGTGGACGACGCGCACGTCGCGCACGTAACGGCGCCAGATCTCCAGCGGATCAGCGGCCACCCGCTTGCGGTCGCTCCAGGCGTTCGACAGGAACGCGAGCAGCGGGCACTCGATGCTGTGCCCGGCCGCGACATCGACGCGATCGAGATCGTTGTCGATGGTGGCGCCGGCGCGATAGTCGGCGCAGCTCGCAGCGATGACCTCGGGGCGGCGAAACGCCGCGCAATATTGCTCGAGCGCATCTTCGGTCATGCGCGATTCGATACCGGTCCACTTCTTCACCAGATGGCGAAGGAAGAAGTCCGGATCGTGGCCGATCATGCGTTCGGGAAACGGCGCGGGTTGGGCAAGAAACCCCCAGTGGAACGATCCGACCGCGAAGCCGGGATTGGCTGCCTCCCAATTCGCGCCGGTCGGAATGATGTCGAGTGTGATCAGCCTCGACACGCGCGCGCGATGATCGAACGCCATGCGGTAGGCGATGCGGCCGCCGCGATCGTGTCCGACCACGGCGAATCGCTGATGGCCCAGTTTGCTCATCAACGCGGCGCATTCGGCTGCCAGCGTGCGTTTGGAGTAGTTCGATGAATCAGGAAGCGGTGTCGGCGCATCGCTTGCACCGTAGCCGCGCACATCGGGGACGACCACCGAGAACTCGCGCGCCAGTTCGGGCGCGAGGAAACGCCAGATGTAGTGCGTCTGCGGATAACCGTGCAGCAGCAGCACAGCCGGCCCCTGCCCGGCCGTATGCACCGACCACGACGCGCTGCCGATGGTCACGCGCTTTTCTTTGAATCCTTCGATCATTGCTATCGCTCTCCCGCCCCCCGCCAATCGGGACGCTCTCCCGCCCCCCCGCCAACCGGGACGCTCTCCCGCCCCCCGCCCTCCCTCTCTCGCGCGACTCACGTCGCTAGAGAAGGAGGGGGCCGAATATGCAGCGCAGCTTGTGCGCTGATTGTTGGGGCGTTCTTCCGCGGGCGTTACGTTCCCGCGTTACGCCACGCCGTTCTTGCGGAACGAGGCAAGCATGCGCTTCCAGCCGTCGTCAGCCGCCTCTTTGCGATAGCTCGGCCGGTAGTCGGCGTTGAAGGCGTGCGGCATGCCCGGATACACATGGATCATCGACTGCTTGTCCTTGCCGAACGCGAGCAGCGCCGCGTTCATGCGATCGACCATGTTCTGCGGAATGCCTTGATCGGCGCCACCGTACAGACCGAGCACCGGCGCGTTGAGCTTGTCGGCGACGTCGATCGGTGTGAGCGGCATCGTCGGCGGCGCCGGGTTCAGGCCGCCGTACCAGGCGACGCCCGCCTTCACCCGCGGGTTGTGTGCGGTGTACATCCAGGTGGTGCGGCCACCGCGGCAGAAGCCGGTGATCCCGAGCTTGTTGACGTTGGCACGCGCGTGTTTTGCAGCCCACTCTACGGTCGAATCGAGATCGGCGAAGCACTGTTCGTCGGTGAGCTTGTTGGCGCCGGCGATGACTTCCTTGATGTCGGCGACCTTGGTGAGATCGCCGATGCGCGAATACGGCTCGGTCACCACGGCGAAGTAGCCCGCCTTGGCCAGACGCCGGGCGACGTCCTTGATGTGTTCGTGCGCCCCCCAGATCTCGGGGATGACCAGCACCGTGGCGAACTTGCCCGCGCGCTTCGGCGCAGCGTAGTACACCGGGATCTGTTTGCCGTCTTTGGCTGGGATCTGCACGTCGCCGGCGTCGAGACCATCGGCAGGCGTGACGATCATCGTCTGCGCCATCACCGGGCGCGCCGACAGCGCGATGCCGGCCGCGGCACTCGATACCAGGAAGCCGCGCCGCGAGAACGGCACCGCGGGCACCAAGCTGTTGAAATGCGAATCTTCGGGGTCGAACTGCGCGGGGTCGAACTGCGTGCGATCGTTCAAGCGAATCTCTCCTTTGTCGGCGAGGTCATGGAAGTCGGCCTAGACTTGGCGGTCATCGGACGCCGGACGATTTGACTACTGATTGCATCGACATCGCGCCAGATGCAGCGTACGCACACACGTACACACGTACACACCCACGCGCGTGGTCGACTCGCTGTTCGCCCGGGCAGGACCGCGTTCGAATCATCCCATAGACCGCACACACACTCCAGATGAGCGCAACCAGCCAAACCCCGATCAGCCGCTTCCCTGCTCCCGAGCTCAACGATCTTCCCGACGACATCCGCTCCAGGATTCTCGCGTTGCAGGAAAAGTCGGGGTTCGTGCCGAACGTGTGCCTCGCGCTGGCGCGGCGGCCCGAAGAGTTCCGCGCCTTCTTCGCCTACCACGACGCGCTCATGGAAAAGCAGAGCGGGCTCACCAAGGCCGAGCGCGAGATGATCGTGGTGACGACCTCAGGGGCGAACCACTGCCAGTACTGCGTGGTGGCGCACGGGGCGATCCTGCGCATCCGTGCCAAGAATCCGCTGATCGCTGACCAGGTGGCAATCAACCATCACAAGGCCGACATCACGCCGCGTCAGCGCGCGATGCTCGACTTCGGCATGCGCGTGGCAACGGCCTCGCACACAGTGAACGACGCCGACTACGACGCGCTGCGTGCCCACGGGTTCACCGATGACGACATCTGGGACATCGCCGCGATCGCCGCGTTTTTCGCGATGTCGAATCGCATCGCCAATTCGATCTCGCTGCGACCGAACGAAGAGTTCTATCTGATGGGACGTACGCCCAAGAGCGCCTGACAGGAGACTCGACCGACTGTTGGGGCCGCTCTGCTTACTTCCTGGGCGCGGGGCGTTCCACCGCTGTCTTGCCGGGCGCCGCGGGCTTCTTGGCGGTGATCGCCGAGAGCATGAGCGGAATGACGATGATGCCCACCAGCGCGGCGGTGCCGCCAATCAACCAGCGCCGGGTACGCTGGCGCTCGGCTTCGCGCGCCATGGCTTCCTGTTCCATCAGGATCGCCATGCGCTGCCCGATCGCGGCGCGCTGAGGCGACGTGCGTCGATCGATGGCGGGGGCGGCCGGCATTTCCAAAGGTGAGATTCGCGGCTGGTGAGCGCGCGTTTCAGCCGATGCGCTGGCCGCACGTTTGGGCGCATCGATCTTGATCGTGGCTTCGAGATCGACCGAATCGGGATGCCGCGGCTTGCCCGAGGCCGCTCTGGATGGCGAAGGCATGAGTTCCGGAGACGCGCGTTTATTCGAACGGACAATCTTCGCGGGGGCGTCATGGCGATGCCAGCAATGCGCGCGAGCCCGTGCGGCTTAGTACACCGGTGCTTGCGGCGTACTCGCAAGGCGTTGTGGCGAATTTCACCGCATCCCCCGCGATGCGACAAACGTCACGCAGGCGCTCGACCGGTCGGTACGGCGATCACGCGCTCGCAGGCGATGGGGGCACGCCGGTGTAGGACAGACGTGCCGGTGCTCAGATCAGCACGACGTCGTACTGTTCCTGCGAGTAGCTGCTCTCGACCTGCATCGAGATCGGCTTGGCGATGAAGTCCGACAGCATCGCCAGCGCCTGTGATTCCTCCTCCAGGAACAGGTCGATCACCTGCTGCGAGGCGAGGATGCGGAACTCGCGCGGATTGAACTGGCGCGCTTCACGCAGGATGCTGCGTAGCACCTCGTAGCACACGGTACGCGGGGTCTTGAGCTCGCCCCGGCCGCCGCAAATCGGGCAGGGTTCGCACAGCACGTGCGCAAGGCTCTCGCGCGTGCGCTTGCGCGTCATCTCCACCAGGCCGAGCTGGGTGAAATCGCTCACCGTCATGCGAGTGCGATCTTTCGCCAGCGACTTGTTCAGCTCGGCCAGCACCGAGGCGCGATGCTCGGGGTTGTCCATGTCGATGAAGTCGATGACGATGATGCCGCCGAGGTTGCGTAGCCGCAGCTGGCGCGCGATCACCTGCGCTGCCTCGAGATTGGTCTTGAAGATGGTGTCGTCGAAATTGCGCGCGCCGACATAGCCGCCGGTGTTGACGTCGAT
>CADEDU010000105.1 GCA_902826155.1 uncultured beta proteobacterium
AACTCGGCTCCCTCCCTTTCTAGCGACGCAGTCGCGCGAGAGAGGGAGGGCGGGGGGCGGGAGAGCGGCCTCCTAGTAAGTCATGCTCGCCGCATTGAGCAACCCGATGCCCAGCGAGAACGCACCCACGAACATTCCCGGCGCGAGCTTGCCGGCAGGGATGTCGGTCGCCAGGTTCGGTAGCACGATCCTCACCGCGAAGAAGGCGGCGAGCTGCACGATGAGGGCAATGCCACCCCATAGCAGCATGTCGACGAACGCAACGCTGTAGGCAATGGCGGTGCCCAGCGGCACGATGAAGCCCAGCAGCGCCCCCGACAGACTGTAGGCGGCGGCTTGATTGCCTTCACGAATCAGCCGGATCTCGCGATACGGCGTGATGTGAACGTAGATGAACAGGAACACCGCGACCAACGCCAGCGAGGCGATGAAGTAGAGCAGGAAGTCGTCGACTCCGCGGATCGATGCGGCAATGACGCTGTCGTTCATGCGTGCTCCTTGCAACGGACGGAGAGGTTCGCGAGGGGGTGGGAGGGGCGTCTGACGGACTTGAACTCAGGCGTCATGGATTGGCAGCTTGGACGAGTCAATCAGACGAAATAGTGCGGCACGAAGCGGCTGGTGTTGCTGGTGATTTCCTGATTGTCTTCACGGATGCCGATGCCGGCGGGCTGCGTACCGATGATCCAGGAGCCGATCACGGCGTAGTTGCCGGAAAATTTCGCCAGCGGATGAAACGCCTGGTAGACGAAGCCCTCCGCGCCATAGGTGCCGGTCGTCACCATCGCCCCTGAGGCGCGGCGCAGCGCGATGTTGGCGCCCTCGCGCGAAAGAATCGGCTTGCGCACGTAGTCGCCGCTCAGCCTGGCCGGATCGCGATAGGCGGGCAACAGGTTGGCGTGATCGGGAAACAGCTCCCACAGCACGCTCAGGATCGCCTTGTTCGAGAGCAGCATCTTCCACGCCGGCTCGATCATGCGGCACGGCTCGCGCAACAGGTGATCGGCGAAGGTCTCGCGTACCAGCCATTCCCACGGATAGAGCTTGCAGAGCGCGTCGATCCGCTCGCCATCCAGATCGATGAATGCGCGCGCCTGTCGATCCCAGCCGATATCCTCGATGTACACCTGCGTGGTGTCGATGCCCGCCTGGATTGCGGTGTCGCGCAGGTACTCGGTATTGCCCAGATCCTCTTCGTTGTCGCGCACACACGCGAAATGCATGCGCGGCTGCGCGAGTGCTCGCCACTGCTCGATCAGCTTCTCGTGCAGCGAGTTGAACTGATCGCAGCCTTCCTTCACTTCCTTCATCCAGTCCCATTGCACCACGCTCGCTTCGAGCAGTGCGGTGGGCGTATCGGCGTTGTACTCGAGCAGTTTGGGCGCGCCCGTACCGTTCCAGGCCAGATCGAAACGGCCATAGAGCGTCGGATCCTGACGCTGCCACGACGCGACGACCAGATCATGAAACGCAGCGGGAATCGCGAACTCGCTAAACCGGCGCTTGCGCACGACGACGTCGCACGCCTCCAGACACAGCTTGTGCAGGCTCTCGGTGGCGCTTTCCAGGGTGTCGATCTGGTCGGCGGTGAACTCGTAGCACACCGACTCGTCCCAGTACACGCCATCGATGGTGTGGTAGTGGAAGCCGACGTCTTCGCACCGTTGGCGCCAGTCGCGCCGCGGCGTGGAGGCTTTGCGCAGCATCGGCTAGCTCGAGGCGCCGTGGCTGGACGCCGACGAGCCGAAGCCGCCGCGCGAAACCGATGAGGTGCTGTGCGACGACGAACCCGAACTGCTGCGCGAAGACGATGAGGAGGAAGACGCCACGCCACTGCGCGCCAGTGTTTCCACTCGTTGCGCACGCGAACCAGGACGCGGTCGCGAGTCGTCGAAATCGCCGCTCGACCAGTAATAGCGCGGGCCGTAGTAACCGCTGCGCGTGTTGGTGCTGGTGCTCGAACCCGACCCCGCAAGATTGCTGGTCAACTCGCAATCTTCGGCCCGTCCCCAGTCGGCGCGGCAGTCCTCCAGTGAGGCGTACATGTCGCGCCGCAGCGCGCGGTCGGGCTCGCGACCGCATCCGCCAAGCGCGGCGGCGCCAATCAACACGAGCGTGATCGACAGACTGGATTTGCGCGGACGCATGGCGTGCTCGGCAGGCGAAGGTCGATGGGGAATGATCGACGGGCTGGGAAAAGAGCGCGCCGACTGTAGCAGAGCGCGTCGGCGGCGGAGCCGCGGCGGCCGACGCAACGCGATTTTTTTGGCAACGAGACGGCAGACCGGGCCGTGGAATCCGGGCCAGCGCGGCGGGCCTGTCGAGTACAGCGCGAGGTTGGACCGGTAGCGAGCAACTGGTTAGTCGAGCATCGACCTGTTAGGCTGGACGCAGACTGCGGCGCTTGGAACCATCGCGAGCATGCGAATCATCGTGTTGGGCGCAGGAGTGGTGGGCACGACCTGCGCCTGGTATCTGGCCCGCGACGGTCACGAGACGCTCGTCGTCGATCGGCAACCGGCCGCGGCGCTGGAGACCAGTTTCGCCAATGGTGGGCAAGTCGCGGTGAGCCATGCCGAGCCCTGGGCCAATCCAGGCGCGATCGGCAAGATCGTGCGCTGGCTCGGTCGCGAAGATGCGCCGCTGCGGTTTCGTGCGCGCTGGGACAGCGCGCAGTGGCGCTGGGCGCTCGCGTTCCTGCGCGAATGTCTGCCCGCACGCACCGCCCGCAACACCGAGCAGATCCTCGCGCTGGCGTTGTTCAGCCTCGCGGCGCTGCGAGCTTTGCGCGACGAGACACGCATCGAGTACGACCAGGCCGCCACCGGCATCCTGAGTTTCTTCGTCGATGAAGCGGCGTTTGAACGAGCCACGCACGAACTGGCGGTATCCAGAGTGTTGGGCATCCACACGAAAATCAAGACGGCGGCGCAATGTCTGGCGCTCGAGCCGGCGTTCGAACACGCCGCGCCGCGCGTCGTCGGCGGTCTCTTCACGCCGATCGACGAGTCGGGCGATGCGCGCAAATTCACCCAGGCGCTGGCGGAACTGGCCGAACGCCGCGGCGCGCAGTTCCGCTACAACACCACCGTGGAGCGAATCGAAGTCGAGGCCGGGCGGGTGAGCGGCGTGCATGTGCGCGACGACGGCGGCAACGACGAGGTATTGCGCGCCGATGCCTACGTGCTCGCGTTGGGCAGCTACTCGCCACTGCTCCTGCGCGCGATCGGCATGCACATCCCGGTGTATCCGGCCAAGGGCTACTCGATCACCTTGCCGCTGGAAGCGGGCGCGATCGCGCCTCGAGTGGCGCTCAACGACGAGGCGCACAAGCTGGTGTATTCGCGACTGGGTGACCGGTTGCGTGTGGCCGGTACCGCCGAGCTGAACGGCTACGACACCGAACTGGACGAGCGGCGCTGCGCGGCCATCGTGCAGCGCACGTTTGCATTGTTCCCGCGCGCGGGTGATCCGGCTCGTGCACAGTTCTGGACCGGGCTACGTCCAGCGACGCCGTCGAACGTGCCCTTGATCGGGCAGAGCCGGCTGACTAATCTCTATCTCAACACCGGACACGGCACGCTCGGTTGGACCCTGGCCTGCGGCTCAGGCGCGGCCCTGGCGCGGCTGGTGGTCGGTGAGCGACCCGAAGTGGAGTTTCCTTTCCTTGGCACGTAACGACTCGCGCGCAACACCCGAACCCTCCAACCGCCGCCGCTGGCCGCTGCGCGTATTCATCGGCACGACGGCGCTCGTCAGCATCGCAGCGGTGGGGGTGACCTACACGGTCATCCTCATCTCCACCGGTTTCTACGCCAAGCAGTTGTGCTCCGAGGTGTTCGTCGGCGGGCGGGCGCACGAGGCGGTCGTCGCGCAGGATCTGCGCAACCTCTACCCGGCGCTCACGATGCGCTGGATGCAATCGCGCATCGACCGTACCTCGCAAAGCGCCGTGGCATCGTATTTCGGTATTGCGCCGACACGGGCGGTGCATCGAAGCGGCCAAGGCTGCGCGCTCACGTTCGAGCCGGTGCCGCCTGCAACCGACGGCGCCATGCGCAACGCCGCGATGCTGCGCACCGCGGCTGCCGAGCCGGCGCGCGCCTTGTCGAAACCATTGCCGTGGCTGCCGCAAAGCGAGCCCAATCCGCGCTTGCAGGCGGTGATCGACCGCGCGTTCGCCGAGGTCACCGACGACGGCGAACTGCAGCAGCGCACCCGTGGCGTGATGATCTTGCGCGACGGTCGCGTGCTGGCCGAGCGTTATGCCAAGGGCTTCGATGCCGACTCGCGCTTCCCCGGCTGGTCGATCGGCAAGAGCGTGGCCCACGCGCTGGTGGGCATGCTGGTGCGCGACGGGCGCATCCGCCTCGATGATCCGTTGCCGATTCCGGAGTGGGTGGCCGACGAACGCCGCCACATCACCTGGGAGCACATGCTGCGCATGACCAGCGGGCTGGCGATCGACGAGACCTATCTGAACCCGCGCTCCGACGTCAATCTGATGCTATGGCGCACCAGCGACGTGAGCGGATTCGCAGCGCAGGCGAAAGCCGGCGCCACGCCGGGCATCGACTGGAAGTACACCAGCGGCACCACCAACGTGCTGATGCGTGCGGTGCGACTGAAACTCGGTCCGGGTGAGTCGCATATCGAGTTTCCGCGGCGTGCGCTGTTCGATCGCATCGGCATGACGGACACCACGCTCGAGACCGATGCCACCGGCAACTTCGTCGCCTCGTCGTTCATCTACGGCACGGTGCGCGACTACGCGCGGTTCGGCTGGCTGTATGCGAACGATGGCGTGTGGCAGGGCGAGCGCATCCTGCCGGAGGGCTGGGTTGCACACGCTGCGAAGCCGACGGCGCGTGCGTCGAACGGCGAGGTGTTTGGGGCGCACTTCTGGGTGAGCGTGCCCGAGAGCGAGCGCCACCTCTACAAGCGCGTACCGGAGTCGTTGCTACAGGCCGCCGGCTTCGGTGGCCAGCGCATCACCATCCTGCCCGACGAGCGCGTCGTGATCGTGCGCGTGGGTCTGGCGATTCGCGCCGAGGCGTGGAACCAGTGGAAGTTTCTGGCCGACGTGCTCGATGCGTTGGACTCGCGCTCCGACTAGCGCGTGGCGCGGGCGCCGCTCATTTGCCGCTCATTTGCCGCTCAATTGCCGATCGCCAGCCGCGGCACCCAGGTCGTGAGCGCCGGGATGAAAGTGATGAGCGCCAACGTCACCAGCAGCGGCACGTAGTACGGCCACATCTCGCGCAATACGGCGCGCATCGGTACCTTCGCAATGTCGGCGACCAGGAACAGCGCCAGGCCCATCGGCGGGGTCACCAGGCCGATCATCAAGTTGAACACCACCACCATGCCCAGATGCACCGGATCGACGCCCGCGGCCATCAGCGGTTTTGCGATGATCGGTGCGACGATCAGGATCGCGGTGGTCGCGTCGAGAAACATTCCCACCACGAGCAGCAGCGCGTTGACCAGCAACAGCAGCACGGTCGGATCGGTCGAGATCGACAGGAACGCCTTGGTCATCGCCTGCGGCACTTGCTCGACCGCGAGGATCCAGCCGAACAGCGCCGCGACCGCGATGATGAGCAGGATGGCGGCCGACGAGCGTAGCGTCTCCAGGCCGGCATCGATCAGGCCACGCCAGGTGAGCTCGCGATAGAACACGAGACTGATCAGCAGCACGTACGCCACGGTCACCGCGGCGATTTCGGTCGGCGTGAACCAACCGGAAAACATGCCGCCGATGAGGATCACCGGAGCCGCCACGGCAGGCGCCGCGGGGAGCAGGTCGTGCAGCAGTTCGCGCGGCGTCGGCCAGCGGGTTGCGCGCGGGTAGCCACGCCGCGCCGCGAGATAGGCCGTCATCAACATCAGCATCGCGACGCAGAGCAATCCCGGCACGATGCCGCCGAGCAGCAGCTGTAGCACCGACACGCCGGTGATCGTGCCGTACAGGATCAGCGGAATGCTGGGCGGGAAGATCGGGCCCACGATCGCCGAGGCGCACGTCACTGCCGAGGCGAAGTCCGGCTTGAAGCCCTTGTCGGTCATCGACTTGATCTCGATGCGTCCGATGCCGCCGACATCCGCCAGCGCCGAGCCCGACATGCCTGCGAATACCAGACTGCCGAAGATGTTCACCTGTGCCAGCCCGCCGGGCAGCCGGCTGACCGCGGTATCGGCGAATCGGTAGATGAACTTCGAGATGCCGGCATGGTTCATCACGCTGCCCACGAACAGGAACACCGGCACCGCGACCAGCGGAAACGAGTCGAGCGCGTAGAGCGTGCGCTGCGCGATCACGTCGATCGGCAGATCGTTGGCGAGCAGATACACCACCGACGGAATGCCGATCGCCAGCACCACCGGAAAGCCGAGCATGAACAGCAACACGAACGCGGCGATGACGATGAAGCCGGTCATGCGTGCGCCTCGGCGTTGCGCTCAGGCGAGCGTGGTCTGCTTGGCATCGGGTCGGTGTTCGCGCCAGCGTCGCGCCAATTCCACTGCCGCTTCGACCGCCAGCAGCGCCGAGCCGATCACGATCGGCGCGAACAGCACCGGAAACGGCAGCTCCAGCGTGGCGGTCTTGTTGTCGAGGTTGCGCGCCACGGTGATCGCCGACGCCGCGAACAGCACCAGATAGAACGCAACGCCCGACGCATCGATCACCAGTTGCAGCAGCCAGCGCGGCCGCGGCGCCAGCGCACCCTGGAATTCCTCCATGCGGATGTGCGCGTTCTGCTCCGACACGTACACCGCCGCGATGAAGGTGAGCGCGATCAGGAAATAGCGCGCCAGCTCCTCTGCGCCGGCAAACGGCAGGTTGAACGCCCCGCGCATCATGATCTGAGCCAGCGGTGTAATGACGAGCGCGGCGAGCAGCGCGAGGCTGAGCCAGCGCACGATCGTGCGCGCGGCGCGAAGCGTGCCGGTCACGCGAAGTCCATACGTGAACAGCCGGGCACGGGGCGCGCACGCCGTGCTACTTCACCGCACGCAGCTGCTCGATGTAGGGCGCCCAGTCCGGGAAGTCCTTGTTCACCTGCGCGAGTACCGCCTTGCGGAACGCCTCGATATCCAGCCCATCCTTCTGATCGATGAACTGCATGCCCTTGGCTTCCAGGTCCTTGCGGTATTTGTCGTTGGTCTCCTGATCCCACTGCAGCGTTTTCTGGCCGACTTCGTAGGCGGTGTCCTCGATGATCTTGCGGTCGGCCGCGGGGATGCCTTGCCATACACGCTCGTTGATGAACAACGCCAGCGCCGATTGCATGTGCCCGGTGAGCATCACGTACTTCTGCACTTCGTGCAGCTTGAGGTTGAAGATGTTCGCCAGCGGATTTTCCTGACCGACCACCAGCCCGGTCGCCAGGGCAGTGGCCAGCTCGGCCACTTCGACCGGCGTGGCCACCGCGCCCATGCCGGTGATCATCGACGACCAAAGCTTCACCGGCACGCCGCGATATTTCTTGCCGGCCATGTCCTTGGGCGAGAGCACCTTCTCCTTCGAGGTCAGATGCCGCGTGCCTTGGAAGAAGCTGCCGACGATGCGCGTGTTGGCCTTGGCGATCAGCTCCTTGTTGATCGCCTGCACGGCCGCCGACGTGCGCGGATCGGTGGCGCGCAGACTATGCGCCGCGTCGCGATAGACGAACGGCGTGTTGAACACCGATACGGTCGAGACGAACTTGCCCAGCGAGGCGAAGTCGTGGTGTCCCATCTGGATCGAGCCGGCGCGCACGCCGTCGACCATCTCGCCCACGCCGCCCAATTGAGAATTGGGGAACACCGTGATCTCGACGCGACCCTGCGTGCGTTCCTTCACCAGCTTGGCGACCTCGTCGGCGTAGAGCGTCTGCGGCGCGTTCGCCACACCGACGTGCGCCCAGCGCAGCTTGACTTGGGCACGCACATCGAACGCGAGGGTGAGTGCGACGCTCGCGGCGAGCGCCAGAACCGGGATTCGAAGCATCAGGATCTCCTTTGGTGGGAGGTTGGCTTGGTGCGAGGTTGGCGCGATCGCGTCGCGGTCACGCCCTTGCTTAAGGCGGCACGCAACCGCGCAACTCACCCGCGACTCATTGGGCCCGCAATGTACGGGGGCCTGTGGCGCGGCGCAAGCAATCGCGGCAGCCCGCTTTTTCTGCCTGCAAACCGCCAGCCGCTGACCGCAACTAACTGCAATCGTCCGCCGCTCAGCGCTCGTACAACTTGAGTACCGCTGCGGTGTCGAGCTCGGCGTGACCCAGATGCACCAGCATGCGATAGAGCGTGAGCGCTTCGCCCATCATCGGTGTCGGCGCTTTGAGCTGGCCGGCCAGCTCGTTGACCATCTCGAGATCCTTCAGCAGCTGGCGCGCGTAACCCTGCGGTGCGAAATCGCGGCGGACCATGCGCGGATAGAGTTTCTGCAGCAGCGAGCCATCTGCGTGCCCGCCGGCCAGACACTCCGGCAGCTTGGCAGCGTCGATCCCCGCCGCTTCGGCCAGCACGACCGCTTCGGCCATCACCGCGTGGCCGCAGCCGACGATGAGTTGGTTGAGCATCTTGGCGACCATGCCCGCGCCGGTGGGGCCGACGTGCGTGAAGCGCGCGGCTACGTCGTCGAAGAGTGGCCCCAGGCGTGCGATGTCGTCGTGCGCGCCGCCGGCCATCACGGTGAGCGAGCCGGTGCCGGCAGCCGGCGGCCCGCCTGAGACCGGCGCATCGATCCATGCGCAGCCGGTGTCCGTCTTGAGTCGTGCCGCGAAGCGCTTGCACTGGTCCACCTTGATGGTGGAGAAGTCGAGCAGGAGTTGCGGCGGGCGGATCGCGTTAGCGACGCCGCGTTCACCGAACATCGCCTCCTCGACCGCTTCGGGCGTGGGCAGATTGAGCACGATGACGTCGGCGCCTGACACTGCCTCGGAAGCCGAGCCGGCTGTGGTCGCACCGGCCGCGCGTGCCTGCTCCAAGCGATCGCCAACGATGTCGAACGCGCGTACCGCGTAGCCGCGCGACAGCAGATGCTTCACCATCGGCAGGCCCATCAGTCCGACACCGACGTAGCCGAGTTTGAATCTGGCGGTCATACAGGTTCCTCGAATCAGGTGGATCGCATCGCGCGGCCGACGATTACAACGCAAGCATCGCATCGATCCGCACTGGACGCGATCCGGCGCCCTATGGCAACCTGCCGCGCCCTCAAAGCAACAACGGAGTCGCTCCATGCATTCATCGGGACGTCTGATTGCAGCGGCAGCGCTTGCCTTGTCGGCGAGCGTGGCGCTGGCGCAGTCCTGGCCTGGCAAATCGGTGCGCGTGATGGTCGGCGCCTCGCCTGGTGGCGGCACCGACATCATCGCGCGCATGCTCGCCGACAAGTATCAGGCCGCGTTCGGGCAGTCGTTCATCGTCGAGAATCGTCCTGGCGCATCCAACACCATCGCCGCCGATATCACGGCCAAGGCATCCGCCGACGGCACGACGATCCTGGTGGCCACCAACACCGCGCAATCGATTGCCCCACATCTGCTCAAGCTCGGCTACGACCCGCTCAAGGATCTGGCGCCGGTGGCCCTGCTGGTCACGGTGCCGAACGTGCTGGTGGTCAACACCAACGTGCCGGCGCGCAACGTGCAGGAGCTGATTTCGCTCGCCAAGGCGCAGCCGGAGAAATATTCGTACGGTTCGTCGGGCACCGGCAGCACGCAGCATCTGGCCGGCGAAGCGTTTGCCCACGCACTCGGGCTGAAAATGGTGCACGTACCGTACAAGGGATCGAGTCAGGCGCTGGCCGACCTGATCGGCGGGCAGATCCAGCTCTCGTTCGATACCACCTCCTCGGCGATGGGCCACATCAAGAGCGGCAAGGTACGGCCACTGGCGGTGATGTCGGCGGCGCGTTCGCGCGAGCTGCCCGAGGTACCGACGATGACCGAGGCGGGCGTCAACGGTGTCGATATGAGCACCTGGTACGGCCTGTTCACCACCGGCGGCACACCGAAGTCGGCCATCGACCGCCTCCACGCCGAGACGGCGAAGATCCTCAAACTCCCCGATGTGCAGAAACGCCTCGAAGGCCTTGGCGGTGAGCCTGGCGGCATGGACGGTGCGCAGCTCGGTGCGATGAACAAGGCCGAGTTCGACCGCTTCGGCGCGCTGATTCGCGCTGCCAACATCAAGATTCAGCAATGAGCGAGCGCGTTCCAAAATGAGCGACGATCGAACGTCCAATATCTCGGCGCCGCGCATCGCGCTGTTCATCGGCGATCCGGCCGGAGTGGGGCCTGAGATCACCGCCCGGCTGCTTGCGGATCCGGCTGCGGTCGGCGCGGCGCAGGTGCGGCTCATAGCCAGCCGGGCAAGTGCTGAGGCGGGCATGCAGGCCGCGGGCGTTCGCTACGACATCGGTGGTGCGGCGCGAGTCGATTGGGTGGATTGGTCGGGGCGCGAGGCGCCCGCTTTCGCGCTGGCCAAGGCCGGGCCTGACAACGGTCGGTTCATGATCGAGGGTCTGCGCGTGGGCGTCGAAATGGTCCGGCGTGGCGCGGCCGATGCGTTTTGCTTCGCACCGCTCAACAAGAGCGCGCTGCGTGCCGGCGGCATGAATCACCCCGACGAGTTGAACTGGTTCGCCGAAGTGCTCGGCTGGACCGGCCCGTGCATCGAGTTCAACGTGCTCGAGGATCTGTGGACCTCGCGCATCACCTCGCACGTGCCGCTCAAGGACGTGGCCGGCATGCTGAACGTCGAGGCGATCGAGGAAGGCGTCGGCCTGCTGTACCGCGGTCTGCAACTAGCAGGCAAGGCGGCGCCGAAGCTGGCGGTCTGCGCGCTCAATCCGCACGGCGGCGACAACGGCAACTTCGGTCGCGAGGAGATCGACATCATCGCGCCAGGCGTGCAGCGCGCGGCCAAGCGCGGCTGGCCGGCCGACGGCCCGTTCCCGGCGGACACGATTTTCGTGCGCGCGCGCGGCGGCGCCTACGACGGCATCGTCACCATGTATCACGACCAGGGTCAGATCGCGATGAAGCTGATGGGATTCGAGCGTGGCGTCACCGTACACGGCGGGCTGCCGATTGCGATCACCACACCCGCGCACGGCACCGCGTACGACATCGCGGGTCAGGGCAAGGCGAACGTCGGCGCCATGCGCAACGCATTTGCGCTCGCCTGCCGGATGGCGCAGGCGAGGCAAAAGGCGGCGTGACGAGGAGACTCTCTAGCCGACCGCGCGGCGTCTGCGCGGCAGCGGCGTCACGCTTTCGCTGCGGCCCACGGTGAGATCGCGCACGTAGTTGGGCAGCGCGAACACGGCCTGGTGCGTCGAGCCGTTGTAGTACTGCAGATCGCGCAGATTCCGTTTGGCGATGCGCTTCTCGATCTCGGCCACAGACACCGCAGCCGCATCCACCGAGTCTGAACACGTCGCCATGCTCCACAGCGTGCCGTAGAGCGGAATGAACATCACGAACGGCCGCACCACCGCGAACTGCTCGGCCAGCCGCGCGTAGATGGCGCGCACGCGATCGGGCCGCGCCACCGGCGAGCCCATGTGCAGCGTGAGCACGCCACCGTCGGCGAGCGCGCGCTTGCAATCGCTGAAGAACGCCGCCTCGTAGAGCAACTCGGCCGGTCCGATCGGGTCGGGCAGATCGAGCGCGATGAGATCGAATTTCTCCCTGGTTTCGGCCAGGTACTTCAGGCCGTCGCCGACAATGAGCTCGAGCTTCGGGTGATCGAACACGCCGTTGTGGATCCCGGCGAAATGCTCGCGGGCGATCTCGATCACCTTGTCGTCGAGTTCCACCAGCGTGAGCTTCTCGATCGAGGGGTGCTTCAACAGCTCCTCGCTCGAGCCGCCGTCACCGCCGCCGATGATGAGCGCCCGCTTCGGGGCCGGATGCGCCGTGGCCGCGGGATGGATGAGGTTCTCGTGGTAGTAGAACTCTTCCTTCTCCGAGGTCATGTTGCAGCCGTCGAGGCGGAACAGCTTGCCGAACTGCGGCGTCTCGTGGATTTCCAGGTCCTGGAACTTCGTGCGCATCTGCGCGATGCGCCTGGACGAGTGCAGGGTGAAGCCGTAGTCCGGATTCATCCATTCCTGGAGCAGCTGCTTGTCGCGCGGTACTTCGTGGCGCACGAACTCCTCGGGCTTGAACAGTCCGAGAAAATCGTCGACCACGCCGCGCGCCTTGGCGTCGTTGTTCTGCGTGAAATTGCAGACGTAGACATCCAGCGTGACACTGCCCAGCTCGGGCCAGGTGTGCATGGCCAAATGCGATTCGGCGAGAACCACGCAGCCCGTGACGCCGCCGCCCGTTGGGGCGCCTTTGCCGTCGGGAAACTCGTGGAAGAGGTCTCCGAGAACTGTGAGACCGGCCCGATTGATGGAATCGAGCGCGAACTGACGCAGCGCCTGCCCGTCAGTGAAGAAACGCGCGTCCCCCTTGCAACCGTATAGGTTGGCAACGATGTGCAGTCCGTCCAATTTGCATAAATCCCCGTAATGCAGTCACAAAAATTGGAGACGTTCGCACTGCAACCGTCTCCCCCCTTTGTGCCCCGCATGGGGCACACACGCTTCAATCAGCGGAATGCCATCAGGCGCCGGTTGATTCGATCCGTGCCTTTCTGTTAGCGGCAATCGAACCGGACGCTTCTGCTACCTACGCGTTCCTAAGCCTTCCGCGCCTGTGCCATCTCGGCGATCGCCGCATCGATCAACCTTCTTGCGATGCTGATCGGCATGGGCAATTTCGGAAGGTCGCGGATTTTAAACCATTGAGCCGCTTCTATTTCAAGTGGATCGGGCGAAATTTCACCAGAGTCGTAGTCGGCGATGAACGCGATCATCAGCGAATGCGGGAACGGCCAGGGCTGACTGGCGAAGTAACGCAGGTTCTTCACGCGGATGCCGACCTCTTCGAGCACCTCGCGATGCAGACACTGCTCCAGCGTCTCGCCCGGCTCGGCGAATCCGGCGAGCGCCGAGTACATGCCCGGGGCGAATCGCGGCGAGCGCGCAAGAAGAATCTCGTCGGGCATCCTGCGAATCAGTGCCATCAGCGCCGGGGCGAGCCGCGGATAGGCCACCAGCTTGCATGCCGGACACTCGCGCGAGCGTTCGTCCTGGCGCAGTACCGTTGGTGTGCCACAGCGGCCGCAGAACAGGTGCGTGCGATCCCAGTCGATGATCTGCAGCGCGCGGCCGGCGAGGGCGAAATGCGCTTCGTCGAGTGCGCCGAACAGTGCGCGCAAACCGCGAAATTCCCAGCCGGTGTGTGATGAGGTGTCTTTGGGCACTTCACCGGCGAAGCAGGGCGCATTGCCCAGCTTGCCCAGATACTGCGCGCGCAACAGCGGCAGCCCAAGCGATTCGAACTCGTGCAACGACGGCACGCGCGGCGCAGCGCGATCGCCCGCCACCAGCAGTTCGGTGTCGCGAAACGCGAACCAGATCGCGGCCGGGTGGCTCCCTTCCGGCGCGGCCACGCCCGGCATGAACGCGAGCGGTGCGGAAAACGGCATATCGATCATGGCGGCGGCGGGAAGGATGAAGGGTGGCGCGAGGGGATTCAGGGCGAGGTGCCGCTAAGTTTGGGCTGACGATGGCGTTTCAAGGGCGCAGACCGAGCAAACGTGACGTGCGGATCGATTTCTCGCTCTTCACCCTTCACTCGTCATCCTTCACGCATTCACTTGGTACAGCTGCTCACGTCTTGCGCAGCCGCTTGATGAGGCTGGAAGTGTCCCAGCGGCCGCCACCCATCGCCGACACTTCGTCGTAGAAGCCCTTCACGGTTCGGATCACGTCCAGCCTGGCGCCGTTGCCTTGAGCCTCCTCCAGGCAGATGCGCAGGTCCTTGCGCATCCAGTCGACCGCGAAGCCGAAGTCGAATTTGTCGTCGACCATGGTTTTGCCGCGATTCTCCATCTGCCAGGAGCCCGCGGCGCCTTTGGCGATCACATCCAGGGTCGCCTTCATGTCGAGGCCGGAGCGCAGGCCGAAGTCGATGCCCTCTGACAGGCCCTGCACCAGACCAGCGATGCAGATCTGGTTGACCATTTTCGCCAGTTGCCCCGATCCGGCCGGCCCCAGCAATTGGATCATGCGCGCGTACACCGAAATCACCGGTTTGGCGCGCTCGAAGGCATCGGCCTTGCCACCGCACATGATGGTGAGTACGCCGTTTTGCGCGCCCGCTTCGCCGCCCGACACCGGCGCGTCGACGAATCCGAGACCACGCGCATTCGCTTCCTTCTCCAACTCGCGGGCGATGTTGGCCGACGCGGTGGTGTGATCGACGTACACCGCACCTTTGCTCATTGCCGCAAACGCGCCGTTGCTACCCAGTGTCACTTCACGTACGTCAGGGTCATCGCCCACGCAGGCGCAGACGATCTCGGCGCCGGCCACCGCATCTTTCGGTGTTGCGCCGAATTTGCCGCCGTGTTTGGCGACCCAGGCTTCGGATTTGGCGCGGGTGCGATTGAACACGGTGAGCTCATGGCCCGCCTTGGCCAAGTGTCCTGCCATCGGAAAGCCCATCACCCCCAAGCCTAGAAACGCCACCTTAGCCATATCGAAGTCTCCAGAACGCGGAATCAGCAGAGGAACACGAATGCGAATGAATCCGAACAGGAATCAAGCCCGATGGCAAGCAAGGCCGCACACGGTTCGTGCACGGGGCGCCCTCGACCAAATGGCGTCCCGCACGTGGCAGCGGCCGGTTTGAGGCTGTTCGAGAAGTGCCGGGCGCGGCGTGCGATGGTCAGGCCCGGGCGAATCGGCGATAATTTTATCGGTGCTTAAGCACGAGTGCTTGTCGGTGGCTACGAGTGCCTGTCAGTGGTTAAGCGCTAGTGCTTATCCGCGGTTGAGCGTCAGTGCTTGTCATCGGTTACGCGCTGACGCTCGCGCCGTACCCGCATTATCGATCCAAATTCGATTCCAATCCGATTCTCAAGTCCGATCGGCATCGTTCCCTGGTGCTCGCCGCGGCCATCCTGGTGATCGTTCGGTTCGCGTCCCGCTCGGTTCGTGTTCCGACGCGCTGCTACTCCCGCAACTCCTCCTTCCGCAAAGGCCTGGCGCGTGACAGCTTCCTCCACTCAGCAGACGAACGCCGGCGCCGTGCGCGACATGGCCAACGCCATCCGGGCCCTGGCAATGGACGCCGTGCAGGCAGCCAACTCCGGGCATCCGGGCATGCCGATGGGCATGGCCGAGATCGCGGTGGCGCTGTGGTCGCGCCATCTGCGTCACGATCCGGCTGATCCGCGCTGGCCCGATCGCGACCGCTTCGTGCTCTCCAACGGGCACGGATCCATGCTGCTCTACGCACTGCTCCATTTGAGCGGCTACGACCTGCCGATCGAGGAGCTCAAACGCTTCCGCCAGTTCGGTTCGAAAACGCCCGGGCATCCCGAGTACGGCTGCGCGCCAGGCGTAGAGACCACCACCGGTCCGCTCGGCCAGGGCTTGGCCAACGCCGTCGGCATGGCGATCGCCGAGCGCGCGCTGGCCGCTCAGTTCAATCGCGCCGGGCACGCGATCGTCGATCACCGCACCTACGCGTTCGCGGGCGACGGCTGTCTGATGGAAGGGGTGTCGCACGAAGCGTGCTCGCTTGCCGGCACGCTCGGCCTGGGCAAGCTGATCGTGCTCTACGACGACAATCGCATCTCGATCGACTCGGAGAAGGCGTCGATGGACCTGTGGTTCACCGACGACACCGCGCGACGCTTCGAGGCCTATGGCTGGCGCGTGATCGCGAACGTCGATGGGCACGACGTCGAGGCGGTCGATCGCGCGATTCGCACCGCGCATGAATCGGCCGATCGGCCGGTACTGATCGCGTGCAAGACGGTCATCGCCAAAGGGTCACCGAAGAAGGCCAACACCGGCGCCGCGCACGGCAGCCCGCTCGGTGCCGAGGAGATCGACGCCACGCGCAAGGCGATCGGCTGGCCGCATGGGCCCTTCGTTGTACCCGCGGAGGTGGCCGCGCACTGGAATGCGCGTGAGCGCGGCGCAGGGCTGAGCAGCACCTGGCGCGCGCGGCTGGCCGCCTATGCCAAGGCCCATCCCGATCTGGCCGGCGAATTCGAGCGGCGCATGAGGGGGGAGTTGCCGGCTGACTATGCTGCCCACTACGCTGCCGCGCTGGCCGATGTCTGTGCGAAGAAGGAAAAGATTGCCACGCGCAAGGCTTCACAAAACGCGATCGAGGCGCTCGCACCGAAACTGCCCGAGCTCATCGGCGGCTCGGCCGACCTGGCGGGATCGAATCTCACGCTTTGGAAAGGTGCCAAGGGCATCGCGCGAATCAGCGCAGGCAACGGCGGCGATGGCAACGGCGGAGGCAACTACCTCTACTACGGCGTGCGCGAGTTCGGCATGTGCGCCGTCATGAACGGCCTGTCGCTGCACGGCGGATTCATCCCTTATGGCGGCACGTTCCTGGTGTTCTCCGACTACGCACGCAATGCGCTGCGCGTGGCGGCGCTGATGAAGGCGCGCGCGATCTACGTGTTCACGCACGATTCGATCGGGCTTGGGGAAGACGGGCCGACGCATCAACCGGTCGAGCACGCGGCCTCGCTACGCATCATGCCGAACATGGACGTGTGGCGACCATGCGATCCGGTGGAGACGCTGGCGTCCTGGAACGCCGCGATCCGGCGCAACGACGGTCCCACCAGCCTGTTGTTGACCCGGCAAAACGTCACATTTCACGAGCGCGACGCACAAGCGATTGAGAACATCGCCCGCGGCGGCTATGTTCTGGCCGACTCAGCAGGGGCGCCGCAGGTGGTGTTGATCGCCACCGGATCAGAGGTCGATCTTGCCGTGGGGGCGCGCGGGTTGCTCGAACAACAGGGCGTTCGCGTACGCGTCGTGTCGATGCCGTGCACCGAGGCGTTCGATCGCCAGCCGGCTGCATACCGCGACGCGGTGCTGCCACGCGGCGTGCCGCGCGTGGCGATCGAGGCCGGCGTCACCGACGGCTGGCGCAAATATGTGGGGCTGGAGGGCGCAGTCGTAGGCATCGACCGGTTCGGTGAATCGGCACCGGCCCCCGAGCTGTTCAAGCATTTCGGTTTCACCCCGGACAACGTCGCCAACGTCGCCCGGAAACTTCTCGGAGCTTAGTCATGACCATCAAAGTCGCAATCAACGGATTCGGACGCATCGGCCGCAACATCCTGCGCGCCCACTACGAAGACGGCAAAAAGCACGACATCCAGTTCGTCGCCATCAACGATCTGGGCAATGCGCAGACCAATGCGCATCTGCTCAAGTACGACACCGCGCACGGCAAGTTTCCCGGGACGGTCGTGGTCGAAGGCGAGAACATGCTCGTCAACGGCGACAAGATCCGCGTGTGCGCGGTGCGCAATCCGGCCGAGCTGCCGTGGAAGGACCTGGGCGTGGACGTGGTGCTCGAGTGCACCGGCCTGTTCACCACCAAGGAGAAGGCCGGCGGCCACATCAAGGCCGGCGCCAAGAAGGTGATCATCTCCGCGCCAGGCGGCAAGGACGTCGACGGCACCATCGTCTATGGCGTCAACCACAAGACGCTCAAGGCGAGCGATACCGTCATCTCGAACGCCTCGTGTACCACCAACTGCCTGGCGCCGATGGTCAAGGCGCTGCACGACCGCATCGGCGTGGTGTCGGGCCTGATGACCACGGTGCACGCCTATACCAACGACCAGGTGCTCACCGACGTCTATCACGAAGATCTGCGCCGCGCGCGTTCGGCCACGCAGTCGATGATCCCGACCAAGACCGGTGCCGCCGCCGCGGTGGGGCTGGTGCTGCCGGAGCTGAACGGCAAGCTCGACGGCTACGCGATCCGGGTGCCGACCATCAACGTATCGATCGTCGATCTGGCGTTCGTGGCCAAGCGCGCCACCACGGTGGAGGAGGTCAACAACGCGGTGAAGCAGGCCGCCGAGACCGATCTCAAGGGCATCCTCGAATACAACAAGGATCCGCTGGTGTCGGTCGACTTCAACCACAACCCGGCCTCGTCGATCTTCGATTCGACGCTCACCAAGGTCGCCGAGGGCACGCTGGTCAAGGTCTCGTCCTGGTATGACAACGAATGGGGCTTCAGCAACCGCATGCTCGATGCCACGATCGCGCTGATGGGCGCGAAGTAAGTGGCCCGCGCAGGCTGACTTCGCGGGCGAGCCCGCGGGCAACTGCGCAGCGCAACCGCAGGCGGCGATGAAACGATCCGAAGCCCACGTCCGCGTGGGCTTCGTTCTTTGCAAGGAATAGAGCCCACCATGAACGTCTTGAAGATGACCGATCTGCCGCTGGCCGGCAAACGCGTTTTCATTCGCGCCGATCTCAATGTTCCGCAGGACGATGCGGGCAAGATCACCGACGACACGCGCATCCGCGCCTCGATTCCCGCGATCGAGCATGCGCTCAAGGCCGGCGCTGCGGTGATGGTCACCTCGCACCTCGGGCGCCCCACCGAGGGCGAGTTCAAACCCGAAGACTCGCTCGAGCCGATCGCGCAACGCATGGCCGAGCTGCTGAAACGGCCAGTGCCGGTCAAGCGCAACTGGGTTGATGGCGTCGAGGTCAAGCCCGGCGAGGTGGTGCTGCTGGAGAACTGCCGCGTCAACAAGGGCGAGAAGAAGAACGACGATGCGCTCGCGAAGAAGATGGCGGCGCTGTGCGACGTCTACGTCAACGACGCATTCGGCACCGCGCACCGCGCCGAGGCGACCACGCACGGCATCGCCAAGTACGCCAAGGTGGCGTGCGCCGGCCCGTTGATGGGCGCGGAGATCGACGCGCTGTCGCGCGCGCTGGGCAATCCGGCGCGACCGCTGGTGGCGATCGTCGCCGGCTCGAAGGTTTCGACCAAACTCACCATCCTCGCCTCGCTGGCGGACAAGGTCGATCAGCTCATCGTCGGCGGCGGTATCGCCAACACCTTTCTGCTCGCCGCCGGCGGCAAGATCGGCAAATCGCTCGCGGAGCCCGATCTGGTCGGCGAGGCGAAGAAGATCATCGAGATCATCAAGGCCAAAGGCGGAATCGTGCCGGTGCCGATCGACGTGGTCACCGCGAAGGAATTCAGCGCGACTGCGACGGCCACGCCGAAATCCACCGAGATGGTCGCCGACGACGACATGATTCTCGACATCGGCCAGCAGTCGGCGCTCGCCATCGCGCATCTGCTCAAGCAGGCCGGTACGATCGTGTGGAACGGTCCGGTGGGCGTGTTCGAGTTCGACCAGTTCGCGCAGGGCACGCGCATCATCGCCAAGGCAATCGCCGAGTCGAAAGCCTTCTCGCTCGCCGGCGGCGGCGACACGATCGCGGCCATCACCAAGTTCGGCATCACCGACAAGGTCTCGTACATTTCCACCGGCGGCGGAGCGTTCCTCGAATTCCTCGAGGGCAAGGCGCTGCCGGCGATCGAGATCCTCGAACAACGCGCGCGCGGCTGAC
>CADEDU010000106.1 GCA_902826155.1 uncultured beta proteobacterium
TTTCCATCGCAGCATGCAATGGTGCCACGGACGCTTCGGCACGCTCGAAGTTTTCACGCAGCGTGGCGAACTCCGCGCCGATCTGCCGCAGGATCGAGGCCTCGTCGATGCGGGTGAGCCGGCCTTCGTGCATCACCACCTGACCATCGACCATCACGAAGCCGAGGCTCGCGCCGCGCTCGGCGTACACCAGCTGGCGCACCGGGTTCGACAGCGGCACGAACGGGATCGATTCGAGCCGGAACGCCGCGAGATCGGCGGTCTTGCCCACGGCAATCGAGCCCAGGCGCTGGTCCAGTCCGAGTGCTTTGGCACCGCCGATCGATGCGGCGCGCAACGCCTCGGTCGCGGTGAGCCATCGCCGGTAGTCGCTATTGCGGATCTTGCCCAGGCCTGCAGCGGCGCCGGCCGCATTCAGAATGTTCGTGCTGAACGTCGAGCAGCAGCCGTCGGTGCCCATGCTCACATTCACGCCGGCATCGAGCAGCGCGCGCACCGGCGCGACGCCCGATCCGAGCATCAGGTTCGACCATGGGTTGTGCTGGGCGGTGGCGCCGCTTGCGGCAATCATGTCGATCTCGCGCGGATTGAGCCACGTCGTGTGAATGAGCGTGGTCCTCGGTTTGAGGAAACCGAGCGCATGCAGATGCGCCACCATCGTCTTGCCGTAGAGCTGCTGTCCGGTGACCACCTGCAGACGGGTTTCCTGCACGTGCGTGATCACCGGCAGATCGACTTCATCGGCGGTGCGACGGATCGCGCCGAGAAACTCCGGCGTGCAGCGCATCGGTGCCGAAGCGGACGCGATCACCGAGACGCGGTGGGTGGAAGGATGGCGCTCGCGACTGAGTGCGCGCGTAGTCGCGAGAATCTCGTCGGGGTCGGGCCGCGGCAAGGCGCGCAACTGCGCCAGCAGCGCCGCCGGCATGTGCTGCTCCACGAACGGAAAGTTGTCGACCACCGCGCGATTCATCATGGCGAAGCCGACGAACGCGCGGATGCCGAGGTCTTCGTAGGCCTGCAGCGCCGCGTCGATAACGATGCGATTGACCGACGCGCCGAGCGTGATGTCGTCGACCACCGCAGTGGCGCCGGATCGGAGCGATTCGATCGCCGAGATCATCGTGCGCAGATACGCCTGGCGCCAGGTGAGCGGCACCGGCACCGGCGTACGCACGTAGTGCATCCACAGTTCGAGCGGCAGATTCTCGGTGCGACCTTTCTGGAAATTCTCGTGCGAATGAAAGTGGCTGTTGAACAGGCCGGGCACGAGCAGATGGCGATCGAGCGCGATCACCTCGTCGGCGTCGTGCACTGTGCCGGCCGGTTCGATCGCGGCGATCTGCCCGTCGGCGATCAGCACGTCGCGCGGCTGGCCGTCGAATGCGAACGCATCGCCCAGCAGCGGTTGCACGCCGCGCAACACGGTTCGAGTCATCGTGCGTTCTCCCATAGTCGTTTTGCCACGCGCTGCGCCTCGGCCATGATTGCTTCGCCGTCGACCAGCGTGGCGCGGCCGTCGCGCACGATGCAGCGACCGTCGACGAACACGTGCTCGACATCGCGACCCTGTGCGGTGTGCACCAGGTTGCCGAGCGGATTCGGTGCGGGCTGCAGGTGCGGGCGGCGAAAATCGAGCACCACCAGATCGGCCTTCTTGCCCGCGTGCAGACTGCCCAGTTCGTCGCCCAGGCCCAGGGCGCGCGCGCCGTTGATAGTCGCCATCGCGAAAACGTGTGCAGGCTGCCAGCCGTCGTCGACACCGCCTGTCTGCACGCGTGCCGTGACCAGCGCCCAGCGCGTCAGCTCGATCATGTCGGCATGCTGGGTGTCGGTGGCGAGCGTCATGTTGAGCCCTGCAGTCTGCATCTTCGCGGTGGGAGCGAGCCGCCCGGATGACGCATTGGCTTTCGGGATGTGCACGACATTGACTCGGCTGCCGGCCATGCGTGTGATGTCGTTGTCGCTCACGTAGATGCAGTGGCCGCAGAGCAGGCGCTGGTTCAGCAGCCCGACCGCATCGAACACCTCGGCCGAAGTCTTGCCGGTGCGCGCCTTGACGCGCTCGTTCTCGACTTTGCTTTGCGACAAATGCGTGTTGACGATCGACCGATCTGCTGCCGCGGCAATACGCCGCAGGTACGACTCCGAGCAGGTGTCGGCGGCATGCGCGGCAAATTGCACTGCGATGCGCCCGTTTTCCGCGCCGTGCCAGCGCTCGTGCATCGCGACGTTTCTGGCCAGCAGGTCATCGCCGATGCCGGCATCGAAGATCCACTGACCGTTGGCCACCGCGCGAAAGTCGACGTCGTGCAAACGAACGCTGGCGTGTACGCGCAGACCGAGCTTGGCCAATTCGGGCAGGCACGCATCCATGTGCACGAAGTGCTCGCCGATCAAGGTCGAGCCGAACAGCATGGCCTCCAGCGCACCCAACCGCGTAAGCGCGATCGCGTCGTCCGGCGTGAGATCGGCGGCGTTGGGGATGCCCTTCGTGTACGACGGCGCGAAGCCTGAATCGATCGCCACGCCGCGCACCATGTTGAGCGCGCTATGGGTGTGAACGTTGACGAGTCCGGGAATGACGACGCGGCCGGGCAGATCGAGCACGGCGCGCGCAGGTGGCGCAGCGTCGCCGGCCGCGCCGATCCACGCGATGCGATCGCCGCTGATGCCGATCGCGCCATCGTGAACGACGGGCCGCTCCAGATCGGCGGTAAGCAGCGTGACGCGGGTGAGCAGAGTGTCTAACATGAGCCGTCACGATAGTCGGAGCGCGGATCATGGATAACCAAGTGGATAACCAAGTGGATCACCAAGCGTTCATGAACCAGGCCCTCGAGCTCGCCAAGGAAGCGATGAACCGCGGCGACTGGCCCGCCGGCGCGGTGGTGGTGAAGAGCGGGGCGGTGATCGGTCGCGGCAACAACCGGCAGAACACCGGCAACGATCTCATGCTGCATGCGGAGACCGAAGCGCTGCGCGATGCATTCCAGCGGCAGGGCACGACCGATCTGCGCGGCACCACGCTCTACGCGTCGATGGAACCGTGTCCGATGTGTGCCTGGGCGATGCGCGCCGCCGGGATCAGTCACCTCGTGCTCGGTGCGCGCCATGCCGACCTGAAACGCACCGACCTGGGGTCGTACTCGGTCGACTCGTTCGCGCAATACGCGGGTTTTCCGCTGCAACTCACGCAGGGCGTGCTGCACGAGCAGTGTCTGGCACTGCGGCGCGCCTGGGGCAAGGACCAGACGAAGTAGCTCGGAACCAGGCGGGAGGTACGCGTTCATCGCCGAGTCAGCCTGCCGATCATCGCATGTGCCTGGAGATGCCTGCCAGGCGCTCCATCACCACGCCCAGCACGATGGTCGCGGCGACCAGCACGCCCGATACGGCGGCCGCGCGCACATCGAGATTGGCCTCGATGATGTGCCACAACCTGATCGGCAGCATCTCGCTGCGCGCATCCGACAGAAACAGCGAGATCGCGACGTTGTCGAACGAGGCCATGAACGCGATGAACGCCCCGGCCGCGACGCCGGGCACGATCAGCGGCAGCGTCACCGTGCGAAACGTGAACCACGCGCTCGCACCCAGGCTGCGTGCGCTTTCGATCATCGCCGCATCCATCTGCACCAGGCTCGCGCTGGTGGTGCGCAGGATGTACGGCGTGGTGATGGCGATGTGGCCGATCACCAGCGTCGTCATCGACAGACCCTGACCGGTCAGGTTGAACAGCACCAGCAGCGCCAAGCCGAGTGCGAGGGTGGGCAGCATCAGCGGCGACATGAAGATCGAATCGAGCACGCGCGCCCAGGCGTCGCGCCGACGTGCCAGCGCCATTGCGGCGGCCACGCCCAGCAGCACTGAGATCGCGGTGGCCAGCGCTGCCACCTGCATGCTGAGCAGCGCCGCGTTCAGGATCTCCGGTGACTCGTTCCACAGCGCCGCATACCAGCGCAACGAATAGCCCTGCGGCGGAAACTTGAGCGAGAAGCCGTTGGTGAACGAGGTGATGATCACGACCACGGTCGGTGCGATGAGCAGCACCACCGCGATTGCGCCGAGCACGCCGAACACGCCGTAGAACGTCCAGCGTTCCACGCGCGAGGCGGTGGACTCGATGGCGCGTGCCGACTCAGGCATGCACGAACCCCTTGCTGCGCCGGCCGATCAGATTCATCAGCGTCACCACCACCAGCACCGACACCAGCAGGATCATCGCGATCGTGGCCGCGAACGGATAGTTGTTCGCCTGGATCGCCTGTTGGTAGATGTAGAACGGCATGAACATCTGCTGGCCGCCGCCCACCAGCGTCTGCGTGAAGAAGGCACTCGCCGCGGGGGCGAACACGAGCAGCGACCCGGCGAGCAGGCCGGGCATGCTGAGCGGCAGCGTCACCTCGAAGAAGGTGCGCCACTTGCCGGCACCGAGCGCCTCGGAGGCCTGCCGCAGGTTCGGATCGATGTTGGCGAGCGCGGTGATGATCGGCAGCACCATCAGCGGCATTTCGATCTGCGCCAGCGCGACCACCACCGCGCCAGGCGTGTAGAGCAGCTTGAGCGGTGCCGCGATCAGGCCGATGCCGAGCAGCACCTCGTTGATGATGCCCTGGCGGCCGAGGATCACGACCCATGCGAAGGTACGTACCACCGCGCTGGTGAGCAGCGGCAGCACGATCACCAGGATCAGCACGCGCTGCAGGGTGCGCGGCGCAAGCGTGTACAGATAAGCGAGCGGATAGCCGATCAGGATCGCCACCACGGTGGTCTTGAGCGCGAGCCACAACGTCAGCCCGAGCACGCCGAGATTGAAACCGTCGCCGAGAAACTTGACGTACTGCGTGAGACCCATGCCCTTGAGATCGCTGGTCGTGTACAGACTCACGACGCCGAGCAGCGCGAGCGGCACGAACACGAACACGAGGAAGAACAAGCCGAGCGGCAGCGTGAGCTGCCAGTCGCGGCGGATGGATCCGGTGCCCGCGCTCATTGCGCGAACACGGTCAGCGGCGCACCCGCGTTCACGGCAAGCTTCACCGCCGTGCCGGGCTGGTGCCGTCCGGCCTGTGCGCCGCGCTCGGTGGTGAGTTTGAGCGGCGTGCCATCGGCCAGTTCCAACTCGTAGACCACCGATGGTCCCAGCGGCAGAATCATGCGAACCGTGGCGGGTACGCCGGCATCGCCGGGTTGGGCGAAGCGAAAATGTTCAGGCCGTGCAGCCACGGTGACGGCGCCATCGCGAATCGTGGTGCTGCCGGCGGGCAGCGGCAACGCACCGCCGCTGGGGAGTTCGACGCGAGTACCGCCGACCAGACGCCCCTTGAGCAGATTCGCGGTGCCGACGAACGTGGCGACGAACAGCGTGCGCGGTACGTCGTAGATATCTTCGGGCGTGCCGAACTGCTCGACCCGTCCCTGGTTCATCACCGCGATGCGGTCGGCCATCGACAGCGCCTCTTCCTGATCATGCGTGACCATGATCGTGGTGATGTTCAGCTCGCGCTGCAGGCGCTTCACCTCGATCTGCATGTCCAGGCGCAGGTTCTTGTCGAGCGCACCGAACGGCTCGTCGAGCAGCAGCACCTTGGGACTCACTGCGAGCGTGCGTGCCAGCGCGACGCGCTGCTGCTGACCGCCCGAGAGCTCGCGTGGATAGCGTGCGCCGAACGCTTCCATGCGCACCAACGCCAGCATGCGATCGACCGTCGCCTCGATCGTGGCGCGATCGGCCCCGCGCGCGCGCAATCCGTAGCCCACATTGGCGCGCACATTCATGTGCGGAAACAGCGCGTAGTTCTGGAACACGATGCCCGCGCCGCGCTCGTTCGGCGGCAGCGCATCGACCATGTCGCCACCGATCGAAACGTGTCCTTCGGTCTGACGCAGCAAGCCGGCGATGATCCGCAGCAGCGTGGTCTTGCCGCACCCGCTTGGCCCGAGCAACGCGATCAACTCGCCGGGCGCGATCGCGAGCTGGACGTCGCGCACCGCCTCGGTGTTGCCGTAGCGATGCAGCACCTGATCGAGTGTGACGCCGACGCCGACGGTCCGGGAAGAGGTGGGCGGGGTGCTCATCGTTGGATTGCGTTGTATTGTTCGTCGCCGCGCACGATCGCGGTGCGTCGGCGCAGAATATCGCATTCGATTGGTGCTCGTTTTGCCGAGGCGCGGTGCGGCGATGCGCTTCGCTCGTCGTGCAGGCCCCGCGCAAAAGCGCTCGCTCCGCTCTCTGTAGCAGGTCACATGCCCGGTCCGCGCTTCTGGTCCGGGAATTGCGATAGCGTCGCGCGTCTGAAGCGTCTCAACCACTCCCAAGGAGGACAACAACGTGAGCACCGATCTGCAACGACGACGTGTAGTGCAAGGCCTGGGCGCGCTCGGCGCCTCGGGAATGGTCCCGGGTATCGGCTTCGCGCAGAGCAAGGCGATCTCGGCGACCACCTATCCCGGCGCGTGGGAGTCGGCGCACCGCTCGATCCTGGTGCCTGCATTCCAGAAAGCGGCCGGGGGCACCACCAACCTGGTGGCTTCGCTGGCGGTCGATACCGTCTCCAAGATCATCGCCGCGCGCGCCAATCCGCCGTATGACGTGATCATCCTCGACGAGGGCCCTTACCTCGCAGCGTTGCAGCACGACATCTTCGAGAAGATCCCGACGGCGAAGATGCCCAACCTCAAGCAGATTCCGCAGAAGTTCATCGACCCGCGCGAGCTGGGCGTATTCGTCTCGGGGCAGATCATCGGCATCGCCTACAACACCGAGAAGATCAAGAAGCCGCCGACATCGTGGAACGATCTGTTGAAGCCCGAATACAAGGGGCGCGTCGGGTTGGGCAGCATGGGTTCGACGCTGATGTCGGCGTGGATGGTGGAGATGGCGCGGCTGAATGGCGGCAGCGAAACGAACATGGAGCCGGCGTTCGCATTCGTGAAGAAGCTGCTGCCCAACGTCGGCGCGGTGGCGGCCAACCCCGGCGCGCTGGCATCGCTGTTCCAGCAAGGGCAGATCGACATCTCGGTGCACTACAACAACAACGTCGGCGACATGGCGGCCAAGGGCGTGCCGATCGCGCTCACCAAGCCCGATACCGGCTGGCTGCTGATCCAGAGCACGATGCACATCGTCAAGAACTCGAAGAACCAGGATCTCGCCGCGGCCTACATCAACGCCGCGATCAGCGAGGACGTGCAGACCAGGATGGGCGATGCACCGTACTTCATCGCACCGACCAACGAGCGGGTGAAGTTCTCCAAAGGCCTGCAAGCGCAAGCCAAGGACATGGCCGAGTTGCAGGCGTTCAAGACCGTCGACTGGGCCAAGCTCAACCCGCGCCGGTCCGAGTACATCGATCGGTTCAATCGCGAAGTCAGGGTCTGAGAACCGGCTGCACGTCAACCCCATCCGACGCTTCGGACCGTTCAAGCCCTATAGCGATTCGCGCTGCTGGCAGCTTGCAGTTGTGACCGGTGGCGCGGTTTCGGCCACGTTTTGCCTGGATTGCGCCCGATGTTCTCGCGATCATCGGTGCACCGCTCCCAGTCCGAAGCACAAGGGGTTGACCTCGATGCATCCAGCTGTCCACGCCAGCGCGCGTTCGATCCGCGCGCGACTGTCAGTCATCGCATTGCTCGCCTGGCTCGCGTTGATTGTTGCGCCGTCGCCCGCACAGGCCAATCCACTCTCCGACGTGGACGTCCCGGGTCCGCTCCGGCCGTGGGTTCCGTGGGTGCTGCACAACGCCGACGAGCGTGCGTGCCCGTTCCGCTTCAACAGCGACGGCGGCGATCGGCACTGCGCCTGGCCGGGCCGCCTGAGCCTGGAGTTGGACGCGCGCGGCGGTCGCTTCAGTTTCGATGTCGAGGTGTTCCGCGCACAGTGGCTCGCGCTGCCCGGCGAAGCACAGTTCTGGCCGCAGCAGGTGACGATCGACGGCAAGCCCACCGCCGTCACCGCCGAAGAGGGTGTGCCGGGTGTGATCGTGCCGGTCGGGGCGCATGCCATCTCCGGTCGCTTCGAGTGGGACACTCTGCCCGAGAATCTCAAGGTACCGGCCACGATCGGTCTGGTCGCGCTCAGCATCGATCGGCGGGTCATCGACGCGCCGCGAATCGACGAACAGGGCAGGCTGTGGCTGCAAGCCAGTGCCGATGCGGGCGCAAGCGGCGCGCGCCTGGAAGTGCGTGTCGAACGGCTGCTGACCGACGGCATTCCGTTCCGGGTCGCCACGCGATTCGCGCTGACCGCGTCGGGACGTAACCAGGAGGTGGTTCTCCCCGGGGCGGTATTGCCCGAGTTCGTGCCGTTGTCGCTGACCAGCGCGTTGCCGGCGCGACTCGAGCCCGACGGCAAACTGCGCGTGCAAGTGCGTGCCGGCCGCTGGGAGGTGCTCGTCGCCGCGCGGCGCATGGCGCCGGTGCAGACGTTGACGCTGCCCAAGGAGATCGCCGGCAGCGAAGAGGTGTGGTCGTTCGCGCCGCAGAACGTGCTGCGCGTGGTGAACGTCGAGGGCGGTACCCAGGTCGATGCGCAGCAGACGCAGGTGCCCGATAGCTGGAAGCGTTATCCGGCCTATCGGATGCAGGCCGGAGATGCGCTGCGTTTCAACGAGCTCAAGCGCGGCGATCCGCAGCCGGCGGCCGATGCGCTCAACCTTGCGCGCAACGTCTGGCTCGATTTCGATGGCGGCGGTTACACCCTGCAGGATCGCATCAGCGGCACGCTCTCACGAACCTGGCGGCTCGAAGCCGCATCGCCGCTGGTACTGGGGCGCGTGGCCGTCGATGGTCAGGATCAGCTCATCACCCGCGGCGAGAAAGAGGCCGGGGTCGAAGTGCGCCGCGGGCGCGCCAACGTCCTGGCCGACAGCCGCATCGATGCGCCCACGCGCACCCTCGCCGCCACCGGCTGGCAGCACGACTTCCAGTCGTTGTCGATGCGGCTCAATCTGCCGCCGGGCTGGCGCCTGCTGACGGCGACCGGTGCCGATCACGTTAGCGGAGCGTGGCTGTCGCAGTGGAACAACCTGCTCGATTTCTTCATCGTGCTGGTCATCGCGCTCGCCTGCGGCAAGCTGTGGGGCTGGCGCTGGACCTTCATCGCGGCGGCGGCTCTGGCGCTGACGTATCACGAGAGCGGCGCGCCGCGCACCGCGTGGATCGTCGCATTGGTGGCCGTCGCGCTGGCGCGTGTAGTGGTGAACCTGGGCAAGCTCGGCACCGGCGTGCTGTGGTTGAAGCGGCTGACCTGGCTCGGACTCGCGCTGGTGATGATTCCGTTCCTGGTGCAGCAGGTGCGCCAGACGCTCTATCCGGTGCTCGAGCTTGGTGGCGGGCAGATGGGCGCGGTCGTGGCCTCGGCTGAACCGGTCGCGGCGCCGGCAGCACCAGCTGCAGAACGGCCACAGGCACCACCGCAGCCGATGGCTGAGAACGCGCGCGTCGCGCCTGCACCCATGAACGATCAGGAGTCCGAGCGCCGCGACGCGCCGGCCGAGGCGGGCGCATCCGCCGAATCCAAGCGCCGCACCACCATCGCCCAGGCGCAACAACCGCAGTACCAGACGCAACGATCGATGCAGCTCGATCGCATCGATCCGAAAGCGAAGGTGCAGACCGGCCCGGGCCTGCCGAGTTGGGGTTGGCGTGCCCATACATTGAGCTGGAGCGGACCGGTGCAGCAGGCGCAGGAAGTCGAGCTGTGGCTGGTGTCGCCGGCGATGAATGCACTGCTCACCGTGCTACGTCTGGCGCTGGTGCTGTGGCTGCTCGCGCGCATCGCCGACTACGGCTGGCGCGTGCCGCGCTTACCCACTTCGGGGGCAGCCGCTGCGTCGATGGCATTGCTTGCGCTGGTGCTCACGGCGTCTCCGCCGGACGCCCGCGCTGAAGCCACGCCAAGTCCGGAGATGTTGAAGGAACTGAAGGACAAGCTGCTGCAGCCGCCGGAGTGCCTGCCGCAATGCGCCGAGATCGCACGCATGCACGTTGCCGCCGACAACGACACACTGCGACTGCGCTTGGAAGTGCACGCGCAACAACCGGTCGCCGTACCTTTGCCGGCCGCTGCACGGCAGTGGCTGCCGCGCACGGTGCTGCTCGACGGCAAACCCACGGCCGGATTGCTGCGTGACGACCAGGGTGCGCTCTGGGCGCGTGTGCCCGCCGGGGTGCATCAACTGGTGCTGGAAGGCTCGTTGCGCGAGTCAGACGCGGTACAGCTCGCCTTGCCGCTCAAGCCACGGCGGGTCGAATCGGAGCTCACCGGCTGGTCACTCGAAGGCGTACGCGAGCACGGTGCGGCCGACACCGCGTTGCAACTCACCCGGCGCGATCGGAACGGCGCGAGCACATTGCAAGGCGGCAGCCTGCCGCCGTTCGTGGTGGTGGAACGCACGCTCGAGCTGGGGCTGGAATGGACGGTCCACACGCGCGTATCGCGTCAGACGCAGGCGAACGTGCCGGCGGTGATCGAAGTGCCGTTGCTCCCGGGCGAATCGATCACCAGTGCCGAGCCGCGGGTGCAGAACGGCAAGGCCCAGGTCAGCATGGGTCCGCAGACCCAGACGATCGAATGGGAGAGCGCGCTCAACGAGGCAGCCGAACTCAAACTCAGTGCCGCAACCGACGCGCGCTTCGTCGAAATCTGGCGGCTCAACGCCGGCACGCACTGGCGCGTTGCGAGTTCGGGCATTGCGCCGGTGAGTCATCAGGACGCCGATCGCTGGATGCCGCGCTGGCAACCCTGGCCGGGCGAGTCGATCGCGCTGAAGATCAGCCGACCTGAAGGCATTGAAGGGCAGACCATCACCATCGATCGATCGCAACTCGTGCTGCGTCCGGGCATCCGCGCCACCGACGCCACGCTCACGTTCACGTTGCGATCCAGCCGCGGCGGTCAGCACACCATCACGCTGCCGCCGCAGGCCACGCTGCAGCGCATCGCGATCAACGGTCAGTCGCAATCGATCCGCCTGGAAGAGCGCGTGCTGCGATTGCCGCTCACCCCGGGCACGTCGAACGTCGAGGTGCGCTGGCAGGAACCGCGCGGCATCACCTGGCGCTATACCGCCGCCGAAGTCGATCTCGGTACGCCGAGCGTCAATGCGCGCACCCAGGTCATGCTGCCCCGCGATCGCTGGCTGTTGCTGGTGAACGGCCCAACGGTCGGGCCCGCGGTGCTGTTCTGGGGCGTGGTGATCGTGATCGTCATCGTCGCCGTTGCGGTGGCGCGCGTGCCAGGCAGCCCGCTGCGTGCGTGGCAATGGACGCTGCTCGGACTGGGTCTCACGCAGGAGTCGATCGTGGTCGGCGCGCTGATCGTCGGCTGGTTCTTCGCGTTCGCGCTGCGCGAGCGCCTGGCCGATGCGCTGGCCGATTCACGCTGGCGCTTCAATCTGTTTCAGCTTGCGCTGGTGGCGCTCACACTGGTGGCCGCGGTGGCGCTGTACTACGCGGTGCGGCACGGGTTGCTCGGCACGCCCGAGATGCAGGTGGCCGGCAACAACTCGGCCGCGTATCGCCTGGAGTGGTACCAGGATCGCAGCGGCAACACCTTGCCGACGCCGACCGCAACGACAGTGTCGATCCTCGTCTATCGCGGCTTGATGCTCGCCTGGGCGCTATGGCTGGCGTATTCGCTAATCAAGTGGTCGCGCTGGGCATGGCGCGCATTCAGCAAGGGCGGCGTGTGGCGCAGGATCGCGTTGGTGCTGCCGGGGCGGACGCATCAGCGTGCAACGCCGCAGCCGCCGGCGCCGCAATCGTCGTCGTCGTCGTGAGTGGATGGGTGCGGTGGCGAGCCGCGGCGGATCGTCACTCGGCGTGCTGCGTCGATCAGCCGGCGGGCGCTGGTTGCGTACGCGTCGCCAGATGCATGCGCAGCAGAAGCACGATCTGCAACGCCACCAGCGTGATCCATGCGGTGTAGTAGCCCTGCGTGTCGTAGCGACCGTCGAGCACCGGGTACAGATTCAGGATCGCGCCGATCAGCCACTGCGTGATGAACGCAGCGGCGAAGCACAGCAGGTTGAGGCAAGTGTTCGCGCGTCCGGTCAGTGCGCTGCTGAACTCCCGTCCTACGATCGCGAACATCGGCAGCATCGAGTTGGCGGCATAGGCGTAGACCGCCCAAGTGAGCGTGGGCAGCCAGCCCGGCGCGAGCATGATCACCACCTGCGCGACGAGGCCGAGCGCGATCGAAAGCTTCACTGGCGTGATCGGCGCCCAGCCACGCGCCACGAGCCGATCGCTGATCAGGCCGCAGGTGAAGAATCCCACGACCATGCTGACGTTGAGAATCGTCAGCACGTTGCTCACCGCGATGCGCTCCAGGCCGGCAACATCGCGCAGCCATGTCGCCGCCCACAGCGACTGGAACGACAGGAACACACCGAGCAGTATCGATGGCGTGATGCCGAGCACCCAGAAACGGCGATTGCTATAGATGATGCGCACGCCTTGCAACAGCTGCGCGAGCGACTGTCCGGCCGCATTCGGTCGCACCCAGCGTGTCGTGGCGAGTGCGGCAAAGCCCAATGTGGCGGCCAACGACGCCCCGACCAGGAACGTGTTGCGCCAGCCGATCGCTTCGACCGCGAGTTGCACCGGCGTGGCTGCGGCAATGGCGCCGGTTCCGCCAACCGCCGTGGCGAAGCCGATGTACGTGGCGACCTGCGCCTGCGGTGTCCACATCGACACCGCCGACAGGCAGGACATGAGCATGCCGGCCGCGCCCAGTCCGAGCAGCGCGCGTCCGACGATCATCTCGCCCATGCCGTGCGCGAACCCGAATACCGTCGCCCCCGCGCCGATAGTCAACAGCAGCGCCCCGCACACCCGGCTCGGCCCGAACCGGTCGAGCGCCATGCCGATCGGGATCTGCGCCGCGGCGAAGGTGAGGAAGTAGGTGGCCGTGAGCATGCCCAGTTCACGTGGACCGAGCGCGAATTCGCCGGCCAGCAGCGGTCCGACCACCGCATTGATGTTACGAAAGAAGTACGACCAGAAATAGCCGAACACGAACGGTGCGAGCAGCAGCATCAACGGCGGCAACGCGGGTTCGGGATGAGTGGCCAGGCGTTGCACGATGCGCGTTGCGGTGTCAGCTTTGAAGCGGATGGATGCGTGGTCTCGCTCTTCGATTCCGCGGCGGATCAATTCGAACCTGCAGCAGCGGTATCCCAAGAGCGTTGTGGTGCGTCTCGTCGCATGGCGAAGCGCGCTCGACATGCATCGTGATCGTGCCACAACGATACACTTTGCCGGCATGGCGGGCGCATGCAGCGAATCGATTGCTGTACGTGCCCCAAGCGCGAGCGACACCATGGAGGCAGGCGATGGCGGATACCGTTCCGGTGATTGATGTTGGTCCGTTTCTGCGCGGCGAGGGTGGTCGTGATGCCGTACCGCGAGCGATTGCCGACGCATGCGAGCACATCGGGTTTTTCTCTATCGTCGGACACGGCGTCGATGCGGCGCTTATCGATCGCACGGTTGCGCTCGCCGCCGAGTTCTTCGCCCGTCCGCTCGATCAGAAGCGTCGCGTGCAGCCGGCCAAGCCAGGGCAGCCACGCGGCTTTCGCGCGATCGGCGACGAAGGTCTTGCCTACACCCGATCCGGCGCGGCGGCCTTCGATCTGAAGGAGGTATTTCAGATCGGCCCCGACTACGACGACTCGCCGTACTACCACGCGCCCGATGCCTTGCCGCACTTCATGCCGAATGTGTGGCCATCCGACATGCCCGCGTTCGCGTCGACCTTCACGGCGTACTACGCAGCGATGCAGGCGCTGGCGATCCAGCTCATGCGCGCCAGTGCGCTCGCGCTCGCTTTGCCCGAGCGTTGGTTCGACGCGAAGATCGACCGGCACATCAGCGCGCTGCGGGTGCTGCATTACCCGGCCCAGGCCAACGCCAACGCTCCGGAACCGGGGCAGTTGCGCGCCGGCGCGCATAGCGACTACGGCACGCTCACCATCTTGCTCTCGCAGAACGTATCGAGCGGGCTGCAAGTGATGAGCAAGCGCGACGAATGGATCGACGTGCACGCCCCGCCCGGGAGCTTCGTCATCAACGTCGGCGATCTGCTCATGCGCTGGACCAACGACCACTGGGTCTCTACGCTGCATCGCGTGCTCAATCCGTCGGCCGAACAAGCCGACGCCGGCCGAATTTCGCTCGCGTTCTTTCATCATCCCAACTACGACACCGAAGTACGCTGCATCGAGTCGTGTCTGCGTCCTGGTGAGGCACCGAAGTACCCGCCGGTGTGCGCCGGCCCGTATCGGGTGCAGAAGTACGCGCAGGCTCGCGGCAGCTCATAGAACTCGGGAGCCGGTTGCATGGCGACATTCGTGTTGGTGCACGGTTCGTGGCAGGGCGCGTGGGCATGGGAGCGGATCGTGCCGTTGCTCGCGGCGCAGGGGCATGCGGCGCTCGCGGTCGATCTTCCCGGCAATGGTCACGGCGCGACCCCTGATCGACCGGTGACGCTCGCCATGCTGGCCGACCACGTCGCCGACCTCGTCGATCGGGCCGAGCCGCCGGTGATTTTGGTGGGCCACAGCGGCGGCGGAATCGTGGTTTCCGAAGTGGCGGAACGCTGCGCCGATGCGCTCGCGACCACAGTCTATCTGTGCGCTTTTCTGCTGCGCTCGGGTGAGTCGATCGAATCGTTCTACGCCGAGCACCTGCAGCCGTGGATGCAGGGTGCGGTGCGTCGAGTGAGCTGGTCGGACGATCGGCTGTGGTCGCGGATCGATCCGGATAGTGCGTGCGAGGTGTTCTATCAGTGCAGCACGGCGCGGACCGCGCAAGCAGCCGCGGCACGCTTGACGCCGCAGCCGGAACTGCCCAAACGCACGCCATTGCAATTGAGCGCCGAGCGCTTCGCGCGTGTGCCGCGCTACTACGTCGAGACGCTGCAGGATCGATCGGTGCACATCGAGCTGCAGCGGATCATGCAACGGCAGGTTCCGTGTCGCCGCACCTTCACGCTCGACACCGACCACGCGCCGCAACTGTCCCGGCCAGCCGAACTGGCTGCGATCCTGCTGGAGATTGGAACGGTGTCGCGCTGCTAGGCTTCGGCCGGGATGGCGCGCGGTGCCTTCGGATCGGCAACGAGCGCGACCTGCAAGCGCTTGCGCGCGAGGTCGATCAGCTCTTCGGCGGATGCTCCGTCGGTGGGATACAGCGCCCAGCCGACCTGCGGCAACGTGCCGGTGCGTCCCGAGCCGACGTCGATCGGGGCGACGACTTCTTCGAACAGCCGTGCGCGCACCACGTCGAACGAGTGATCCTGGCGCATTTTCGAGAGCGCGATCGCGAACTGCGTCTCGCCGATGCGCCCCAGAATATCGCTGCCGCGCAACGCCAGACGCAGTCGCTGTGCCATGGCGACCATGACGTGGTTGGACGAGGCGCGCAGATCCTTGCTGGCGTTGGCCACGATGTCGCGCACGTCGACCACCACCATCGCGTAGCGCTGGCCGTCGCGCTGGCAGATCGCGGTGAGCACTTCGAGCTGATGCAGGAACAGCGCGCGATTGGCCAGTCCGGTGGTCGCATCGATGCTCGAGCTTTCGGTCTGCTCGCGGCTCGGAATGCCGATCGAGTTCGGTCCACGCAGTTGCGACTGCGCTGCGACGAGCATGCGCGAGTTCTCGGCGAACTGCGTCGTCAGCCGGGTGTTGATCTGTTCGACCTCACGCAGTCGGTTCACCGCCGAGGCAGCGTACGCCAGCGCCGTGGCAATCCGGCTCAGGCTCGCAATCGACAGCAGCGTAGCGACCACGAATACGCCCAGCGGCTGATCGACCCAGATCCATCGCAGCGCCTCGATGCCTTGTCCGAACAGCGCGACGGCACCGCCGAACAGTGCCAGGGCAGTGCCGGCAAAGAGATGACGAGCGTTGCGGCGTTTGCGCATCTCGCGCGCGGCAACCAGCATCACGCCGACCAGGCACAGTGCCGCGGCGCAACGATTGAGCCACGCGGTCAACTCGGTGGGGTCGACCAACGCGAGAGGCGCTCCGGCCAGGGCAACCCATAGTGCGCTGCGAATCACCAGATCGTGCTGGGGGTGTCGGTGCCTGGTTTCCAGCGAGCGACGAGCGAACGCCGCATAAGCGAGCACCGCCAAGGCTAGCAGCACGCTTTGAATCGTTTGCGCATAGGCGGTGGCTTTCGCCGCGATCGCCGGCAGCAGCCAGGCCTGCGAGCCGATGTGCAGCACGCCGATCGCGGCGATGGCGGCGGCGCATAGCAGGTGCGAACGCGATGAGCGCAGCCAGTTCCACAACAACTCATTCAATGCGAGTGCGAACAGCAGCCCGTAGGTGAAGATCATCAGCGTGTGCGACCGCGCCCGTGCGGTTTCGGCGGCGCGCGCTTGAGCCGTGACGACTGGTCGCGCTTGCGCGTTCCGCGATGCCGCAGGTTCGTCTGAAGGTGCCTGGGCGAGGCCGTACCCGGTTGGGGTGGTTCCTCTGGACCGCATGTCGGCGTGAGCAGAGTCATTCGCCGTCACCGCCGATTGCGCGATGCCGCCGTCAGCGCGTGCGAAATCCTCGGAGCCCGAGTTGGCGAACGCGCTCGGAATCAGCGTGGCCAGTGCGCACAGCCAGACACCCATCCACGTGAGCACTCGTCGAAACACGCTGTCGATCCCACTTCGCAACGGGGGCCCCCGGATCCTGTTGAAGTCCTGCGCTTGCCGCCTCGCCTGGTCAGGCGAGGCGCGTGACTATTCCGTTCATGGTTGCCGGTGTTTGCTGCCACGCGTCTTCGCGGCACTCACGACGACCCCGCGCCGGGATGCAAGCCGCGCTGTCAGCGGCTCATCGAATCGGGCGGACAGCCATGCTATTTCGGCATCGGATGAATCGAGACCGACTAGTTCACGAGCGATCGGGACGTGCACGCCGACCTTCCGCGCTTTGCCACTTAGGTCACTTGGCCGTCGGTGGGCGATCCATCCTGTCGCGGCGCTGGCAGCGGCGCGAGCACATTGGCGCGTGCAATTTGGCCTGCCCCAATCGATTGACAGTAAACTCCCGCGAGCAGGACCGACCTCGATGCGCGGCGCGGCAGGTGCCTGGGAGCAGCGCCCCAATCTCGGACACACCCATGACCGACCTCTCGATCAGCCATCAACTCGTTCCCTACAAGGCGCGGAACAAGATCCGCTTCGTGACCGCCGCCAGTCTGTTCGACGGGCACGACGCGTCGATCAACATCATGCGGCGCATCCTGCAGGCGAGCGGCTGCGAAGTCGTGCACCTGGGCCACAACCGATCGGTCGACGAGATCGTCACCGCCGCGCTCAACGAGGACGCGCAGGGCATCGCGGTGTCGTCGTATCAGGGTGGGCATGTCGAGTTCTTCAAATACATGCTCGATCTGTTGCGTCAGCGCGGCGGCGAGAACATCAAGGTGTTCGGCGGCGGCGGCGGCACCATCGTGCCGGCGGAGATCCGCGATCTCGAAGCCTACGGTGTGACGCGCGTGTATTCGCCTGAAGACGGCGCCCGGCTGGGGCTGCAGGGCATGATCAACGACATGGTGCAGCGCTGCGATGAAGATCTGTCGAAGCATGCGCCGAGCAATCTGGACCAGGTACGCAAGGGCGATCACCGCGCGCTGGCGCGCCTGATCACTGCGCTGGAAAGCGGCGCCGCCGATGCGCGGCGGGACGAGATTCGCCGGCTCGCCGATACCGTGTCGATGCCGGCGTTGGGCATCACCGGCACCGGCGGGGCGGGAAAGTCATCACTGACCGACGAGCTGGTGCGCCGCTTCCGCCTCGATTCGGGTGACGCGCTCAATATCGCGGTGCTGGCGGTGGACCCCTCGCGGCGCAAGACCGGCGGGGCGCTGCTGGGTGATCGCATCCGCATGAACGCGATCGGTCCCTGGTCGAGTGATTCGGGCAAGGGCGGCGCGCATTACCGCGTGTTCATGCGATCGCTCGCCACCCGCGACACCGGCAGCGAGATCTCCGCGGCCCTGGGCGATGCGATTGCGGCATGTCGTGTCGCCGGGTTCGATCTCATCATCGTCGAGACTTCGGGTATCGGGCAAGGCGATGCGGCGATCGTGCCGCTGGTGGATGTGTCGCTCTACGTCATGACGCCCGAGTTCGGCGCGGCGAGCCAGCTCGAAAAAATCGACATGCTCGATTTCGCCGATCTCGTGGCGATCAACAAATTCGACCGTCGCGGCGCGGCCGACGCATTGCGCGACGTGCGCAAGCAGGTCCAGCGCAATCGGCAGTTGTTCACGCAGAGCGCCGACGAGATGCCGGTATTTGGCACCATGGCCAGCCGCTTCAATGACGACGGTGTGACCGCGCTCTATCAGGCGCTCCTGCCCAGGCTTATCGAGCATGGCTTCAAGCGCAAGGGCGAACGGCTGCCGCAGGTGACTGGGCGCGCGTCGAGCAATCAATCGGCGATCGTGCCGCCGCAGCGCGCGCGCTATCTGGCCGAGATCGCCGAAACCGTGCGTGGCTACCAGCGCCATGCGCTCGACCAGGCGCGCATCGCGCGCGAGCGCCAGCAACTGCGCGCAACCAAGGCGATGTTGGCGGGCGAGTGCAAGCAGACCGCCGTGCCGAACATCGACGCGCTCATTGCCGCGCGCGACGCCGGGCTCGATCCGGCCGCCAGGAAGCTGCTCGACCAGTGGCCGGCGATGCAGCAGGCGTACGCGGGCGATGAGTATGTGGTGAAGATCCGCGACAAGGAGATCCGCACCGCGCTCACCTACACGTCGCTCTCCGGTACCCGGATCCGCAAGGTGGTGCTGCCGAAGTTCGACGATGAAGGCGAGCGGCTCAAGTGGTTGATGCTGGAGAACGTGCCGGGCTCGTTCCCCTACACCGCCGGCGTGTTCGCGTTCAAGCGCGAGAACGAAGATCCCACGCGCATGTTCGCCGGCGAAGGCGATCCGTTCCGCACCAACAAGCGCTTTCACCTCGTGTCGAAGGACATGCCGGCCAAGCGGTTATCAACCGCGTTCGACTCGGTGACGCTGTATGGCTTCGAGCCCGACGAGCGCCCCGACATCTACGGCAAGGTCGGCAACTCCGGCGTCTCGATCGCCACGCTCGATGACATGAAAGTGCTGTACTCGGGCTTCGATCTCACCGATCCGGCCACCAGCGTGTCGATGACGATCAACGGCCCGGCGCCGACGATCCTGGCGATGTTCATGAACACCGC
>CADEDU010000107.1:0-14713 GCA_902826155.1 uncultured beta proteobacterium
CGGATCGAGAGTTGCCCTGTCACGACTCCCGCCTCGACCTGCAATCAGCCCACCGTCTCGCACGACGGAACGCTGCTGGCTTACCACCTCAACACGCCAACCGGACCTGGGAACCTCGAGTTCATCCGCATGCTCAACGTCGGTGCCTGGACCCACGCCGGATCGATCGCACGCATGGCACTGGATCCGGCAGTGTCTGACTCCTCGACTACGTCACTGGGTAGCTTTGCGTTCTCGCCCGAGGATCAGTGGCTGTACGTGACCGCCTCCGTGCGAACACCGGGCGGCCCTGCGTCCACGCGTCCGGATCTGTTCCGGATCAATCGCGATGGCACGCAGCCCGCCCGGTTGCTCGACAACGGTTTCCCGAACACCTCGCCCACGACCAAGCGGATATGGATGTGGGAGTAGCCGATGTCTGAATACCGCGGCCAGGCCTACTTCAACCTCCCGGTCTTCTTGTAGAACTCCCGCTCGCGCTCGGCGTAGCCGTTCAGCGCCTTGGCGATGTCGGCGGCATTCGCAAGGTTCGGGTCGAAGTACACCCCTAGCTTGCGCAACTCGCCCTGGAACTCCGGGTCTTTCATGCCAGCGTTGACGGCGGCTTTGAGATAGGCCTTGCGATCAGCGGACGTTTTTGCCGGCACGACCACGAAGCGGATCAGTGTCCACACGTGATCGTTGCCGCCGAGCAGTTCGTTGAACGTGCCGACCTCCTTCAGGTGCGGGAGGCGCTCGGGTGCAGCAGCGCCGATCGCCACCATCTTTCCGCTATCGATATACGGCCGCGACTCGGCGAAAAACGCCTGCGCGACGTCGACGTTGCCCCCGGCAAGCGCCGAGATCCCCGCACCACCACTCTGATACGGCACGCGCAGGAACTTGGCACCGGTGGCCGATTCCACCTGATCGAGGCAGTAGTCCCACATGCTGCCCGGGACGGTGACGACCCGGATCGTTCCGGGCTTGTCCTTGGCCGCCTGGGTGATCTGCTTGAGCCCCATGCCCTTGAGCGGACCGTCGGTTGCCGTCACCCACAGCATCGGGTCGCTGTTCACGTAGCCGATCGGCTCGAGATCGGTGTGCGACCACTTGCCCTGCGAACGCAGCATCGCATCGCCCCACACCAGGTTGGCGAGCACACCGAGCGTGTAGCCGTCGGGTTTCGCCTGCGTAGCCAGATACGAATGCCCCACCATGCCAGCGCCACCGGTGCGGTTGTTCACGATGATCCTGTCGCCGCTCGCCTTCTCGACGTACTTGGCGAGCAGTCGCGCCATGATGTCAAGCCCGCCACCTGCCGGGTACACCACGGTGTACTCGATCGGCTGGTTGGGAAAGTCCTTCGGCTTGAGCTTGGCGAGGCTGGCGTCCTGCGCGTGCAGCGCCGTGCTTGCGCCGTACAACATGGCTGCCACGGCGAGTGTGCGGACGATCGGGTTGAGCATGCACTGTCTCCTTTGATGAGCGGTGACTTATCGTTCGGTGGTGTGGTTCGTTGGTTCGGTGCCTGCGATTGTTCGCTGCGGATGTTCGCCGCGCCTCGGTAAGCAGGCACGCAAAGACTCGAACGAGCATAACCCGAAAGCCCGCGCGTCAATCGCGGTCGCGCCACGCGCTCGCGCCGAGCAGACCTGGCCCGTGAGCGGGTTAAAGTAAGCCTCTTCGAGGTGCCCTGCCGTCACAGGGGCGCATCCTCGATGCGACGATCCGCGGGGTCGCGGCAACAGCGGCCCACCTGATCCTTCCGGCGATGCAAAGGAGACCCCGATGAAGCGCAGCACCGATCGCATCCTCACCACCCACGTCGGCAGCCTGCCGCGGCCGCAACCGATCATTGACGCCGTCGTGGGCGGCAAGACAACCGGCGCCGCATTCGACTCACAGCTCAAAGACGCCGTCGTCAGCGTGGTGAAAGAACAGGTTGCCAGCGGCATCGATATTCCGAGCGATGGCGAGATGTCGAAGCTCGGCTTTTCCAACTACGTCGACGAGCGCATGACCGGCTTCGAGTCCCGCCCGGGTGAACACTTCCGCGTGTTCGGCGGACGCGATCGCAAGACGTTCGCCGAGTTCTACAAGATCCTCGACGGCGGCGCGACGCTGGGCCGCACTTTCCACGCGATGGTGTGCACCAGCCCGATCCAGTTCAAGGGCGCGGCCGTGGTCAAGCGCGACCTCGACAACCTCAAGGACGCCCTGAAGGCCGCACCGGTCGCGGAGGCGTTCGTTCCCGCGATTGCACCAGGTACCGTCGCGCTGCAGCGGCGCAATGTGCACTACAAGAGCGACGAGGAGTTCCTGTTCGCGATCGCCGATGCGCTTGCACCGGAATACAAGGCGATCGTCGATGCCGGTTTCGTGCTGCAGATCGATGATCCGCGCATGGTGACCGAATTCGACACGATGGACCCCGAACCGACGGTGGCCGACTACCAGAAGTTCGCCAATCTTCGCGTCGATGCGATCAACCACGCCATCAAGGGGCTGCCGGCCGATCGCATCCGCTATCACGTGTGCTGGGGCAGCTGGCACGGCCCGCACAGCACCGATGTGGCACTCAAGCATCTGCTGCCGGTGATCTTCCGGCTCAAGGTCGGTGGTTTTTCTGTCGAGGCCGCCAACCCGCAGCACGCGCACGAGTGGGAATTGTTCGAATCGACCAAGCTGCCCGACGGCATGGTGCTCATTCCCGGCGTGATCGCCCACACCACCAACCACGTCGAACATCCCGAATACATCGCGCAACGCCTCGTGCAATACGCGCGGCTGGTCGGTCGCGAGAACGTCATCGCCGGGGCCGACTGCGGATTCGCGCAAGGCGCGGACATCACGCGCGTGCACCCCAGCATCATGTGGGCGAAGTTCCGCAACATGGCGCAGGGAGCGAGCCTGGCCAGCAAGAAGCTGTGGGGACGTTGATCGGGTGTATGCCCGTATTGACACCCCAGGCGGCTTGCCCGAGCATCCGCGCTCGCGCGCGAGGACGAACATTTTCGTCCTCGCGCACAGTCGACGCCTCATCTTCGAGTGCGCGACCCAATCGATCGATCACGGAGGATCCGAATGTCTGCTCGCAAGCTGCTTGCCGTTGCATCCCTCGCAACCGCACTCGGCGCGCTATCGGGCACGTCCTGGGCGCAGAAATGGGATTTGCCCACCGGCTATCCCGACAGTAACTTCCACACCAAGAACATCCGGCAGTTCGCCGACGACGTCGCCAAGGCCACCGGCGGCAAGTTGCAGATCCAGGTCCACTCGAACAACTCGTTGATCAAGCATCCGGAGATCAAGCGGGCCGTCCAGACCGGTCAGGTGCCCACCGGCGAGGTGCTGATCTCGTTGCTCGCCAACGAAGCCGCGGTCTACGCGTTCGACTCCAATCCGTTCCTCGCCAACAGCTACGACAAGCAGCGCAAATTGTGGACGGCCGCCAAGCCGGTCCTGGAGAAGCGGCTCGACTCGCAAGGCATCGTCCTGCTCTACTCGGTGTGCTGGCCGCCCTCGGCGATCCACACCAAGAAGGAAGTGAATTCGCTCGCCGACCTCAAAGGTGTGAAGCTGCGCACCTACAGCCCGATCACCTCGCGTTTCGCCGAACTCACCGGCGCCATCCCGGTGATGGTGGTGGCACCCGAAGTGGCGCAGGCATTCCGCACCGGCATGATCGATGCGCAGATCAACTCGAGCGCCGGCGGCGTCGACACGCAAACCTGGGACTCGACCACGCACTTCTACAACGCGCAGGTCATCATGCCGCAGAACATGGTGATCGTAAGCAAAGCGGCGTTGGGCAAACTCGATCCGGCCATGCAGAAGGCGGTGCGCGATGCAGCAGCAGCGGCCGAGACCCGCGGTTGGGCGAGCAGCGTGGAAGAGAACGACAAGAACGTAAAAATGCTCGCCTCCAAGGGCGTGAAGATCGTGGAGCCCTCGGCCAAGCTCACCGCCGAGTTGCAGGAGATCGGCAAGAAGATGGCGGCTGAGTGGGTCGCCAAGGCCGGTGCCGAAGGACAAGCGATCCTGAAGGCCTACGAAGGAAAATAGCCACTCCAGACGCGGGCCTTTCCATGCGCCGCACGCTCAACATGCTCTACCAAGGATCCGGCCTGCTGGCCGGATTCTTTTTGGTGTGGGTGGCGATTCTGTCGCTCACCCAGATCGTCGGCCGCCTGCTGGGCTACGGCGCGCATTCGTTCGACGAATTCGCCGGCTACGGCATGGCGGCGTCATCGTTCCTCGGCCTGGCATGGACGTTCCGCTGCAACGAGCACATCCGGGTCACGCTCGCGATCGGTCGCGCGCGCGGCGGCTTGCGACGTGCTTTCGAAGTGCTGTGCCTCGTCGTCGCGGCGATTCTGATCGGATTCTTCTGCTGGCACACGATGTCGATGGTCTGGACTTCGTTCGAATTGAACGATGTCTCGCAAGGATTGATGCCGGTGAAGCTGTGGATTCCGCAAAGCGGCCTGGCGCTGGGACTGATGGTGATGCTGATCGCGCTCATCGATGATCTACTCGTCGCACTGCGTGGCGGTACGCCGTCTTACGAATCGGTGGGTGAGCCCGGCGCCGACGGCTCCGCGCCCGCGTTCGAACGCTGAGCCTCGCCATGGAACTGTGGACCGTTTCGCTCGTACTGCTCGCCGTGCTCATCGCGTTCATGCTGAGTGGCGTGTGGATCGCCATCGCGCTGCTGGGCGTGGCGTGGGTGGCGATGTCGGCGTTCACCGAATCCCCCGCCGGACCGTTGATGGCCACCACCATCTGGGGATCGAGCGCAAGCTGGTCGCTCACACCGCTGCCGCTCTTCATCTGGATGGGTGAGATCCTGTTCCGCACGCGCGTGTCGGAGGACATGTTCCGCGGCCTGGCGCCATGGGTGGAACCGTTGCCGGGCCGACTGATGCACACCAACGTCGTCGGCTGCGGCATCTTCGCGGCGATCTCCGGCTCGTCGGCCGCGACGGCTGCGACGATCGGGCGCATCACGATCCCGGAACTCAAGCGACGCGGCTATGACGAGCAGATGGCGATCGGCTCGCTTGCCGGCGCCGGGACGCTCGGCCTGCTGATTCCGCCCTCGATCATCCTGATCGTCTACGGTGTGGCGGCGGATGTATCGATCGCGCGCTTGTTCGTGGCGGGCGTGCTTCCCGGCGTGCTGCTGATCGTGCTGTTTTCCGGGTACATCGCGCTGTGGGCGCTCGTCAACCGCGACCGGACGCCACGACGTGAACGCGTGACGTCGCTGACGGAGAAGATCTATGCCGCGCGATTCCTGATCCCAACGGTGCTGCTCATTGCCGGCGTGATCGGCTCGATCTACACCGGTATCGCCACGCCCACGGAGGCCGCTGCGCTGGGTGTGCTGGGCGCGCTGATCGTTTCGTTCGCGGGGGGCTCACTCAGCTGGGCCAACTTCAGCGCGAGCGTGATGGGCGCGATGAAGACCTCATGCATGATCGCGTTCATCCTCGCCGGCGCGGCGTTCCTCACCGTGGCGATGGGCTTCACCGGCATTCCGCGCGCGATGGCAGCGTGGATCGGCGAGCAGGGATTCCAGTCATGGCAATTGATTGCCGTGCTCACCGTGCTGTTCATGATCCTGGGCTGCTTTCTGGATGGCATCTCGATGGTGGTGCTCACCGCCTCGGTGGTGCTGCCCTCGGTGAAGGCTGCGGGGATCGATCTGCTCTGGTTCGGCATCTACATCGTGCTGGTGGTCGAGATGGCGCAGATCACCCCACCAGTCGGGTTCAACCTGTTCGTGCTGCAGGGATTGACTGGAAAAGACATCTTCACCGTGGCCAAGGCGGCATTTCCGTTTTTCATGCTGATGATCGCTGCGGTGCTGATCGTCTGGATCTTCCCGGAGATCGTCAGCTACCTGCCGAGCAAGATGTTCAAGGGATAGCAGGCAACAAAAAACGGGCCGCTCGTGGCGGCCCGTGGTTCCCCGCGACTCGCTGCAGATTGCGGACGAGTCGTATGTGCGGTGTTGTTATTCCGGCGTGAAGTTCGCCGATTTGAGCAGCCCCACCGCTTTGTCGATGTCTTCGCGCATGAACTTCACGAATCCCGCGGGGTCGAGATAGCCCGGGATGATGCCGAGTTGCTCGATGCGCTGGTTGTACTCGGGCGATTTCGCCACGTCGGCTACCGCGGCAACCAGCCGCGACATCACCGGCTCGGGCAGGCCTTTCGGTCCCCACACGCCGTACCAGGAGTTGATCGTCAAGCCCGGCATGCCCGCCTCGGCAGTGGTCGGAATATCGGGCGCGAGCTTGGTGCGCGTCGGGCTCGTCACCGCGAGTCCACGGACGCGCCCCGCCTTGGCCTGCGGCAACAGCGCCGTCATCGCATCGACCATGAACTGCGTGCTGCCGCCCATGGTGTCGGCGAGCGCCGGGGCGGTGCCTTTGTAGGCCACCACCTGGATGTTCAAGCCCGCAAGCCGCAAGAATTCGAGTGCGCCCAGATGCCCCGCCGCGCCCAGACTCGGAATGGCCATGTTGAACGCCTTCTCATTGGCCTTCGCCGCCTTCACCGCCTCGGCCAACGTGCCGGGCACGCTCGGGTGGGCGATCAAGAGCAATGGCGCGAGGCCGACGCGACCGATGGCCGTGAAATCGTCGATCGGATCGTACGGCGTCGACTTGACCACGTGCTTGCCGAGCGCGAACAGGCTCGCGTGGAACAGCAGCGTGTAGCCGTCGGGCTCGGCACGCCGCGTCTGGTCACTCCCCACGGTTCCGGAGCCGCCAGCCACGTTCGTGATCAGAACCTGCTGCCCGAGCCGCTCGCTCATGCGCTCGGCCACCAGACGTCCGAGCGTATCGGTACCGCCGCCGGGCGGGAACGGCAGGACCATGCGGATGGGTTTGTTCGGATACGCCTGCGCGAATGCGCTGGACGATGCCACCGCCAGCGCCACTGCCACCACAAAACGACGCATTGCAAATCCTCCTCGTTTGAACCGGGTCGGTCGGGAACGACCCCGATCGATCACGCAGCCGGATAATGGTATCAGCCCATGGTATGGGCCCGTGGTACAAGCCCGCGCCTCACCGCTTCAGATGTGCGCCTTCAATCTGCGACCGTGCGGTTGAGGGTCATGCGGGCCAGCCGCTCGCGCGCAAGCTGCCGATCGATCTTGCCTGCCCCGTTGAGCGGCATGCCCTGTTCGTCGATCAATTCGACGAAGCGCGGATGCGCATACTTGGGGCCGTTCTCCAGGCAGTACGTCTTGATGTCGGCCGCGCTCGCACTCTGGCCGCGCTTGAGCACCACCATCGCCGCGGGCACGTAGCCTTTGACCGGATGCGGCACCGGCGCGACCACGGCGTTGGCCACCGCGGGATGGCGGAACAGCAGGTCCTCCACTTCCTTCGGGTAGATGTTCTCGCCGCCGCACGAGAACATATCGTCGACGCGCGTCTTGAAGTAGAAGAAACCATCCGCGTCGCGCCGCACCACGTCCCCGGTGCGCAGCCAGCCATCGACCAGCTTCTCGCGCGTCACATCGGGGCGCTTGTGATAACCCAGGCAGTTGTACGGCGACTTGAGCCATAGCTCGCCCTCATCGTCGCGATCCTTGCCTTCGGCGTCGACCAGCCGGATCTGATACTCCGGCGCCAGCACACCCGGAGAACCACGCGGCGCCCTGCGCCCATCGAGCGGCTCGCGGAACGGACTGCCGCCCTCGGTCAAGCCGTAGCTCTCGCCGACCTTGATGCCTGGAATCGCGCGCTCGACTTCGTCCATCAATTCCGGCGTGACCACCGCCGAGCCGATGGTGAAACTCTTGAGCGCCGACAGATCGAGCTGCTTCAGCGCGTCGCGATGCTGCAGGAACATCGTGAACACCGCGGCCACGCCGCGCGAGTAGGTGCAGCGATACTTCGCCAGCGCCTCGAGGTAGCGCTTGGGTTCATAACCCGGCATCAGCACGAACGAGCCACCGGCAAACAGCATCGGCTTGACCGTGCCGCGCATCGCATTCTTGTGGAACAGCGGCAGCGCGATCAATCCGCGATCTTCCGGCGACGCGGGCCAGTAACGCTGGTTGTAGGCGACGTACCAGAGCATGCCCGCGTGCGTCATGATCGCGCCCTTGGGCAAGCCGGTCGAGCCCGAGGTGTAAGGCTGGAATGCCTGCGCGTCCGGTGCGAGCGGCGGAGGCTCAGCCAGGCGCGGACTGTCGTCGCGGCTCGCGGCATAGTCGAGCCAACCCGCATCGGCGGGCTCCAACGCGATGCGATGCCCGATGCCGGCTGCCTGTGCCACGGCGAGCGCATCCGGGTGCGCCCCCGGTTCCACGAACACCGCGCGGCACTCGGCGTCTTCGAGGATGAATTTGAGCGTATCGCGTGCAAGGCGCGTGTTGATCGCCACGGGGATCGCACCGGCGCGCATCGCCCCGAAGAAGATCTCCAGAAACTCCGAGCGGTTGCCTACGATCATTCCGACGCGCTCGCCCGGTACGACGCCTAACCGCTTCATCAACCCGGCCACGCGATCGGCACGCTCGTCGAGTTGCGCGTACGTCAGCGTGCGCTCCTTGCCGCCGTACAGGTCGATGATGGCCACGTTGTCCGGAAACCTCGCCACGGAATCGGCGAAGAAGTAACCAAGGTTCGCTATGCGTGCATTCATGGGGCGCTAAATCCGTTCCGTTCACTCGTCGAACACGGCCGGCGTACCGACGTACGCCGCGATCATCCACGCATACACCTTGGCCGCATCGAACGTCTTGTCGACCGAAGCCATGTCCCAGTCGGTGTGGGCGAACTTCTGCTCGCCGGAGCCGAAATTGGCGGTCTCAATATCCACGAAATTGAGATAGCCCTGGTCGTGCGCCGATTGACCGTAGAACCCGACGGGTGCCGCACCGAGCATCGCCTCGCAACCGCGCTTGAGCAGGCGCACGACTTTCGATTCCTCGCCAACGAGGCTCGGATACATCACCGCGCCTTTCTCGACTTCGACGCGTAGCGGCAGGCCCGAGATCGGATCTTTCCAGTCGTTCATCTTCGCGACTGCCCGCGCGATCTCAGCAACGGCTTCGTCGGGATCTTCGCCCGGGAGCAGGCGCCGATCGAGGCTGAGCTCGCAGCGGTCCTGCACGGTGTGCGTCGATCTGGGAAAACTCTCGATGCGGTTGCAGGTGAGCCACGCCGTGCCAAGCTGCGGATGCGCGCGCGTCTGCGGAATCTCGGCGGCCAGTTGGCGCAGCACTTCCATCGCACCGGTCACGGCGTTCGCGCTGTCGTTGGGGCGGCTCGAATGGCCCGCCTTGCCGTGCACGACGACCTTCACGTCGACGCGGCCGCGGTTGCCCAGTTGCAATTGCAGGTGATTGCCGTAGACGAACGCCAGATCGGTGCGTACGCCCTCGTGTTCGACCACGTGCCGGATCGCATCGTGCTTGCCGGTTTCGCCCGACACGCAGCACACGAACACCAGACGGCCATCGATCGCGATGTCGGCCGCGCGTACCGCTTCGATCGCATGCAACATCGCGGCCATCGTGCCCTTCTGCTCGCTGGCGCCTTTGCCGAGCACCGCCTCGCCCGGCAGGCCGTGTGCCGACGCGTCGATCACCTTGCCGCCGTACGGGTCGGGCATCGTCGCCGGCGGCTGATTCATCGCGTGAGTGACGAGCATGAGCGAACGCGCCGATCGGCCGGTACCGAGTTCGGCGATCAGATTGCCCATCGCGTCCTGGCGCACGTTGCGCATCCCCAGTACCTGCATGCGCGGCAGCAAAGCGACTTTCATGAACTCGCGCAACTGCGGTTCGTCTTCGAGAAGATCGGTCTGCGGGCTGGGCACGCGAACCAGCTCCTGGAATATCGTGCACGCGCGTTCGCGCGACAGGTGCGCGAGCAGGCGGTCCCGCAGGTTGCTCGCCGTCATGGTCGGTTCGCGATCAGCCGGCGAGCGTCAACCCGACCAGCGGCGGATTGGCATCGCGCCATCAAGCATGCACAATCGCCGCTCGCTGCGTTTTCGAAATCACAACCAATCACGCTCGCCTCGCCGATGGAGAATTTCGAGATTTATTGTCCCAAGTGCCGCTATCGCCCGGCCTCGGAAGATCGCTGGCTGTGCGAACCCGGCTGCGGCACGAGTTGGAACACCTTCTGGACGGGTGGGCTATGTCCGGGTTGCGCCAAGCGCTGGAAGGTCACGCAGTGCCCGACGTGCGATCAGGTCTCGCCGCACCGCAGCTGGTATCACGCGCCGCAGCGCTCGGGCGCGTCCACGCGCAGGAAGTCGCGCAAGGTACCGACGGCCTGAACACCCCGCTGCGCGACCCGCCATCGCCTGAAAGAGCAGCCGACGATCGGGCCCGCGCGCTCAGCCCGGTTCGGAGTGGAGCTTGCCTGCGGTCGCCCAGTCTTGCCGCGCGATCTCGGCAAAGATGATGTCGACGTCGCCCGGTTGGCACTTCAGGATGCGACAGGTTTCGCGCGTCATCGTCTCGACGAACTCGCGCTTCTGGTCCTTGCTGCGACCTTCGAACATCTCGACGTGAATCACCGGCATGGGATGGGTCTCCTTTGTTCGCTCACTGGACGGAACTCGCGAGGCACCGACAGCTGGTTCGACCACTGACGGCCTTGCGCCTCGCAACTGCAATCGATCATAGCGCGGGATCAGCGTCGGGATCGAGCCCGCGCCGGCGTTTTGGATCGGACGGACTTCGCTGCCACGAGCTTCTTGCCCTGACTTTTCCCGGGCCGCTTCCCGCGCGCCTCGATTGGACGAGCGGCTTGCGGCGAAGATGCCGCGCGTGGTGCCCTCGCCTTCGGCCCTCGCGTGTCCGGCTGTTCCAGGGCTGCGAACACGCGTTGCACGAATGCATCGCGCTCCGTGCGCCGGGCCGCATCGAACGCGGCTGGCGACATCGGCGCATCGAGCGCGCGCAGATCGACGCCGTGGCGCGACAAGGCCGACTCGAGCGCGCGCAGGCGATCGGTCAAGGCATACACCTCGGTCGACAACGCGATGACCACGCGCATCAGATCGGTCGACGACAGCGCCGCGAAGTAATCTGCTGAAGGCGCCACGCTCATCGTTTCGTACCTTGCGTGACGTGGTAACGGAAGCTGCCCATGTAGCTGCCCTTGCCGCCGCCCCAGTCGCTGTGAGCCTCGATCTGCTTGACCTCGACGAGACGCGCGCGTCGATAGGCGTCGACGAGATCGAACTCATGGTAGGCGCGCCAGTACGGCTCGCCGTTGTGCTCGGTGTCCCAATCCATCAGATACGCCGACAGCGGATCGAGGCTCGCGTACTCGGGCAACTCCAGGTTCATCAACAGACCGCCGCGCGCCAGCACGCGATGGGCCGAGCGCAGCACGTTGCCGATCGCATCCGCAGGCATCTCGTGCAGCAACAACATGCAGAACACCAGGTCGAACTGACCGGCATCGAAGCTCATCTGCTCGGCGTTCATCTGGCGAAAATGCATGCACTTGCCGTGCTCCATCGCCCGACGATGCGCGAACTTGAGCATCGGTGCGGCCAGGTCGATGCCATGGACCTCGGCGCCGGGGAATGCGTCGATCAGCGGGTAGGCCTTGTAGCCCGGCCCGCAACCCATGTAGAGGATGCGCTTGAACGTCTTGCCTTTGGGCAGCACGCCGAGCAGCGCACGGCCCATCTCGTCGCCTGCCTTGCCATAGCGATGCATCGTGTACGTGGCAACGCCGACCTCGTAGACCGCTCCCGCCAACGAATCGCCGTGAAAGCTGCCTGGCTGGATGTGGAAATCGTTCGCTGTGTAGTACGCGGGCATTGGCAGGCGTGGGTCGAGCACCAGCGAGCCACCGACGGTGGCGTTGGGTGCATCGAGCATTTTCTCCAGCTCACCGCGGCGCGCTGCCAGGCCATCGCGCGCCTCGCGCCACATCGCTTCCTGGCTGAGTCGCTGCAGGCCGCGCGAAGCCTGATAGAGCGGATCGCGCTCGAATCGCGCCGCAATGACGGAGCGGTCGCGCAGCTTGCGCTCGGCAACGTGGTTGTCGTCCTTCCACTGTTGATAGCGCGCACGCAGCGCTGGTACCTGGCGTTCAGCGACGAAGCACTTCAGTCCTTCGACGAAATCCAGGCGTGCCTGATGGCGGCGATCGAGGGTGAGATCCATGATGCAGTCCTTGTCCTGACCGAGACGAAAGCGAATGCGGCGATCGGCGCGCTACGCCGGCTTGCTCCATTCTCCCGCACGGTAGCGCGCCTTGATGCGCTCGCGCACCGGCACGAAATCGTAGCTCGCGTAGCACTCGGTGGTGAACACGCCCCAGGCCGAGCGTTCCAGCTCGAGGTTCACGACCGGCAGCTTGTCGGGCGGCATGCGCAGCGTGACGATCTGACCGACGCCCATCACCACATGCCAGGCGACGAGCTCCACCCCCTCGGGCGGAAAGCGGTCCCACCATTGGCGCTCCGCCAGTTTCGACTGGATCTGCTCGACGTTCTGCGACTGGTCGTGACGCAGGAAAACGGTGAGCATGATGTCGTTGGTTCCAGCGTTACTCATCGCCGTTCCTCAAGGTGATGCTCAGGAGAATGCATCGCTGCCGTGAACATGCCGATGCTACACTGCACCCGCCATCACACGACGCTTTGCGCCATCGTGGACATCAACCCTTATCTCGCCCGGCTGCGCGCCCAGTCCGACACTGACGGCGCCAAAGGCTCGATCGAACGTCCGGGTGAATCACCCAACATCCCCTGGCAGACGCGAGCGGCTCTTCCCACCGATTATGAGAACCGCCTCGGTGATGCACTCGAGCAGGTCTTTGAAGGCGGCGCCACCGAACTGGCCGACGTCGTTGCGCAGCTGAACACGCTCGGCTGCCCTGCTCCCGACGGGCAACCCTGGACGGCGGAGCGCTTCACCGAAACGATGCGTGCGCTGGTCGCACGCTGAGGTCCGTGCCCATGGGCAAGGTCGTTCGCATCGAGTTCAAGTACGTCACCAAGCAATTCCCGGCGCAGCGCAAAGGCGAACCCGACGTCATTGCCGTCGAAGAGGTGAGCCTGGCCATCCGTGACGGCGAAGTCGTCTCGCTGATCGGTCCGAGCGGCTGTGGCAAGTCGACGTTGCTCAACATGGGCGCCGGCCTCTACCTGCCCTCCGACGGCGTCGTGTACGTGGACGGAGCGCAGGTCACCCGGCCCAATCCGCAGGTCGCCTTCATGCTGCAGAAAGACCTGCTGCTGCCCTGGCGCACCATCCGCGAGAACGTCGAACTGGGGCTGCAGATTCGCGGGGCCGGCAGCGCGCAGCGTCGCGACACCGCCATGCAATGGCTCGAGCGCTGCCATCTGCACGGCTTCGCGGATCACTATCCACATCAGCTCTCCGGCGGCATGCGCCAACGTGCGGCGCTCGCGCGCACGCTGGCAGTCGACCCGGTGGTGCTGCTGATGGACGAGCCGTTCTCAGCGCTCGACGCACAGACCAAGATGGTGCTGCAGGACGATCTGGCGCACACGCTGGCCGAAGCGAAGAAGACCGCGCTGTTCATCACGCACGATCTGGTGGAAAGCGTCGCGCTTTCCGATCGGGTGCTGGTGATGTCGCGGCGCCCCGGGCGCATCATCCGCGAGCTCGCGGTCGACATTCCCGATCGCCACGACACGTTCGCCCGACGCAAGCATCCACGCATCCCGGCGTATGTGCACGAACTGACCAATCTGCTCGACATCGGTCACCAGGAGCTCGTATGAACCCCTCGCCGCAGGTGCCGGTGATGCTGCTGGGCAGCGTGTCGCTGCCCGACACCGAAAGCGTGCTCACCAGCGCCGCGCGCTACCTCGGCGCTCGCCTGAGCCGTCTTCCCGATGGCGAGACCGGCGTGCGCCGCAACTGGATCGCCTGGCAGTACGGCGTGTTCGCCGGCCTCACCAATCTGGAACAGACCTACCAGCGCGAACGCGACTACCAGTTGCATCCGCCGTTCAAGGTGCGCGACGGCTGCAAGGCGAGCGATCTGCACTTTCCACCGCTCGGCTTCGCGCGCGAGGCCAAGGCATCGTACGGGGTGTTCCGCCGGCTCAAAGCCGATGGAACGATCCGCAAGGATGCGCGCTTCATGGTGGCGCTGCCCACGCCCTGGGCACCGGTCTACTCGTACATCGCCTACGGGGATCAACTCGCGGTCGAGCCGGTGTACGAACGCGCCGTGCTGACCGAGTTGGCCGAAATCGTGGCGACCGTGCCGCACGACGAACTGGCGATCCAGTGGGACGTCGCCACCGAGATGAGCTGGTGGGAACGCGTCTACCCGTCACCGTTCAGCGACGTCGAAGCCGGCATCGTCGATGAGATCGTCCGGTTGGTCGATGCGGTCCCGGCGAGCGTGCAGTTGGGCCTGCATCTGTGCTACGGCAGCATGAACAATCGCCATTGGAAGGAGCCGGCCGATACCGGCAATCTCGTCGCGCTCAGCAATGCAGTGATCGGCGCAGTCAAGCGCAACGTCGATTTCATCCACATGCCGGTTCCGCAGGGCCGCCATGACGACGCCTACTTCGCCCCGCTCGACATACTGCGTCTACCGCCCACCTGCGAGCTCTACCTCGGCCTGCTGCATCTGGACGACGGCGTGGCGGGCTCGATCGAGCGAGTGCGCGCGGCACGACGTCACGTGAGCCGCTTCGGCGTTGCCTGCGAATGCGGCCTGGGTCGCCGCCC
>CADEDU010000107.1:14813-19061 GCA_902826155.1 uncultured beta proteobacterium
CTGGCCGCGTGGGAATGGCTGCCCGGGCTGCTCAACATCCCGCCGTTCATCCTGCCGCCGCCGTCGAAGGTGTGGACGGAATTCGTGCGCATGATCGACGCCGAGCGGCTGTGGCGCCATACCGGCATCACCGCACTCGAAGTGGTCGTCGGGTTCGCGCTCGGCTCGCTGCTGGGTCTGATCATCGGCTGCGTGCTGGGCGTATCGCCCCGCACCGAGCTCGTGCTCTCTCCCTACCTGCTCGCGCTGCAGATCGCCCCAAAGGTGGCGTTCGCCCCGCTGTTCGTGATGTGGCTCGGATATACCGTGTATCCGAAGATCCTGGTGGCGATCCTGATCGTGTTCTTCCCGGTGATGGTCAACGTGCTCACCGCGATTCGCACCGTCGATCCGGATCTGATCAATCTGGCGCGCTCGTTCTCCGCCTCGAGACTGCAGATCTTCCGCATGGTCGAGTACCCCGCCACGATGGCGCCCCTGTTCAGCGGACTGCGCATCGCTTCGACGCTGGCGGTGATCGGGGTGGTGGTGGGCGAACTGGTGGGCGGCAACATGGGCCTGGGCTATCTGCTGGTATTCGGCGAAGGCCAGGGCAACACCGCGATGGTGTTCGTGACGATTATCATGCTCACCCTGATCGGCATCGCCGCCTACGGTCTGGTGGTAGTGGCCGAAGCACGCGTGCTGCACTACCTGCCGCGCGCGCAGCACAAAACGGTATGAGCAAGGCATCCCGGAGAACGCATCCATGACCCAGTCGGTCTCCCGCGAGGCGGTTCGCGCCTACGTGCGCCGCGGTGTTCGCAACGCCTGGTATCCGGTAGTACCCAGCTGGCGGTTGCAACGCGAACCGCTGGGCATCACGCGTCTGAGCGAGAACATCGTGCTGTGGCGCGATCGCGACGGCACCGTCCACGCCCTGGAAGATCGCTGCCCGCATCGCGGCGCACGCCTGTCGCTGGGCTGGAATCTCGGCGATCGAGTCGCCTGCTGGTATCACGGCATCGAGGTGAACGGCGCGGGCGCGGTGTGCGACGTGCCGGCGGTCGAAGAGTGTCCGATGAAAAACGAGCGCCGCGCGCGGAGCTACCCGGTGCTCGAAGCGCACGGCGCGATCTTTCTGTGGTTCGGTGACGCCAACCACGCGCAGCCCGCGACACTCGAATTCCCCGAGCAGCTCACCTCACCACACTGGGGCAACATGCTCACGACCGCGTTCTGGAAGTGCAACTACCAGTACGCCATCGACAACGTCATGGACCCGATGCACGGCCAGTATCTGCACGCGATTTCGCATTCGATGGCAGAGGGCGATCGCAAGGCGATCATGCGCACCCGCAACACGCCCAAGGGCCTGGTGTTCGAGAAGGTCGGGCAGCGCGATGTGAACTTCGATTGGGTGGAATGGATCGAGCTGGGCGGGTTCTGCATGCGCCTGTCGATCCCTTATCGCAAGAAGTACGGGCCGGGCGGGCCCTTCTACATCGTCGGGTTCTGCACGCCGATCGACGAGCGCAATTCGCTCGTGTTCTTCTGGCGCTGCCGCCAGGTCGAAGGCTGGCAGCGCGACGTCTGGAAGTTCCTCTACAAGAACCGCCTCGAAGGGCTGCACTGGCACGTGCTCGAACAGGATCGATTGATCCTCGAAGACATGGCGCCCGAGGCGCGCGAGCAGGAGTATCTGTATCAGCACGACACCGGCCTGGCGCGGATCAGGCGTCGCATGGAAGAGCTGGGGCGCGAGCATCTGACGGCACTGGCCGCGCGTGATGCCTCAACCGATGCGGTAGCCGCCGGCTGAATCGATTCACGGAACAACCGGACAACTAAACCATGAATGTGCTCATGATCGGCGCCGGCGCCATCGGCAAGGAAGTGATGAAACGCATCGCGGCGCATTCGCGCGTGCGCATCACCACGGTGCTCGAGGTGGCTGCGCTCAAGCAGTCGCTGCAGACGGAACTGGGCTCGGGTGTGCGCGTGATCGCATCGCTCGATGAACTGACCGAGCGGCCCGACTACGTGCTCGAATGCGCCGGGCACGCGGCGGTCAAGGCGCACGTTCCTGCAGCGCTGCGCAAAGGGTGGGATGTCGCGCTCGCCTCCGTCGGCTGTCTGGCCGAGCCAGGGTTACCTGAAATGCTGGAACAGGCCGCGACCGAAGGTAACGCGCAGCTCACGCTGATATCCGGGGCGATCGCCGGGATCGACGCGATCGCTTCAGCGCGGGTCGGTGGGCTCGATGAGGTTGTCTACACCGGTCGCAAGCCGCCCAACGGCTGGCTCGGCACCCCCGCGGAGAAGGTGTGCGACCTCAACAGCCTGAAGCAGGCCACCGTGATCTTCGAGGGTACCGCGCGTGACGCGGCGCGTTTGTATCCGAAGAACGCGAACGTGGCGGCGACGGTTTCACTCGCCGGGGTCGGCCTCGACCGCACCAAGGCGACGCTGATCGCCGATCCGGCGACGACCAAGAACATCCATCACGTTCGAGCTGTCGGTGCGTTCGGCGAACTGGAGATCCAGATCGCGGGCAAGCCGCTTGCCGACAATCCGAAAACCTCCGCGCTGGCTGCCTACAGCGCGGCGCGTGCGCTCATCAATCGGGCCGCCAGCGTGGCGGTTTAGCTCCGCTCGGAGTCCGACGCGGACTCCTGCGAGTCTCACGCGTCTCGAACTACGCGCGCTACTCGCTCGTCAGCCGATGTGGATCAGCCCGGACGCTACCGGGTGATCACAACCAGAAGACTGCACGGCACATAGTCCACCAGCGACGCGCTGATCGAGCCCTTCCACCAGCGCGCGACCAGCCGGGTTTCGCGCTTGTGGCCGACGACCACGAGATCGGAGCCGATTTCCTTGGCGGCCCGGCCGATCTCCTCCACCGGCTCACCTACCGCCAGATGCCCGGTCGCCGTGAATCCGCGCTCCTTGAGCAACGAGGTCCCCTCGCTCAACACGCCTTGCATGCGCTTCTTTTCGGTCTCGATCAATTCCTCGGGCACGAAGCCCTCGGTGAGGAACATCGTCGAGGGCATGCTCGCCACCGCCAGCAGATGCACCTGCGCCTCGCCGAAGCCGGCGAGTTCGGTGCATTCGAGTAGTGCGGTGCGGCCCTCCGCGGTGCCGTCGTAAGCCATCAGGATCTTGCGATACATGATGCTGCTCTCCTCTTCAGATCCGCCACGAGGGCAGGCATGCGTAACGACAGGCTATTTCGGCAACAGTCCCAACCGTGCGATCAGCGCGCGCTCGGCCTCGAAGGTCTCGCGCGCCCACTTCGTGTACGCCTCAGGGCCCATGTAGAACAGTTCCTGGTCGTACTTGTCGAGCGCTGCGAGGTGAACCGGATCCTCCAGCGCTTTCTTCAAACCTTCATGCAGGACGGCGACGATCTTCGGGTCGAGGCCCTTGGGCGCGACGATTCCATAGGGAGAGTTCGACACGATGCCCAGACCGAGTTCCTGCGCCGTGGGCACCTGCGGCCAGCGTTTGGTACGCGCGCTGCCGAACGTGACGAGCAGGCGGAACTTGCCTGCATCGACGTGCGGGCCCCAGCCGGTTGCATCGGACTGCGCCATGATGTGCCCGCCGAGCAGCGCGGCAGTGGAATCGGCGTTGCCCTTGAACGGCACATGCAGGAACTCGACGCCCTCCTTCTGGGCCACCATTTCCATCAGCAGATGCGGCGAAGGGCCGGTGCCGGTGGAGCCGTAGCTCACTTTGCCCGGATTGGCCTTCGCGTGGTCGAGAAACTCGCGCAGCGTGCGCCACGGTGAATCGGCGCGCACCACAACGCCGAAGGTGTAGCCGGTGAGGTTGAGGATGTACGTGAAGTCGGCGAGCGAGTTCACCTGGAATTTCGGCTGCATGTGCGGGATGCGGAACATTCCCATCGGCATCTGCGAGAGCGTGTAGCCGTCGGGCTTGCCCGTCTGCGCCAATTGGATCGGTCCGAGCGTGCCGCCCGCGCCGGGGCGGTTCTCGATGATCACCGGTGTTTTCAAATGCCGCGATGCCGCCTCGCCGAAGGCGCGCATGCACTGATCGGTCGACCCGCCTGCGGGCCAGGGCACGTAGATGGTGATCGGCCGGCTCGGGAACTCGGTCTGCGCCAATGCGTGCGCGGCCAGGAACGCTCCCAGCAGCGCCGCTCCCAATACCCGCCGCGCCATCCGAGTCACGATCCTCATCGGCCTCGGTCTGCTCCTCGCATATTCCACCAAACGGTTCTCCCACCCCTTCCGG
>CADEDU010000108.1 GCA_902826155.1 uncultured beta proteobacterium
GGCGGGGTCTCCCAGCCGCTGCGCATGTCGAGCGTGTAGAACTCGTCGTGTTTCTTGGTGATCGCCATGATGCCTCCCGTGTTCAGGTGTTCAGGCTCGAATCAGACCGTCGCGGCGCCCGCCAGCGCCTCGCGCAGGCCCGGCATGTCGAAGCCGCGCTCCTTCAATCCGGCGAACAGCTTGCCGTGCTCCTCCTGCGACAGTTCGATCAGCGGCGGACGCACCGTCACGTACTCAGGGTCATCGCCGTACTGCGCGATGATCGCCTTGAGCGCCGGAATCATCGGCACGCTCTGCACCACTTTGCGGGTGGCGGTGATGTCGGCCTGGAACGCGTCGGCTTGCGGCGTCTGCCAGTTGCGATAGACCTTGTCGATCGGCCCGGGGTTGACGTTGCCGGTCGCGGTGATGCACCCCACCCCGCCATGGCGCAGTCCGTCGAGCAGGAACACTTCGCTGCCGGGAAACACCTCGAAGCCGGCTTTGGCGAAATTGTCGAGCACCGCCTTGGTGTTGTTCCAGTCGCCCGAGGAATCCTTCAGCCCGACCACGTTGGCCGGATACCCCTTGAGCAGCCGCTCGATCACCTTGAGCGTGATCGGCACCGCCGACACCGGCGGGATGTGGTACAGGTAAAGCTGCAATCGCGCATCGCCCACGCGCTGCACCACCTCGGAGAAATTCCGATAGATGCCTTCGTCGGGCACGCCCTTGTAATAGAACGGCGGCAGCATCAGCACGCCGGCACAGCCGTTCTTCACCGCGTGCGCGGTGAGCTTGACCGAATCGGTGAGCGCGCTGCAGCCGGTACCCGGCATGAGCTTCGACGCAGGCACGCCCGCACCGATGAGGCGCTCGAGCAGCATCATCCGCTCTTCGACCGAAAGCGAATTCGCTTCGCTGTTGGTGCCGAAGATCGCCAGCCCGGAGCAGCCGTGCGCGAGGAGCCACTTGCAGTGCTTGATGAAGCGCTCGGCATCGGGGCTGTAGTCGCGCTTGAACGGCGTGACGACGGGGGACAGAACACCTCTCAATCGCTGCTGGGTCATGCCACTACCTCCTGATCTCCGCGTCATCTGCGGCTTGCGTTGTTGCGGTTTGGTGGTTTGGCTGTTCGGCGCTGAGCGGCTTAGCGCCCCAGCTCAATGAAATCACGGATCTCCTGCCCGAGCACGTCTTCCTCGGTGCCGACGTGCGCGATCGACGAGATGTGATTGTGGTGCATGAGCCGCACCACCCGCGGCGCGCGCTTGCGGTGCTGGGCGACGCGATGGGCGAATTCCAGGCCGTAGATGTCGAGCAGGGGATTCTCGTGCTCGGCAATGCCGATGAACACCGGCATGTCGCAATTCGCCGCGTGCGTGACGCATGAGCGGGCCTCGTACTTCGAGACATCGGCGCCGTAGTAGATCTTCACCGGCTCGGCGTTGGGATTGTCGGGGCTCGCGTCCGCCCGCAGCCGGCCCGAGAGCAGGATCAGGCTGGCAATGCCCGGCCCGTCCTTGGGCCGCACCACCGGATCGAGCGCGTAGGTGGCGATGTGCGTCGCGCCCGCCGAGTGCCCGGTCAGATGAATCTTGTTCGGGTCGCCGCCGTAGCGCGCGATGTTCTGCTTGAGCCAGCGGATCGCGCCGGCGATGTCTTCTGAGCCGCCGGGATACGGCGCGACATCACCATTGCGGTACTCGATGTTGACGCCGACGAAGCCGTGCCGCGCGAAATACCACAGCACGTTCTCGTAGATCTCCGGGCTCACGATCTTGCCGCCGCGTACGAAGGCGCCGCCGTGGACGAACGCCATCACCCCGCCGTGCGTGGCACCGGTAGGCGTGAACACGTCGAGCACCTGGCGCGGGTCCGGCCCGTAATGGATGTCGCGCTCGACCTTCGCCAGCTTGGGCGCGCTCGCCAGCATCTTGTCGTAGATGGCGAACGTGATGTCGCGATGCTTCTGGATGTTCCGGCCCCAGATCGGACCGATCTCGAGCAGCGTGGCGCGATCGGCGGCGGACAGATTCGGAAAGGGTTGGATCATCGGGTCCTCACACCACTCAATTGACTGCCGCCGCCGCTTGCAAACTATCCAGCAACGCCGCGCGACGCATGTACGCCTTGGCGCCTTCACGGTTCTCCGCGGTGCGGCGCAGCTCGTCGAGATTGGTCTGGCGCACGGCGGGGTCGCGCTCTTCCATCAGCTTCTTGTTGCGGATGGTCTGTGCCTGCGTGTAGTCGACCGCCGCCTTGCGCCGCTGTCGATCGTAGACCGCCAACAGCGATGCATCAGCCTCACCGCGCCACACCCGGGTGAGCTTTTCCACCAGATTGATCGCGTCGTGAATGCCGCCGTTCATCCCCATGCCGCCGATCGGATTGTTGACGTGCGCGGCGTCGCCCACCAGCAGTACGCGGCCCTTGACGAACGTTTCGGCCACCCGCTGGCTCACGCTGTAGACGTTGACGTACTCCACCTCATAGCGTCCGGGCTTCGGAAAGAATTTCTGCAGCCGCGCCTCGACGTTCTCGGGGCGCAGCGCCTCCTCCTCGGACTCGCCGACACGCGTGGGAAAGATCGCGCGCCACAGTCCTGGTGCCCGCTTGCCGGTGACCTTGAACAGGTTGCACCACTCGTCGGGGTCGGACCAGTAGTTGCGGAACACCAGGCGCGGATCGTTCTGCTTGAAATCGTGCGTGGTAGCGATCTTGATGAAACTCTCGGGATAGGTGAATCCTTCGAACGCGATGCCCGCCGCCTTGCGCACCGTGCTTCGCCCGCCGTCAGCACCGATCAGGTAGCGCGCGCGGTGCAGTTCCATGCCGCCCGGTCCTTCGGCGTGCACGCTCACCGCGTCGGCGCCTTGCTCGATCTCCGTCACGCAGCGCGCGAAGCGCACGTCGAAATCGCTCTCGTCGGCGTACTGCCGGGCGATGTCGCCGGTGAGCTTGTATTGCTCATACTGCAGCACGTAGGGAAACGGAAACTCGTCCTTCAACAGAGACAGGTCGAACTCGGCCACCACGTCTTTGGAGAGCCGGTCGCGGAACGCGTACACCGGCGAGATCAACCCGCGCGGAATGATCTTCTCGGCGATGCCCAGGGCGTGGAGCATCTCGATCGTCGGCGGATGCAGCGATGCGGCGCGCTGATCCTCCACCGGTGCGGGCTCCTGCTCGAGCACGGTCACCTTGATGCCGGCGCGGTTCAACGCCAGCGCGCACACCATGCCGACCGGGCCGGCGCCGACGATGATCACGCGCTCGTCGTTGGCATTGTTGCCTCGGCCACGCTCACCGGCGCTGCCGGCACGGCTGGTACTGCTCGTATCGCTGGTCATGCTCGTCGTCGGATCAGTCGAACACCGTCTCGGAATAGTGCGCGGCATCGACCACGGCCTCGATCACCACCGGGCCGTTGGCATGCAACGCAAGACGCAGCTCGCGTTCCAGATCGGCTGGGTTGCGCACGCCCACTGCCCGCACGCCGAAATAGTGCGACGGTGGCGCCTCGTAGCCGCCGGGAATCGTCTGCGTGCCGTAGTGCTGGAAGCTGCGCCGCTCCTGCTTGACCTTGATCAGGCTGAGCCAGCGGTCGTCGAGCACCACGAACGGAATCGCCAGCCCGAGTCGCTTCGCCACGGTGAGCTCGCCGCAGGTCATCTGAAAGCAGCCATCACCGACGATGCACACCACCGGCAGATCGGGTCGCGCGATCTTGGCGGCAATCGCCGCCGGCAGGCCGAAGCCCATCGACGACCAGCAATTGGTGATGAGGAACGTGCGCGGCTCGTGCGCCGTCCACTGGCTGGCGATCTGATGCGTGTGCGCGCCGACATCAAACGCCAGCACACCGCCGCGCGGCAGCACGCGCCGAACCACGTCGATCGCCTGATGCGGCGCGAAATTCGGCGCCGCCGGCCGCAGCGCCGCCTGGAAAGCGTCGCGATGCGCCTTGATGGCGCCGGCTTCCCAGCCGTGACTGAACGCAGGCAACCGGTTGATGGCAGCCACCGATGCATCGAGGTTGCCGATCAGCTCATCGGCGACGTTCACACTCGCGTCGACGTCGGCATGCTCGATGTCGATGTGCACCAGCGGCACCGTACCGATCCACGCCTCGTACTCGACTTCGGCGGTGTCGTAGCCCAGGCCGATGATGAGATCGGCGTTGCGCACGAAGGCGCGCTGCAGCTTGCGCCTGGCGCGTTCGATACAACCGACCGACAGCGGATGCGATTCGTCGATCAGCCCCTTGGCCATCGTCGTGGAGGCGAACGGCAGCCGATGGTGTTCGATCGCCCGCTGCAACAATGCGGGCTGTTTCATGCGCATCGCGTTGGCGCCGAGCACGACGATCGGCCGCTTCGCTTCGCGCAATCGGGCGGCCACGCGCGCGATCGCCGCTTCGCTGGCCGGCGCCACCTCGCTCGGAACGACCAGCTCGGGCATCGACTCGGTCGCTTCGGCCAGGGCTACGTCCTCGGGCAGATCGATGTGAACCGGGCCTTGCGGCTCGGCCAGCGCGATCGACAGCGCCTCGCGCAGCGTGGCGGCAATGTTGCCGGGCGCAAGCGCGAACGAGGCCTTGGTGATCGGCTTGAACAGCTGATGATGGTCGATCCACATCTGCACGCGGCGCCCGAGTTGCGGCCGGTGCAGATTGCAGGTGATCGCGAGCATCGGCGAACGGTCGAGATACGCGTTGCCCACGCCGGTGGTGAGATTGGTGGCGCCCGGTCCGAGCGTGGCGATCGCCAGGCCGGGAATGCCGGTCATGCGTGCCGACACGTCCGCGGCGAAGGCGGCCGAGCCTTCGTGTGCGGTGAGCACGAACTCGATGCCGCCGGCGCGCATCGCTTCGATCAACGGCAGCACGTTGCCGCTGGGCACGCCGAAGCCGTGGGTGATGCCCGCGGCCTTGAGGATGCGAACGATCAGATCAACGTTGTTCATGCCGGCGCGGGGGCGTCGTGACGAGAGGGTGTGGCGGACTCAAACGAGGGCCCGGAACCGCAGCGCGTGAGCACGCTCGCGTCGCAATGCACGCATGACATTCCGGAACAAGGCAGAGTCTAGCAGCCGCCACGCGACAAAAAAGCCGGGGCGCGCCCGGCTTTGGGGTGGATCGAAGCAGCCGCGCAGCCGCGGACTGCCTTCTCGACGCTACTGCAGCAATTCGATCCGCCGGTTGTGCTGGCGCCCCTCGGGCGTGCCGTTGTCGGCGATCGGCCGTTCTTCGCCGAAGCCGGTGGTGGCAAGGGAATCAGCCGCGACGCCTTTGTCGGCAAGGTACTTCTTGACCGACTCGGCGCGCGCCAGCGACAGCGTCTTGTTGCTGCCCGGATCGCCCACGTTGTCGGTGTGCCCGGCGATGGTGAGCTTGCGTCCGTCGTCCTTGAGTACGGCGGCCACCAGATCGAGGCGCGGCCGGTACTCGTTGGGAATCTCGGCGCTACCGGTGGCGAACTCGATCGTCAGATTCAGCAGCACAGCCGGGTCGAAAGCGCGCCCGGACGCACCGGCCGCCGCAACCTTGATCGCGCTCTGCAGCGAAGCACCATCGAAGAACCCGCTGATCCATTTCTCGAAGTCGGCCTTCAATCCGTCGGTGCCCACCAGACCTTCGAGGCTCAAGCGGTTGCCGGCAAGGTTGAATTTGAAATCCCCCAGCCCGCGCAGCCGCGCGAACAGATCGAGCAGCCGGCCCTTCCACTTCGGCATCGCGGCACCGGATTCGATCTTCAACTGGTCGACCACATTGCCGATGCCGTAGACCACCTGCGCCTGCAGCAGCAGCGACTGGCGCGCGGCCTCGTCGGGCACGGTGCCGGTGAGCGTGATCTTGCCCTCGGCGAGGCTTAAACCGAGGTTGGGGCCGGCGGCCACGCGCTGTGCGCTTGGCGGCTGGAACAACATCGCCGGAATCGGCCCGGCCATGGTCAGAATGACAGTAAAGATCGCCACCACCGAGGCAATGCCCAGGAAGATGATGACTATCACGGAGATGTCTTGATCGTCGTCGTCGAACACAGCGTTCCCCTTTTTGTTCGAGCTGAATGTAATCGTTGTGGGCGGTGCCGCCCTTGCCACGCGACGGTGGCGCGCGATTTCATGGGTGACCGCTGGATGCCCGCGCGGGTGATCAGGCGCAACCGGCGAGGTCGCGTGCGCGGCCAGCGAAACCGCGCGATTCTAACTCACGCCTTGCGACGTTTTCGCAGCGCTTCGGTGGCCTGCTGATCGAGCGCGCCGCTCACCGGATCGACGACGACGCAGTGATGCTCGCGTGCGAACTGCACCGAGATCTTGCAATTCCACACATCGTCGGCCACCAGCCCCGGATCACGTGCCAGCGGATCCCCGTAACCGCCCGCGCCCGGCTGCACATGGGTGACCAACGCACCGCCGTGCAGCGTACGCGCGACCTTGGAGGCGAGCGCTTCGACCGCGCCGCCCTGTTCGAGCAGATTGCGCGCGAGCGCTCCGGCCTGTCCGCCTGCCAGGCCGTACGGCGCGAACTTCATCCGATCGGCGCGCAGCTGCAGGAAGGCCTCATCAGCGAGCACGCGGTAGCTGCGCTGCAGGGCCAGTCCGCCGCGCCACTTGCCCGCCCCGCAGCTGTCGGGCACGAGTTCGTAGCTTTCGATGCGCACCGGATGCTGCGCCTCGAGCACCTCGATCGGCGTGTTCGACAGATTCTGCGAGGCGTTGGTGATCGCCTCGATGCCGTCGGCACTCGGCCGACCGCCCCAGGCACCACAGATCATGTCGACGATGATCGACGGCGTCCCGTCGGCGCGCCGGCTCGACAGACACACCACGGTGTTGCCGCCTTCGCCACCGGCGGGAATGCGATCGGGCACGATCTGCGCGAGACAACCCAGCATCGCGTCGAACACGCGATAGCCGGTGAGCGCGCGTGCCGCCACGGCAGCCGGCGCACGTGGATTGAGCACCGAGCCTTCCGGCGCCTTCACCTCGATGCAGCGGAACACGCCGGCGTTGTTGGGAATGTCGCCCTTGAGCGCGCACCGCACCGACAGATACGTGCAGGAGTTGGTGTACGAGACGGTGGAGTTGATCGCCGCCTTCACCTGCGGCGCCGAGCCGGTGAAGTCACAGCTCACCGTCTCGTCGCGCACGGTGATAGTCACCTTGATCGGAATCGGCGCTGCACTCAGGCCGTCGTCGTCGATGTGATCGGTGAAGCTGAATACGCCCTTGGGCCAGGTGCGGATCTCGGCACGCGTCATGCGTTCGGCGTAGTCGAGCAGTTCGGCCAGGTACTCGCGCAGCATCGCGCTGCCGTAGCGATCGAACAGCTTTCCCAGCTCGCGCACGCCCACCTGCGCGCCGGCGTATTGCGCACGCAGATCGCCCAGCACCCGATCGGGCACGCGCACGTTGAGCCCGATCAGCCGTTCCAGCATCTCGTTCATGCGTCCGTGCTCGTACAGCTTCACCGGCGGCAGCCGCAGCCCCTCCTGGAAGATCTCAGTGGAGTCGCTCGCGTTCGAGCCGGGTACGCGTCCGCCCACGTCGGTGTGATGGCAGATCACCACGCAGAAGCCCTCGAGCTCACCGGCGTGGAAGAACGGCACGAACATGAAAATGTCGGGCAGATGCATCCCGCCCTCGTACGGATCGTTCATCACGATCGCGTCGCCCTCGCGCAGCGTGTCGCCGTAGCGCGCGCGCACCGCCGCCATCGCCTCGGGGATCGCGCCCAGGTGCAGCGCGATCGTCTTGGCTTGCGCCACCATCGCGCCGTGCCGGTCGCAGATCGCCGCCGAGTAGTCCATGACGTCTTTGACGATCTCGGATCGCGCGGTGCGCAGCACGGTATAGGCGATCTCGTCGACGATCGCGTCCATGCCGTTCTTGATGACCGCGAACGAGATCGGGTCGATGCCGGCGCGCTGTTGGACTGCGGTGTCGATGGTCTGGTTCACGAATGCCTGGTTCACGGCGCGCCTCACAACTCGAGAATGATGTTGCCGGTGGTGTCCGCGCAGGCCTGTACGCCCGGCGGCACGACGATCGTAGTGTCGTAGGACTCGATGATGAGCGGACCGGCGCGTCGTTCGGCATCGATCTGTGCGCGCGGCACGACCGGCGTGTCGATCGGCGCGGCGCCGCGCTCGAAACTCACCTTACGCACGCCGCGCTGCCCCGCCAGTGCGCCCGCATCGACGCGCATGTCGCTGAACGACAGGCGATCGCTGCCGCGCCCGCGCACCGACAGACGCAGATTGACGATCTCGATCGGCTCATCGTTGGCGTAGCCGAACGTTTCCTGGTACGCACGCTGGAAGTCCGTGCGCAACTGCTGCAGCACCGCGGCATCGATGCGCTCGCGCGTCAGTGGAATCGATAAGTCGGAGGACTGGCCGAGGTAGCGGCAATCGGCCTTGATCACCGCGCTCACCCGTTCGGGGCCGTAGCCTTCGGCAGCCAGGGCGACCATCCCATCCTGTCGCAACGCTTCGACGATGCTCTGCAGCGCGTGCGGCTCGCATTGATCGAGCCGGCGCAGCACCGCGCGCAGGAAGTCGCGCTCGGCATCGGCGGCCAGCATGCCCGCCGAACAGAACACGCCCGCCATCACCGGCGCGACGATGCGGCGAATGCCCAGAATCCGCGCGACGTCCACGGCATGCACCGGCCCGGAGCCGCCGAACGCGATCAAGCTCATGTCGCGCGGATCGCGTCCGCGTTCGACAGTCACCGCCCGGATCGCGCGCGCCATGTTGACGTTGGCGACATTACGGATACCGTGCGCCGCTTCCATCACCGACAGCCCGAGCGGCGCGCCGACGAAGCGTTCGATCGCGGCATGCGCAAGTGCCGGTTGCACCGCCAGTGAACCGCCGGCAAGAGCCGTCGCATTCAGAAACCCGAGCACCATGTTGGCGTCGGTGACGGTCGGTTGGGCGTTGCCCTGCGCGTAGCACGCCGGCCCCGGTGCAGCGCCCGCGGATTCCGGCCCCACGCACAACAAACCGCCGGCGTCGATCCGGGCGATCGAACCGCCGCCCGCGCCCACTTCGGCGATGTCGATCGCCGGCACCTTGAGCACGTAGCCGCCGCCCTTGACGAAGCGACTGGGCGAGCTGATGCCGTCGCGGAACTCGTACTCGTTGGTGAGCGAGGGCTGCCCAGCCTGGACGATCGCCGCCTTGGCGGTCGTGCCGCCCATGTCGAACGCGATCGCATCGCGATCACCGGTGCGCTCGCCCACGCGCGCCGCGCCGGTCACGCCTGCCGCCGGCCCGGAGGCCACTGCGAACACCGGCTTCTCGCTCGCGGCGGTGATGCCCATCATGCCGCCGTTGGAGGCCATCACCTGGATCGGTGCGCGCACGCCGATCGCAGCCAGGTCGCTGCGAAGCCGCGCCAGATAAGTGCGCATCGCCGGCAGGATGTACGCGTTGACCACGGTGGTGCTGGTGCGCTCGTATTCCTTCATCTCCGGCAACACGTCGCACGATGCGGTCACCAGGAGTTCGGGAAACTCCGCCTCCAGGATTTTCTTCGCCGCCAGCTCGTGCACCGGGTTGACGTAGCTGTTCAGAAAACAGATCGCCACCGACTGCACGCCCTCGGCGAGCAGGAACGCGGCGGCATCGCGCACCGACTGCGGATCGAGCGGCTGCACCACGGTGCCGTCGGCGCCGATGCGCTCGACGATGTCGAGCCGATAGCGGCGCGGTGCCAGCGGCTCGGGCTTGTTCCACGCCACGTCGAACATCGTCGGCGTGCGGATGCGTCCGATCTCCAGCACGTCGCGAAAGCCGCGCGTGGCCAGCACACCGGTGCGTGCGCCGGTGCGCTGCAGGATCGCGTTCGACGCGGTGGTGGTGCCGTGCACGATCTCGCTGATCGCGGCGGGCGCGATGCCGGTATGCGCAAGCAACGCGTTGATCGCGCTCACCACGGCCTTGCCGGGTGCGTCAGGCGTGGTCGAGGTCTTGTTGACGAACAGGCGGCCGTCGGACCGCTGCAGGATGACGTCGGTAAACGTGCCGCCGATGTCGCAGCCGATGCGTGCGTTCTGTACTGCTCCGCGAGTCATGCGCGCCGATCACCATAGCGAGTTGGAACCCGCGGCATTGTATGCGCGGCGCATCGAAGCCCGGAGAGAACGGCTCAGCCTGCTTTCGCAGTCGTTCGCGGCGCCGGTTCGAGGGCCGATTCGCGGGTCGATTCGCGGGTCGATTCGAGATGACGGGCCAGCAGTTCCTGCAAGTGCCGCTTGGTGAACGGCTTGGCCAGGTAGTCGTCGAAGCCCGACGCCAGGCATCGCTCCCGATCGCCGCGCATGGCGTTGGCGGTGAGCGCCACGATGTGCACGCGATCGTTCGCCTCCACGCCTTGTTCCTGCTCGGCGCGGCGAATGAAGGCTGTCGCCTCGAACCCGTCCATCTCGGGCATCTGGCAATCCATCAGCACCAGCGCGTAGTCGCGCGCGCGCACGGCTTCGACTGCCTCCAGACCGTTCTCGGCGATGTCGGCGTGATAGCCCAGACTGCGCAACAGCATGACGGCGTAGTGCCGGTTCACCGCGTTGTCCTCGGCCAGCAGGATGGCGACTTCGCCCTTGCCGGCTGCGGCCGCGACCGGCATGGTCACCGCGCCTGGGGCATCGCCGTTGCGTGCCATCACCGCCGCGAGGCGGGTGAGCAGCTCCGAGCGGCGGATCGGCTTGGTCAGATAAGCCTCGATGCCGACTTCGCGCGCGGTCCGAGCGCCGCCTTGCGCATCGAGCGAGGTCAGCATCACCAGCGGCAGGTCGGCCGTGCGCTGGTCCGACTTGAACTTGCCCGCGAGATCGAACCCGGTCATGTCGGGAAGCTTCATGTCGATGATCGCCACCTGATAGGCAAGACCGGGCTTGGGGTTGGCATGCAGCAATGCCATCGCCTGCGCGCCATTGATCGCGTGATCGCATTGCATGCCGGCCGCCAGCAGCTGCGCTTCGAGAATCACCCAGTTGGCCTGGTTGTCTTCCACCACCAGCGCACGCCGCCCGCTCAGCTTCTCGACGATCAGCGGATCGACCTGCACCGTGGCAGGTGGCAAAGGCAACGCGAACGTGAAGGTCGAACCTTTGCCCAGTTCGCTCATCACCGAGACCTCGCCGCCCATGAGCTCGATCAGCTGCTTGGTGATGGCCAGACCCAGACCGGTGCCACCGAAGCGACGCGACATCGAGCCGTCGGCCTGGCTGAACACCTGGAACAGTCGTCCCATCGACTCGGGGTCGATGCCGATGCCGGTGTCGCGCACGGTGAAACGCAACCTGTCAGCCGATCCCTCCTCTGCCGTAGCCGCCGCATCCTCGCGCACGACGCTTACGTCGACACACCCTTTCTCGGTGAACTTGAGCGCATTGCTGGACAGGTTTACCAGGATCTGGCGCAGGCGCGACGGATCGCCCATCACGCCGGCCGGCACGTCGGCGGCGACCTCGATATTGAACGGAATGCCCTTGGCCTTCACCCGCGGCTCGAGCAGATCGTTCACGTCGGCCATCACCTCGCGCAGATCGAACGCGACATGTTCGACCTCCAGCCGGCCTGCTTCGATCTTCGAGAAATCGAGAATGTCGTTGATCAGGCTGAGCAGCGACTCACCCGAACGGTGCGCCATATCGGCCAATCGGCGCTGCTGCTCGGTGAGATCGGTGTTGAGCAGCAGCTCGGTCATGCCCAGCACGCCATTCATCGGCGTGCGGATCTCGTGACTCATGTTGGCCAGGAACTGCGACTTGGCGCGGCTCGCTGCCTCGGCAACTTCCTTGGCCTCGCGCAGCTCGATCTCGGCGACGCGCAGATCGGTGATGTTGCGGATCGCCGTCTGCACCAAGTAACCGTCGCCTTCGGGCAGGCGTCGGGAAGTCATGCGTGCATACAACGGCTCGCCGTCGGCACGCGTGAAGCGGATCTCGACCGAAGGCTGCACGTCGTCGGATGCCTGGGTGAGCGCGAGCTGCTCGCTGGCGCGCTCCATCATGTCGGCGGGGACCTTCTCGAGCACCGAACGGCCGATCAGTTGCTGCGCCGACTTGGCACCGGCGAAGCGCACGAACGCGGCGTTGGCGAAGTGGATCCGGCCCCGGTCATGCACAACCACCGGATCGGGAAGATGGTCCATCAGACGCTGATAGCGCGCCTCGCTCTCGGCGAGTGCGCCGCTGCGCTGCTCCGCGCTGCGATGCATCTCGTCCAGATGGCGGGCATGGCTGAGCAGGATGTCGGTGGCCACATCGACGGCATGCACGGCGCGCGCGATTTCATGGTCGTCGCGCATGTCGAGTTCCTTGCCGCTGAACGCGCGAACCGTCTGCAGCGCCTTGCTCTCGAGCTGGCGCAGCGGGCGCACGAGATACACGGTGAGCGCGACACCGAACAACAGCACCACGCCGAAACTCAGCAGCCCGATCCGCAGGATCAACGCGCGATTCTCTGCCAGCGCCGATTCACTGCGCGCGGCATCGGTCTCCACGATGAGCACGAACGTTTCGTCGACCAGCTTGATCGGCGCCGAAGTGCGTGTCCAACGCGTACCTTCCGCCCATTCGAACACCGTTTCGCGCTCGGCCAGCGCCTGGAGCAGTCCGGGCGTCTTGCGTTCCACTTCCGGCGACGAACTGCCGAGCAGCGCCGTGGCACTCATCAGCGCGACGCGGGTGAGCGTGTCTTCGGCGATGCGCCGCGCGAAGGCGTTGTCGAGCACGCGGCCGATGCCGATCGCGCCCGACAGCCGGCCGCCCTCGCCGTACAACGGCGCGAACGCACGCACCGCCATGCCCTTCTCCGTGGTGGATGAGTCGACGACCACATTGCCGTCGAGCGCTTCCCTGATTCCGGCCAGCGCCAGCTGATCACCGGACCGCTCCGGGTCGTGGGCGCGATGGATCACGCGCTCACTGCGATCCACCACGACGAGATAGCTCACTTCGAGGTCGCGATAGAGCATGCCCAGGGTCGCCCGCAGGACCGCGATGTCGCCGCTCGCGCCGTACGCGCTCATCGCGTCGATCAGCCGATGATCGTTCTGCACCACCCGAGCCAGCGCGGACAGGCGCGTGGGCTCCTCGCTCAGCGTGCCCTTGACGATCGCGACGATGTCGGCCGCCTTCTCGCGTTCGCGCTCGTACAGGCTGCGCTGCAATTGCGCCTGGAACAATTGGAACAACAGCAGGATCGCGCCGAACGCGACGACCCCGAGTGCGCCGATGATGCGCCAGGCGATGGTGGGCCGAAACAGCATCGATGCTCCTGCGCTAGCCGCCGAGCGCCGGGGCAATCGGCGCGTTCCGGCGAGAGCAGACCGAACGCCGCGAAGCAGCGCGACCGCGTGAGGGGAAACGACGCGAGCAGGTCGCCGGGAAGCAACGCGAGCAGGTCGCCGGGAAGCAACGCGAGCAGGTCGCGTTAGCGCTGATTTCAGAGCGAGAGCGATTGCGCAGCATAGATTCGGGAGGGACGAACAAGGCAGGTCCCGCTTCGTGTTGATCGTGCACCGCGTCCGGGCCGGACCATCCGCCGCGTTCGCCGCCGAGTCGGTGCGAGATCGATCACACCGAAAGGCTGCGCACCGCCGGCAGCAGTCTAGGAGCAGGATCGGCCGCAATTCGCGGCACTAAAGGTCGCGACGTGTCGACGGCCGCTGCGATGCGTGACCTAGTTGCCGCACGCACTCCAGCAGGCTCCAGTGCTGCGCAATCCGTCACCACCGTGCCGGACGTTGCCTGACGAAACGCCGCGCCTGCGGCGAACCGCACGTGCGGACGCAGCGCCCGCGCGGCGATGGCAATTTGTCCAAATCGCACCGCGAATGCAGTGGATCGGAACGCTTCACGGATCGGATACTTGCGGCCCCTGCTCGGACGACTCTCTTCCCGTGTGATGTCCGGGGCAAGGCCGACGCTTGCCGTCGGCGTCACGGAGATCGTTTCGATGTCAGCGCTGTTCCACCGGATCATGCTGTGCCTGGCGATGGCGATGCCGTCGGCGGCACCATTCGCGCAGCCGGCACCGGTGAAGATCGGCTTCATCGGCGCACTGTCGGGCGCTTCGGCACTGTCGGGCGAAGCGATTACCCGCGGACTCAGCGTCGCCATCGACGAGGTCAACGCAAAAGGCGGAGTGCTCGGCGGGCGCAAGCTGATGCTGGTGCGACGCGACGACGAATCGACGCCGGCACGGGGTCAGCAGGCCGCGCGCGAGTTGATCGAGAAGGAACAGGTCGCAGTGATCTTCGGCGGCATCGACACGCCGGTGTCGATGGCCCTGATCGGCATCGTCCACGAGCATCGCGTGCCGTACATGGGCGTGTGGGCCGCCGGCACCGGCATCACGCAGAACGGCAAATCGCCCAATTTTATGTTCCGCGTCTCGGCCGTCGATGATCGGGTCGACTCGGGCATGCTCAAGTACGCCACCCGCAACCTCGGCGCACGCCGGCCCGGCGCGCTCCTGGTGAACAACCCGTGGGGCGAATCGAATCAGAAAGGGCTGGAAAAGGCCTCGCAGCAGCTCAACATTCCGCTGGTCGGCATCGAGAAGTACGAACCGACCGAGACCGACATGACGCCGCAACTGCTGCGGCTGAAGTCGTCCGGCGCCGATGCGTTGGTATTGGTGGGCAACGCTGCGCCGGCGGCGAGTGTCATCCGCTCGCTCGAGAAGATGAACTGGAACGTCCCGGTGGTTTCCCATTGGGGCATCTCCGGCGGACGCTTCGAAGAACTGGCCGGGCCGCGCCACAAGGACGTCACCTTCGTGCAGACCTACAGCTTCACCGGCACGCAGAACCCGACCGGTGCGCGCGTCACCCGGGCGCTCATGAACAAGTACCCCGACATCAAGCGTCCGGCCGACATCGCCGCGCCGGTGGGAGTGGCCAACGCCTACGACGCGCTGATGCTCACCGCGCGCGCGATCGAAAAGGCCGGCTCAACCGACGGCGACAAGATCCGCCTGGCGTTCTACGACGTACCCGCCTACCCCGGACTGATCAAACACTACGTGCGCCCGTTCTCGCCGACCAATCATGACGCGCTGCACGACTCCGACTACATCTGGGTGCGCTTCGACGGCAAGACGATCGTGCCGGTGCGCAAATAGCGACTCGATCGAGCGGGTGTCGATCGAGCCGGTATCAGCCGGGCACGTCCAGTTGCAGCGTCCATCAGTCGAATTCGGTCGAGCAAGCCATGGTGCTCGCCACGACTTCGGCCGGAACACTCATGGCGGCGGCCATATCGCGGATCACCTGCTGCTCCGATTCATCGACGTGACCATCGGCGCGCGCGATCACGCACAGGTCGCGCACGATCTGCGTGCGCCGTAGCGGCGCCACCACCTCGTTGACGCGCGCCACGCGCTTGGGCAGATCGGCCTCGATTGCCGCGCGATTGACCTGATTCGGAATCGAGCCCGCACCCAGCAATTGTTCCAGCGCCGCCAGCGCCTGCTTGTTCGCCGGCCCTTTGGCAGTCGCCACCAGCACCGCGCCCGAGAACAGCATGCGGCGCATCGCTTCGGCCGCCTCCGAGCGTTCCTGCAGGTAGCTCGGATCCATGAGCGACATCAGATCCTGCACGTCGCGTTCGAGTTGCTCGACGTCGGTCCCACCGGCCTTGACCAGCGCCGATTGCGCGAACAGCTCGGCCGCACGCAGTCGCAGCGGACTGAACGGATGCGTGGAGAACCAGTCGGCGCGCGCCCTGGCATCGGCCTTCTCGTGGCGCGCCGCCTCGGCCTGCAGATCGCCGATCTGGCTCACGAATTTGTCGATCAGGATGCGAATGCGCCCGCCGCGCAGTCCGGAGGCGAGCTTGAACAGCCCGCGCGCTACCGGCTCGAATCCCCCTGCGCACACCAGTCCGGCGCGATCAGACGAAATCTCGGCGTAGCGTTGCCAGGCGAACAACTGCAGCGCGAGCGCAGGCGAGATCGGTGCGTCACCGGCCAGCAGCGCCGTCGTAGGGATCCGGTGGTGGTCGAACAGGTGATGGCCAAGCTCGTGGCCGATGACGTACTTCAGCTCGTCGGGCTCGAACGCTTCCAACAGCGCCGACGACAGCATCACCAGCAGCAGTCCGCCTTCGGGGCGCACCGCCGCCGCATTGAACGCCGCCGACGGATACACGTAGGTCTCGACCGGCAGTTCGATGTGCAGCGTTTCGCGGCAGCTTTGCATCATCTGCGCCACGTCGGGTGCCATCTCCGGTGAAAGGCGCATCGCGGTGCCCAGCAGTTGCCGGCGCGCGCCCATTTCGCCCGCTTCCTTGTCGAAGCGCTCGACGGCACGCTGGATGTCGCGGTCCTGCATCAGCCGCTCGTACAAATCGAGATCACCGCGGGCGCGCAACTGCATGCGAGGTTCTTGTTGTGTCATGGCGCGAGACTGGTCGATTGAGACTGGTCAATGAGGCTGGCGACGATACACTGGTCGGCCTCGACTCATCTCGCGACCGAAGCGCGACCCGCCCCATGAGCTTTCTCGAATCGCCGCTGCCAAGCGTCGCGCAAGGTCTCGGTCAATCGGTCCTGCGCAAGGAAGACCCGCGCCTGCTGCGCGGTGCAGGCGCGTTCACCGACGATCTGAATCGCCCCGATCAGGCGTACGCCGTGATCGTGCGCTCGCCGCATGCGCACGCACGCCTGCGCGCGATCGACACCTCGGAGGCATCACGGGCGCCCGGCGTAGTTGCTGTGCTCACCGGCGCTGATGCCGAGCGCGACGGCCTCAAGCCTTTGCCTCATCGGCCGGTGCCGGCCAATCCGTTCGAGGTGCCGCTCAAGAATCGCGACGGGTCACCGATCTTCGCGGCGCCGCATCCGGTGCTGCCGACCGATCGGGTGCGCTTTGTCGGTGAAGCGGTGGCGATGGTGATCGCTACGTCCCGCGACGCCGCGCGTGACGCAGCCGAGCTGGTCGAAATCGACTACGAGCCGCTGCCCGCGGTGGCGCGTGCGGTCGATGCAGCCGCTCACGACGCACCATCGCTTTGGCCGGAGGCGGCATCGAACCTGTGCGTGGACTCGATGGCTGGTGATGTCGCGGCGACCGAGCAGGCGTTTGCAAGCGCAAAACACGTCGTGCGGCTCGATACCTGGATCCACCGCGTGACCGGCGTGCCGATGGAGCCGCGTGCGGCGATCGGCGAGTTCGATCCGTCCACCGGTCGCTACACGCTCTACGCGGGCTCGGGCAGCAACGTACGCGGACGTACCGATGTGGCGGGCGTGCTCGGCATCGACGAGAGCGCGCTCCGCGTGATCGCTCGCGATACCGGCGGCAACTTCGGCACGCGCAACAACACCTACCTGGAGTTCGCGCTGGTGGTGTGGGCCGCGCGCCGCGTTGGCCGGCCGGTGAAATGGACGTGCGAGCGGCAGGAGGCGCTGCTCACCGACTACCAGGGCCGCGATCTGGGTTCGGTGTTGGAACTCGCGCTGGATGAACAAGGCAACTTCCTGGCGCTGCGTGCGGTCAACACCAGCAACATCGGCGCGCATGCGGTGTCGTTCGTGCCGCTCGCCAAGGGTGCGGAGTTGATCAGCTCGGTGTATCGATTCCCGGCGGCTTGCATCAACGCGCGCGCGGTACTCACCAACAGCGCCTCGACCACGCCGCTGCGCAGCGCCGGCCGCCCCGAGGTGATGTACGTGATCGAGCGGCTGATCGATCTGGCGGCGCACCGCTGCGGCTTCGATCGCATTGCGCTGCGCGAGCGCAATCTGCTGCCCTCGAGCGCGCTGCCTTACCGCAATCCGATCGGCGTGCTCTACGACAGCGGCGACTATCCCGCCGCGCAACGCCGGGTGCTGGAACTGGCCGATTGGACCGGCTTCGCCAAGCGGCGCGAGCACTCGCAAGCGCGTGGCCGGTTGCGCGGCATCGGTCTGGCCAACTACATCGAGATCGCCTCGGGCTTTCCGCGCGAACGTGCCGAGATCGTCGTGGAAGGCGAAGGCCGCATCGACGTGATGCTCGGCACGCTGTCGCAGGGCCAAGGCCATGAGACCAGCCTCGCGCAATTCATCGTGCAATGGCTGGGCGTGCCGATCGAGCAGGTGCGACTGATCACCGGCGACACCGACCTCGCGCCGATCGGTGGCGGTGCGCACTCGGGCCGCTCGATGCGCATGGGCGCGATCGTCATGGCCAAGGCATGCGATCGGATCGTCGAGAAGGGCGCGCAGGTCGCCGCGCATCTGCTCGAAGCGAATGTTGCCGACATCGAGTTCGCACAGGGCCGGTTCCTGGTCAAAGGCACCGATCGCGCGATCGGACTGTTCGATGTCGCCCGGGCGATGGCGCGAGATGCTTTGCCGGGCGACGTATCGGGTGACATACAGCGCGATCTGCCGCAGGCGCTGCGCGGTGCGTTGAGCGGACTGGCCGACGAAACGATGGCGCAGCCCTCGTTCCCCTACGGCAGCCACGTGTGCGAAGTGGAGATCGACCGCGACACCGGCGAGGTCACGATCGCACGCTACACCGCTGTCGACGACGTCGGCCGCGCCGTCAATCCGCTGTTCGTGCATGCGCAGACGCACGGCGGGATCGTCCAGGGTGTGGGCACGGCGCTGTGGGAGCAGTGCCACTACGACCGCGCCACCGGCCAGATGCTCACCGCCACGTTCATGGACTACGCCATGCCTCGCGCCGATATGGTCCCCACGTTCACCACCGAGGTGAGTGAGGTGCCGGCCACCTCGCATCCGCTCGGCATCCGCGGCGGCGGTGAAGGCGGCAACACCGGTGCCTTAGGCGCGGTGGTGAACGCCGTGGTCGACGCGCTCGCACCGTTCGGCGTGGAGCA
>CADEDU010000109.1:0-11670 GCA_902826155.1 uncultured beta proteobacterium
GAGGGCAAGGCGCTGCCGGCGATCGAGATCCTCGAACAACGCGCGCGCGGCTGACCGTTGCCGTGCGTGCGCGACGCCGGATCGTAAAGATCCGCGTGCTAGACTGAAATCGCTCCCTTCCCCTCAGTTTCTCCTCGCGCAAATCCATGCTTCGCAGCACGAAAATCGTCGCGACCCTCGGTCCGGCTTCGAGCGATCCGGCGGTGCTGGAGCGCATGGTCTTGGCCGGTGTTGACGTCGTGCGGCTCAACTTCTCGCACGGCACCGCGGAGGATCACATCCGTCGCGCCGAGCTGGTGCGGGAGGTGTCGCGCAAGACCGGGCGCACCGTGGGCATCATGGCCGATCTGCAGGGTCCGAAGATCCGCATCGGCAAGTTCAAGGACGGCAAGGTCACGCTTGACCCGGGCGCGACGTTCATTCTCGATGCGGCCTGCGAGTTGGGCGACGACTCGCGCGTCGGCCTGGACTACAAAGAGCTGCCGCAGGACGTCAAGACCGGCGATGTGCTGCTGCTCGATGACGGGCGCATCGTGTTCGACGTCACGCGCGTGGTGGGCACCGAAGTGCACAGCACCGTGCGCCACGGCGGGGTGCTATCGAACAACAAGGGCATCAACCGGTTGGGCGGCGGGCTTACCGCTTCGCCGCTCACGCCGAAGGATATGGAGGATATCCGCACCGCCGCCAAGATCCGCGTCGATTTCCTCGCCGTGTCGTTTCCCAAGAGCGGGCGCGACATGTACCTGGCGAGCGAGCTGATGCGTGCGGCCGGCGGCAAGGCGATGCTGATCGCCAAGATCGAGCGTGCTGAGGCGGTGCAGAACCAGGCGCTCGAAGACATCCTCAACGCCTGCGACGGCATCATGGTCGCGCGCGGCGACCTCGCGGTGGAAGTCGGCGATGCCGCCGTGCCGTCGCTGCAGAAGCGCATGATTCGCATGGCGCGCGAGCGCAACAAACTCACCATCACTGCGACGCAGATGATGGAATCGATGATCGCGAGCCCGGTGCCGACGCGTGCCGAAGTGTCGGACGTAGCCAACGCAGTGCTCGACGGCACCGATGCGGTAATGCTCTCGGCTGAAACCGCCTCGGGCAAGTATCCGGTGGAGACGATCGACTCGATGAGCCGCATCTGCGCGTCGGCCGAGCAGTCGGCGTCGGTGTCGCTCGATCGCGAATTCCTCGATCGGGTGTTCACGCGCATCGACCAGTCGATCGCGATGGCGGCGCTGTTCACGGCGTATCACCTCAAGGTCAAGGCGATCGCGGCGCTCACCGAATCAGGCTCGACCGCGCTGTGGATGTCGCGACTCAACTGCGGCGTGCCGATCTACGCACTGACGGCACAGACCTCCACGCGCTATCGCTGCTCGCTGTTCCGCGACACGTATCCGATCTCGGTCCGCTACATCGGCCACGATCGCGAGGAACTCCTCGAAGAGGCCGAGAAGGTGTTGCTGGAGAACAAGGTGGTGAGCGTGGGCGATCTCATCGTGCTCACCATCGGCGAGCCGATCGGCAAGGCGGGCGGTACCAACACCATGAAGATCATCAAGGTCGGCGAGCATCGCCAGCCCTGAGGCGTCCATGTCGCTGCCTGCGCGCTTCGACAGCGTCGCGCACCTCGAAGCGGTGATGACGACGCCGTCGCAGGCGCTCATCGACGATCTCGCACGGCTCGAAGGCGACCTCATCGTGCTCGGCGTGGGCGGAAAAATGGGGCCCACTCTGGCGCGAATGGCCAGCCGCGCAGCGCCTTCAAAACGCGTCATCGGCGTGGCGCGCTTCACTGAGCCAGGGCTGCGCGACCAGTTGGAGCGTGAAGGGATCGAGTGCATTGCCGCCGATCTGCTCGATCGCCACGCGGTGGATCGTTTGCCCAATGCCGCCAACGTGATCTTCATGGCCGGGCGCAAGTTCGGCTCCGCCGACAACCAGCCGCTCACCTGGGCGATGAATGCACTGGTACCGGCATACGTGGCCGAACGTTTTTCTGTTTCACGCATCGTCGCGTTCTCCACCGCGTGCGTGTACCGGTTCGTGCCGGTCGCCGGCCCGGGCGCGAGCGAGGACACGGTACTCACCCCGCCGGGCGAGTACGCCAATTCGTGCGTGGCACGCGAGCGCGTGTTTCGGCATTTCTCGCAAACGCTGGGCACGGCGGGGCGCCTGCTCCGACTGTCCTACGCGATCGATATGCGCTACGGGGTCCTGCATGACATCGCACGCCGGATTCTCGCGGGCGAACCGGTCGATCTGGCGATGGGTGCGGTCAACGTGATCTGGCAGGGCGATGCGAACGAGCAGGCGTTGCGATCGCTCGCGCACTGCACCCGGCCAAGCTCGGGACTGAACGTATCGGGGCCGATCCACCGTGTGCGCGTGCTTGCGGCCGGCCTGGCGCAGCGGCTGGGCAAACCGCTGCGAGTACAAGGCGTCGAGGGCAATGACGCCTGGCTGGTCGATTGCACCGAGGCGGCGCGGCTGTTCGGACCGCCGCGCGTGGACATCGAGCGGTTGCTCGACTGGACGGCCGATTGGGTGGCGCGCGGCCAGTCGAGCCTCGACAAGCCCACCCATTTCGAAGTGCGCGACGGCGGCTACTGAGGCGCGAGCGGTGCGGGTCACGGTCTTGCGCTCACGGCATGCAGCACGTCGACGCCGTCGCGACCGGGCTTGCCGATGAGTGAAGTTCTCCGCTACCGCCGCTTCGAGGCTCGCGACATCGAAGCGGGCACCGCGCTCGTAGTGCAATCAGGCTGGAACCAGACGGCCGATGACTGGCGCATCTTTCTCGATCTGGGCGGGGCGATCGCGGTCGAGAACGCCGCGGGCAACGTAATCGCCACCGCCGCCACGCTGCCGCACGGTCCGCGACTGGGCTGGATCAGCATGGTGCTGGTCGATGCCAGCTACCGGCGTCGCGGCATCGCCACCGAATTGCTGCGTCGATGCATCGAACAGTTGCAGCGCGACGGCCGCGTGCCCGTGCTCGATGCCACGCCGGCGGGTCGGACGGTGTATTCGCATTTGGGATTTCGCGACAGCTGGACCATCACGCGCTGGCAAGCGCAGTTGCCGACGCGACGCGTCGATCAACACTTACCCAGCGCGGTGCAGGTGCAGCCGATCGCCCCAGAGCATTGGCCGGCGATCGCGGCGCTTGATCGACGCGCGTTCGGTACCGATCGCATCGCGCTGCTTCAACGGTTGCACGCACGATCCCGAACGTTTGCGTGCGCGGCAAGCGATGGCGGCGCGTTGCGCGGTTTCGCGCTGGGACGCGACGGCAACCGCGCGACCTACATCGGACCGGTCGTCGCCGACGCCGATTCGGCCGCGCATGCATTGCTGAATGCCGTGTTGGGCACGCTCGATGGCAGCGTGTTTCTCGACGCGGTCGATGCACACGAAAGCCTGCGTGCCGTGCTGCAGGCCAATGGCTTCAGGGTGCAACGGCCGTACACCCGCATGGTGCTCGGCGATCCTGGTGAGATCGCCCAGCCGGCGAGCATGTGGACCATCGCCGGTCCGGAGCTTGGCTGAACGGAATCGATTGCTCGCGGCTGCGAACGCACGCAACGCGAGGTTCGATGACGGGGCGGGTGCCGGAGCTTCAGCCGCGGAAGCGCATGACCAGCAAGACGATCAGCGCGACGACAAGTGAGAGCAGGTAGAGATCGAGCCAGGACATGCGGAATGGTTTTCGGTATGCGCAGCCGTCAAGTCAGACTGCGCGCACGCATGGTTCGTCGGAGATGGAATTCTCGGTGAAAGTACGCGGCAAACAAGTGCGCGGTGAATGCATGCGATGAAGGAAGGCGTTGAAGCGCGCCGCGAAGAGGAAAACCCGGACTGCGAACGACAGCGCCAACGTGCGTAAGCTTATCGCAAGTGCGCGCCCGAAGTTACCGGCGTAATGCCCGACAAATCACATCGCTGCAGCGCCAATTGCAAATGACCCTGGGATGGGTTACAAGCTCACCGCGAGTTTTGGGGGTAGCAATTCCGCATCGTCGATCGCGCGCCGGCGGGTTTGGGCGCAGCAGGGTGCGGCGGGCACATCGCATATGCGACCTCGCTGCTTGATCTCTCACCGCTTGACCACGCTGATCTGGCACGCGGCTTGAGCAGGCTGACCGGACACTGCGTCCGGTGAGTTCCCGATCACCGCCCCCGCAGTCCCACTCTGGAGATTCCGATGCTGGTGCTGACATGGCGCAGAATCGCGCTCCTGATCGCCCTTGGTGCGCTCGGCGCGTTCGTATCGTTCAATGCGTCGGCGCAGTGGAAACCGACCAAACCGATCACCATCATCGTGCCCTGGGCCGCGGGCGGCTCGACTGATCAGGTGACGCGCCTGACCGCTGGCGAACTTGAGAAATCGCTCGGTCAGAAAATCGTCATCGTGAATCAACCGGGTGCATCGGGCTCGATCGGCACCAAGAACGCACTCGAAGCCGCCAAAGACGGCTACACCTGGACCGCAGGAGCCGCGCAGGATCTCGGCGTCTATCGCGCGCTCGGCATGCTCGAGACCAATCTGTCCGACTGGCATCTGTTCCTGAACGTTGCGAACGTGCCGGTGGTCGGCGTCAATCCGAACACGCCGTACCAGAACATCCAGCAGCTGATCGATGCGATGAAGGCGAAGCCAGGACAGGTAACGGTCGCCACGGCCGGCGTCACTTCGGGCGGCCACAACGCGATGGAGGCGATCGCGCGCGCGACCGGCGTGAAGTACCGTCACGTGACCTACGACGGCGGCAACCCGGCTGTCGTGGCGACGGTGGGTGGCGAAACAGAAGTCACCACGCAGCTTGCGGTGGAGCAGGCCGACATGATTCGCGCCAAGCGCTTGCGTCCGCTGGCCAGCGTCGGTGACAAGCCGATCGTCATCGAAGGTTTCGGCACCATCCAGCCGGTGACCCAGGCCATTCCCAACTTCAGCGCACCGACCAACTACTTCGGCATCTTCATTCCGAAGGGGGTGCCCGCCGAGGTGATCGGCACGCTCGAGAAACTCTGGTCGGGCGAGATCGCCAACAACGCGGCCCTCAAGAAGTACGCACAGAGCCGCGGCGCTTTCTTCGGACCGCTCGCCGGCGAGGCCGCACAGAAGGCCGCATTTCCCGCGGTGCAAGCCAATGCCTGGCTGATGCACGCCGGCGGCAAGACCAAGGTCGCGCCCGACTCGGTCGGTATTCCGAAGCCCTAAAGCAAAATTCGATGCGCTGAGCGCGAATCAGCCGCACGCATAGCGGCAATCGCGCAACTCCCCGGACGTTGAGGAGGAGAGGGGACGAGGAGCCGCGGCGGGATGGAAGGGATCCCGCCGCGGAGCCCTTCCGCCACAGACGCTGCCCAGCGACTCCAGATCCGCCTCGAGTAATCGCATCGACGTGCCGCGATACGATTCGGCTCCCGACCCATCGCTCCCGCCGCCTTGAACCCATCCGCTTCCGCCTCGCGTTCCGATCAGTACTGGTCGCTCGCCTGGATCACCATCGGCGCGGCGATCTTCTATGGCGGCTGGTCGATGGACCGGCTCGAGAAGCTCAACATCAATCCCTACACCGCTCCCGGATTGGTGCCGGCCGCGCTCGGCATCGGCATCGCGTTGCTTGGCCTGGTGCTGCTGCTTCGCTCGCTACGCGTCGTGCCAGGGGCGAGCAACTTCACGGCCGGTGACCCGGGCACGCCGACACTTTCAGCGAGTGACGCGTTCAGCCTGCGTCGGTTCTTCATCGCGCTTGCACTGTGTCTGGCCTACGGTGCCGGGCTGGTCGGTCGCGGCGTGCCGTTCTGGCTTGCCACGTTCCTGTTCGTATCGATCGCGATCGCGGTGTTGCAGTGGCCCGAGCGACGCGTGCGCGATGAGCGCGGGCGCGGCCTGCTGATCGCGGCTGCGTGCGGGGCGGGGACCGCGCTGGCCGTGACCCTGGTGTTCCAGGAAGTGTTTCTGGTCCGCCTTCCGTGAGTTGGACGCTCTCCCTCCCCCCGCCCTCCCTCTACTCGCGCCGCTGCGCAGCTAGAGAGGGAGAACCTGAGTCGCTCTCCCTCCCCCCGCCCTCCCTCTACTCGCGCCGCTGCGCAGCTAGAGAGGGAGGGGGCCGAATATGCGGCGCGCAAGTGCGCGCCAGCTAGCTGGCGATGCTCGACGGTTTGGCTCTCTTCGGCACGTCGCTCGCGAGCTTCGCCGCGCCGACCACGCTCGCGATCATCGCCGCGGCGACGCTGCTCGGCATCATCATCGGCGCGCTGCCGGGCCTCACCGCGACGATGGGCGTGGCGTTGCTCACCACGCTCACGCTGAAGATGCAGGCCAACATCGCGCTGCTGGTGCTGGTGTGCGCGTACGTCGGCGCGATCTACGGTGGCTCGCGCTCGGCGATCCTGCTCAACATTCCCGGGACGCCGGCCAATGCAGCCGCGTGTCTGGATGGCTTCGCGCTCGCGCAACGCGGCGAAGCGGGCCGCGCGATCGGCATCTCGACCACCGGCTCGGTGCTCGGCACGCTGATCGGCATGTTCTTTCTCGCGCTGTTCACGCCGCTGCTTGGCGAGATGGCGCTCAAGTTCGGCGCGTTCGAGTTCTTCTGGCTGGCGCTGTTCGGCGTGATCATCTCGGGCAACCTCACCGGCGGCGATCCGCTCAAAGGCTGGCTCGTCGGTTTCCTGGGTCTTTTCATCGCATCGATCGGTCAGGACCCGGTGCACGCCTTCGAGCGATTCTCGTTCGGCAATCGCGATCTCGCCGGCGGCTTTCAGCTGATACCCGCGCTGGTGGGCGCATTCGGCTTTGCCGAAGTGCTCACCGTGCTGGCCGAACGTAGCGCGCGCCCGAAGCTGCGCACGTTTGGATCGCACTGGCCGCGGCTCGGGGATGTGTGGCGCTACCGGCGCACCATCCTGCGCTCCGGCGTGATCGGCACCTTCATCGGCATCGTCCCAGGCGTGGGTGAGGACGTCGCGTCGTGGTCGTCGTACGCTGCCGCGCGCCGCGCGAGCAAGGAAAAGGACCAGTTCGGCAAAGGCTCGGTGGAAGGGTTGATGGCGGCCGAAACCGGTGACAACGCATGCGTGCCGGGCGCCATCATTCCAGTGCTCGCACTCGCCGTGCCCGGCTCCGCCCCCGCAGCCGTGTTGATGGCGGCGATGATCATCCACGGCGTTCAGCCCGGACCGCTCATCATGGTGAACAGCCCACAGTTCGTGTACGACGTGGTGGCGATGATGCTGTTCGCGACGATCGGCATCCTTGTATTCGGACTGCTGCTGGTGCGGCCGCTGTTGATGATCCTGCAGATTCCGCGCAGCGTGATCATGCCGATCGTGTTCGTGCTGTGCGTGATCGGTTCCTACGCGATCTCGCAGCGGCTGTTCGATGTGTGGACCATGCTCGGCTTCGGCGTGGCCGGATTCATCCTGCGCCGCTACGGCTTTCCGATGGCACCGTTCGTGCTGGGCATCGTGCTGGGCGATCTGCTCGACAAGAATCTGCGCCGCGGTCTGGTGCTCTCCGACGGCGACCTCACACCGTTTTTCACCCGGCCGATCAGTCTGGTGCTCGCGTTGATCTGCGTGGTGACGATCCTGCTCAACTTCCGCAGCGTGCAGGCGTTGGTCGCGCGAGCCTGGCGGGTTCTGCCGCTGCCACGGCGGGGCTAGCGCTCGGCGCCGTATGACCGAGCCCACGCTGGGCCGCATCTGGAGATCGCGATGAAGCTCGCGCTATGCAATGAAGTGCTGCAACCGATGCCGTTCGCCGAGCAGTGCGCCTATGCCCGCGCGCTCGGCTACGAAGGGCTGGAGCTTGCGCCGTTCACGATCAGTGATGCGCCCGATCAGCTCACGCCGGCGCAGGTGGCGCAGACGCGGCGCGCCGCGAGTGACGCCGGCATCGCCATCGTCGGCTTGCATTGGTTGTTGGTGAAGCCGGCGGGCCTGTCGATCACCACGGCCGACGGCGCGCTGCGATCGAGATCCGTCGATGTGATGCGCCGGTTGATCGATCTGTGCGCCGAACTCGGTGGCGCGTATCTCGTGCACGGATCCCCCGCGCAGCGGCGCACGCCGCAAGGCGAGGAGCATGCCGTGGCGCTCACCCGCGCGTCGCAATGCTGGGCGCAGGCCGGTGAGCACGCGAGCGCGACGGGCGTCGTCTATTGCATCGAGCCGCTGTCGGCCGATCAGACCGACGTGATCAACACCGTCGCGCAGGCGGCGGCCGTGATCGATCAGATCCGCAATCCGGCGTTACGCACCATGCTCGACACCTCGTCGGCCGCGCTGAGCGATACCGAGTCGCCGGCTGCGCTGATCGATCGCTGGCTGCCGAGCGGACACATCGCGCACGTGCAGTTGAACGATCGCAATCGTCGCGGACCAGGCGAAGGCACCGACCGCTTCGCGCCGGTGATTGCGGCGCTCATGCGACACCGCTACCGCGGCACGATCGCGATGGAACCATTCGTGTACGAGCCCGACGGACGCGCGTGCGCCGCGCGGTCGATCGGCTACGTGCAGGGGATCATTGAAGCGCTGACTATCGAAACAGTTGGTCGCAAGTAGCGCCGCGTCATCAAGCCGCCTTAGCCGCGCCGCGTCCCTCGAATAGATCGCGCCCCTGCACCAGCGCACGCATCTTGCCGTCGGCCATGTTGCGCTTGAGCATCCAGAAGCCGCAGTCCGGATGCACGTAGCGGATGCGTCCGGCGCCGATCGCGCCTTCTGCGCGTTCGATCGCGCGCGCGATCTGTTCAGGCGTCTCGACCTCGGTGCGCTTGATGTCGATCACGCCCAGCCCCATGCCGATCTCGGGCCGCAGGCCCTTGAACACGGCCAATTCCTCCGCGGGCCGATGCGCGTTCTCCATGACGACGTGATCGACGTGCAGCGCGTTGAGATAGTCGATCAGCTTGTCCCACCCGCCTCGCTGGATCGACTGGCCGCCGTAGTTGCCGAAGCACAGGTGCATCGCGGCCTTGCCCTTCGCCGCGTCGAGCACGCGATTGGCCGCTTCGGCTGCCCACTTCCATTCGTCCGGTGCGCCGGGCAGATTGGCTTCGTCGAGTTGGATGATGTCGGCCTCACAGTGGCGTACCTGCTCGGCCAGCGCGTCGGCAATCGCGAAGCACACCGCCTGCACGTTCTTGTAGTGCTTGTCCACAAGCGTCTTGGCCAGCATGTGCGGGCCGGTGAGCGTGAACTTGAACGGGCGGTTGGCCAGGTGCCGCGCGCGCCGGCACGCGCCGGGTAGATCGAGCGCGCCGCTGGTGATCGGGCCTTCGACCACACCGGGCGGACGCGTGCGAAACCGCGTGCTGGCCTGATTGCGATACGTGATCAGCTCATCGAAGCGCACGCGGGTGCGAATGCCATCGAGCGGCCGGATGAAGTACTCGATCATCCCGTTGGTCTCGGGGTGATTGATATCGAACCGGTACAGCTCGCCGTCGCACACCACGTCGATGCCGGCCTGTTCCTGCGTGTGCAGCACCACGCGCGTGGCATCGGCGAGCGCCTGCTCGGAGGGCGCCGCCACCAGCCATTCAGGAATCGGATAGCTGCCGACGACGGTTGTCTGAATGCGCGGATGAGATGCCATCGTCGACCTCGGGGATCGTGTTGCAGCGGTTGTGGGATGGTGGTCGTGAAACGGTGGTCGGTACGGCTGCGCCGATTCTCGCCCGTTCAGCTGATGAGTTGCAAACCACCGATCGCTGGGTTAGAAGCAGACGAACGCATTCATCCCTGCAGGCATGAGCACGATCGTCCGCGCCGAGTTGGGCCGCTTCGACTACCCGCTGGTGGGCGAATTCAAGTTCTTTCGTGGCCGCGTGCGCCCGTCGGTCATCGTGCGCCTCACCGACAGCGACGGCGTGCAGGGCTGGGGGCAATCGGTGCCGGTCGAGACGTGGACGTACGAGACCTGCGAGTCGGTCGAGTCCACGCTGGTGCGGTATCTGCTGCCCGCCGTGCTGGGCGCCGATCCCACCGATCTCGCCGACGTGCACGCGCGCATGGAGCGCACCATCCGGCCGTCGTTCTCGGTCGGCCAGCCGCTGGCCAAGGCCGCGATCGATCTGGCATGCCACGACCTGTGGGGCAAGCGCGCGAGCAAGAGCGTCGCCGAACTGCTCGGTGGTGTGCGTCAATCGTCGATCCAGCTCAGTTGGACGGTGCAATCGCCCACGCTGGAAGGCGCGCGTGCATTGATGGAGCAGGGCAAGGCGCTCGGCTATTCGAGCTTCAACGTCAAGGTCGGCTATCCGCAGACGCCCGACTACGATCTGGCGTTGGTGCGTGCGGTGCGCGAGTTCGCGCCGAGCGGTTTCCATTGGTGCGATGCCAATACCAGCTACGAATTGGACGACGCGCTGCGCATGGCACCGCAGTTCGCCGATGCGGGCTTCCAGGCGTGGGAATCGCCGCTGCCCCCGCACCGCATTCGCGGCTATCAGGCGCTCACCCGGCAAGGTGCGCTGCCGATCCTGATGGACGAGGGCATCGTGTCGCCGGCCGAGACCGAGGAGTTCATGGCGCTCGGCATGATGAACGGCATCGCGATGAAGATCGCGCGTTGCGGCGGACTGTGGCATGCGGCGCGGATCACGCGCCTGCTCGAGGAGCGTCAGCTCGCATTCTTTGCATCCGGACTCACCGATCCGGACTGGTCGCTGGCCGCATCGATCCATTTGTTCGCAGCCGGCGGTCTGACTCGACCGGCCGCGCTCAACGGTCCGCAGTACATCGTCGACAAGGGCACGATCGAGCCGAAACTGCGTGCCACTGGAGACGTGATCCGCGTACCAAGCGCACCCGGCCTGGGCATCGAGCCCAACGCCCGCGCGATCGAAGCGTTGCGCCCGGTCGCTGCGGGTTAGATCGCACCATGTCGAGCGAAGCAGTCACCGCCACCAAGCCCGAGCGCAGCCTGGGCGCCGCGTTGCTCGCCCGGCTCACTCCGTTCGCAGGCGTACTGGTGTTTCTGGTGCTGTGGGAGATCGGCGTGATCGTATCGAAGGCGCCGGCGTATCTGCTCCCGCCGCCCACGACGATCATCGCGACGATGATCGACGAGTTCCCGAAGCTGCTGCGCCACTCCTGGGTGACGACCTACGAGATGCTCGTCGGCTACGGACTCGCGGTCGCCGTTGCGGTGCCGCTGGCAGTTGCGATCACCGCGTCGCAGCGCTTCGACAAATTCATCATGCCGACGCTGCTGTTCTTTCAGGTGGTGCCCAAGGTGGCGATCGCGCCGTTGTTCCTGGTGTGGTTCGGCGTGGGCACGTTGCCGAAGGTGCTGGTGGCGTTTTTGATCTCGTTCTTTCCGATCGTGATCGACGCGGCGGTCGGCCTGCGCTCGATGTCATCGGAGATGAACGATCTGGCGCGTTCGATGGGCGCGAGCCGGTTGCAGGTGTTTGCGCAGTTTCGTCTGCCCACCAGCCTGCCCTACCTGTTCAGCGGCTTGAAGGTCGCCGCGACGCTTGCCGTGGCCGGCGCGGTGGTCGGCGAGTTCGTCGGTGCCGACAAGGGGCTGGGTTATCTGCTGCTGGTCACCAATTCGAATCTAGAAACGGCGCTGATGTTCGCGACGCTGTTCGCGCTGACGTTCATCGGCCTGATCTTCTTCTATATCGTTGAGGTGCTCGAAAC
>CADEDU010000109.1:11770-18756 GCA_902826155.1 uncultured beta proteobacterium
ACTCACCACGAGGAGGCAGACATGAAAGGAGTTCGATCGTTCCTGGCGCTGACCACGGCGGCGCTCGCGCTGCTTGGCAATCCGGCCGTTGCGCAGGACAAGTTCCCGTTCCGGCTGAACTGGACGCTGTACGGCGAGCACGCCGCATTCTTCGTGGCGCGCGACAAGGGCTTCTACAAGGAGGAAGGGCTCGACGTGGAGATCCAGGAAGGCAGCGGATCGACCACCGTGGCGCAGCTGGTTGCCAACAGCACCAGCCCGGTCGCCTACGTCGATGCGGCGACGATGATGCGCGGCGTGGCCGCGGGCATGCCGATCAAGGCGGTGGGCGTGACGCTGCAGCAAAGTCCGATGGCGTTCATCTACCGCGCCGACTCGGCTCGGCCGACGAAGGTGGCGGAGATCAAGGGCACGCGCATCGCGATCACCGCGGGCGACGCGAGCCTGGCGATCTTCACCGCGTTCATGGGCAAGCTGGGCATGAAGCTCGACGACGTGCAGATGATCACGGTGGCCAACCCGGCGGCCAAGGAGCAGGCGGTGCTCAACAAGCAGGCCGATGCGTTGCTGGGCTATTTCATGGACCAGGGGCCGCGCATGCAACTGCAGACCGGCGTCAAGATGGGTTGGACCCGGCTGTACGACATGGCGGGCGTGACGACGCTATCGAGTGCCATCATCGCGAACAACGACTGGGCCAAGGATCCAAAGAATCAGGATCGGCTGCGCCGGTTCCTGCGCGCCTCGCAGCGCGGCTGGCAGTACACGCGCGACAACCGAGATGAGGCGGCGGCGATCTTTATGAAGGCCGCGCCGGTGTTCACCAAGGAGATCGCGCTGCTCGAGATCGACGGCACCTTGAGCATCGTGCATACCGAGCGCACCAAGGGCAAGCCGATCGGCTGGTCGGATGTCGCGGACTGGAAAGACAGCCAGGAGCTGCTGGAGAAATTCGCCAAGCTCAAGCCGCAACCCGACATGAATCTCTACTACACCAACAGCTTCCTGTCGGAGCCGCCTTACCTGCCCAAGAAGTGATGCAATCCTCCCAGCCCTATATTCGCCTGCAGAACGTCGCCAAGGTCTACGAGACCAAGGGCGGTGCGGTGGAGGCCTGTGCGGAGGTCAACCTCGACATCGCGCAATCGGAGTTCGTCGCGATCGTCGGCCCCAGCGGTTGCGGCAAGACCACCATCCTCAAGATGGTGGCCGGGCTGATCCCGTACAGCGCCGGCACGATCACCGTGGGCGGCAAGCGTGTCGACCGGCCGCAGACCGAGCTGGGTATCGTGTTCCAGGACTCGACCATGCTCGACTGGCGCGACGTGCTCTCCAACGTGATGTTGCAGGTGGACATCCGCAAGATGGACCGCGCGAAGTACGAGCCGATCGCGATGCAATTGCTCAAAGCCACCGGCCTGACCGGGTTCGAGCACAAGAAGCCCTACGAGCTTTCGGGGGGCATGCGCCAGCGGGTGTCGATCTGCCGTGCGCTGGTGCACGATCCGCCGCTCCTATTGATGGACGAGCCGTTCGGCGCGCTCGATGCGCTCACCCGCGAGCAGATCTCGATGGACATCCAGCGCATCTGGATGGAAAAGCGCAAGACCGCGCTGTTGATCACGCACAGCATTCCCGAGGCGGTGTTGCTGGCCGATCGGGTGGTGGTGATGAGCCCGCGTCCCGGACGGATCGTCGAGATTCTCGATATCGATCTGCCCCGCCCGCGGCGCCTCGACAAGCTGCCGCCCGCGTTCAACGATTACGCCGGACGCATTCGCGACATCTTCAAAGCGCGCGGCGTGCTGGCGATGGACTGACCCGCCGATACGAAAGAGCCATGACTGCGTCCACGCCAACGCCTACGCCGACGCTTAAAGTCCTCAACGTCGAGCTGCACGAGCGCGACGTGCAACTGCGGCTGCCGTTCCGCTTCGGCGTCGTCACGCTCACCGCTGCGCCGCAGGCGTTCGTGCGGGTGCGCGTGCGCCTGGACGACGGACGCGAAGGCTGGGGCATGGCCGCCGAGCTGCTCGCGCCTAAGTGGTTCGACAAGAACCTCGCGTTGTCCAACGAAGACAACTTCCAGCAACTTCGCGATGCCACGACGATCGCCGCCGCGGCCTACACCGGCGACCGCAATGCGCGTACCGCATTCGGCCACTACGCCGCGCACTATCGCTCGCACATCGAATCGTGCGCCGCGCGCGGACTCAATCCGCTGGTGGCGTGCTTCGGGCCGGCGCTCGTCGATCGCGCGGTGCTCGATGCTACGTGCCGGTTGCTGGGCGTTTCGTTCTTCGATGCGATCCGCCGCAATCTGGCCGGCATCGAAGCAGGCGTACTCACGCCGGATCTGCAGGGCTTCGATCTCACCAGGTGGCTCGGCGCACTGCACGTGCCCACCGTTCTCGATGCGCGCCATACCGTCGGCATGGTTGATCCGATCACCGCGGGCGACGTTAAGACCCCGCGCAACGACGGTCTGCCCGAGACGCTCGAACAGGTGATCGAGCGCTATGGTCATCGTCACTTCAAGCTGAAAGTCGGCGGCAAGCTCGATGAGGATCTCGATCGGCTCACGCGCATCGCGGCGGTGCTCGATCGAGCGGGTGCGCCGTACCAGGCCACGCTCGATGGCAACGAGCAGTACGACGATGTCGAGGGCATTGCCACGCTGTGGCGGCGCATGAACGAGACCGCGGCCCTCAAGCGGCTGGCCACGAGCACGATCTTCATCGAGCAGCCGATCGGTCGCGCCAACGCGCTGGCACGCTCGGTGGCGTCGCTTGCCGCGAAGGTGCCGCTGCTGATCGACGAGTCCGACAGCGAGCTGAGCGTGTTCCCGCGCGGACGCGAGCTTGGCTACGCCGGCGTGTCGTCGAAAGCGTGCAAGGGGCTCTACAAATCGATCCTGAACGCGGCGCGCTGCGCGCATTGGAATGCCGCCGCGGGCGACGATGGCAAGGGGCGCTTCTTCATGTCAGCCGAGGATCTCACCTGTCAGGCGGGCGTGGCGGTGCAGCAGGATCTGGCGCTGGTGGCGTTGCTCGGGCTCGGACACGTGGAGCGTAACGGCCACCACTACGTGAACGGCATGGCCGGTTTGCCCGAGACGGAGCAGGCGGCGTTTCTCGCGGCGCACGGCGATCTCTACGAACGCAGTGCCGGCGCAGTGCGCGTGCGCATTGCCGACGGCAGGCTGCGCATCGGATCGCTCGCCTGCAACGGCTTCGGCGTCGCGGCCGAGCCGAGCTGGGCCGACATGCGCATGATCCAATCGGCGTGATTGAATCGGCGTGATTGAATCAGCCTGAATGGCCGGCCCGATCGAGGCGTCGGGTATCGAGGCCGCGAATCGAACTGAAACAACCCAGGTGGGCGAATCAATGAGTGGAGCGGGTACGAAGAAGATCGCGGTGATCGGCGTGGGGTTGGTCGGCACGGCGATCGCCGAACGTTTGCTGGAAACAGGCTGGGCGGTCGCCGGGTGTGACGTAAACGCTGAGCGCATCGCGCACCTGCGCGCACAGGGCGGCGTGGCGCTCGCGCAGCCGCGCGCGGCGGTCGAGTTCGCCGATCGCGTGGTGCTGGCGGTGTTCGACGACAACGACATCGAGCGTGCGTTGTGGGGTGATCACGGCGTGCTGAGCGGCAACGGGCAGACCCCGCGCGCCGTGATCAGCGTCACCACCAGCGATCCGGATCGAATCCCTGCTTTTGCAGAGCGGTGCGCGAAGCAGGGCGTGGCGTATCTCGATGCAACCGTCTCCGGATCGAGCGGGCAGGTGCGCCGCGGCGACTCGGTGATGATGGTGGGCGGCGAGGTGGCGGCTGCCGATAGCAACAAGGACTTCTTCGACGCGATCGCCAAACAGTGGTTTCACGTCGGTGCATCGGGCGCAGGGGCGCGCGCCAAGCTGGTGGTCAATCTCGTGCTTGGATTGAATCGCGCCGCGCTGGGTGAAGGCATCGCGTTCGCCGAGAAGCTCGGGCTCGATGCGCGCGCGATGATGGGTGTGCTCAAATCGTCGGCGGCGTTCTCGCAGGTGATGAACATCAAGGGCGAGCGCATGCTCGCGCGCGACTACGCGCCCGAAGGCCGGCTGCGCCAGCATGCGAAGGACGTGACCCTGATGCTCGCGCAGGCCGGGCGGCTGGGGATGCGCCTGCCGCTATCGACGGTGCACGATCGGCTATTGCAGAGTGCGATTGCCGACGGCGACGGGGACATCGACAATGCCGCGGTCATCGAAGTGATCCGGCGGCAGAAATTTTGATTGCGCTGGTCCGGCGCGAAACGGATTCGATCAGGAGAAACATGTGAGCGAGAAACGCCTCGGCATCATCATGTACGGTGTTACGGGGAGGATGGGCACCAACCAGCACCTGGCGCGCTCGATCGCAGCGATCCGCGAGCAGGGCGGCGTGCGACTGGCCGACGGCACGCGGGTGATGCCCGATCCGATCCTGGTCGGACGCAACGCCGACAAGTTGAAGGCGCTGGCCAAGGCGCACAACGTCGAGCGCTGGAGCACCGACCTCGATCAGGCGCTGGCCAACAAGGACGACACGCTGTTCTTCGATGCCGCGACCACGCTGATGCGCCCGGCGCTGCTCAAGCGCGCGATCGCCCTGGGCAAGAACGTCTACTGCGAAAAGCCGGTGGCTACGAATCTTGCCGAGGCGCTCGATCTGTATCGCGCGGCGCAGAAGGCGGGCATCAAGCACGGCGTGGTGCAGGACAAGCTGTGGCTGCCCGGTCTGCTCAAGCTGAAGATGCTGATCGACGCGGGCTTCTTCGGACGCATCCTGTCGGTGCGCGGCGAGTTCGGCTACTGGGTGTTCGAGGGCGACCTGCAACCGATCAACCGGCCGTCGTGGAACTACAAGACGGAAGAAGGCGGCGGCATCATCCTCGACATGCTGTGCCACTGGCGCTACGTGCTCGACAACCTGTTCGGCAGCGTGCGCAGCGTCTCCTGTCTGGGCGCGACCCATATCCCCGAGCGTATCGACGAGGACGGCAAGCGGTACCAGGCCACCGCCGACGATGCTGCGTACGCGACGTTCCAGCTCGAAAGCGGCACGGTCGCGCATATCAACTCGTCGTGGTGCGTGCGGGTCCGGCGCGACGACCTGGTGACGTTTCAGGTCGACGGCACGCATGGTTCGGCAGTGGTGGGCTTGCAGCGTTGTTTCTCGCAGGCGAGGGTCAACACACCCAAGCCGGTGTGGAATCCCGACATCCCGCAGACCATCGACTTCTTCGGCACCTGGCAGGAGGTGCCCAACTCGATCAACTTCGACAACGCGTTCAAGGCCGAGTGGGAGCTGTTCATCCGCCACCTGTACGACAACACGCCGTTCAAGTGGAATCTGCTCGAAGGCGCGAAGGGCGTGCAGTTGGTGGAATGCGCATTGCAGTCGTGGAAGGAGCGGCGCTGGGTGGACCTGCCGGCGCTGGCGGCGTGAACGGTGAAGGGGTGGGGTTGAGCGAACTCCCCTGGCAGAACGCAGGAGCAATCAATGAATGATCCACGCGTCGTCGGACTTCCCGGCAACATCGGACTTCGCATCAAGTTGCCGGTTGAAAGCGGTCAGCTCGAAGAGTTCATCCTCTCGGCGCCGCGCGATTTTCCGCGCACGCAGACGCAGCAGCTCAATCGCATCGCCTACGCGGCGGCGCACGTGGTGGCCGATCCGATGTCCGCGAGCGATCCGTGGGTCGAGCCCGCGATCGACTGGGATACGACCATCGCCTTCCGTCGCCACCTGTGGTCGCTCGGACTGGGCGTCGCCGAAGCGATGGACACCGCGCAGCGCGGCATGGGCCTGGACTGGACCAACTCGCTCGAGCTGATCCGCCGTTCGGTTGCCGCGGCGAAGGAGTTTCCCGGCGCTGTGATCGCCAGCGGCGCGGGCACCGATCATCTCGCGCCTTCGCCGTCACTCACGGTCGATCAGGTGATTGCGGCGTACGAAGAGCAGTGCGCGGCGGTCGAGCAGGCGGGTAGTCGCATCATTCTCATGGCCAGTCGCGCGCTCGCGGCGTGCGCGAAATCGCCGGACGACTACGTGAAGGTGTACGGCCGCATCCTGCGCCAGGTGAAGCAGCCGGTGATCATCCACTGGTTGGGCGAGATGTTCGATCCCGCGCTCGCCGGCTATTTTGGCAACGCCGATCACATGAAGGCGATGGACACCGCGGTGGCGGTGCTCAACGACAACGCCGCCAAGGTCGACGGCGTGAAGATCTCGCTGCTCGACAAGGACAAGGAAATCGCCATGCGCCGGCGTCTGGCCCCGGGCGTGCGCATGTACACCGGCGACGACTTCAACTACGCCGAGCTGATCGAAGGCGACGCGCAGGGCTACTCGGATGCGCTGCTGGGCATCTTCGACGTGATCGCACCGGCTGCCTCCGCGGCGCTCGCGGCACTGGCCGCCGGCGATCGCGCGCGGTACCACGAAATCTTCGCGCCCACGGTGCCGCTCTCGCGCCACATCTTTCGCGCCCCGACACGCTTCTACAAGACCGGCGTGGTGTTCCTCGCCTGGCTCAACGGCCATCAGGACCACTTCGTCATGGTGGGCGGCCAGCAAAGCGCGCGGCACATCCTGCATTTCGCCGAGGCGTTCCGGCTGGCCGATCGTGCCGGGCTGCTGCGCGATCCCGACCTTGCTTGTGCGCGCATGCGCGCGCTGCTGGCCACGCATGGGCTGAGCGGTTGATGCGGTAGCCGCCTGAGCGCGGCGGCGCCCCGCTCCGGGCGGTGGGTGCGCGAACCTTGAGTTGAGGCCCCGCCTGCCCGACAATGCCGGGCGCCTCGCACGCGCCCGCCGTTCATTCCACGAGGAGGAATCATGTCGAAGCTCGTCACCCTGAGCGCCCGCGCGCTCGCGCTGCTCAGCTGTGCCCTGCCGCTGTCGGTGGCCGCGCAGACCATCACGCTCAATGGTGCGTCGCAGCTCTACGCCGACCC
>CADEDU010000110.1 GCA_902826155.1 uncultured beta proteobacterium
TGAAGGCGCGCACCGTGGATTTGATGGTGCCGGCGGAAGCCGAGATCGTGATCGAGGGACTGATCGATCTGGAGAAGCTCGAGCCCGAGGCGCCGTTCGGTGAGTCGCACGGCCACGTCGCGCTGGAAGAATTCAACATGCCGATGCGCGTAACGGCGATCACCCATCGTCGCAACGCGATCATCCCGAGCTACATCAGCCAGGTCGCGCCGAGCGAGTCGAGCGTGATCAAGCGCGTCGCGTACGAGCCGCTGTTTCTCTCGCATCTGCGCGATGTGCTCGGCATTCGTGGCGTGACGCGCGTGGCGCTGCACGAGCCGCTCACCGGCCTGCTGCGCGTGACGATCATCGCGATCGCGAAGGGCACGCCGCGCACCGAGATCTGGCGCGCACTGCACGGCGCGGCGTTCTTCAAGGGCGACTGCGGCAAGCTCTGCATCGCGGTCAACGACGATATCGATCCGGACAACGCCGATGCGCTGCTCTGGGCGATGGCCTATCGGATGAACCCGGTGGCCGACGTGCAGCTCATTCCGCATCGCGGGCAGGGGCACGGCCCGAAGCGCGAGCATGGCGGCGAGGAAGACTCGACCATGCTGATGGACGCGACGATGAAAAGCGACATGCCGCCGCTCGCGCTGCCCAAGCGCGAGTACATGGAGCGTGCACGCGCGATCTGGGACGAACTCGGCTTGCCGCCGCTGCGCCCGCAATTGCCGTGGTTCGGCTACTCGCTGGGCGACTGGCTGCCGCAGTGGGACGCCGCCGCGGCGCGTGCAGTAGCCGGCGAGTACCTGGAGAACGGCCGCATCAGCGAGCGCCAGCAGCGCGGCGGGATCAAGCCCGAGACGAAGTTTCGGCCCGAGGGTGAAGGGTGAAGGGTTCACAAACAAAGCGGGGAGCAATGAAACCAACCGTCGGAGTGATCGGCCTGGGCATCATGGGTGGCGCGATGGCGCAGGCGCTGTGCGAGTCGGGCTACAAGGTGGTGGGGTTCGACATCGCGCGCGAGGCGATGCAGCGGCTCAAACGCAACGGCGGCCGGCCGCTTGCATCGAGCACGGCGGTGGCGCAACAGGCCGATGTGATCATCACCTCGCTTGCTTCGGTTGCAGCACTCGACGACGCGTGCGGAAAGATCGCCGCGGCGAAACGGCGCAAGGGCATGGCACCGCTCACCGTGATCGAGATGAGCACGCTTCCTGTCGCCGACAAGGAGCGCTTCGCCGCTGCGTTGAAGAAGGCGCGCATCGCGGTCGCCGACTGCCCGATCAGCGGGACGGCCGCGCGCATGAAGGGTCGCACCTGGCAGATCCTGGTGAGCGGCCCCGCTGCGCTGTGCAAGCGCATCGATCCGATCCTGCACGTGTTCGCCGACAACCGGCCTTATGTGGGCGGATATGGCGCGGGCACCAAAATGAAATTCCTGGCCAATCATCTGGTGGCGATCTACAACGTCGCCACCGGCGAGCTGATGACCTTCGCGCGCAAGATGGGCCTGAACGCGAAGACGGTGCACCAGCTGTTCGGCTGGAGCCCGGTGTTGGGCCACGGCGTGCTCAAGCTGCGCGGCGGAATGATGGTCAATCGCAAGTACACGCCGGCGACGATGAAGGTCGACGTGTGGCAGAAGGACATGCAGGTCATCGGCGACATGGCCAAGTCGCTCGGCTGCGCGCTGCCGCTGTTCAACGCGTGTGCGCCGATCTACACCGCAGCCATGGGGCAGGGTCTGGCCAAGTCCGACACCGCCGCGGTGTGCGAGGTGCTGGAGAAGATGTCGGGGATGGGCGCTCGCCGCTGATTCCGGGCGGATGCGCCCGCTACCGCCCGTCGCCAGCCGACGGGCGTGGTCACGGCATGCCGAAAATTTGGGATAAAGTTCCCAATACGGTGCCGCAGTCATCCACCGTCAATCCGCCCCGAACTGGAGACTCCCGACCATGAAGCAAACGGTAACCGCTGTTGCGCTCGCGATGAGCGCGGTCTTTGTCAGCTCCGCTTTCGCGCAGGAACGTCTGGCTCGCTTCGATGGCGGGATCGGCTCGCAACCCCTTGCCGGCACAGTGGCTGCGCCCATCGCGAACGACGTCAATGGGGTGCTGCCCGGTGGCAGGCCATGGATCATCAAGAAACTGCGCGCGACGATCGACGTCGACGGCAACATCCGCGCCAAAGGCGAAGGCCTGATCCTCGGTGGGGGTGGCGGAGTCGGCACGCGCGGCGGGGTTACGCAGGTGGCCGCGACACTGTTCTGCGGCGCGGCCGCGACGCTGGTCACGTTGAATTCGCCGGCAGTGCCGCTCGATACGCGCGGCGATTTCGAGATCCGCGACAAGCTGAGCGCGGTGCCGCCGTCAACTTGTGAGAATCCCGTGCTGATCATCCGCAATGCGCCCGGTGGTGTGCCCGGGGCGTGGTTCGCCGCTGGCATTCCCGAGCGCGATCGGCGCGGCGACGACTAGGCTCAGTCGGTCAACAGGCGATAGCCCACGCCGATCTCGGTCAGCAGGTAGCGCGGCTGAGCCGGCGTGCGTTCGATCTTCTCCCGCAACTGCTTCATGTATACGCGCAGGTAGTGTGAATCGTCGACGTGCTCCGGTCCCCACACCTGCGTAAGCAGTTTGCGCTGGGTTGCGACTCCGCCCTGATGCTGTGCGAGCGCAGTTAGCAAGCGGTACTCGACCGGCGTGAAGTGCACGTCACCGCCTGGCCCTTTGGCCAACCGGCGACCAAGATCGATCTCGATCTCACCCAGTTTCAGAATCGCATCGCGTTCTTCGGTTCGCGCCGCCCGACGTAACGCCGCACGGACGCGCGCCAGCAGTTCACCGATCGCGAATGGTTTGGTGACGTAGTCGTCGGCTCCGGCGTCGAGCGCTTCGATCTTGCGCTGTTCGTCCGTGCGTGCCGACAGGATCACGATCGGCATCGACGACCACGCGCGTATAGCCTCGATCACCGTGCGACCGTCGGCGTCGGGCAGGCCCAGATCCAGAAGCACCAGATCGGGCTTGTGACTCTTCGCTTCGATCGTGGCGCGTTGCGCCGTGTCGGCCTCGATGGTCCGAAAACCCTCGGCGGTGAGCGCGGCGCCTAGCAGCCGGCGCAATTGGGGCTCGTCATCGACGATCAGAATCGCGTAAGCAGCGAGGGTCACGGCACCGGCTCCTCGACCGGGAGCGCAGGCGAGGGCCCCTGCAGCGGCAGCGTCACGACGAAACGGGCGCCGCCAGTGGCTATGCGCTCGGCGTGAATCTCGCCTCCATGTGCCTGGGCGATCGCGCGGCAGATCGCAAGTCCCAAACCCACGCCGCCCACGGCGGTCTCTTCGCGGCCACGGCGAAATTTCTCGAACAGCGAATCGGGGTCGACGTCGGCGGGCAGTCCTGGTCCATTGTCACGGACCACCAGGACCAGTTGGCCGTCCTGCTCGCGCGCTTCGATGTGGATGTGCGTGCCCGGCGGTGTGTGCTTGGTGTTGTTCTCGATCAGGTTGTAGAGCAGCTGTTCGAGCAGCACCGGATCGGCGCTGATCAGGGCCGGTGCCTGATCGAGGCGCGTGCTCACGTCGTAGCCTTCGAGTCGCCCGGCCAGGCGATGCAATGCCGCACCGACCACTTCCTCGATCGAGATCCACTCGGCGCGAGGCCGATGATGCTCGGACTCGATGCGCGCCATGTCGAACACGTTGCCGATCAGCTGCGTGAGTTGCGTGGTTTCGTCGACGATCGATTGCGCAAGCTCGCGCCGGGCCGTGGGTTGCATGGGTGAGTGCGGATCGGCCAGTGTGCTCGCCGCTCCGCCGATGACCGCCAAGGGGGTGCGCATGTCGTGCGAGATCGCCGCGAGCAGGCTGTTGCGCACCGATTCGGTCTGCGCCTGCACCATGGCCTGCTGTGCCGCATCGGCCAGCGCGGTTCGCTCCAGCGCAAGCGAGAGCTGTGCGGCAAACGTTTCGAGCAGATGCGCCTGCTCAGGCAGGAGGATGCGCCGGGCGTTGACCGGCAGCACGGCGAGCACGCCGAGCGCCGCGTGCCGGTCCGTAGTCGATTCCGCGACCGCGTCGGACCGAGAACGCAGCAGCGGCAGATAGCGTGCGGCGGCCGCAGGCAGCGTGTCGGTACCCAGCCCTGCAGGCTTGCCGTGATCTTGCACCCACTGCGCGACCGACAGATCGGCGCTGCGCAGCGATGCTGGTTCGGGCGTGCCACGCGGGGGCGCAAGCCGGCCGGCGTCATCGGGCATCAGCACGACCACCTGGGCATCGAACACTTCGCCGATGTGACGCACTGCCACGCGCGTCATCTTCTCGGTCCCGCGCGTGGAAGCGAGTTCGCGGCTCATCGCATACAGCAGTGCCGTGCGCCGCTCGCGATGACCGGCAACCCGTGCCTGCAGGCGCACGCTGGCCATGAGCTGTCCGATCAGCAGGCCCACTGCCATCAACACGGCGAAGGTGATGAAGTACTGGCCATCGGCAACGTCGAATGTGTAGCGCGGTTCAACGAAGAAGAAGTTGAACGCCAGGACCGAGAGTGCCGAGGCGAGCACCGAAGGGCGCTGACCGAAACGCCAGGCGACGATGACGATCGCGGCGAGGTACAGCAGCGCGGTGTTGGTGTCGTTGAGCACGGCGTCGGTGATCACGCCCGCGAGGGTTGCCAGCGCCACAACGCCGACGGTGAGCGCGTAGCGCGGCCAGCGCCGTTTGAACGATCGTGCCGGCATCAGGAATGAACGGCTTCGTGCAAGCATCGGACTGCGCGCCAGCCGGTCGGCTTCGGTCGTCTTCACCACCGTGACGTCGATGCCGCGCGCGCGGTCGATCACGCGATCAACCGTTCCCGGATGCAACCAGCGCGTCCAGTGGCGGCGGCGCGAGGCGCCCAGGACGATGCGCGACACGTTGCGGGTGCGCGCGTACTCGACGAGTTCGTCGGCAACGGCGGCACCGCCGAGCGTTACGGTCTCGGCGCCCAGTTGCTCAGCCAGCCGGAGGCTCTCGATGCGTCGATTGCGCTCGGCCTCGGGCAGGCGGATCAATGCAGGCGTCTCGACGAACACCACGATCCACGGCGCGTGCAGTGCGGTCGCCAGTCGTTTGCCCGCGCGGATGAGCGCGTGGTCGTCGCTCGAGGGTCCGATGCCCACCAGCACGCGTTCCCCCGCGAGCCACGGTTGCCCGACCGCGGTGTCGCGCCGGTAGCGCTCCATCGCGGCATCGACACGCTCGGCGGTCTTGCGCAGCGCCAGTTCGCGCAGTGCAATGAGATTGCCCTTGCGGAAGAAGCTTGCGATCGCGATACGCGCCTGCTCAGGAACGTACACCTTGCCTTCGTGCAGCCGCTGCAGCAGATCGTCGGGCGGTAGGTCGATCAGCTCCACCTCGTCGGCCGACTCGAACACCGAGTCGGGCACGGTCTCCAATTGGGTCACTCCCGTCACCGCCGCAACCACGTCGTTCAAGCTCTCCAGATGCTGCACGTTGAGCGTGGCGTACACATCGATGCCGGCATCGCGAAGCTCTTCCACGTCCTGCCAGCGTTTGGTGTGACGCACCCCCGGCGCGTTGGTGTGCGCGAGTTCGTCGACCAGCAGCAGGGCCGGACGTCGTGCGAGCGCCGCATCGAGATCGAACTCGTGGACATTGCCGCCTGGCATGGCGGCGCGATACGCGATGCGATCGAGCCCCTCGAGCAGCCGCTCGGTTTCGGCGCGCCCGTGCGGCTCCACGTAGCCCACCACCACATCGACGCCTTCCGCGTGCCTGCGCCGTCCCGCTTCGAGCATCGCGTAGGTTTTGCCGACGCCCGCCGCGGCGCCAAAGAAGATCTTGAGCTTGCCGCGTCGCAGCCGTGCTTCCTCTGCCTGCACGTCGCGCAGCAGCGCGTCGGGATCATTGCGACGTTCGATCATCGTGCGCAGCGGTGTGTTGCCTCGGACGGATGTGGAGCGGACGGGTCGAGGCGCTGGTATCGGCTCAGCCGCGACGATCCAGCGCCAGATTGAGCAACAGCACGTTTACACGCGGCTCGCCCAGCACGCCGAACGCGCGTGCGCTGGTGAAGCGTGCCACCAACGTTTCTACTTCGCTCGGGTCCATGCCGCGCTCGCGTGCGACGCGCTGCAACTGATAGCGCGCCGCGGCCGGCGAAATATCCGGATCGAGGCCACTTGCGGACGCGCTGACCAGATCAACCGGGATTGGCGCGGCATTGTCGGGATCGGCCTTGCGCAGCGCCTCGATGCGCGCCTTCGCCGCCTCGATCAGCGCTGGATTGGTCGCGCTCATATTGGAGCCACCCGAGGCCAGACCGTCGTAGGGTAGCGGAGCCGTTGCAGATGGCCGGCTCCAGAAGTATTTCGGGTTGCTGAACGGCTGCCCGATGAGCGCCGAGCCGACCTGCCGTCCTTCGTGTTGGACGATGGAGCCGTTCGCGCGCTCGGGCATCAACCATTGCGCGAACGCCGTCACGGCGAGCGGGTAGAGGCAGCCGGTAAGCACGGTCATTACTGCCAGCATTCGCAGGCCGGGGATCAGCGCGTCGAACATGGAAGCTCTCCTTGCGTGTTACGGATCAGACCCAGCCCAGACCGACCAGCACCATGTCGATCAGCTTGATGCCGGCAAATGGAATCAGCAGGCCGCCTGCACCGTAGATCAGCAGGTTACGCCGCAACAACTGCGACGCGCTGGCCGAGTGGCTGCGCACGCCGACAATCGCGATCGGCAGCAGCGCGACGATGACGAGCGCGTTGAAGATCACCGCCGAGAGAATCGCCGAACCGGGTGAGGCCAGCTGCATCACATCGAGGCGGGCCAGCTGCGGATACGTCGGCGCGAACGCGGCCGGGATGATCGCGAAATACTTCGACACGTCGTTGGCGAGCGAGAAGGTCGTGAGCGCGCCGCGCGTGATGAGCATCTGCTTGCCGATGCGCACGACTTCGATGAGCTTGGTCGGATTGGAGTCCAGGTCCACCATGTTGCCGGCTTCCTTCGCCGCCTGCGTGCCGGTGTTCATGGCGAGCGCGACGTCGGCTTGGGCCAGCGCCGGGGCGTCGTTGGTGCCGTCGCCGCACATCGCGACCAGCCGTCCTTCGGACTGGTACTCGCGAATCAGCCGCAGCTTCGCCTCCGGGGTGGCCTCGGCCAGATAATCGTCGACGCCGGCCTCGGCCGCGATGGCCGCGGCGGTGAGGCGGTTGTCGCCGGTGACCATGACCGTCTTGATGCCCATCCTGCGCAGCTCGGCGAAGCGTTCCTTGATGCCGCCCTTGATGATGTCGCGCAGTTCCACCACGCCGAGCACGCGTGCGCCGTCGGCGACCACCAGCGGCGTTGCGCCCTTGCGCGACACGTCGGCGACGATCGCCTCGATCCGCTCGGGGACTCGCACGCCGCGCCGGGCGAGCCAGTGCGCGATCGCATCCGGTGCGCCTTTGCGGATCTGCCGGCCATCGATGTCGACGCCGCTCATGCGCGACTGCGCGCTGAAGGGCACGAAGGTGGCCTGCAGCTCGTGCAGCTCACGCGCACGAATGCCCATGCGCTTGGCCAGCACCACGATCGAGCGGCCTTCGGGCGTTTCGTCGGCGAGCGAGGCCAGTTGTGCCGCGTCGGCGAGTTCGGCTACCTCGGTGCCTTCTGCATGCCAGAAGGCACCGGCTTGTCGGTCGCCGAGCGTGATCGTGCCGGTTTTGTCGAGCAACAGCACGTCGACGTCGCCGGCCGCTTCGATCGCACGCGCCGAGGTCGCCACCACGTTCGCGCGCAGCATGCGGTCCATCCCGGCGATGCCGATCGCCGAGAGCAGTCCGCCGATCGTGGTCGGGATCAGGCACACCAGCAGTGCGACGAGCACGCTCACCTCGACGACCGACCCCGCACCCGCTGTATCGACGGCGAAGCGCGAGAACGGGTACAGCGTCACCACGACCACCAGGAACACCAGCGACAGCGCGGCCAGCAGGATCGACAGCGCGATCTCGTTCGGGGTCCGTTGTCGCCTGGCGCCTTCCACCATCGCGATCATTCGATCGAGAAACGCTTCGCCGGGATTGGCGCTCACCCGTATCACCAGCCAGTCGGAGATCACGCGCGTGCCGCCGGTGACCGCGGAGCGATCACCACCGGCGCCGCGGATCACCGGAGCCGATTCGCCGGTAATCGCGCTCTCGTCGACCGAGGCGATGCCTTCGACCGCATCGCCGTCGGCCGGAATGAAATGACCTGCCTCGACCAGGACGTAATCGCCGAGTCGCAATGCACCGGAGGCGACGGGCGCGCGCGCTGTGTCGCGCCGGGGGCCGGCAAGCTTTACCGCCGGGAGCTGCTGCTTCGCGTTGCGCAGACTCGCCGCCTGGGCTGCGCCGCGACCTTCGGCGAGCGTTTCGGCGAAGTTGGCGAGCAGCAACGTGATCCACAACCACGGTGCGATCGCGATGTTGAGGCGGTCCGGCGCCGCGGCAGCCAGCAAGGTGCACAGCACCGCACCGAGCCACACCATCATCAGCACCGGGTTGTTCCACAGGGCTGCGGGCCACAGCCGCAGCAGCGCGCCGACGAGCGCCTGTCTGACGAGCGCTGCATCGAGGCGCGGGATGGCGTGCGTGCTCATGGTGCGGCTCCGATCAATGCGAGGTGCTCGACCAGCGGTCCCAGCGCCAGCGCCGGCACGAACGTGAGCGCGCCCACCATGATCACGGCGCCGATCAGCAGCGCCACGAACAGCGGCGTGTGCGTGGGCAGCGTGCCGGCCGACGCGGCGACGTGGCCTTTGGCCGCGAGGCTCCCGGCCAGCGCGAGCAACGGCACCATCAGCCAGAACCGCGCGATCCACATCGCGATGCCCAAGGCGGTGTTGTAGAAGGGCGTGTTGGCCGACAGGCCGGCGAAGGCGCTGCCATTGTTGTTGCCTGCGGAGCTGAACGCGTACAGCACCTGCGAAAAGCCGTGCGCGCCCGGATTGCTGATGCCGCTGCGGCCCGACTCGAGCGTCACCGCGATGGCCGTGCCGCTAAGCACGAGCAGCGGCGGGATCAGGATCGCCAGCGCCACCATCTTCATCTCGAACGCCTCGATCTTCTTGCCGAGATACTCGGGCGTCCGGCCGACCATGAGTCCGGCGATGAATACCGCGACGATCGCGAACACGAGCATGCCGTATAGGCCGGAACCGACTCCGCCGAACACCACTTCGCCCGTCTGCATCAATGCCATCGCGACCAGACCACCGAGAGGATTGAGCGAGTCGTGCATCGCATTGACCGAGCCGTTGCTCGCGGCCGTGGTGGCGACGGCCCACAGCGCGGACGCGGCGACGCCGAAGCGCGTCTCCTTGCCTTCCAGGTTGCCTGGCGCGACATCGACGCCTAGTGCGGCGAGCTGCGCGTGACCGTGTTCTTCCACGCTGATCGCGGCCGCGGCGCACACCAGAAAGATCGCGCTCATCGCCGCATAGATGGCCCAGCCCTGACGCGGGTCGCGCACCATCCGACCGAACGCGAAGCACAGGGCAGCGGGAATCAACAGGATCGCCAGCGACTGCAGCAGATTCGATAAGGGCGTCGGGTTCTCGTATGGATGCGCCGAATTCGCATTGAAGAACCCGCCGCCATTGGTGCCGAGCTGCTTGATGGCGACCTGGGATGCGGCCGGCCCTTGCGCCAGGCGTTGCACCGTGGGATCCGCGATGTCTTTGTCAGGAGTAGCCGTGGCGGTTGCAGCGGTGGCATCAAGCAAAGGCACTGCAATGGCCGGCTGCAGATTCTGAATGACGCCCTGCGAGACCAGCGCCAGCGCCAGAACGAACGAGAGCGGCAGCAGCACGTAGAGCGTCACGCGCGTCAGATCGACCCAGAAATTGCCCAGGCCAACGGCGTGTCGTTGCGTCAGGCCACGGATCAGCGCCGCCAGCACGGCGATGCCCGCCGCAGCCGAGACGAAGTTCTGTACGGTCAGACCGAGCATCTGCGTGAGATAGCTCATCGTCGACTCGCCCGCGTAGCCCTGCCAGTTGGTGTTGGTCACGAAGCTGACGGCGGTGTTGAACGCCGAATCGGCCGATACCGCAACCAGTCCCTGCGGATTGAGCGGCAGCAGGCCTTGCACGCGCTGTAGCGCGTAGAGCGCGATGAAGCCCAGGGCGCTGAATGCCAGCACGGCAGCGGCGTATTGCTGCCAGTTCATCTCCTGCTTGCATTGCGGGCCGATCAGACCAAGCACGCCACGTTCGATCGGTGCGAGCCACCGCAACGCGTGCGTGGTCTCGCCTTGGAGCACCGTTGCGAGATATCGCCCCAGCGGCGCAGCGAGCAGCGTAAGCACCGCGAAGTAGAGCGCGAGCTGAAGCAGGGCGAACGCGCTCATCAGAATCGCTCCGCGGCGAGCAGCGCGACGAGCAGATACACGCCCACGCCGATGGCAAGAATCAGGCTGAGCCAGAGCAGCGTGCTCATCGGCGCCCGCGAACTGGTGCTTGCAGGCGCACACACAGCCAGATGAGCGCACCGGTGGTGGCGATCAGTACGCCGGCCAGCGCGAGAAGCAATGCATCCATGAATGCTCCGCAATCGAACCCGATGGCGGCACGTTACGGCGGGGCGCGTAAAGAGCGCGTTAAGAATCGCGCCACGGGGCCGGGCTATCGTGGCGAGCGCAAGCGTGCGCTAGTAGCGCGATGCTTTCCCGCGGCGTTCGTGTTCAGCGGGAGCGGCGCTGCGCTTCCGCGCGGTGGCTTCAGAACGCCGCGAGCTGATGGTTCAACCGGTCGGTGACGAGCATGCACCCCGGCGCATGCGTGATGGCCAGCGGAACTCGGGCGTTCTCGATCGCGGCTTGCGGCGTGACCCCGCAGGCCCAGTACACCGGGATCTCGTCGGCGCGCACCTCCACGGCGTCGCCATAGTCGGGTCGCTGCAGATTGCGGATGCCGATCAGCGCCGGATCACCCAGGTGCACCGGCGCGCCGTGCACCGCTGGATAGCGCGAGGTGATCTGCACCGCCCGGATCGCATCGGCCGCCTTCAGCGGGCGCATGGTCACCACCAGCGGTCCGCTGAACGGTCCGGCGTTGATGGTCGGGATCGCGGTACGGAACATCGGCACGTTGCAACCGGACTCGACGTGGCGCAGCGGGATGCCTTCGTCCATCAGCGCCTGCTCGAAGCTGAACGAACAGCCGAGCACGAAGCTCACGAGATCGTCGCGCCACAGCTCGGTCACGTCGGTGGTTTCGTCGATGAGACGGCCGTTGCGCCAGACGCGGTAGCGCGGCACGTCACGGCGGATGTCGATATCGTCCCCCAGCGTCGGCACCGACGGGTCGCCGGGTTCGCCCACGGCCAGGATCGGGCACGGCTTGGGATTGCGCTGGCAGTAGCGCAGAAAATCCTCGGCTTGCACGCGCGGCAGGATCACCACGTTGCCCTGCACGTGACGCGGGGCGCAGCCCACGGTGTGTCCGGTATGCCGCCCGGCGCGAATCTCACTACGCAGTTGCGCCGGCGTCGTTGTGGGGGGATCGAGTGCGTGGCGCATGCGGCGGATTCTGAAAGCCACTCGCCCGCATGCACAAACAGAATCTTTTTCTATGTGCTCATCGATATTGTCGATGAACCTGGATCGCCGGACAGGCTCGATCAGACCGGCGTCTTGCGTCGCGGTGCACGACGCTCGCTGCCTGCATACGCCAGTACGGCGTCGATCACACCTGCCGTGACACCGCTGCCCGGATCGTGCCGCCAGCTCAGGTGCACGGGCAAAGGTGCTGGCGGCATCGCGCACGCCAATGTCTTGAGCGGCAGGCGCTCGCCCAGGCGTTCGACTGCGGCGCGCGGCAGCGTTGCAATGCCCAGTCCGCCCTCGACCAGTTCGACCATCGCCGAGATCGACGAGATCGCATGCACGCGCGGCAGTTCGACGCCGGCGCGGCGAAACTGATCGAGCAACGCCACGTGGGGCTGCGAACCGCGCTGAAAGGTCAGCAGTTCATGCTGCGACAGGTCCGCGAGCGTGTACCGGCGCCGTCGATGCCGCTCGCGATGCCCGACGAACACCATCTCGATCGCCGGCAGCGCGCGGCTGCGCAATCCGTCACCCGATGCGGGAAGTGCGGCGAAGACCATGTCGAGCGCGCCGCGCCGAACCTGGTCGAGCAGGAGCGGCGTGGTCTCCACCGTCAGTTCCAGTTCGAGCCCGTGCTGCTCCTTGCGCATGTGCCGGATCCAGCCGATCAGCCACGAATGCAGCACCGACTCGATCGCCCCGAGGCGCAGCGACAACGCACGTTCCTGCGTCGAGCCGATCTCCACCTTGAGTTCGCGCTGCAAGGCGAGCAGCTTCTCGGCGTAGCCGAACAGGCGCGCGCCGGCGTTGGTGACGCGAAAGTGCTTCTCGCGTCGATCGAGCAGCGCAATGCCGAGCTCCTGCTCGAGCGCGGCGATGCGGCTCGACATCGCCGATTGAGTCAGGTGCAGCTTCTCGGCGGCGCGCGTGATGCTGCGCAGCGTGACGACCCAGTAGAACGCTTCGACGAAACGTAGGTTCATGCGCAAGGTCTCGACGGTCAATCATCGCGATGGTAGCGCGAGCGATCCAGCGAGGTTCCGTTACGATGCATGATCTGACGTTGACTGATCGCGTAACGCGCTGGCTGATTGGATTGTTTGCGGCGCGCGATCGAAACGGAACGCTCCAATGTCCGATCGCATTCGCTATCTCCCTCCCTGGTCGTGGCTGTTGCCGCTGCTGTGTGCGCTGGTGCTGCTCGCCACCGGGAGCAGCGGCGCCTCGCACGCTGCGGTAGCGGTGGTTGCCGGCGCGGCGCTCGTCGGCGCGGTGATTGCGGCCGTTCACCATGCGGAGGTGGTGGCGCATCGGGTGGGGGAGCCGTTCGGTACGTTGATCCTCGCGGTGGCGGTGACGGTGATCGAGGTCGGCCTGATCGTCACGATGATGCTCGCCGGCGGACCCGATGCAGCGAGCCTGGCGCGCGACACGGTGTTCGCCGCGACGATGATCGTGAGCAACGGCATCGTCGGCCTGTGCCTGCTGATCGGCGGGTTGCGGCATCGGGTGCAGGCGTTCCAGATCGAAGGTGCCAGCTCGTTGCTGGCGGTGCTGGCGGCGCTAGCCACATTGGCGCTCGTGCTGCCCACGTTCACCACGTCGTCGCCCGGTCCGACCTACAACAACGCCCAGCTCGCGTTCGTAGGCGTGGCTTCGCTCGCGCTGTACGGACTGATGGTGTTCGTCCAGACGGTGCGCCATCGCGACTACTTCCTGCCCGCCGGTGACACCGAAGTGGGCGAGGTGCACGCGCGCGCGCCGACCAACCGCGAAGCACTGGGGAGTCTGGCGCTCTTGGTTCTCAGTCTGGTCGCGGTGGTCGGGCTGGCCAAACAGCTCGCGCCGTTCATCGAAGCCGGTGTGACTGCGATCGGTGCGCCGCGCACGATCGTGGGCATCGCCATCGCGCTGCTGGTGCTGCTGCCCGAAACCTGGGCCGCGGTACGCGCCGCTCGTAACAACCGGCTGCAGACCAGTCTCAATCTGGCGCTCGGCTCGGGGCTGGCCAGCATCGGTCTGACGATTCCCGCAGTCGCGCTGCTCTCGGTGTGGCTGGCGCAGCCGCTCGAACTGGGCATCGATCAGAAGAATCTGGTGCTGCTCGCGCTGACGATGGTGGTGGGAACCTTGACGCTCGGCACCGGACGCACGACGGTGCTTCAAGGCGGCGTGCACGTGGTGATCTTCGCGGCGTTCATCGTGCTCGCCTTCGTCCCGTGACGGCATGCCGGACACGGCATTGCGCTTGAACATTTCGTGCCGGCGGAGCAACCTGAGCACCTGATTCCGGCCAGAGACGATCCGGTGGAACATCGCGACCTGCTGCACTACGTTGACGACCGGCCCGGTGAGGGCGTGTTTCGGGTTCATCCCGACGTGTTCACCGACCCCGAGCTGTTCGCACTCGAGCAGCGGTTCGTGTTCGAGCGCACCTGGGGGTTTCTCGGTCTGGAATCACAGTTACCCGCGCCGCACGACTATCTGGTGACGCATCTGGGCAATCAGCCGGTGCTGGTCATGCGTGATCGGTCGGGGCAACTCGGTGCTTTCCTCAACGTGTGCCGACACAAGGGCGCGCTGCTCGCGCGAGTGGAGAGCGGCAACAAACGCTTTCACACTTGTGCCTACCACGGCTGGGCGTACGACAGCGCGGGCAAGGTGGCCGACATCAAGGACCAGAACACCGGGGCGTACACCGACGCATTTCGCCACGACGATCATGGCCTGGTGCGCCTTGCACGGTTCGCCACCTACAAGGGCTTGATGTTCGGCAGTCTGCATCCTGACGTGCCGGCGCTGGAAGACTACCTGGGCGAGTTGCGCTGGTTTCTCGACTGCGCGCTGGAGCAAAGCCCGGGCGGTATGGAGTTCGTGCCCGGCCGCATCATGTTCGAGTACGCCGGCAACTGGAAGGCGCAGATGGACAACGGCACCGACGCCTACCATCTCACCTCCACGCACACCAGTTTCATGGACGTGCAGATGCGCCGCGCCGACAAAGTGAGCGGCAATCAGGTGGCGCGACAGTTCGACTGGCGCAAGCGCTTCTCGCAGGAAGCGGGCACGTTCAATTTCGCCCATGGTCACTGCCTGATCTGGCTCAATCAGGCGCAGCCGGAGAATCGGCCGATCTATCCGCGCATCAACGAGATCGCGACGCGCGTCGGGGAGGACAAGGCGCAGTGGATGCTCAAGGGCCGCAATCTCACCGTGTTTCCGAACATGCAGATCGCCGACGCGACCTCGCTCAACATCCGCACGTTCCGGCCGCTCGCGGTCGATCGCACCGAGGTACGTTACTACTGCCTGGCACCGATCGGCGAGGCGGCCGAGGAGCGCGCATGGCGGCTGCGCCAGTTCGAGGACTTCTTCAACGTAAGCGGCTTCGCCACGCCCGACGATGCCGTCGTGTATGAGGATCTGCAGCGCGGCCTCGGCGCCAAACAGATCGGCTGGATGCAAGGCATGGCGCGCGGCATGGGTGGCTTGGTGCAAGGGCCGAATGCCTTGGCCGCAGGCCTGGGCGTCACGCCGGTCGCGAGTCAGCAGGGGCCGTTCGACGTGCAGAGTGAAACGTTCACGCACGCGACCTACCGCGAATGGGCGCGGTTGATGCGCGCCGGCCTCAATGGAGAGCCGGCGTATCGATAGACCCGCCGGCGGGCGCGTTACAGATCAACACGTGAAAGTGGGGATGCAGATGGAGGGGGGTGTGCGAATCATCGTCGGAGTCGGCACCACAATCGCGCTGCTTGTCGGGGCCACGCCCGCCATCGCGCAGGCTTATCCGAGTAAGCCGATCCGCATGGTGGTGGGCTTTCCGCCCGGGGGCACGTCCGACATTCTCGCGCGCACGCTGAGTGCCCGGCTGAGCAGCGCGCTCGGCCAGCCGGTCGTGGTCGAGAACCGCGCGGGCGCGAGCGGCAACATCGCTGCCGAGCACGTCGCGAAGTCCGCGCCTGACGGGTACACGCTCATCATGGGCACGACCTCGCTCGCCATCAGTCAGAGCCTGTACTCGAAACTCCAGTACGACCTGGTGCGCGATCTGGCACCGGTAACGCAGGCGGCCAACTACACCAATCTGCTGGTGGTGCATCCGTCGCTGCCGGTGAACACCGTGCAGGAGTTGATCGCGTTGGCGAAGGCAAAGCCGGGTGCGCTGCACTATGGCTCTGCCGGCAACGGCACGCCGCCGCACATGACCGGTGCGATGTTCCGCGCATTCACCGGCGTCGATATCCAGCACGTGCCGTACAAGGGCGGGGCGCCGGCCATCGCCGACCTCATCGCCGGACAGATCACGGTGATGTTCGACAACGTGCCGCCGCTGTTGCCGCACGTGAAGGCGGGCAAGATGCGTGCGCTGGCGGTCACCAGTCTGAAGCGCGTGAGCGCGCTGCCCGATGTTCCCTCGCTGCACGAAGCGGGCTTGACCGGGTTCGATTCGGTCGGGTGGAACGGCGTGTTCGCGCCGCAGGGCACGCCGCGCGAGGTGATCGGGCGGGTGCAAGCGGAGATCGCGCAGATCCTGCGCATGCCCGAGGTCCGCGATGGTCTCGTCGCGCAGGGGGCCGATCCGGTCGGCAACACGCCGGAGGAATTCGGTGCGTGGGTGCGCGCCGAAGTACAGAAGTGGGCGAAGGTCGTGCGCGAGTCGGGCGCTAAGGTCGACTAGCCACGACCACGCCGAGCGACCACATCATGGCTGCGCCGGAATATCTGCATCGACTCGCTGCGTTCGCGGCGGAGGCGCCGCTGTCGAGCGTCCCGCAGGCCGTGCGCGATCGCGCGCGCGTGGTCCTGGCCGACACCATCCCAGTGATCGGTGCGGGCATGCGCGTCGCGGAAATGCAGCGACTCGCTGCGAGCCATCTCGCAGGCGGCGGAGCAGGCGACGCTTGGGTGATCGGCACCGGCAAGCGCGCGCGACCCGGCGATGCCGCGTGGCTGAACGGTATGGCCGGCACCTGGCTCGAACTGAACGAAGGCAACCTGCACGCGCGTGGCCATCCAAGCATCCAAGTCGTGCCCGCCGCGATCGCTGCCGCGCAGCAGTTGGATGCGCCGGGGCGCGATCTGCTGGCGGCGATCATCGTCGGCTACGAATGCTGTGCGCGAATCGCGCGCGCCGGATTCGTCCGTCTGGCGATCCATCCGCACGGTACCTGGGGGGTGATCGGCGCCGCGGTGGCGGTTGCGCGGCTCATGCGATTCGACGTCGCACGCATGATCGAAACCATCAACATGGCCGCGACGCTGGGGCTTGCCACCAGTCGGCAGACGCTGCTCGAAGGCGCGACGGTGCGCAATCCGTTCACCGGGCACAGCGGCCGCATGGGCTGGGAGATTCCTGAACTGGTCGCCGCCGGGTTCACCGGGCAGGCCGATGCGCCGGGCGCGATCATGGGTGGCGTGATTTCCGATACGTTCGATCCGGCCAAGGTGGTCGATGGGCTCGGCGACGAATGGCTCCTGCCACGCGGCTACCTCAAGCTCAATCCGACCGGGCGTTACGTGCACGCTGCGTTCGACGCGCTCGATGACGCGATCGAGCATCACGGTGCCGAGTTCGCGGCCGAAGCCGTGGTGCGCATCGACGTGCGGGCCTACAAGCTTGCCGCGATGTTGTCGGGGCAGGAGATCGGTTCCAGTTTCGGTTCGCGCTTCTCGATTCCGTTCGCGCTGGCCACGCGCATCGTTCACGGTCATGCCTGGCTCGAAGCCTTCGACGATGCTGCCGTGGCCAACACCAACGTGCAGGCGCTCGCACGACGCGTGTTCGTCGAGGAAGATGCTGCCCACACTGCTGCGTATCCGGCCACGCAACGCTGCGATCTGCGCGTGCAGCTGCGCGATGGTCGTGTCGTGGCAGGACACTGCGAGATCATGAAGGGCGAGCTGGAACTGCCGCATTCGAGCGACGCGCTGCGTGCGAAGTTCTTTCGTCTGGCCGAACCGCTATGGGGTGCGCGCGTCAGTGCAACGCTCCATGATGCCTGCCACGACGTCGAGGCGATCGAGCGCTTCGGTGCCTTCGCGCGCGACCTCGCGCTATAGCCCCATCACGAGGGCGCTCGAACCAGGGCGCTCTGCCGAACCCCGTCGAACCCAAGGAAAACCAGCAATCGTGAAGCTACGCCCGCACAATCGCTACGACTACTCGCCGATCACGCGCCGCCCCGACTACAGCTGGCCCGGCGGCAAGCGCCTGGCCATCCACTTCAGCCTGAACGTCGAGCACTTTTCGTTCGGCGACGGGCTGGGCAACGACTACGCCGCGCCGCATCCGCAGCCCAATCAGCGCAGCTTCGCCTGGCGCGACTACGGCAACCGCGTCGGCGCGTGGCGTCTGCTGGAGCTGGCCGAGCAGTTCGACCTGCCGTACGCGCTGCTCATCAACACCGCGCTGTACGACTACTGTCCGGAGTTGATCAAGGCATTCAGCGACCGTGGTGACGAGATCGTCGGCCATGGCCGCAGCAATGCCGAGCGCCAGGCTGACATGAGCCTCGACGAGGAGCGCGCGTGCATCGCGGAGGCCACCGATGCGATCACCCGTCACGAAGGCAAGGCGCCGCTGGGCTGGCTCGCTCCGTACATCTCGCAGACGGAGCGCTCGCCCGAGTTGCTGAAAGCGGCCGGCTATCGCTACATGATGGACTGGCCGCTCGACGACCAGCCGGTGTGGTTCCGCACGCAGCACGGGCCGATTCTCTCGGTGCCTTATGCGCACGATCTCAACGACTCGTTCGAGATCGTGTCGCGGCGCACGCCCTTGCAGCTCTATTGCGAGAACCTGATCGACCAGTTCGACGAGATGCTCGCCGAGTCGCTGCGCCGACCGCTGGTGATGGCGGTGGTGTTGCACAGCTTCATCCTCGGGCATCCGCATCGGGTGCGGCAGTTTCGGCGCGTGATCGAGCACATCTGCGCGCAGCGCGACCGCGTGTGGCTCACCCGCCCGGGCGAGATCTGCGCGCACATCGAGCAGCTGCCCAAAGGCGTGGTGCCCGGGTCGTAGTTATTGACGGCGAAT
>CADEDU010000111.1:0-13084 GCA_902826155.1 uncultured beta proteobacterium
TCATCGCCCACACCTGGGTCAATGACGAGTACAAACATCTGGTGCTGACCGCCTCGGCGAAATCGCTCGCCGCGCAACCAGGCCAGTTCTTCAACGTGCTGTGCCCCTCGCCCGATGAGGGCGCGCTGTGGTTTCGCCGGCCGCAAAGTATCTACCGGCTCGATCCCGCCAATCAGCGGCTCGAATTCCTCTACAAGATCGCCGGGCGCGGTACTCGCGGCATGGCCACGCTCGAGCCGGGCGATGACTGCAATATCGTCGGGCCGCTGGGCATCGGCTTCAAGCTCGATCCGAAGTGGAAAAACATCGTCGTGCTCGGCCGCGGCGTGGGTCTGGCGACGATGGCTCCGATCTCGCAGGCCGCCGCCGCACTGGGCATTCGGGTCACGGCGATTCTGAGCGCCCGACGCCCCGACCTTGCGCTTGCCGCCGAACTGTTCGAGCAGGTCGGTACGGTGATCAAGGTGCTCGACACCGACGGTTCGAGCGACGCGGCGAACGTAGAGAAGATCCTGCTGCGCCTGATCGGCGAGAAGAAGGCCGACGCATTCTTCACCTGCGGCTCCAACCGATTGCTGCAACTGATGAAGCGGTTGGGCAAGCAACACAACATTCCGGGGCAGGCGGCGATCGAGCAGATCATGGCCTGCGGCCTGGGGCCGTGCTACATCTGTGTGCGCACGTTCGAAGTGGCCGGCAAGAAGGAATTGCGCCGGGTGTGCGTCGAAGGCCCGGTGTTCGACCTGCAGGAGTGCCTGGGATGGTAGATCTCAGCGTCAAGATCGGAAGCGTGACCCTTCCCAATCCGGTGATGCCGGCTTCGGGCACGTTCTCCACCGAATTCGGCAAGGCGATCGATCTGAATCGCCTGGGCGCAATGGTCACCAAGACCGTGTCGCGCAACTATCGGCCGGGCAATCCGCCGCCGCGCGTGAGCGAGATCGAGGCGGGCATGATCAATTCGATCGGCTTGCCCACCAAGGGCCTGCAGTATTTCCTGGATGTGCAGCTGCCCGACTACAAGCAGTACACGCCGCCGCTGGTGTGCAGTATCACGTCGGAAAATATCGACGACTTCGAAGCGATGGCGCGCGACGTGAGCGTGCCGGGCGTCGACATCATCGAACTGAACATCTCGTGTCCGACGCGCGAGCCCGGTGGCGGCAATTTCGCGCTCAACGAAGAGCACACGTACGCCGTCGTCAAACGCTGCCGCGCGGTGAGCGACAAGCCGATGTGGGCCAAGCTCTCGCCGAACGCGGGCGATGTCTCGGCTGTGGCTGAAGCCGCGGAGAAGGGCGGGGCGGATGCGATCACGGTATCCAACACGCTGCTTGGCCTGCGCATCAATCTCGACAACTTCAAGTCACGCATCGGCAACGGCTACGGCGGCATCTCCGGTCCGGGCGTGAAGGCGATCGTGCTGCGCATGGTTCATCAATGCTCGCGGTTCGTGAGCATCCCGATCATCGGCTGCGGCGGCATCATGCGCGGCGAGGACGCCGTGGAGTACCTGCTCGCCGGCGCGAGCGCGGTGCAGGTGGGTTACGCCAACTTCCGCAGCCCGACCGCCATGGTCGCGATCATCGACGGCCTGGCGAAGTGGTGCGAAGGGCGTGGCATCTCGCGCGTGTCCGATCTCACCGGCGCGATGGTCGATCACAAGCCGCGCGATGTGTACGAGGCGGGCATGATGGGGATCAGCTGAGGCTGAACCCGCCATCTGCGAGAATCCGCGTCAGCTGCTGCGGATTTCGATTGCAGTGGATCCTCGTTGATTCTTGCTTTGGACCTCTGAACTCCCATGCCCCATCCCGCCGGCTTCACCGACAAAAAAACGATGGCCGAGCTCACGGCCAAGATGCTGCTCGAAGTGGATGCGCTGCGCTTCATGGAAGGCGGCAAGCCGTTCATCTACACCTCTGGGCTGGCCAGTCCGGTGTACACCGATTGCCGCCGCCTAATTTCCTTCCCGCGGGTGCGCAGCACGCTAATCGATTTCGGCGTGTCGCTGGTGCAGCGTGACATCGGCTTCGAATGCTTCGATGCGGTGGCGGGCGGTGAAACGGCCGGCATCCCGTTCGCGGCATGGTTCGCCGACCGGCTCGAACTGCCGATGCAATACGTGCGCAAGAAGGCCAAGGGCTTCGGGCGCAACGCGCAGATCGAGGGCCATATCACCGAGGGCCAGCGCGTGCTGCTGGTGGAGGATCTGGCCACCGACGGCGGCAGCAAGGTCAACTTCTGCAATGCGCTGCGGGCGGCTGGCGCCAAGTGTGACCACGTGTTCGTCGTCTTCTACTACGACGTCTTTCCCGACGGCGTGAAGGTGATGAACGACATCGGTGTGAAGCTTCATGCGCTGGCCACGTGGTGGGACGTACTCGCGTTCGCGAAAGGCAGCGGCCGGTTCGATGCGGGGGTGCTCGCCGAGGTGGAGAAGTTCATGCACGATCCGCGCGGCTGGTCGAAAGCCCACGGCGGCACCGCGGGAGCGGCGGGCGAGTGATTCCGTACAGTCTGGTCAGGCCGGTCCTGCGCTGCTTCGATCCGGAGACGGCGCATCAGTATGCAATCCGCGCATTGAAAGCAGGCTGGGGGCCGCGGCAAAGCTACGCCGACGATCCGATCCTCGCGACCAAGGTGTGGGGCCTCGATTTCCCCAATCCGATCGGCCTCGGTGCAGGCTTCGACAAACATGCCGAAGTGCCCGATGCGGCGCTGGCGATGGGGTTCGGCTTCGTCGAGACGGGCACGGTTACGCCCAAGCCGCAGCCGGGGCGCGATCGTCCGCGATTGTTCCGGCTCGACGAGGACGACGCGGTGATCAATCGCTTCGGCTTCAACAGCGAAGGGCTGACCGTGTTCGCCGGTCGCTTGGCTGAACGACGCAAGCGCGGCGCGCGCGGCATCGTCGGTGCCAACATCGGCAAGAACAAGGACACGGTCGAGGCGGAGGGCGATTACGTCGCCTGTATCGAAGCGTTGAGCGCTGTGGCGGACTACATCGTGGTCAACGTGTCGTCGCCCAATACGCCGGGGTTGCGGGCGTTGCAAGCGCGCGAACAGATCGCGGCGCTGCTGCGAACGGTGATCAGTGCGCGCGAGCGCGCCACGCCCAAGGGCAGCCGTGCGCCGGTGTTGATCATGAAGGTCGCGCCCGATCTGTCACCTGAAGAACTGCGCGATCTGGGGGAAGTTGCCGTCGAGTCAGGCATCGACGGTCTGATCGTGGCCAACACCACGGTCGCGCGGCCCGCTTCGCTTCGCAGCTCGCACAAAAACGAAGATGGTGGCCTGTCGGGCAAGCCGTTGTTCGGGCCGTCCACTGAATGCCTCAAGCAGTTTTATCGGATCACCAAGGGCCGCCTGCCGTTGATCGGCTGCGGCGGCGTGGCCAGTGGCGCCGACGCGTACGCCAAAGTTCGCGCCGGCGCATCGTTGGTGCAGCTCTATTCGGCCCTGGTGTTTCACGGGCCTGAGTTGATCGGCCGCATCAAGCGCGATCTGGCCGCTCGCTTGCGTGCCGACGGCTTCAAGTCGGTGGCCGACGCGGTGGGCGCCGATCACCGCTGACGAAGTACGGGTGTGGAGGAGGATCGAAGATGAACACGACGCACTGGTCGCTACGCTGGGCGACGCCCGGGCTCGCTGCGCTCGCGCTGCTGCTGAGCGTGCCCGCATTCGCGCAGGACTATCCCAACAAGCCGCTGCGGATGATCATCGGCTATGCGCCCGGCGGCATTGTCGATTTCGTCGGCCGCACGGTGGCTATTCGATTGTCGGAAGTCATCGGCCAGCCGGTCGTGGCCGACAACCGACCCGGTGCGGGTGGCACGATCGCCACGCAGGCTGTGCTCAATGCGCCGGCCGACGGCTACACGATCCTCGCCATGGACGCGGCGATCGTCATCAATCCGATCCTGCAGGACAAGACGCCCTACCAGCTCAAGGATCTGCAAACGGTGAGCATGCTGGGCGCCGGGCCGATGATGGTGGCGGTGCATCCGTCGGTGCCGGTGAAGAACATTCGCGAGCTGATCGATTACGCGCGCGCCAATCCGGGCAAGTTGAACTTCGCCTCTGCCGGTACGGGCACTGCAGCGCATCTGACCGGTGAACTGTTTCGGCTACGCACGCAGACGGAGATGACGCACGTCGCATACAAGGGCGCGGGGCCGGCGATGGCCGATCTCATCGCGGGACAGGTGCAGCTGGCGTTTGCAAGCATCGCCGGCGCATTGCCGTTCCAGCGCGACGGCAAGTTGCGCGGCCTGGCCACCACCGGTGCACAGCGTCCGAGCGCCGTGCCCGACCTGCCGACGGTCATCGAAGCGGGTCTGCCGGGGTTCGCGGCCGAACTGTGGGTCGCTGCTGTGGTGCCGGCAGGCGTGCCCGCGCCGATCGTCGCGCAACTCAATGGCTACCTGCGCAAGGCCATGGCGCATCCGAGCATGCGCAGCGATCTGGCCAAGTTCGCGGTCGAGCCGCGCGATGGCGACGTGGACCAGACCGCGAACTACATGCGCGCCGAGCAGGAGAAGTGGAGCAGCGTGATCCGCGATGCGAAGTTGAAGGGCGCGAACTGAGATAAGGCAGCAAGCCGCGAATGACGCAACTGTAGAGCATCAACCCGGTGAACCTCGCCAACGTCCTGCCGCTGCACGCGCGCAATCGCGCCGATCATCCGGCGATCATCGCCGGCGATGACGTCGTGCTCTATCGCGATCTCGATCGCCTGGTTCGATGCTGCGCCGGCTGGTTGATGGACCAGGGTCTGCAGGCCGGCGACCGTGTCGGACTGTGCCTGCGCGACTCGATCGAGCACGTGGTGCTGCACTACGCCGTGGCGCGCTTGGGCGCGGTGATCGTGCCGCTCGACTGGCGCTGGCTGGGTGACGAGAAATCGCGCGTGGCCGTGCACTTCGGCGTGCGGCTCGCGCTGATCGAGCCTGGCGCGGAGCCGATCGCCGGCATCCGCTGCGTGCCGGTCGACGAATCGTGGTCGTTGCGCGTGTCGCAGACCGATCCGGAGCGTGCGTTCCCCACCGGTGACGGACCGCTGGTGATGTCGCTCTCGTCGGGCACGACCGGGCGACCGAAAGGCCCTTGCCACCGCCATGCGCAGTTCGAGCGGCGATTCTTCATCAACTGCATCAACATCGGCTTCAATACCCACGATCGTTACGTGTCGGCGACGCCGTTGTACTTCGGCGGCGGTCGCACCTACGCGATGCTGATGCTCTATGTCGGCGGCACCGTCGTGCTCTTCCCGCCGCCGTATGAGCCCGAAGCGCTGGTCGAGGAAGTCGCGCGGCGCAACGCCACCTGTACCTTCCTGGTGCCGACGTTGTTGCGCCGACTGCTCGAGTTGCCCACGGCGACGCTCGCACCGATGCGTTCGATGCGTTTCGTGATGTCGTCCGGCGCTGCGCTCTCGCGCGAGGAACGGCACGCGATCCGTGAACGGCTCTGCGCCAACTTCATCGAGTACTACGCCTCCACCGAAGGCGGCGGCATCAGCGTGCTCACCGCCGCCGAGCAGGAGCGCTACGACGAATCGGTCGGCCGGCCGGTGTTCGGTACCGAGGTGCAGATCGTCGATGAGACGCATCAGTCGCTGGCACCGGGCGAGATCGGACGCATCCGCTATCGCGGGCCGGCAGTGGCCGACGGCTTTCACAACGACCCCGAGGCCACCAAGGAGGCGTTTCGCGACGGCTGGTTCTATCCCGGCGATCTGGGCACGTTCAACGACGAAGGGTTCCTGTTCCTCAAGGGCCGCGCCAAGGACATGATCATCCGCGGCGGCATCAACATCTATCCGGCCGAGATCGAAGCGACGCTCACCACGCACCCCGCGGTGGTCGACGCGGCCGTCGTCGGCTGGCCATCGCGCGAATTCAACGAGGAGGTCGCCGCATTCGTGGTGCTGCGCTCGCCCGTGGCGCCTGAGGCGCTGATCGAACATTGCCGCGGCAAGCTCGCGCGGTACAAGACGCCGCGCGAGGTGTTCATCGTCGATGCGCTGCCCCGTTCCAGTCTGGGCAAGGTGTTGAAGGCCGATCTGGCCGCGCGGCTTGACAGGTTGTAGCGTGCCGGGCAAGTTGCGGGCGCACTGATGCCGGGTACGGGCCTGGCACACGACGATGGAGATGAAGAATGAGTTCGCGACGCGTCGCCAGCGTGCTGGCAGCCACGTGCCTGGGCATGCTCATGCTGACCGCCGGGCCGGCAGGCGCGCAGCAACAGTTCTTCCGCATCGGTTCAGGGTTCGCCGGAACTTATCCGGTGTTCGGCGCGAAGCTCGCCGAGCAGGTCAACAAGCACCTGACCGACGTGCGCGCGAGTACCGTACCCGGCGGCACCGAGCAGAATCTCATCAAGCTGCAGCGCGGCGAGATCGAAGCGGTGCTCTCGTACACCTTCGAGGCGGCGCAGGTTGCCGAGGGCAAGGGAGAATTGCAGAAAGCGCCCGCGCCCGACCTGCGCCATCTGATGGGCCTGTATGGCTCGTATCACTACGTGCTGTTCAAGAAGGACGCCGCGCTTCAGTCGCTCGCCGATCTGAAGGCCAAGCCGTATCGCGTCTGGATGGGGACCAAAGCCTCGGTGTTCTGGTCGCTCAACAGCGCCGCACTCGGTGCCTATGGCGTTTCGCTGGAGGACATCACCAAAGTCGGTGGCGTGATCAACACCATGAGCTATCAGAATCTCACGCAGGCATTCCAGGACGGACAGATCGACGTCGGCTTCTTCGCCGGGCCTTCGCCGGTGAGTCTGCTGCTGCAACTGGACAAGACCTCGGGCTTTCGCATGTTCTCCTTCGACGAGGCCGGCGGCAAACGCTATAACGAGATCCTTCCCGGGACCAGCATGGGTGCAGTCAAGCCGGGCACGTACTCGCATCAGAAAGAAGAAGTACGCGTGCCCTACGTGTTCAATCAGCTCGTCGTGAGTGCCAAGCTGTCGGACGACGTCGCCTACCGGCTCACCAAGATGCTGAACGAGGAATACAAGGCGTTCCACGGCCTGTTCCCAGGCTCGGAGGAAGTGCTGCCCAAGACCGCGCTCGCGCACAACCGCATCAAGATCCATCCTGGCGCGGAGAAGTACTTCCGGGAGACCGGGCAGTTGAAGTAACGCCCGCGCCGCGGCTGGTCATGCGAGCCCGACGGCTGTTGCCCGCGCGATGACGGCCTTCGGCTCGTTGCTGAGTGGCGCTGCGCATGCGCTGCCGGCCGTGCTGCGCTGGCTCATCGTGCTGCTGGCGAGCTATCTGGTGCTGTTCCATCTCTACATCGGCGTCTATGGGCCGCCGACCAACGTCGTCTATCTGTCGGTGCACCTGTGCCTGGCGCTGGCGCTGCTGTTCCTGTTCTTCCCGCTGGGCCGGCGCTGGGACGAACCGCTGAACGCCCGGAGCACCATCGACTTGCTGCTGGTGGCCGCGAGCCTGGGGATCCTCGGCTACTTTCTCGCCTCGATCGAGACCTGGCAGCAGCGCATCGTCGACATGCGCCCGGTCGACTCGATCGCCGCGTTGGTGCTGATCGTGATCGTCGTCGAGGCGGTGCGGCGTACCGTGGGCTGGGCGCTGATCGTGCTGGCGGCCATCTTCGTCGTGCACGCGCTGTTCGCTGATCGCTTTCCGGGCGTGCTCTATGGTCCGCCGGTGAGCGTCGAGACGCTCTTGCAGACGATCTTCATCGGCGACGGCGGCATCTTCGGCATTCCGGTGCTGGTGATGGCGCAGTACGTGGTGCTGTTCCTGCTGTTCGGCCGGCTGCTGCAGGCCACCGGCGCCGGTGCGTTCTTCACGCGACTCGCGTTTGCGGTGTTCGGCCATCGTATCGGCGGGCCGGCCAAGGCAGCCGTGGTGTCGTCAGGCCTGTTCGGCACGGTGTCGGGCAGTGGCGTCTCCAACGTGCTCACCACCGGCGCCTTCACGATTCCGATGATGAAGCAGCTCGGCTATCGCGCTCCGTTTGCCGGCGGTGTGGAATCGGCGGCGGCAGTGGGCGGGGCGATCATGCCGCCGGTGATGGGTGCGGTGGCGTTCATGATGGCCGAGTTCATGGGCGTGTCGTACGCCGCGATCGCGCTGGCCGCGATCATTCCGGCGCTGCTCTACTACTTCGCGATCTACTGCACCGTCCATCTGGAAGCGAAGAAGCTGCGCCTGCCTACGCTCGATCGTGCCGACTTGCCCCGGCTCGGGCCGCTGCTCGCGCGCCAGGGCTACCTCGCGCTGCCGCTCGCGATGATCATCGTGCTGCTCATGGTGGGCTACTCGATCGTGCTGGTGGCGCTGGTGACGAGCCTGGGCACGATCCTGGTGTCGTTCATCCGGCCGCAGACGCGCATCTCGCCGGCGCGGCTGGCCGAGTCGATCGAAGCCACCGCTCGCGCCACCACCAGCCTGTCGGCCACCTGCGCGTGCGCCGGGATCATCATCGGCGCCATCTTCGCCACTGGCCTGTCGTTCCAGGTGTCGCAGATGGTTATCGGCATCGCCGCGGGCAAGCTGTGGCTACTGATCGTAGTGTCCGCGTTGATCGCGCTGGTGCTGGGCACCGGACTCACCGCGTCGGCCGTGTACATCACGATGGTAGCCACCGTGATCCCGATTCTGAAGGCTGCCGGCGTCGACGACATGGGCGCGCACATGTTCGCGTTCTACTACGGGGTCGTGTCGGACATCACACCGCCGACCGCGCTCGCCGCCGTGGCCGCTGCGGGCATTGCACGCTCCAATCCGTTCACCACCATGCTCGCGGCTTCGCGCATCGGCATCGCCGCGTTCATCGTGCCGTTCACGTTCGTGTATTCGCCTGCGCTGCTGATGAAGGGCGACGCGTTCACGATCGTGCTGGCCACGCTGACCGCGGCGCTCGGACTGTTCGCCATGGCCGTGGCGCTCGCCGGCTATCTGAACCGGCCGCTCGGCGGCGTGCGGCGCACACTGTTCCTCGCCGCGGCGCTGTGTCTGATCATGGGCGGTGGATGGATCGATCTCGTCGGCTTCGCGCTGTTCGTCGCGGCATGGTTCGCGGACAGAGTCGCCGATGAAAGCAAGCGCCAGACTGCGCGGCCGGAATCGCTCGAGCCGGCGCCACGCTCAGCAATTGCTCGCTGGCTGGAGCGTCGCGCAAGCAAAGAGGCCGAGCAGGCCGGCAGCGAACTGGGGCGCGCCGACACCGACCATCGAGCCACCGATCTCGATGGACTGAAGCGCGCGCTGCAGCAGGACGACGCAGAGTCCGGTGCGATCGATTTCGCCCGCTGGCAAGCGTGGGCGGTGATCGGTGTGGTGGTCGTCGCACTCGGCGCGATGGGTGGCCGCAACCTGCATGCGACCGCGCCGCTCGTCTGGTTGGGTGGACTGGCGGTGACGACCTGCGTGCTGGCATTCGGGCTCGCCTGGGCGCTGCGGCCGGTGCTGCGGCACGCGAAACCAGTGAACACAGCGTTGCAGGTGTGAGCCGGTATGACCTGCCAGCATCGATTGCCGTGGTGCATGGCTATACTGCCTCGTCATCGCCGCTCCTCGATCAGAGGTAACGAATGCCCAAGGTCCTTACTGCCGCGCAGGTTCAGCATTACCAGAAACACGGCTACCACTTTCCGGTGCCGATTCTTTCGCCCGCCGAGACCGCCGAATACCGGCGCAAGCTCGAAGACTACGAAGGGCGCACGGGTGGGCCGATCAAAGGTGCCTACCGGCACAAGGCGCATCTGATCTTTCCCTGGCTGAACGATCTGATCCGGCATCCCAGGATTCTCGATGTCGCCGAGGACATTCTCGGGCCCGATCTGCTGTGCTGGAGCACGAACTTCTTCATCAAGGAGCCCGCCACCAAGGCGTTCGTGTCGTGGCACCAGGACGCCACCTACTGGGGCCTGAGCTCACCCGACGTGCTCACGGTCTGGCTGGGGCTATCCGAGAGCAGCCTGCAAAGCGGCTGCATGAAATTCATTCCGGGCACGCATGCGCAGGAGGTCGTGCCGCATCGCGACACCTTCGCCGCGGACAATCTGCTCACGCGCGGGCAGGAGCTTGCGGTCGAGGTGGACGAGTCGCAAGCGGTCGACGTGATCATGGCGCCGGGCGAGGCGTCGCTGCACCACGTGCGCCTGTTTCACGGCTCGGAGCCCAACAAGTCGAACGATCGGCGCATCGGTTTCGCGATCCGCTACATCCCGACCACCGTCCGCCAGATCGCGGGCGAGCGCGACAGCGCAACGCTGGTTCGCGGCACCGACGCGTTCGGGCATTTCGAGCACGAGCCGCGTCCGCGAAGCGAGTTCGATCCGCAGATGGTGGCGTATCACGCCGGCATCACCGGTCGGCAGGCCAAGATCCTGTATCGCGGCACGGCGGTGCAAAGCTTCGGGGCGCCAAGCGCGTAGATTCCGACTTGCGGTCAACGAACCATAGGAAGATGGAGTTGCAGGCATGAGCACGTACGACGTACTGGCGATCGACGCGGTGGTGAACATCTGGACCAAGGAATCGCTCGCCATCCGGCCCAATCGCGATGCGTTCTTCGGCGGCAAGATGAAGGTGAAGAACGAAACGCTCGCGGGCATCACGCTGGAGGAGATGCTCGCGCGCATGGATCGGGCCGGCATCGAGAAAGCGTTCCTGATCGCCACCAAGGTCGGGCCGCTCGGGCCGCGCGCGTGCTATCACCTGCCGTATTCGATGATCGCCGAGGCGGTCAATCGCTATCCGAACCGTTTCTACGGACTGGCCGGACTCGACCCCACCGAAGGCATGAAGGGTGTGCGCGAGCTGGAGCGTTCGGTGCGCGAGTACGGATTCATCGGTGCGCACTTTTATCCGCACTGGTTCGAGCTCGCGCCCGATCACGCCAAGTGGTATCCGTTCTACGCCAAGTGCGTCGAGCTCGACATCCCGGTGCAGTTCCAGGTCGGACAGTCGATGATCTACGACCCGGAATACCGGCTGAAGAGCGTCGGCCGGCCGATCTCGGTCGATGCAGTGGCATGCGATTTCCCGGAGCTGAAGCTGATCGGCATTCACGTCGGCATTCCCTGGACCGACGAGATGATCGCGATGGCCTGGAAGCATCCGAACGTGTACATCGGCTGCGACGCGCACAGCCCGAAGTACTGGCCGCAATCGTTCGTGCATTACATCAACACGTTCGGGCAAGACAAAGTCATATTCGGCACTGACTTCCCGGTGCTCGATTTCGAGCGCACGCGCGCGGAGATCGAGGCACTCAACCTGCGGCCCGAGGCGCGGCGCAAGCTGTTCCGGACCAATGCCGAGCGCATCTACAAGCTGGCGCGTTGAAGCGGGGATGTCCTGGATGTTCCGGTCGATTGCCGTGAGTGGTTCATGAGTGCGCCATGAGCGGGTCGGATCAGCCGGTGTCGATCTTTCGGGACCTGCGCGAGTTTCTCGCCACGCTCGATGCCGAGCGGCAGCTGCTCACTATCGCTGATGAAGTGTTGCCCGAGCCCGATCTGGCGGCAGCCGCGCGCGCGCTGAGCAATCTTGGCGAAGACACGCCGGCGCTGCAGTTCACCAACGTCAAGGGCATGCCGGGGGCTCGCATCGTGATTAACGTGCACGGCTCCTGGCCGAATCACGCGCTGATGCTCGGCATGGCCAAGCGCACGCCGGTCAAGGAACAGTTCTTCGAGCTGGCGCGGCGCTGGGCGAAATTTCCGGTTGCCGTGGAGCGGGGCACGCATCCGCCGTTCGAGCAGGTCGTGGTCGAGCGTGACATCAACCTGTTCGAGCTGCTGCCGCTGTTCCGGCTCAACCAGTTCGACGGCGGGTTTTACATCGACAAGGCTTGCGTGGTGACGCGCGATCCCGACGATCCGCAGCACTTCGGCAAGCAGAACGTGGGTATCTACCGGCTGCAGGTGAAGGGGCGCAATCGCCTGGGCGTGCAGCCGGTGCCGCATCACGACATGGGCCGGCATCTGCGCGCGGCCGAGGAACGCGGCGAGAACCTGCCGGTGGCGATCGCGGTGGGCTGCGATCCGCTGATCACGATGATGGCCGCCACGGCACTCGAGTACGACCAGTCGGAATACGAGATGGCGGGTGCGCTGCAGCAGGCTCCGTATCGCGTGGCCGCGTCGCGTCTGCATGGGCTGGATGTGCCCTGGGGCGCCGAGTACGTGCTCGAAGGCGAGGTGCTGTGTGGTGTGCGCGAACCCGAGGGCCCGTTCGGAGAATTCACCGGCCACTATTCAGGCGGACGCTCGCAGCCGGTGATCGAAATCAAGCGTGTTGCGCATCGGCGCGCGCCGATCTTCGAGACGCTCTATCTGGGCATGCCGTGGACCGAGCTGGACTACATGATCGGCCTGGCGACCTGCGTACCGATCCATGCCGATCTCAAACAGGCCTTCCCCAACGAGATCGCCGCTGTGAACGCGATGTACACGCACGGCCTGGTGACGATCATCGCCACCAGGCAGCGCTATGGCGGCTTCGCCAAAGCGGTCGGGATGCGCGCGATGAGCACGCCGCACGGCCTGGGTTACTGCAAGGTGGTGATCCTGGTCGATGCCGAGGTCGATCCGTTCAACCTGCCGCAGGTGATGTGGGCGGTGTCGACCAAGGTGCAGCCGCAGCGCGACGTGACGATCATCCCCGGCCTGAGCGTGGTGCCGCTCGACCCAGGCTCGCAGCCCGCGGGCATGACCGACAAGATGATCATCGACGCCACCACGCCGATCGCCCCGGACGTGCGCGGGCACTATCACCAGCCGCTCGAGGCACCGATCGGTACGAAGCAATGGGAGCAGCGGCTGGCGCAGCTGCTGCAAGCGATGAACGCGAAGGCGACCTAGGATACGAAGCGATGAGCATGCAGTGTCCGCGCTGCAATCACGGCGAAGCCGATCGGGTGGCGGCAGCACCGGGCGCGTGGGAGGTCTATCTGTGCGCGCGGTGCTTCTACACCTGGCGGACCAGCGAGCCGGAAGCCATGCTGAGCCACGAGCGCTACGACGCGCGCTTTCGTTTGAGTGCCGAGCAGCTCGCGCGCTTCGCGGTGTTTCCCGGTATCCCGCGGCGTCGCTGAGCCGG
>CADEDU010000111.1:13184-18163 GCA_902826155.1 uncultured beta proteobacterium
GCCGATGATCCGGCACGGCTGCTGCGTGAGCGCAAGGCGCTCGGCCATCGGATAGTCGAGCACCGCGCGCCAGGCCGGGATGAAGCTCGCTGGCTGCTTCAGCATCTCGCGCACTTCGAGCGTGAGTTGCGCCGGATCGATGCGTGGCTCGGTCTTCCTGGTGGTGGCGTTGCGCCGGTCGAACCACGGCCACCACAGTTCCATGTCGCGGCGCATGTGCCAGGCGCGCAGCAGATGGCTGCCGTCCCACACCGGCGTGATCGGCGCGACACCGTCGAGCCAACGCGCTGCAATCGACGCGCGTTCGTGGGCCGCGAAGCAGATCGGTGCATCGAGCACGAGTGATTGCACGCGCGTCTGTGCTCGCAGCGCAGTCTCAACCGCCACCGCCGCGCCGCCGTTGTGTCCGTACAGATGAAATGCGCCTACGCCGAGCGCATCGAGTGTGCGCAGCAATGCGTCGGTCCAGGTGTCCACGCCGACCGGGACGCCGGGGAGAGCGTCGGACTCGCCGCAGCCGGGTAGATCGATCGCCACCACCGGATGGCGCGCACCGATCTCGCGCAGCAGCGACTCGTACGGGAACGATGAGCCGGGTACATGGTGCACGACCACGATCGGCGGTCTGGCGCGCAGATCGCCGATGCTGCGCACCAGGATCTGCGCGTTGCCGAGATCGACATAGTCGGTCGTCGAGCGGCCGGCAAGCGGCGCAGAGCGCGGCGCGTTCGGCGCAGTGCCACGCGCCGGATGCTTGAGCAGCACTGCCAATTCGGCACGCGCGGCTTGCAGCGAATCGCGCGGCATCTCTTCGACCCACGAGCCGGCAGGATAGAGCGACTTGGCGCGAAACAGGCTGTCGCCCGGACGCACGCCCAGGCAGACTGGCATCTTAGACTCCCGCAGGGCGCGCAGCCCGTCGTGCCGGAATGCCGTGGCGTAGCCGATCTTGTAGTCGTCGCCCGCTTCGAGCAGCTCGATCACGCCGCGATGCAGGAACTCGAGCTCGGGCAGATCGGTGTCGGCGCGCTTCTCCAGTCGCTGTTCGTTCCACGGCCAGAACACGTGCTGGTCGCGATAGCGGAACCACAGCCACAGCAGATGCTCACCGGCGAAGGTGGGTTTGATCGGCACGAGGTACTCGTTCAGCCGCGCCCACTGTTGGGTCGGCGAGAAGATCGGATAGCCATCGGTGAGCGCGAGCGTGCAACGCGCCGGGTGTCGCGCGCCGAACTCGACGGCGATCTGCGCGCCGGTGTGGCGACCGTAGGTGGCGACCTGTTCGATGCCCAGCGCATCGAGCGTGGCGGCCAGCCCGTCGGCGAGATCCTCGGTTTCGGGTTGCGACTGCGGCAGCAGATCGGACAGGCCGAAGCCCGGCGTGTCGAACGCGATCGCCGTGAAGCGCGTGGCGAACACCGACTGCGGCTCGCGCAGTACCTTGGCGGAGCACGCCGAGGCATGCAGCATGGCCAGCACCGGACCTTCGCCCGCGCGGGTGTAGTGCACGCGGCGATTGCCGACGGTGATGAAATGGCGAGTGATGCGGGGCGTCATCGAAGTTCCTTCGTCAGCGAGAATCCTGCGTCATCGAGTTTGCCTCAGAGTGCGGCACAGGGAGCAGCGCGCCGGGGTTCAGCAGTGCGTGCGGGTCGAGCGCGCGCTTGATCGTGTCGAGCAACGAACGTGAGCCTGCGTCCATCGAATCGGAAAATCGATAGAAGCGTCCGATCTGGGCATGCGTGGCGTGGTGCGCATCCATGATGTCGCGCAGTTCGCGACGCAAGTTGCGCACGCACTCGCGTGCCGCCTCATTCACCGCGAAACCGCCGAAGCGCGCGCGATTGCGGTGCGACAGGTGCTGCAGATGGATCGGGTCGAGCGCGTCGCGCCAGTAGAGCATTGGCTCGATCGTGATGTAAGCGCCCATCGACGAGATCATCCATGAGTGGGTGATGCCGAGTGCATCCAGTTCCGCGCCGTGCTGCGCGAAGTGCGCTTGCAGCGCGGCCATGCAGGCGCGCGCCTGCGAGAGCGGCAGGATGCCGTGCACCGGCACCCAGCGCTCCCCGTCGGGCCCGATGAAGCCGCGAATCGAGTACGGCTTCGCGCGCAATGTCTTGGGCAGCACATTGTCGATTTCGGTGGCCTGCTGCCGGCACACCGCACGGGCCAGTTCGAGCTGCGAGTCGGCTAAGGTCTGCGTCGGTGCTTCCACCACGCAGTGCAGTGACCAGTTCGCCGCGCCCACGCTGCGTCTGCCGGTGGCCAGTTGCGCCACATCGCGTACGGCCTGCGTGACCGAGCCCGCGCTGCGAACGACCGCCCCGACGATGCCCGCCGCTTCGCCGACGCTGACCTCGGTCGCAGCCCTGGTCTTGGCCTGATCGAGCGAGAACACACGCGTGACCACACCGTCGCGCAACAGCCGCGCCATGTCGGCGAGCATCGTGTCGGCATCGTCGTAGGCGAACGAGGCGAACGCGGCCGATCGCTCCGGTGCCAGCCGCAGCACGACTTCCGCCTTGATGGCGAACGCGCCGCAATCGCCGAGGAACAGTCCGGTGAGATCAGGGCCGACGGTGCGCTGGCCGCGCGCGGCTTGATGCAGGGCGCCGGAGCCGGTGCATGCAATCGTGCCATCGGCCAACACCACGGTCAGGCCGACAATGCCGTCCATGCCGCCGGGAATGTTCTGTGCCGCTGCGCCGCCGACCGTCGAGACGGCTCCCGAGATCGGATTTGGTTGCACCGCGCGCAGTCCGTGCGGCTTCAGCGCGGCGGCCAGGCGCTCCCAACTGCATCCCGCACCGACCACTGCGTAGAGATCGTCGGCATGAACGTCGATCGCATCCAGGCGCGTGAGATCGATCACCACGCCGTCGTGGGTCGGCACCACGCCGCCGGTGTACGACATACCCGCACCGCGCGGCACCACCGTAACGCGCGCGGCATGAAGCCGGGCCAGCACTGCAGACAGCTCGCCAATAGTGCCCGGTACCACTACAACTTCGGCTTGGCGCTGCGCCGGCCACAGGAACAGATCGCTCGAAGCCAGCGCGCGTGCGGGTTCGTCGGTCAGCACATGTGCCGGGCCGACGATGGCGACGAGGTCGCGCATCATTCCTATTTCCTCCGCGCGCGCTTGCCCGCTCGCTTTTTCTGATCGAGTTTGAAGATGCGCAGCGCGTTGTCACGCATGATCTTGCGCAGCGGATCGGGACGAAAGTTGAGGTTCAGCATGTCGTCCATGGCGCGCTCCGGATCGATCACCGCCCAGTCGGTGCCGAACAGGAACTTGTCCTGACCATAGGTGTTCGCGTAGTGCACCGCCTGCGCCGGCCAGTGCTTGGGCGCGTACGCATCGCCCGCCATATACACGTTCGGATGCTTCCAGCAGCACGAGATCATCTCGTCGGTCCACGGATAACCGAGGTGGATGCCGATGAGCGTCAGCTCCGGAAAATGCATCGCGACGCGATCGAGCGTCATCGGTCGGCCGACGCTGGGCAGGCGCCTGTCCTTCTGATACACGAGGCAGTGCCCCACCTGCATCATGATCGGAATGCCGAGCTCCGCGCAACGCGCGTAGTACGGATAGTAGATGGCGCTGTCAGGCGCCTCGCCGAACCAGTGCGGATACAGATGCGCACCGACGAAACCGTACTCGTGCACGGCCTGGTCCAGCTCCTTGAGGCCAGCGATGCCGCGCGTGGGGTCGATGCCCGCCAGCCCCGAGAACCGATCCGGATATTTCGCGCACATCTTCGCGACCCATTCGTACGGAATCTCGGTGGAACCCTTCACTCGCAGATCGCCACAACGCACTGCCACCAGGAGCGAGCGCTCGATGCCCGCGCGGTCCATCTTGTCGAGATACTGCTCCAGCGTGACGCCGCGTCGATACGGCTGCTTGACGCCCACTTTCTGGCGGAAGTGATCGTCGGTGGGAATGCGGCCTTCAGCGAATGCCTCGGGCGTGTAGACGTTGACGACGATGTCGATGGCACCGTAGCCCAGACGGGTCTGCTTGACGTCGAAGGAGCGCGAACGAGGCATGGAAGTCCTTGGTGTGTGGATCAGGTGGATGGGGCGGGGTTGGAGCGCGCGGCGGCCGGCTCGCGCGTAGGTTCGTGCGACGTTGCTTCAGCGCGCACCAACCGATGCGAGTCGGTCGCGATGCGCGCGCAGCAGGCGTGATGACTGGGTGATAGCGTGTACGGGGCTGGATTGTCGCGTGCGCACGATTCGAGGGCGATCGGGCAGCGCGAAGCGAACACGCAGCCCGGCGGCAGTACGGTCGGGCGGGGAATCTCGCCGTGCAGCACATGTCGAGACAGCCGTGTGCGCGGATCAGGCTTGAGCGTGGCGGACAGCAGCGCCTGCGTGTACGGGTGAGCCGGGTTGCTGAACAGCTCGCTCGTGCGCGCTTGCTCGACCACGCGTCCGAGGTAGAGCACGAGCACGCGATCGGTCACCAGTTCGACCGTCTCCAGATCGTGACTGATGAACAGCAGCGCGACTCCGGTCTCGCGGCGGATCTCGTCGAGCAGCGCCAGGATGCCCGCGCGCACCGACAGATCGAGCGAGCTGGTCGGTTCGTCGAGCACGATGAGCCGTGGCTTGGTGGCGATGGCGCGAGCGATGCCGACGCGCTGCAGCTGCCCGCCGGACAACTCGTGCGGATAACGATCGAGCGCGGCGGCTGGAATGCGCACCCGATCGGCCAGTTCACGCAGGCGTGATGCGCGTGCCGCCGGGTCGAGCGCCAGATGCAGGAGGATCGGCTCCTCGATCGCGGCGCGAATCGTCATGCGTGGATTGAGTGCGCCCCACGGGTTCTGGAACACGAGCTGCAGCGCTGCGCGCAACGGGCGCATGGCGGAATCGCCGAGCGCGGTGATGTCTTGTCCGGCAAACACGATCCGCCCGCGCACATCGTCGCCGGAACGATCACCTTCGAGGGCGCGCCGCTCGAT
>CADEDU010000112.1:0-3463 GCA_902826155.1 uncultured beta proteobacterium
GCGGTGTCGGCGCTCGACGTTTCGGTGCAGGCGCAGATTCTGACGCTGCTGGAAGAGATCCAGGCGCGGCTGCGCATCGCCATGTTGTTCATCACGCACGATCTGCGCGTCGCCGCACGACTGTGCGATCGGCTGTTGGTGATGGAAAAAGGCCGCATCGTCGAGCAGGGGCCCACGCGTGAGTTGTTCGGCAACCCGACCCATCCGTACACCAAGGCGTTGCTCGCAGCGGCGCCTGGCCGCGCGTTCGAGTTCGCAGCGCCTGCGCCCGCAGGCTGATCGCGGAACGAGCGCCGCAATGACGGCGCTTCCACCGAAGCGGCCGGTTCCACTACGATCGCGGGTTTCGCCATCCGCACACCGGTCCGACCATGCTCGAAATCCGCACCAAACTCAAAGTCAAAGGCGCCGCCTACAACCTCAAGATCGGCGGGCGCCTGCGCGGTCCGCTTGCACACCGGAGCAACAGCGATGCGCCCGGCAAGCTCGATTCGGGCGAGGAGGTGAAGGTGAGCCTGAGCGACGGCGGCGTGCTGCATGGCGGTGACCTGGGTGTCGCTTCCGATGGCCGCGTGATCCAGATCGAAGCCGCACCGGAGACCGTGGTGCAGGCATCGTTCAGTGATCGGGCAGCGCTGGCGCGGGCCGCGTTCTATCTGGGCAGCGAGCACGTCCTCGCGCAGATCGGCGAGGGCTCCCTGTGTTTCGCGCCGAATGATGAAGCCGAGAAGCAACTGACCAGGCTCGGGGGCACGCTCAGCCGTATCGAGGCGGTCCTCGAACCCGATCCGCAGACCTATGCAGCGAGTCACTCGCACCATCATCACGGTCACGATCACCATCATCACCACGGGCATGACCATGATCACGAGCACGAGCATGGCCACAAGCATGAACACAAGCACGACGCGGGGCACGAACACAAGCACGAGGCCAAACACGACGGCGACCATGGCCACAAGCACGGTCATGACCACGAACACAAACACGACGACAAACACGACGACAAACACGATCACAAACACGGACGCAAATAGGCGGTTGTTGCCACGGAGCGAATCACGATGAAGACCGCGGTCATCAATCTGGGCACGATCCTGAGCGGCGACTGGCGCGAGCCCTACGTCAAGGGCGATGCGATCCTGATGGAGGCCGGCAAGATCGTCGCCGCCGGCTCAGTGAGCGCCGAGGCACTGCGCGGCTGCGACGTCGTGATCGATGCCGACGGCGCCACCGCCATGCCTGGCCTGATCGATTCGCAGGTGCACAACACCTTCGGCGATTACACGCCGCGACAGAAGACGGTCGGCTTCCTGGAGAGCTACACCCACGGCGGCGTCACCACCGCGATCAGCGCCTCCGAAGTTCACGTCACCGGCCGTCCGAAGGATCCTGAGGGCGTGAAGGCGCTGGCGGTCGCGGCAATGAAATGCTTCGAGCACTTCCGGCCCGGCGGCATGCGGGTGTGGGCAGGCTCGGTGATCATGGAGCCGGGCCTCACCGAGGACGACTTCGCCGAGATCGCGCGCAAGGGCGTATGGCTCGCCAAGGCCGGGTTCGGCGCGGTGAAGACGCCCTACGAATACGCGCCGATGACGGCGTGGGCGAAAAAGCACGGCATGGTCACGATGATCCACACCGGCGGCTCGTCGATCCCGGGTTCCTCGGGTATCTGGGCCGATCATCTGCTCAAGATCCAGCCCGACGTTTCGTTCCACGTGAACGGCGGTCCGGTGGCGATGCCCGACGAAGACTATCCGCGGCTGGTCAACGAAAGCAGCATCGCGCTGCAGGTTTGCACCGCGGGGAATCTGCGCACCACGCTGTGGATCGGCAAGCTGGTGCGCAACATTGATCAATTCGACCGATTCCTCATCGCCACCGACACCCCCACCGGCAGCGGCATCATGCCGCTTGGCATGCTGTACACGATCTCGCACCTGGCCAGCCTTTCGGACATGCCGGTGGAGTGGGCGATCGCCGCGGCCACCGGCAACAACGCCAAGGTCTATCGGCTGAACTGCGGCTTCATCCAGCCGGGCAAGGACGCTGATGTGGTGCTCATCGACGCGTGCGTCGGCGGCTCGAAGCACAACGCGCTCGATGCGCTGCGTAACGGCGATATCGCCGCGGTGGGCGCGGTCATCACCGACGGCGTGCCACGCTTCGTGGGCCGCAGCCGCAACACGCCCGCGCCGATGAAGCGCATCCGCGTCGCCGAGTGCCGTCTGCCGATGGATTTTTCCGGAGCGGCACACTGAATGGCGCGAACGTTGAAGGTGCTGCTGATCGGCGCCGGCCCCGTCGGCACCATCACCGCGCTGGCGATGGCGCAGCGCGGCCTGGACGTCACCGTGCTCGAAGCCGATGCGCGCTACGACGAGAAGCCGCGCGCAGCCACCACGCAAGCCTCCACGCTGGACATGATGCAAGAGCTGGGCATCGCCGACGAAATCATCCGGCAAGGCTTGATCTCGGCGAAGTTTCAGCACTGGGATCGCGTCACCAATGAGCTCGTCGCCGAGTTCGATTTCTCGGTGCTCGAGGGCGAGACCAACCATCCGTACGCGGTGCAGTGCGAGTCGCACAAAACCGTGGCGATCGCGCTATCGGCGCTCGAGCGCTATCCCAACGCGCGGGTGCTGCGCGAACACGAGGCGATCGAAGTCGGCCAGGACGGGGACGGCGTATGGGCCGAGTGCCGCACGCCCGATGGTCCGCGCCGGTTCACCGGTGACTATCTGGTCGGCACCGACGGTGCGCGCAGCCTCGTGCGCAAGGCGTGCGGCGTGCAATTCGAGGGCTACACGTTCCCCGAACGCTTCGTCGGCCTGACCACGCCATACGATTTCGAGGCGAAGTTCGGCTACTCGAATCGCAACTACTTCGCCGATCCGAACCGGTTCGTGCTGTTGTTCAAGGTGTCGGGCAACGACTTCAAGGGCATGTGGCGGGTGATCTCACCCGATGGCAGCGATGCCCCCGACGAGGAACTGCTGTCGGACGCCGCAGTGCAGGAGCGATTGCAGTACTTCTGGCCCAAGGCCGACCGCTACGACATCCACTATCGCGGGCTGTACAAATTCCATCAACGCGTCGCGAGCAGCTTTCGCACCGGACGCATGTTCCTCGCCGGCGATGCCGCGCACGTGAACAATCCGATGGGCGGCCTGGGCATGAACAGCGGTGTGCACGACGGACTGGAGCTGGCCGAACTGTTCGATTTGATCCAGCGTGTCGAGCGCGACGAATCGGTGCTCGATCGTTACGACCGGCGCCGGCGGCCGCTGAACGTGGAATACGTGCAGCAGGTGACTGTGGCGAACAAGCGTCGGCTCGAGGAGCGCGATCCGCAGGTTCGCAAGGAGCGGCTCGACGAATTACGCGGCATCGTCGACGATCCGCGCAAGCACAAGGCCTATCTGCTCAAGGCCTCGCTGATCGAAAGCGTGCGCAAGGCGCG
>CADEDU010000112.1:3563-10579 GCA_902826155.1 uncultured beta proteobacterium
TTGACCCCTACGGCGCGATCCAGCGTTTGAGCGCGGTGGGTCGTCCGCCGCCCTGCCTGGCCATCGCCACCGGCGCGGGTGCACCACGCGCGATGAACCGCCCCGAGCCACGCTCGACGTGCAATTTGCCGTGCTCGACCACAATGCGGCCACGGCTGGTAACGATCTCGGGCCAGCCCTTGTAGGTGTGCCCCTCATACGGGGTGTAGCCGACGGCGTCGTGCATCAGCGAATAGTCGATGCGCTTCTCGATGTCGGGATTCCAGATCGCGATGTCGGCGTCGGCCCCGACGGCGATCGTGCCCTTCTGCGGATACAGGCCGTACATCCGCGCGTGATTGGTGGACGCCAGCGCGACGAACTCGTTGATCGTCATCCGGCCCTTGAGCACGCCTTCGGAGAACAGGATCGGCAGGCGCATCTCGATGCCGGGCACGCCGTTGGCCATCTCCTTGAACGTGGTCTGTTCGCCGCGTGGGATCTTCGCGGTTTCATCGAACTTGTACGGCGCGTGATCGGACGAGAACGTCTGGAACGTACCGTTCTTCAATCCGGCCCAGATCGCCTCCTGCGCCGCCTTGTCGCGCAGCGGCGGGCTGCAGCACCACTTCGCACCCTCGACGCCGGGGCGATCCATGTCCTCGGCGGTGAGCACCAGATACTGCGGACAGGTCTCGGCGAAGATGCGCGCGCCCAGCGTCTGCGCCGAGCGGATGGTGTTGGTGGCCTCGATGCTCGACACGTGCACGATCAGCACCGGCACGTCGATCAGCCGCGACAAGGTGATGATGCGATGCGTCGCCTCGGCCTCGGCAAGCTGGTCGTGCGCCACGCCGTGGAATTTCGGTGCGCCATGGCCGCGATCGAGCAGGCGCTTGGCGATCCAGCGGATCATGTCGTCGTTCTCGGCGTGCACCATCACCAGCGCGCCTTCCTTCTCGGCGACCATCAGCACGTCGAGCAGTTGATAGTCTTCCAGCCGCCACTTCGGATAGGTCATGTAGACCTTGAACGAGGTGATCCCGGCCTTGATCGCGGCCGGCAGCTCTTCGTTGAGGACCGTGTCGGTCGGCTCACCGATGATGAGATGAAACCCGTAGTCGATGACCGCCTTGGTGCGGGCGCGCTCGTGATAGTCGGCGACGGTGGCCGTGACGGAGGTGCCGCGATGCTGTGCGGCGAACGGGATGATCGTGGTGGTGCCGCCGAACGCCGCCGACACCGTGCCGCTGTAGAAATCGTCGGCCGACATGATGCCCATGCCCGAGAGTTGCTCGATGTGGCAGTGGCTGTCGATGCCGCCGGGCAGCACGTACCGTCCGGCGGCGTCGATGTCGCGCGCACCGGGCGCGAGCTTGTCGGCAAGCGCGACGACCTTGCCGCCGCGCACACCGACGTCACAGCGCAAGGTCTCGGTGGCAGTCGCTACGGTGCCGCCGCGGATGGTCAGATCGAATTCGGCCATGTTCTGTCTCGATGGAGAGGTCGAGCGGCGATAATAGCGGGCATCGTCGCAACGCCGTGCAGGCGTAGCCGTGACGCCGCACCGATCGCAATGCTGCACAGGGAGCCGCCGTGAGTCAGACCGTCTACGTGATCAATCCGAATTCAACCGAGGCCGTCACCCAGGGCATCGATCGCGCCGTGGAGCCGTTGCGCCTGGCCGGTGGCCCGCGCATCGAGGCCCTGACGCTGAAGGAAGGTCCTCCGGGTATCCAGACGCAACGCGACGTCGACGGCGTGATCACGCCGCTCTGCAAACTGGTGAGCGCGCTCGATGCGAAAGCAGCCGCATTCGTGATCGCGTGCTTCAGCGACCCGGGCATGCACTCGGTGCGCGAGATCACGAAAAAGCCGGTGCTAGGCATCATGGAGAGCGGCATCCTCACCGCGCTGACGCTCGGTCAGCGATTCGGGGTGATCGCGATCCTGCCCGGTTCGATTCCGCGGCATCTGCGCATGATCAACGCGATGGGCGTGCAGAGTCGCCTGGCCAACGAACGCGCCGTCGGCCTGCCGGTGGTGGAGCTATCGGACGAGAAGAAGACCCTGGGCCGCATGATCGAAGTGGCGGCCGCGCTGCGCGACGACGGCGCGAATTCGGTGGTGATGGGGTGCGCCGGCATGGCGCAGTACCGCGAACGCGTGGAGCGCGAAGTGGGCATTCCGGTGGTGGAGCCCACGCAAGCGGCTACCGCGATGGCGATCGGTCGGGTGCGCGTGGGGTGGTAGCGGACAGCGGCGCGAGAAAGACAAAGGGCCCTTTGTTCAAGCGCGCCGACCGAAACTGGTCACTTGGGGTACGCCCCCGCCCTGAAGGGCATGGTTTTTCGCGCCCCGCGTGTCTTCTGCACGCCCTTTGCCCCATTTGGCTGACATTTCCTGATCCCGGCTTTTGAACCGGACAATCTCAATTCGACATTCATGCTGGAGAGCGAGGGGCTGAATTGAAAGAACTGACCATCGAGGCGGCCAGGGGACTGCTCGACCGCGTGCGCCGCGGCGACGAAACCGCCTTGCGGGAGTTGCAGTTGCACCTCGGCCGGCGGATCTACGCCTTCGCGCTCAATCGGCTGCACAACGAAGGTGAAGCCGAGGAAGTGGTGACCGACACGCTCTGGGAGGTGTGGAAACACGCCGACCGGTTCAGCGGCACATCGAAGTTCAGCACCTGGGTATTGGGGATCGCCCGCAACAAGATCCTCACCGCGCTGCGCGATCGGGCGCCGCAGAGCGAAGAGCTGGACGAAGAACTACCCGACGAAGGTTTCGGGCCGTTCGAGCAGTGGCAGCGCACGAGCGAAGGCCAGTCGGTGCAGCGCTGCATGGAAGGGCTCACCGATGTCCATCGGGAATGCCTGCAGCTGGTGTTTTTTCAGGAGTTGTCGGTGGCAGAGGTGGCGCAGTTGCAGGCTTGTCCGCAGAACACGGTGAAGACGCGGCTGTTCCATGCGCGGCTGAACCTGAAGAAGTGCCTGGAAGCGTTGTGGTCGCAACCGAATTCAAGTGCGAGAGGTCGCCAATGAGTGATACGCCAGCATCGGTCCGCCGCAGATTCGACGAGCTCGTGCCGTGGTATGTCACCGGCGAAATCGCCGCCGACGACCGCGCCTGGATGGAGCGCTACCTCGCCGAGAACCCCGATGCGGAAGTCGCGCTCGGCTGGCACGAGGGGCTGGGCGCGACGGTCGATGCCCACTATTCGAATTTGCCCGAATCGGTGGGCTGGGCCGGCCTGGCGCAGCGCCTGGAAGCCGACCGCGCCGCGAAACGCTCCACCGCAGAAGTGGCCCCCACTTCGACGCGCGAGCGAGCGCTGCCCGTATCTCCCGGCATTATCGAGCGCGCCACGCAATGGCTCGGTGAGCTGTTCACCCGCCCCGCCTACGCGCTCGCCGCCGCACTGATCGTCGGACAGGCGGCGGTGATCGGATATCTCGTGTCGAACGATGAGCTGGCGCAACAGGAGCACAGCACCACGCGCGGCGCGCCAGCCAGCATCGTTCCCGCACTCGAAGTGCGCTTCCGTCAATCCGCGACCGAGCAGGAGCTGCGCGCGTTGTTGAGTCAAGCAGGCGCGCGCATCGTCGACGGCCCCGATCAACTCGGCGACTACGTAGTGGTACCGCGCAGCGCCACGCTCGACGAACTGCGCGATGCACTGAAGCAGAGCGATCTGGTGACGAGCCTGCGGCCGTTCGAGTGGAAACCGTCGAACAAGGACGAGGTCAAACCGCGATAGGTTCGGTCGCGCCATCACCGAATTTCCACCAGCGTCCATAGATCGATTGACGGATTGCGGCCAGGCGAGCGATGCGGCATTTATCGTGCTGCCTCTCCTCTGCGATCTCGGACACACCGCCGGACACTCAAGCGAGCACAGCCCATGCGCCCAAGCCACTTCCCTTCGATATCGCGCGCCCCGGCGCTGATCGGGGCATTGTGCGTGGCGGCAGCAATGCTGCTGAGCAGCCAGCAAGCACATGCCGCCAGGCGAATCGCCCTTGTGATGGGCAATGGCGCTTATCCGCATTTGCCTCTGCGGAACCCCGTCAACGACGCACGCGCACTGTCGGGCTCGCTCAAGGAACTGGGCTTCGAGGTGATCCAGCGCGAGAACGCCAACCTCACGGGCATGGTCGACGCGATGCGCGAATTCCTCGATCGCGGTAGAGACGCGCAGGTGCGACTCGTGTACTTCGCCGGCCACGGCGCGCAATTGCGCGGCAAGAATTTCCTGATCCCGGTGGACGCCACGTTGCGCAGCGATGAGGATCTGCCGCTCAAGACCGCCAACGTTTCCGATCTGGTCGAGAAGCTCGGCAAGCTCGACGGCGGGGTGAACATCCTGATTCTCGATGCATGCCGCGACGCGTCGTTTCCGCTGCTCGCGCGCACGCGCAACCCGAACGCGCAGCGCAGTCTGCCGATCGGGTTCGCCGAGAGCACGCGCCCGCCGCAGGGCACGATCATCGCGTACTCGACCAGCCCCGGCAGCGTCGCGCTCGATGGCCCTGGGTCGCACAGCGCCTACACCCGCCACCTGCTTGCCAACATCAAGGAGCCTGGCTTGCCGGTCGAGCAGGTGTTCAAGCGTGTGCGCGACGGCGTGGTGCGCGACACCGACAAGAAGCAGGTGCCGTGGGAAACCTCGAGTCTGCTGGGCGACTTCTGCTTTCGCCGCACGCCCGACGGTGCCTGCCCGGCGATCTCGATCAATCCCGCGCAGTACCGCGCGCCGCTCGAACCGCTGGCTGCCAGTTCGCGTCGCTGATCACTTCGGTACGCCCCTGATCCGCAGGCCCGCGCTCGCGCTGCCTGCAGATCCTCACGCCCGAGCGTGACCCTCCTGCGCAATCCGCTGGGCGCTAGTCGTTTGCCGTAGTCCATCGCCGTACTCGCGCGGCACTAGGCAATTCGTTCGACCCCGATGCGATCGAATGGCGTATGGGCGCGCCACGCACAGATCGCTACTTTTGTAATGAACCTGTGCGGATCGCGCTGCGATTCAGCAACAGGTCAATCCTTTTCCTGGAGAACAGATGAATCGCGCGATCGCAGTCCTGGGCTGCCTGTGTGCGGCGCTTGCCATGCGGGTTTCAGCCGAACCCTACGTGTACTACGCGGCCGATGAGATCCCCGATCCCGATCAGGTCGCGCGTCTGCTTCTGGGCACGCCAGGCGATGCAACGACCCCCACCGAAGCGCGCGCGGCTGAAACACCGGCGCGTCGCACTCGCACCCGCGCGGTCAAGCTGATCGACGCCGCCGCGGCCACGCCGCAGCCCGTGCGGCAAAGCGCTGAAGTCGCGCCGTTGCCTGCACGCTTCCGCCCGAACCGCGAGATCGCGGCAGCCTCGCCGGCCGCGGTGGCCAGTCGCATTCGCGGCAACGGCCGTTTCGCGCTGCCGATCCAGTTCGGCTTCGATTCGTCCCACATGACCGGCACGACCGCGCAACTCGATGCGGTGGCCGACGGCATCAAGCGGTTGCCGACCAACATCGTCGTGGTTATCGAAGGACACACCGACGCCTACGGCGTGCCGGTCTACAACACCGATCTGTCGCTGCGCCGCGCGCTCGCCGTGCGCGCCTACCTCGTAGCCCGCCACGGGATACCGGGTTCGATGCTGGTCGCGGTCGGTCGCGGCCAGGCCGATCCGATCAACCCGGCCAACGCCCACGCCCCGGAAAACCGGCGCGTGGAGTTTCGCGCCGACTACGAAGTGGCAATGCACCCGACTGGCGCAACGAACTAGCGACAACACACGACCATACACAATGAACAAAACGCGATCACGCATTTCGCGAGGAGCCCGACGACGCGCCGCCAAAGTACGAGCACTGTTGATGCCGTGCCTGGCGCTGTCTTCGCCGATCTGCACGACCCTCGTATGGGCCGGCCCAACCGGCGGCAACGTCGTCGCCGGTAGCGCCGAGATCCGCAGCAACGGCCGGCAAACCGACATCGTCCAATCGACCAACCGCGCCGTCATCGACTGGCGCGGTTTCAGCGTCGATGCGGGCGAATCCGTGTACTTCCGTCAGCCCTCGGCACAGGCCGCGACGCTCAACCGCGTCACCGGCGATCAGGCCTCGCGCATCCTCGGCACGATCGGCGCGAACGGTACGGTGATATTGCTCAATCCGAACGGCGTGCTGTTCGGCCAGGGCGCGCGCGTCGACGTCGGCTCGTTGATCGCGAGCACATCGAACCTGTCGAACGACAATTTCATGGCCGGGCGACTCGAGTTCACCGCGCCGGACAAGCCCGGCGGCAGCATCGTCAATCGCGGCACGATCAGCGCAGCGCAAGGTGGTCTGATCGCACTGGTCGCTCCGCACGTGCGCAACGACGGCCTGCTCTACGCGCGTCTCGGCCGCGTCGCGATCGGCTCAGGGTCGAGCTTCACCATCGATCTGAACGGCGACGGGCTGGTGAACCTGGCGATACGCGAAGCCGATCTGCAGGCGCTCAAGGACGTCGAGGGCAATCCGGTGGCAGCGCGGATCGAGCACAGCGGCTCTACCGCGGCCGACGGCGGCAAGATCGTGATCCTGGCCGCCAACGATGCGGCCGGTCTGGTGAACGAAGTCATCAACCTGGGCGGCGTCGTGCGTGCCAACAGTGTCGGCGTCAACGCGCAGGGATCGATCGTGCTGGGCGCAGGCAACGGCCGCATCAACATCTCGGGCGAGTTGCTGGCGCTGGGTACCGAGGCCGGACAGGTCGGTGGTGCGATCAATGTCGTGGGCAGCGACGTTCGTGTCGCCAATTCCGGACGGCTCAATGCGAGCGGGCACAGCGGCGGCGGTTCGATCGTGGTTCAGGGCGATGCGGCCCGCGCAGGTGCCGCGGTGACCGTCGAGCAAGACGCCCAGCTTAACGCCAGCGCACAATCGCAGGGCAACGGCGGCGTCATCGCGCTGTCGGGAAACACCGTCGGCCTCGCAGGAGACTTGATCGCGCGCGGAGGGGGCTCGGCTGGCGATGGCGGCAGGATCATGATCACCGC
>CADEDU010000112.1:10679-17973 GCA_902826155.1 uncultured beta proteobacterium
GTGCTGTTCGCCGGCTCTGCGGACATCATCATCGATGCGAACAAGAATGCAGTCGCCTACTACCTGACCACGAGCGGCAATGTGAGCGTCACCTCCCGCAATGGCAATGTCGAGCTCAAGGAGCGGATCGGCTACGACCTCGGCGGTGCCTACAAGCCCGCGTCAATCACCGTGCGTGCGTTGGGAACACCCGCGAACGATGGCGAGGTGCTGCAAGTGGGCAACGTGAACCATCTGCGCGACATCGCAGTCGCTGACGGCGGCTCGATCGACATCCACGCGACCCGCAACATCCGCCTGGTCGAAGGCCCGGTGACGGCGGCGAACACGCGCGCCGGCCTGGTGGCAGCGCGGGATGGGGTCGGCGGTCGCAGCCTGCGCATGCAATCCGATCGGCTCGGCGTATCGACGGTGAACGGCGTCGAGCGGCTCGGTGATCTGACGCGCGACACGTACTACTGGACGGGCACCAACAGTCGGATCGGCTACGCCGGCCCGGATCGCAATCCGAATCGCGCCGACGGTCGCTTCGTCGACCTCAGTGCGCTCAAGGAGCGCGATCTCAACAATCCGACGATCACCTCGCCGAGCCCGATCTCGGTGCTGGCGAACAATGCGGCTGTTGCGCCGATCGCCGAAGTGCGCCCGGGCAGCGGACCGGCTGATCCGGGCAACGTTGTCGTGCCACCGGTGATCGCCGCGGCCGATCCTGCCTCCAACCCGGGAACCGAGCCCACCACCACGGCGGGCGCCGAGCCGGCAGTGATTGCGCCACCCGGGTCATCGCAATCCGAGGTCGCGACCGGAGCGGGTGCTACAGTAGCGCAGGCAGGTGATTCGATTTCTGCCACGACGCTCAAGCAGGCTCAGCGTGCCGGCGTCGAGGCAACCGAGGAGTCGAACCGCTCCGCCGACGACGAACAATCCGATGGCGAAGTCGATCCGAACTACAGTGGGGGCCGCGGTGTGGCGCAAAGCGCCGACACCGGACGAGGACGGACAACCAGCGCAGCAAGCGACGTGTTCCACAGCAAGGAGCACGTGGTCGAACTGCGCAATTGCACGCACCTCGTGGTGGCTGGCAACGCGTACCTCACGCGCTCGGTATTCGGCCAGCCACTCATGAGGGGGTGCCAATGATCAAAGCGTTCATCCGCTGGCTGCTGTGCTGTCTGGCGTCGATTTTCGGCGTGCGATGCGAGCCGACTTCGCCGCCGTGGGGGTCGGAACCGCGATTCCCGCCGCCGGTGCCGCGCACCACCCGACCGGTCGCCCCTCAGGTTCTCGTGTTCCTCGACAACATCCCGGGCATCGATCTTGAAACGGCGACCGAAGCCGAGGTGCTGGCGAAGCTGCGCACGCTTTCCGACTGGCAGCAGCTCGAAGCAGCGTTCGGACCCGTGTCGCTGAGACGGACCATCACGCTCGATCCGGCGCGATTGAATCGCATCGTCGGGCGCGCGAGAGAAGTGGCGCAGCGCTACAACATGCGCGACTACAACCCGCGCTTTCGCAACTACTTCTACGTGGTGCCCGGCCGGACTTCGGCGAAACCCGAAGATCTCTACTGTGCGTCCAAGGGTCTGACCGGCGTCAAGTTCGCGCGGTTCGTCGCGCCAGCCAAGCGTGCGGCCAGCGCAGGCTATTTGCAGCCGCCGCCGCAGGGCGTGCACGCCATCAAGGCTGACAGTACGCGCGCCGTCGCACCGGCGGACGTTGCCGACGTCGCACTGATCGACATCGAAAAGGCGTGGCCGGCTTCGACTCCCGGCGGTTACATCTCGCTGCCCACACCGCGGATGGAAACCGGTGATATCGGCGATATCGCACACGGCATTGCGACTTACGGCGTGAGCGCGGCACACGCGGACGCGACGGTGGGTATTGCTGGTGGCGTCGCCCCAGGCGCGAAGTTCTTCCGCTGTCCGTATCTGTCGGCGGCAAGTCCGACCGACACGCCGACGGCTTTTCTTGCCTCGTCCATCCTCGGCTGCGTCGATTTCATTCAGGCCGAGGCGAGCGCAACGCCGGCGCGGCTCACCACGGCGAACGGACACGTCATTCTGATCGAGCAGGAGACCGATTTGTCCTTGCCCGTCGAGGTCGAACCGGACGTATATGACGCCATTCGTACCGCGACGCTGAACAATTTGATCGTCATCGAGCCCGCGGGCAACGGCTGGTCGGATCTTGGCGGCGTCGCCGGCGCGATGCACGTGACCACCGCCGAAGGCACGGTGATCGTGTCGCGCGCACTCGACGGGGCCGATCCGACTCTGCGCTCCGGTGCGATCCTCGTGGCTGCGGGCAAGTCGGGCGAATCGATCTACACGCCGTTCGGTGACCGCCACGAATCCTCCAACTTCGGCAACATCATCGACTGCTGGGCGTGGGGTGATTCGGTGCATACCTATACCGCCACCATCGTCGGACCGGACGTCGTCGTGCGTGATGATCCGTCCGGCTACGAAGGCACATCGGCGGCTGCGGCGATCGTCGCGGGTGTGGTCGTTGCGATGCAGGGCCTGCGAATCAAAGCCGGTCTGACCACGCGACTGACGGAACTCGAAGCGCGACCGATGTTGCAGACGCTCGGTACCAACGGCGTCGGCGATCTCGTCAGCAAGAAGATGCCCGATCTGGGCCAGATGGCGCCGAAGCCGTCCGAGCCGATCGGATAGCGCCGGCTCCGTGGGGGACGCCATGCGCTTGCTCAGGAGATTCGCGGTAGGCGCGGGCGCTGCGTCGCGAGCGTGCCACCTGACGGTGGTTTTGTTGGGCGCCCTGAGTGTGACGCTCGCGCAAGCCGCAACGTCGCAGGCGGCGCCCCCAACCACGCCGGCGATTCGCGTCGATACCGCGATGCACACCGCCCTGGTGCGGCGCATCGCGTACGACGCCAGTCGCGAACGGCTGATCAGCGCGTCTGATGACAAGACCGTCCGCATCTGGTCGCTTGCCAACGGTCGTCTGGAACGCACGCTGCGGGTGCCGATCGACAAGGAGCACGAGGGTCAGCTCTTCGCGCTTGCGGTCTCCCCCGATGGCAACCACATCGCAGTCGGCGGCTGGACCTGCTGGGACTGGGACCAGGCATCGTGCGTCTACGTGTTCCGCAGCGACGACGGCGAACTCATCCGTCGCATCGACGGCTTTCCCGATGCGATCGGCGCGCTGGCGTGGTCGCCCGATGGCCGCACGCTGGCGGTCGGGTTGCAGGGGCGCGGCGGACTGCGACTGCTGCGCACCGATTCCTTCGCCGAGATCGGTCGCGACACGCAGTACAACGACAAGCTGATGGAGCTTGCGTTCGACAAGACCGGGCGCCTCGCAGCGGCGTCATTCGATGGGATGCTCCGCGTGTACGGCGCCGATCACCGGCTGTTCGCACGGGTGCGCGTTCCCGGCGCCGCCAAGCCGGCGAGCATTCGCTTCTCGGCCGACGGTACGCAGCTGGCAGTCGGCATGATCGATGCGCCAGTGGTGGTGACCTTCGCGACACACGATCTCGCTGTCGTCGCGCAGCGCCGCGCCACTGCCGGCTCGGAGCAAGCGAGCTTCTCGAGCATCGCCTGGTCGCACGATGGTGCGTACATCTACAGTGCGGGCGAGCGCATATCGACAGGCACGAACTATTTGTGGAAGTGGCCGGCACGATCGAATGAGGCGCCGACCCAGGTCGCCCTTCCCACCCACCGTGTGAGCGAGTTGCAGGCCCTCCCTGCGGGGCGCATCGCGTTCTCGTCGGACGATCCGCGCCTGGGTGTGATGCAAGCCGATGGCCGGCTCACGCTGGATCGCGGGCCGGAGGTCGCCGACTACAACCAAGGCGAGTCGACGTTGCATCTGTCCGCCGACGGCCGCACGGTCGGTTATCAGCTGCGGCCGGGCGCACCGATGCGCCAGTTCAACACCGATCGCCACGAAGGCATCGGAACCCATGCTGCGCCGGTACTGTCCGCCAGGCGCGAGGCGCCGGGCTGGCGCGTCGAAGACTGGCGCAATTCGTTCAGCCCGCGGGTGAACGGACACCGTCCCCAGCTCGACGACTACGAAATCGTCCGCAGCTACGCGCTGGCGCACGACGACTCGGCACTGTTGCTGGGCACTGAGTGGGCGATCCGGCTGCTCGATCGCGAGGCGCGAGAGCGCTGGCGCGTGAAGCTCCCGGCGATCGCGTGGGCGGTAAACATTGCAGGCAACGGCAAGCTCGCGGTGGCCGCGCTGTCCGACGGCACGATCCGCTGGTATCGGATGAGCGACGGCGCCGAGCAGCTCGCGTACTTTCCGCACGCGAACGGTGAGGATTGGATCGCCTGGGTGCCGAGCGGTTACTACATGTCCTCACCGCTCGGTGACCAGTACGTGGGCTGGCACGTCAATCGTGGCAAGGAAACGGCGCCCGACTACTACCGCGCAGTGCAGTTCGAGCGCGTGCTGTACCGGCCCGACCTTGTGATGGCAGCACTCGCCGGAGCGACTCGCGCGAATACGCGCGGCGGAGCGGGCACAGCGGCGGGTGGCTTCGATATCTCGCGGCTGCTGGAGATCGCACCGCCGCGCTTGAAGATCGCGGTGTCGCCCTCCTCCACATCGCCCTCCTCCACAACGCCCACCCGCCCGCATCACGCGCGCATCCGCGTCTCGGCCGAACGCACCGCGCTGCCGATGCGCGATCTCACGGTGTTCGTGAACGACATTCCGGTCACGCCATCGGCCGAGCGCGAACTGGCCGCAGACGAGGCCAACAAGTTCGTGCGCGAGATCGAGATCCCGCTGTTCGGCGTCGACAACGAGATCCGCGTTGAATCATTCACCGGCATGTCGATGGGCGTGGCCGAAGGGTTCGTGCAGGCGCCGTCGGCAAAAGCAGCGAGCGCAGCGCCAAGCGGCGATCTGTTCGTGCTGGCGATCGGCAACAACCAGTTTCCGAATCTGTCGGCACAGACCCAGCTCGAATACGCCTCGCGCGACGCCGAGGAGTTCGCGGCCACGCTGACCCGCCACGCGCCGGGCGCGTTCCGGCGCACGCACGTGCAGGTGTTGAGCGATTCGCGCGAGCGACGCGCCGATCGGGCCTCGATCATGCAGGCCGTGCGGTTCCTGCGGTTCGCGCGCGCCGAGGACACCGTGGTCGTGTTCCTGGCCTCACACGGCATCAGCGACAAAGCCGGCAATTACTACTTCGTGCCGCGCGATGCGACGCTTGCCGACATGGAAGCGATCTCGCGCGAGCCGGCCCGTGATCGATACGACTCGCTGGTGCCCTGGACCGTGTTCTTCGAGGCGCTGCGCAATGCTGCCGGGCGGCGCGTCCTCATCGTCGACACCTGTCAGGCGCGTGGCATCGAGGGCCGGTTCGAGGCGTATTCGCTGATGAAACGCTCGGCCTCGTCGCGCTTCTCGCTGATCGTTGCCGCCAAGGCCGACGAGGAATCGCAGGAATACGAGCCGGCCCAGCACGGTTTGTTCACCTACGCGCTACTGCAGGGGCTGGGGCCGCAGAGCGATACCAACGGCGACGGTCGGATCAGCGTGCGCGAACTGTTCGACGCCGCGCTCCCGATCGTCGAACGCCTGCACGATCGCGCCACCGGCCCGCAGACCCCGCAGATCATCCTGCCCCGATCGCTCGAGCACGTCGCACTGGGTTCAATCAAGCAACAAGGATCGGCACGCGCCGATTGGCGTTGAACCTGCTGAGTTCGGTGTCCGGAGCACCGAGCTTCGTTCGGTGCCGCGCTGCTCAAAGCGCGCCGAGCGCGCGCCATGCCACCTGCAGGACCAACAGCGCCGTCATCGCCCATAGGAACAGGCGCAGCCAACGCATGTAGGTGCTCGTATCCACGCCACGCCGGATGCGTTCGCCCAGGAACAGCGCGGCCATGCCGATGACGCCGAGCCCGAGCGTGGTGAGCCAGAACGACGCCGGATGAACGCCGGCCTCGAGCCAGCCGATGAGCTGTATCGACTTGCCGGCGACGAAGCACAGATTCATCGTCTGCACCATCGTGGTCGGTGCGACGCCGAGCGCGAGAAAGTAGATCAGGAAAGGCGCCATCGCCACGTTGGCCGTGGACTCGAAGATGCCCGCCGCGAGCCCGGCGATCACACCAGCGACGACCGGGCGGCGCTTGACCCAGGGAATCTCGACGCGGCCGAACCGATCGCGAAACAGGAAGAACAGCAACAGCGCCGCCAGCAACAACATGAACGGCTCCGAAGGCGAGACGAGCAACAGCCGCGTCCCGGCGTACGAGCCGACGATCGGCGCGAGCGGCATGAACCAGAAGCGTCCGAGGTTGGCGAGCGCGTTGCCACCCCTGAATGTATTGATCGTCGACACGACCAGCGTCGGCAGGATCAGCGCGGCAACCGCCGTCTTGAAATCGAGGATCAGCACGACCAGCGGCGTGGCGATCAGCGGAAACCCGAAGCCGATCAGCCCGTGGGCGAACCCCGAGGCGAGCAGGGCGAAAACGAACCAGGCGAGCGCCAGCGCCGACAGTTGACTTAGTTCAATGGGCACTGAGCGAGGGGCGCTGAGCGAGAGAAGCTGCGGCAGGCGCTACGGTTGATCGACCGGGTCGATGCTAGCCGCAACCCGAGCGAGTGGCTTGGGCCGCGATTTCTCCCCCAGTGTTGGGTGCGACCCAACATTCCAACAATGCGATGTTCGATCGCATCCAACACCCTCTTCGATCCGCTCGCGCGTGGCCCCGGCGAGCGTCCGCATCAATGTCTATTTTCTTTGTTCTTTCAAAGCGTTACGACACTAGGCCGATCGCATATTCGCACTGGCACAGCTCCTGCAATAAGGGTGAGCGAGCACGCAAAGCTCGCCCCCACCCTCAACACATCAGGAGACTCCCATGCAGATCAAAGACCTCGAAGTTTCGAAAGAACTGGCCAGCGAAGACCTCGCCGAAGTGCGCGGTGGCTCGAACGTCGCGATGGTCATCGGTGCGCAGCAACTGGCCGGCAACGGCGGCTTCAACTTCGCCAGCGGCAACATGCAAGTCGCGCCCCAGTCCGTGACCCAGCAAGACACGACCGTGGACATCGCTTCCGTCCTGGCGTCGGCCGGTACGCTGATTAATCAAACCAAATTGGCGTAACCCGCAACACATTGACGCGGTGCCCGGAAAAACCCGGGCCGCGTCTTCCGAAGCAAGCCTTTCAAACCAAGCACTTCCTCACCACATACTGGAGAACAACCATGGAAATCAAAGACCTCGCAGTTGCCAAAGAACTCAGCACCGAAGAACTCGAAGCCGTCAAGGGTGGTTCGAAC
>CADEDU010000113.1:0-11084 GCA_902826155.1 uncultured beta proteobacterium
GCGTGCAGTCGTCGCTGGTGATGGTGCCGATCTTCGAGTTCGGCACCGAGGCGCAACGCCGCAAGTACCTGCCCAAGCTCGCCACCGGTGAGTGGATCGGCTGCTTCGGCCTGACCGAACCGAACCACGGATCGGATCCCGGAAGCATGGCCACGCGCGCCAAGCAAGTGGCTGGCGGCTACAGCTTGACCGGCTCGAAGATGTGGATCAGCAACTCGCCGATTGCCGACGTGTTCGTCGTGTGGGCCAAGACCGACGATGGTCGCATTCGCGGATTCGTTCTGGAAAAAGGCGCCAAAGGGCTCAGTGCGCCGGCGATTCACGGCAAGGTCGGGCTGCGCACGTCGATCACCGGCGAAATCGTGATGGACAACGTGTTCGTGCCCGAGGAGAACCTGCTGCCCAACGTCGAAGGACTGAAAGGGCCGTTCACGTGTCTCAACTCTGCCCGGTACGGCATCGCCTGGGGCGCACTCGGTGCAGCCGAGTCGTGCTGGCACACCGCGCGCCAGTACGTGCTCGATCGCCAGCAGTTCGGCCGTCCGCTCGCCGCGAATCAGCTCATCCAGAAGAAGCTCGCCGACATGCAGACCGAGATCTGTCTGGGCCTGCAGGGTTGCCTGCGCCTGGGTCGGATGAAAGACGAAGGCACCGCGGCCGTCGAGATCACGTCCATCCTCAAGCGCAATTCATGCGGCAAGGCTCTCGACATCGCCCGCATGGCGCGCGACATGCTCGGCGGCAACGGCATCTCCGATGAGTTCGGCGTGATCCGTCATCTGGTGAATCTCGAGGTGGTCAACACCTACGAGGGCACGCACGACATCCACGCCCTCATCCTCGGTCGCGCGCAGACCGGCATTCAGGCATTTCAGTAACGCGCGCGATGGCCAGTCCCCGAGCGACCCGCGAGCCGACGCGCTGCGCGTGGGTCGCCAACGCAAGCCCGCTCGATGTCATGTATCACGACACCGAGTGGGGCGTGCCGGTGCACGAGGATCGCGTGTTGTTCGAATTCCTCATCCTCGAAGGCGCGCAGGCCGGACTGTCCTGGTCGACAGTGCTGGCCAAGCGCGAGAACTACCGTCGTGCAATGGCCGGGTTCGACCCGACGCGCATCGCCCGTTTTGGTGCGCGCGAGCAGGCGAGGCTGCTCGCCAACCCCGGCATCATCCGCAATCGCCTGAAGGTGGCCGCGACGATCGACAACGCCAAAGCGTTTCTCGCGATCCAGGAGCAGTTCGGCAGCTTCGACGCGTACCTATGGCGCTTCGTCGACGGGCGCCCTCTCCAGAATCGCTGGCGCGAGCAGCGAGAAGTGCCCGCGCAGACGTCGGTCTCCGATGCGCTCAGCAAAGATCTCAAAGCGCGCGGCTGTCGCTTCGTCGGCACGACGATCATGTACGCCTACATGCAGGCGGTCGGCATGGTGAACGACCATCTGACACGCTGCTTTCGTTGCCGGGAACTCGCTCGCACGCGCTGAAGTGGCGCACGCAGCTCGATGTTCCGAAATCGCGCGCAGCGCGCGACGCTTTCGTGACGAACGGTCGCTACAACGGACATGCGGGCCGGAACTTTCGCAGAAATTGCGGGCGAAATTAACCGTTCGGGCAGTTCGGAGGCTCCGAGCGCCGATCTACAATCGATCGAACGGGCTACACGGCCCTGCTGGGCGCGCGTAATATCGGGACAAGCCAGCCACGAGCGACAGGGTACCGCTGTAGCGTAGAGTGAAGCACAGAGGTGTTCGGGCCGCCGATATCCTTGAAGGAGCTGAAGCATGCTGAAGAAGTGGGTCTCGAGCATCCTGATTGGCGCGCTGGTTCCGCTTGGGCTTGCGCAGGCGCAAGCCAGCCGCTCCGACGACGATGCGGCATTCCTGTTGGTCGCCACGCCGCGGCTGGTCGACCCGGGTTATCGCCAGACCGTTCTGCTCGCTGTTCCGGCCGACAACGATCGACACATCGGCTTCATCATCAACCGCCCCACGCGGCGGACACTGTCCAGCCTGTTTCCCGATCATGAACCCTCGAAGAAGGTCGTCGATCCGGTGTACTTCGGCGGCCCGATGTCGCGCAGCGCGTTGTTCGCGGTGGTGCGTTCCGCCGACAGCCCCGGCTCGGGCTCGATCAAATTGATGAAGGATCTGTTTTTCTCGATGCGCGTCGACGTGGTGGATCGCATCATCGAGCGCATGCCCAACGAGGCGCGCTACTACGTCGGATACGTGGAATGGCGTCCCGGCGAACTGCGCACCGAACTCAATCGCGGGCTGTGGCACGTGATGAATCCCGACACGAGTTCGGTGTTCCGCAAAGACACCGAGTCGATGTGGGAAGAGTTGATCCGCATCGCCCGTTCGGTGACGGCGAGCCTGGACGATTCAAGCCTGAGAATCCCTTGATCAGGTCTTGAGGATCGGCAGACAGACAAACGCCCGCTTTCGCGGGCGTTGTCATTTGCTACACGCCGCCGACTCGCGCGGCGTGCGGATCGGGCTCATAGAGCCATTGCTTTGATGCCGCTGAGCCCTCCTGCCTCCGCTACGCTTTCGCGAAGCTGAACTGGCCGCGGTTCGCGTTCACGACGACCTTGTCCTTCGCCGCGAACTTGCCTTCGAGAATCTGCTTGGCGAGCGGATTCTCGATCTGCGCCTGGATCGCCCGCTTGAGCGGCCGTGCGCCGTACACCGGGTCGAACCCCGCCTTCGCAATCTCCGCGAGCGCCACCTCGCTCACGTCCAGCGCGATTTCCAGCTTGGCAAGGCGCGCTTCCAGGTAGCGCAGTTGAATCCGCGCGATGTTCTGGATGTGCTTCTCGTCGAGGGCATGGAACACCACCAGCTCGTCGATCCGATTGACGAACTCGGGCCGGAACTGCGTCTTCACTTCGGCCAGCACGGCCGTCTTGATCAATCCCGGATCGCTACCCGCCATGCTCTGGATCATCTGCGAGCCCAGATTGGAAGTCATCACCACTACGGTATTGCGGAAGTCGACCGTCCGCCCCTGCCCATCGGTGAGCCGGCCATCATCGAGCACCTGCAATAGCACGTTGAACACGTCCGGGTGTGCCTTCTCGACCTCGTCGAGCAGGATCACCGCATACGGCTTGCGACGTACCGCTTCGGTGAGATAGCCACCCTCTTCGTAGCCGACGTATCCGGGCGGCGCACCGATCAGCCTGGCCACCGAGTGCTTCTCCATGAACTCCGACATGTCGATGCGGATCAGGTGATCCTCGGAATCGAACAGGAACGCCGCCAGGGCCTTGCACAGTTCGGTCTTGCCCACGCCTGTAGGCCCCAGAAACAGGAACGAACCATACGGCCGGTTCGGATCGGACAACCCGGCGCGCGACCGACGGATTGCGTCGGCGACAAGCCGCACCGCCTCGTCCTGTCCGACGACACGTTCATGCAGCTTCGCTTCCATGGCGAGCAGCTTGTCGCGCTCGCCTTGCATCATCTTCGAGACCGGAATGCCTGTTGCGCGTGACACCACCTCGGCGATTTCCTCTGCGCCCACTTCGGTTCGCAACAGCTTCGGACGCGGCCGCTCGCCGCCGCTACCTTCGGCTTTCTTCAGGCTCGCCTCGAGTTGCGGGACCCTGCCGTACTGCAGTTCGGAGACCTTCTGCCAATCACCCTTGCGCTTGGCGTTCTCCATCTCCAATCGAACGCGCTCCAGCTCTTCCTTCACGTGCTGGCTCCCCTGCACGTTGGCCTTTTCCGCTTTCCAGATCTCTTCCAGATCGGCGTACTCGCGCTCTAGCTTCCTGATCTCGTCTTCGATCAGGCCTAGCCGCTTGCGCGACCCCTCGTCGGTTTCCTTCTTCACCGCCTCGCGTTCGATCTTGAGTTGGATCAGGCGCCGGTCGAGCTTGTCCATCGACTCGGGCTTGGAGTCGATTTCCATCTTGATGCGCGAGGCGGCCTCGTCGATCAGGTCGATCGCCTTGTCTGGCAGAAACCGGTCAGTGATGTAGCGATTCGAGAGCTCCGCCGCGGCAACGATCGCCGGATCGGTGATGTCCACGCCATGGTGCACTTCGTATTTCTCCTGCAGGCCGCGCAGGATCGCGATCGTGGCTTCGACGGTCGGTTCCCCGACCAGCACCTTCTGGAAGCGACGCTCGAGCGCTGCGTCCTTCTCGATGTACTTGCGATATTCGTCCAGCGTGGTCGCACCCACGCAGTGCAGTTCACCGCGCGCAAGCGCCGGCTTGAGCATGTTGCCCGCATCGATCGCGCCTTCGGCTTTGCCCGCACCGACCATGGTGTGCAATTCGTCGATGAACACGATGGTGCGGCCTTCGTCCAGCGCAATCTCCTTGAGGACGGCCTTGAGCCGCTCTTCGAACTCTCCGCGGAATTTCGCGCCGGCCAGCAGTGCCGCCATGTCGAGCGAGAGCACCCGCTTGTTACGCAGCGAATCAGGCACTTCGCCGTTGATGATGCGCTGAGCCAGCCCTTCGACGATCGCCGTCTTGCCTACGCCGGGCTCACCGATCAGCACGGGATTGTTCTTGGTCCGTCGTTGCAGGATCTGCACGACGCGGCGAATCTCATCATCGCGGCCGATCACCGGATCGAGCTTGCCCGCGCGAGCGCGATCGGTGAGATCGACGGTGTACTTCTTCAGCGCCTCGCGTTGCCCTTCGGCCTCGGCGTTGTCGACACCCGCACCGCCACGCACCGCCTCGATGGCCTGCTCGAGCGCCTTGCGCGACCCGCCCGCCTCTTTGAGGAGCCGTCCGGCCTCGCCGCGATCGTCTGCGAGCACGATCAGAAACAACTCCGATGCGATGAACTGGTCACCGCGTTTCTGCGCTTCGCGATCGGTGAGGTTGAGCAGGTTGTTCAGCTCGCGCGACACCGGCGTCTCGCCACCGTGACCTTGTACCGTCGGCAACCGCCCGATGGCCTTCTGCACCGAGTCGCGCAGCGCGTTGAAATTCACGCCAGAACGCTCGAGCAGGGCGCGGCCGGATCCGTCGGCTTGCCCCAGCAAGGCACTGAGCACGTGCAGCGGCTCGACATAAGGGTTGTCGTTCCCCACCGCCATGCTCTGCGCATCGGCGAGCGCCTGCTGAAACTTCGTCGTCAGCTTGTCTAGTCGCATCGATCATTCCCTCGAATTCGGACGGGATTCATGCCTTTATCCGGCTATCGCCAACCTGCTTGCGGCAACTTGTACGCAGGGTAGATTGCGGCCCGAAAGGCCGTTTTCAAGATGTTGAAATAGTGCGCATGGGGGGTCGGATGCGTCCGCTAGACTCGCCTGCCTCCGACCTCCCTGCCCCATGCCTTTCAAATTCGAACTCGAAGAGCGTATCGGCCGCTACCCGATCCGCCGAGAAATCGGCCGCGGCGCGACCAGTTGCGTCTATCTCGCCTTCGATCCCAGCCAGCATCGCGACGTGGCGATCAAGGTGTTCTTCAGCGAGGGCACGCTCTCCGAGCAGGACGCAAAGGTACTGCGCAAGGGCTTCCTGGCCGAAGCCGCCCTGGTAGGGCGGCTGTCGCATCCTCACATCGTGCAGACTTACGACGCGGTCAACGAGGACCAGTTCTGCTATGTGGTGATGGAGTACGTTCCGGGCAGCACGCTCGAACAGCACTGCGATTTCCAGTCCCTGCTGCCGATCGCCAAGGTCGTCGAGATCACGTTCAAGTGCCTGCGAGCGCTCGATTTCGCGTTTCAAAGTGGCGTCATCCACCGCGATATCAAGCCGGGCAACATCCTGTACACGACCGACGGCGATATCAAGATCACCGACTTCGGTGCGTCGTTCCAGGAAGCGCTTGCGCACGAGACCACGCAGTTGGCCGGAATCGGCTCGCCGGCGTACATGTCGCCCGAGCAGATCCGCATGGAAAACCTCAACCACCAGACCGACATCTACTCGCTCGGCGTGGTGCTCTACAAGCTGCTCACCGGCCGCCTGCCCTACAACGCGTCGAACCAGCTCTCGCTCACCTACGAGATTCTGAACGTTCAGCCCGCACCGCCCTCGACGTTCCGCCCGGAACTGCCGAGCGTATTCGACGAGATCTGCCTCAAGGCGATGGCCAAGGACCCGGCCGATCGCTTCGCGACCTGGATCGACTTCGGCAAGGAGCTCTCGCGCGCCTTCGGTGTGACACGGGCCATCGGCGCAGCGCCGACCGACTCGGAGAAGTACGCCGAGCTTCGGGCCCAGCCGTTCTTCGCCGACTTCGACGATGTCGCGCTGTGGGAGTGCCTGCGCATCAGCGTGTGGCGCGACGCTCAAGCCCACACCGTGATGATTCGCGAGGGTGATGCCGCCGACAGCATGTTCGTGCTACTCAAGGGCGAGGTCGCCGTCACACTCGACAGTAAGCAGCTCGCGACCGTCGCCAACGGCGGGTGCTTCGGCGAGACCCTGTATTTCGGCGACACGCCCACGCGCCGGCCCACGACGATCACCGCCGCCACGTCGATCACCTGCGTCGAGATCAAGGCCTCGGCGATGCGGGCAGCCAGCGACGGCTGCCAGAAGTCGTTTCAGCGCGGCATGATCCGCGTCCTGCTCGATCGACTCACCCAGCTCAACCGCCAGCTTGCCACCCACGCCGACAACGCGATCGAGCTGCGCCTGGCCGAAGAAGCCACAACGTCCTGAGCGCCGGAGCCGGGCCCGCCCGTCTCCACTCGGCGGCGGACGTATCATCGCCTGCGTGCGACACATCCCGCCGATCGGCGGCGCACGCTCCGCTCCACGCTCAATCCCCTGCGCTCAATCCTCGGCGCGCAGTCATTTCCCAGGACCTTGCGGCGATGAACATCGCTCAATTCATCGCGCGCGCGGCGCGCACGTTTTCCGACCGCATCGCCATTGCACATGGCACGACGCCATATGCCACCTATGGCGAACTCGCCGTGCGGGCCGGAAGGCTGGCACAGCATCTGCGGTACACGCTCGGCCTCGATGCAGGAGAGCGCGTCGCGTTGTTCATGAACAACTGTCCCGAGTATTTCGAAGTGCTCGCGAGCATCTGGTGGGGTGGGCTTACCGCGTTGCCGATCGATGCGAAGCTGCATCCGAACGAACTCGCCTACATCCTCAGCCATTCGGGCGCGCGCTACTGCTTCGTCACCCCTGAGCTGGCCCAAGCAAGCGCGGCGCATCTGGGCGAATCGCGCACGATCGATGTGCGGTCCGCGCGCTATCGGACGATGTTCGACGAGCCGCGCGAAGTCTCGATCCACTGGAACGTGCCCGACGACATCGCCTGGCTCTCGTATGCCAGCGCCACCACCGGCCAGCCCAAGGGTGTGATGCTCTCGCATCGCAATCTGCTGGCGATGTCGCTGTGCTACATCGCCGATGTCGATCCGATCGGCAGCCACGATTGCATCGTGCACGCCGCGTCGACCGCGCACGGCTCCGGCCTTTACGCATTGCCGCACTTCGCCGCCGCGGCTCCACAGGTCGTCGCCGAATCGGGGGAATTCGAGCCTGCGGAGATCGTTCGTCTGGCCAACCACTGGCGCGGCACGGCGCTGTTCGCAACGCCGACGCAGGTCAAGCGTCTGATTGGGTACGTGCGCTCCGCAAGCCCTGCCCTCGACATGCTGAAGACCGTCGTCTACCGCGGACCGATGCCCTTGGCCGATATCAAGGATGCGCTGACGGTCATGGGACAACGCTTTGCGCAGATCCATGGCCGGAGCGAAAGCGCGATGACGATCACGGCGCTTTCGAAGTTGCACCTCGCCGACCGCGATCACCCGCGTTACGACGCGCGCCTGAGTTCAGTGGGTGTGGCGCAATCGGCGGTCGAAGTGCGTGTCGTCGATGACGAAGACCGGACCTTGCCCGACGGGGAAGCAGGCGCAGTCGTGGTACGCGGCGAACCCGTGATGCGCGGCTACTGGCGGGACGCGCCGGCCACGGCGGCCGCATTGACACACGGCTGGCTGCACACCGGCGACGTGGGGACGTTCGATCGCGACGGTTTTCTCACCTTGCTCGATCGATCCTAGGGGACGATTACCCCAGGCGATTCGAACTCTCAAGACCGGAATCACGTCAAAGCGCGAACGGTCGCGATCCCCAACGCAGTCAGAACAAGCGAACCCGCCAGATGTGAGCCGGCATGCAGCAGCGTCCAGCCGTAGCGTCCCTGCGCGAGAAGCTCGACCGATTCGGCTGAGAACGTCGAGAACGTCGTCAGCCCGCCGAGCAATCCGGTGACGATGAACAGCCGCCACTCGGGGGCGAGTCCGTGCGCAAGCCGCAGCGATTCGAGGGCCACGCCGATCAGATAGCCACCGATCAGATTGGCGAGCAACGTTCCCAGCGGCAGACTCGGCAATGTCGCGTTCCAGGCCAGCCCCAACATCCAGCGCGACCACGCCCCGAACGCCGCACCCAATCCGACCGCCACGAATGCGCTCAGGGTGAGCGCGTTGGACCACTGCAGGCTCACCGATCCGGTCCGCCCGTATCACTTGAGGCGGCGCGCACCTGCCAGCGCGCGGCGGCTTCATCGTCGCTCGAGCGCGCATCGACCCAGCGCGCGCCGGTGGGTGTCTGCTCTTTCTTCCAGAACGGCGCCTGCGTCTTCAGGTAGTCCATGATGAACTCACACGCGGCGAACGCATCGCCTCGATGTCCGCCCGCCACGACCACCAGGACGATCTGATCGGTCGGACGCAGCTCGCCGACGCGATGGATGACGGTGACATCGTCGATCTGCCAGCGTGCCAGCGCCTCATCGACGATCGCACCGATCGAGCGCTCGGTCATGCCTGGGTAGTGCTCGAGCGTCATCGTCGCCACGCTCGAACCGTCATTGCGATCGCGGCACACGCCGATGAAACTCGCCACCGCACCGATCTCGGGACGATCGGTACGCAACCGGGCGATCTCGGCGCCGGCGTCGAAGTCTTCGGTCTGGATGCGCACGCTCGGCATGGTCGAACGCCTAACCACCCGTTACCGGCGGAAAGAAGGCGATTTCGTCGCCGGCCTTGATCGGCGTGTCGCCGGTAGCCATGTCCTGATTGACCGCCATGCGCAGCGCACGATTGTCGGCAAGTGCCTCGGCCCATCGATCGCCCCGGGCGATCAGATGCGCGCGCAGTTGCGCCAGCGTGACGCAGCCCGCCGGCAATTCGATCGACTCGGCGCTCGTGCCCAGCAGCTCGCGCAGGCGTGCGAAGAACAGCAGCTTCACCATTGGCGCAGCAACTCCGCGAACGGCAGATACCGAACGCCGTCGCCGCGCTTGATCGCGTTGCGCGGAGGATTGTCGACGATGCCATCGCCCCACACCGTCGAGGTCAGCACCGACGAACTCTGGTTGGGATAGAGATCGAGCCCGCCGGCCGCATTGACCTTGACGCGCAGAAACTCCTGGCGCGCATCGGGCTTGGGCCAGTCGAAATCGGCCCGCATGCTGTAGCTGGTCGGCGCAAGCTGCGACACGCCCATCGATCGCAGCACGAACGGCTTGACGAACAACACCATGCAGATGAGGCTCGACACCGGATTGCCAGGCAGCCCGATGAACGCTGCTTCGGATCGATCGGCGCGGCGCACCTGGCCGAATGCGAGCGGCTTGCCGGGCTTCATCGCGATGCGCCACATGTCGAGGCGCCCTTCGGCCTCGACGGCGGGTTTGACGTGATCTTCCTCGCCCACCGACATGCCGCCACTGGTCACGACCAGATCATGCCCCTCGGCCGCCTTGCGCACGAACTCGCGTGTCTTGTCGAGCGTATCGGGAATGATGCCCAGATCGGTCACCTCGCAACCGAACACTCGCAACAGGCTGGTCAGCGTGTAGCGGCTGGAGTTGTAGATGCCCCCGGGCGGCAGCGGCTCCCCGGGCATGGCCAATTCATCGCCGGTGAAGAAGATCGCCGCGCGCAGCTTGCGCACCACCGGCAGCGTGCCGATACCTACCGATGCAGCCAGACCCGTGTCCTGCGCGCGCAGGCGCATGCCGGCCTGAAGAATTTCGCTCCTCGCGCGGATATCCTCGCCGGTCAGACGCACCCACTCGCCTGCGGCAGTCTTGTGCTTGACGACGACGTGATCGCCATCGGCCTCGGTCTGCTCCTGCATGACGATCGCATCGGCGCCGGGCGGAATCGGTGCACCGGTGAAGATGCGCGCAACGGTACCCGGCTCGAGCGGCTTGCCTACCGCTCCAGCGGGGATGCGTTGCGAAACGCGCAGCCGCGCCTTACCCGAAATGCAATCTGCCGCGCGCACGGCGTAACCGTCCATGGCGCTGTTGTCATGCCCCGGAACATCGATGGTCGAGAACTGCGGCGCGGCGAGGACTCGCCCGGTCGCGTCCATCGCGGAGATCGTTTCCACCTGTTCGATACGCCGCGCGCCTGCCAGCAGCAACGCCAGCGCTTCGTCGACCGTCAGCAATCCCTTGTTCATAGTCCCCCAAAGAGCCTCTGCATACCGTATCCCCGAAATGCATAGGCTCCATACTTTCCGGGGATCTACAAGGGGGTGCCCCCCTTGTTCATGTCAGTTCGTTGTGTCGCAGGATGAATTCGGTGATTGCATCGTAATCGTTGAGCCCGAATTGCGGGAGATCGGTGTCGAAGCGCGCGTCGGTGGCCACGCCGACGATGTGCGGATCGTCCAGATACAGCCGCGGTTTGCCGTTGTCGCGCCGAAACACTTCCAGCTTCGGCTGCGGATAGCGCTTGAAGCCCTCGACCAGCAGCAGGTCCACGGGCGCCATCCGCTCGATCAACTGCTCAAGGGTCAGCTCAGGCGCTCCGCGCAACTCGTGCACCAGCGCCCAGCGCTTCTCCGAGGAGACGATGATCTCGTGGCAGCCGGCCTGCCGATGCCGATACGAATCCTTGCCCGGCGTATCGACATCGAAATTGTGGTGCGCGTGCTTGATCAGCGACACCTTGAGACCACGCGCGATCAATCGAGGAATCAACTGTTCGATCAGCGTGGTTTTGCCGCTTCCGGACCAGCCAGCGAACCCGAATACCTTCATGGAACCGTCTACGTCGCGAAGAGCGCGGATTCTAGCCCAGGGGGCTCCGAGGGCAGGCCGGGTCATC
>CADEDU010000113.1:11184-17743 GCA_902826155.1 uncultured beta proteobacterium
TCTCTCGCCGTCCCAGGCAGTCATGCGCGCGTACAGCGATTCGGCGACATCGGCCGGCATCGCGAGCGCGCGATCGATGATCCGGCGTGATCGCTCCGTCTCGCGCAGGAACATCGTGCCGAACTGTCGGCGGATGTGCGCCTCGAAACTGCCGGCACGCTCGATGGCCTGACGGATTGCCGCTTTCGGATCAGCGGTAGCGCGATAGCTACCGTCTACGAGCACGACGCCCCGTACTCGATCATGGAGATCGAGCGCCGCCTGCAACACCACCCGGCAACCCATGCTGTGGCCGACCAGCACCACGCGCCGCATCGCACATGCGTCCGCAAGTGCCGCCACGTCAGCGCCGTACACCACCGGATCGCATTCGGCGATCGCCCCTGCAGAGCGCCCGTGACCACGCAGGTCACAGCGCACGACCCGATAGCGATCGCGAAAGTACGCGGCCTGTGCATCCCAATCGTCCAGCGCGCAGGTGAAGCCGTGAACGAAGACGATGCCGTCAGCGCCCTCGCCTTCGCTGACGTAGTGCAACTTCGGGGAAATTCCAGCCATCGCAGCCTCGTTGCGCGCCGAACGGCGATGCCGTCAGATCAGGCCTTTGTACGAACCGCCGTCGAGTTGCAGGTTCTGGCCGGAAATGAATCCGGCTTGCGCGCTGCACAAGTACGCGCAGGCATCGCCGAATTCATCCGGGAGGCCAAATCGCCTGGCGGCGATGCTCTCGGCGATCCTGGCGCGCGCCTGCTCGATGGTGATCCCGTCGAGCTTCACCATGCGCTCGGCCATGTACTTCTGCCGGTCGGTATCGATGCGCTCGGGCAGCAGGTTGTTGAGGGTGACGTTGTCGACCGCCACCTCGAGCGAGAGTGACTTGCACAGCGCCGTGAGGCCGGTGCGCGCCGCAGTCGACAGGCCCATCTGCGGCCGCGGCGACTTCACCATCGCCGAGGTGATGTTGACGATGCGCCCGAATTTGCGCGCCCGCATTCCCGGGATCAGCGCCTGAATCATGAAGATCGGCGCGAGCATGTTCGCTTCCAGCGCCGCGGTCCACGCTGCGCGATCCCAGTCCGCGAGCTTGCCCGGCGGCGGCCCGGAGTTGTTGTTCACCAGGATGTCGGCATCGGGACAGGCCGCCACCAGCGCTGCGCGCCCCGCATCGGTGTTGATGTCCGCCCGCAAGCCAACGATGTTCGCGCCGGTCTTCGATCGGAGCTCCTCGACCGCGCCGGCGAGCCGTGCCTCATCGAGTCCGTTGATCACGACCGAGCAGCCTTCGCGCGCGAGCGCTTGGGCACAAGCCTTACCCAGTCCGCGCGACGATGCACAGACGATCGCCTTGCGACCCTTGATACCCAGATCCATCGCTACTCCCCTCGATTGAAGCGCATGCCGGAGTATTTCACGACGCTACCGGGTTGCGAAGTCACGCGCGCGCGCCCTCACCCGCGCGCGGCTCGATGCCTCTATCTCGCCGGGAAGGCGCTCCCACGGGTCGGCGCGGAATCTCGCGAGCTGGCGCGAGCAGCGTCAAGATCGGCTGATCCGTCGCCGGCGCTGAGCAGTGCCGCATGCTCGAATCGACGCAGTGCGCGACGCACCAGCGCTGCCGCGGCGGCTCTTCGTTCACCCGCAACGCCCGCGTCATTCGCCGCCGATTCGTCCTCTGCCCCGCCTTCGTGCGACGGCTCCGATTCATCGCGTCGCAGATCGATCGCCCCGCGCTCGGCCATCGCGACCAGCCGCTCGCGCAATTCGACTGCATCGAGCGTGCCATCGAGCATGGCGAGCACGGTTGATTCGCCGGGCGTGATACCCACCGGCTCCAGGCGCAGATTCCACACGATCGACTGATCGATGGCCGCAGCGACGCGGGCGGGCTCGAATGCTCGCGGACGACGGTCGCGTGCCCTGCCAGCCACCACTGCCTCGACGTGGAGTTGCACCACGCCTTCCCGTGCAAAGCGCAGCATCGTCTCGGCGACCTCGTCGCGAGTCGGCGCCTGCTGCTGGCCGAATCGCCGATGCTGGGTGGCCGCGAGCAACTCATCGAACCCGAGCGAATGCGGAAACGCCTGGGCCCAGGCCTGCAACATCGCCTGCATGACCAGATTCTCGGTCCGGATCGTCCGCCCGGTGGGGCTGCGAAACTCACGCTCCTGCTCGTACGGCGATTGCATCGGTGCCTGCTCGTAGTCGCAACTCGAATGCATCCGAGTGAGCAACCCCGAGCGCGGCGAACGATCGATCGAAGCGGCCGCGTGCGCATGCACGAGCAGCGTTTGACGCGACGTCCGGTTGCGCAGGAAATCCAGGCACTGCTCGGCCCCCACCCAGTCCTCGCCTGCCAGATGTCCAAGCGCCGCCGCGAGTTTCTTGCCGCGCTGATGCACGGCTTGCTCGCTGAAATTCGCCTCACCAAGCAAGGCCAGCCGCTGCTGCCGCGCCCGCGCCACGAACTCGCTGAAATAACACGGATGGCATTCGCGCTCGAAACTCTCGCCGAACAAGCGAGCGTCGGACCACCCCGCGATGCGCGACGCCTCGTTCACAAGCATGCGGCCATACGCGGTCTTGGCGTGCGCGTTCTCGTCGAGCCACTGGAGCATGGCGCGACCGTGCGCCAGCTTGAGTGCCGCATGGTCGACGCCCCGCACGTTGAAACGCATCGCGTCGCGGACGACTTCGCGCATCTTCCAGCCGGGATAAGTGTCGTAGCCCACGTACGCGACACCATCCGGCGCGAGGCTTTCGCGACAAAGGCGCAGCAGCGCCGCCTGCTGCGACGGACGCAGCGCTGAAAACAGGTCGTGGCAGATGATGTAGTCGAAAGGTTCGTCGAAGCGGGCACTGCCCAACTTCTCTACCTCCAGATGCGTGAACTCGACGTTGCTCAGTCGCAACGCTTCGCTCGATCGCCGCGCCTGCTCGATCAGCAACCGGTCGGTTTCGATCCCGACGAAGTGTGCGCCGCGATAGCGGGCGGCCATCGCCTGAAGGTGAGCGCCGTCGCCGCACCGCAGTTCAAGGACTCGGGCGCACGAGGGTTGCGCCGGCGCCAGGCCGTAGAGCGTCGCCACGATCGCGAGCCGATCCGGTTGCGCAGGTGCGCCGATCGCGCTTGAGTCGAACTCGGCGGGTTTGGTAGACATGAATCGGGCGGCGCGGCGGGGCGAGCCGCCAACTGTACGCACCGCTACCATCCTCGGGCCACGTCTGCCCGACGAAGGGCGGGCATTATTTAACTAAGCCCGAGTGTCGTGCACTCGGGTGAGTCGCTGATCGATCGACGGGATCGCGCCGATCACGCCGGCGCCGGCGCGGCACGGTGCAGCGGTGCGTCCTTCAGCGGGGCAGCAAGCATCGCGGCAAACAACGCCAGCCCGATCGCGATCCACCACATCGTGTCGTACGAACCGGTGACGTCGAACACCTTCCCGCCCAGCCATGAGCCGAGAAACCCGCCGAGCTGATGGCTGCCGAACACGATGCCATAGAGCGTGGAGAAATAGCGCGGACCGAACACTTGGGCCACGATCGCGCTCGTCGGCACCACCGTAGACAGGTACATCAAACCCATCGCCGCGGAGAACAGCATCGCCAGCGCAGGCGTCATCGGCAACATGAGCAGCGGCAGGAAGATGAGTGCCCGCCCGGCGTACACGATCGCGAGCAGATAGCGATTGCGGTAGCGCGAACCTAGCCAGCCGGCGCCGAACGAACCCAAAATGTTGAACAGCCCGATCAGCGCGAGCGACTGGGCCGCCACCGCGCCGCTCAGCCCGCGATCAGTGAGGAATGCCGGCAGGTGCGTCTGCACGTACGACACGTGAAAGCCGCACACGAAAAATGATGAGGTGAGCAGCCAGAAGCCCGAATGCCGACTCGCCTCGGCGAGTGCCTGCCGCATGCTGCTCGCCCCTGCGGGTGGAGCTGCAGCGCTCGTTCGGGGCGCACGCAGACCGAAGGCGATTGGAATGATCAGCGCCGCGCCCAACGCCAGGATCGAGGTGGCCGCCCGCCAGTCCCAAAGCCCGAGCAGGAACTGGGCACCGGGAATCATCACGAACTGCCCGATCGAGCCGGCCGACATGATGATGCCGAAAGCGAGCGGACGTTTGTCCTGCGGCACCAGGCGCGCGACCGCACCCATCGCGATGCCCAGACTCACCGCCGTGCTGCCGATGCCAAGCAACAGGCCGAAGGTGAACTGCAAGCCCAGGCCACTGGTGACCTGGGTGGCGATCAACAGGCCGGCGGCCGAGAACATCGCCCCGCCGATGACGACCTTCATCGCGCCAAAGCGATCCGCGAGCGCCCCTGCAAACGGCCCGCCGATACCGGTGATGAGCGTGCTGATCGCCAGCGCCAGGCTGAACACTTCGCGCCCCAGCTGCAGTTCGGCGCTGATCGGCTTGAGAAACAGACCGAACGCCGCGCGAATGCCCAGGGCAAACGCGACGACGAAAGCGGCGCAGACGATGACGATCCAGGCAGAGCGTTGCATGGCGAGATTCGGCGGAGGGGGTGGTCCGCGGGAAGGTACCATCAATCCCCGAAACCACCGCGACTCGGACTTTCGCACTCCGCACGCCAGCTGCTCTATGCGCGGGCGCCGAAAACACGAACAGCGCGAAACACGAAGCTTCCCGTGTTACGCGCCGCTTCGCCGACCTGACACGGCCGACAGCGAGAGCCGGTCGACGACCGGCCACGTCTGCTGCGTTACCGCCTCACATGCAGCGCGCCCTTCTGGCTGGAATAGTAGGCAGCGAGGTCCTGCATCTCTTTCGTGCTCAACGCCTGCGCCATCGGCGCCATGACCGCGTTCTTGCGCGCGCCGCTCTTATAGTCGCGCAGCGACCGCAGCAGGTAGTCGGCGTGCTGCCCGCCCAGCTTCGGATAGTCGGGAAACTGCTGAACACCGTTGCCGTCTTCACCGTGGCACGCGGCGCACACCTGCTTCGCCTTGGCGGCCCCGGCGGCGATGTCGGCGGCCAACACCGCGGAACAGCCGAACGTGCACACTGCCGCCGCTACAAATCTGGTTACGAATCCGATACTCATCATGCGTTCTTTCCCTGAGAGATCCCGTTGGCTGCGTTGTCCCGCGCGCTACTTGGCCGCACCGTAGTAGGCCGCCAGATCCGCCATGTCTTCTTCGCTCAACGCCATGGCCACGCCACGCATGCTCGGATGATTGCGTTCACCGGCCTTGTAGGCCTTCAGTGCGTTGACGATGTAGCCCGGATTTTGGCCGGCGATCATCGGCACGTGGTAGACCTCCGGAAATACGCTGCGATAGCCCGGAATACCGTGGCAGCCGATGCACATCGACACCTTGTCCTTGGCCCTCGCCGCATCGCCCTTCGTGCCCGCCGCCTGCTGCGCCTGCACGCCGGCAGCCAGAACGATCAGGCCCGCTCCAATCAATCCCCTCGTAAGCCTTCCCTTCACGACGCCTCGCTCGATGTGGTTGTGTGCAACGGGAGTGGAAGCGCCCGGGGTCGAATCCGCTGGGTCTGCTGAGTCCACGGAATCCGCTGCCCGCGTCGTTTCCGCCGCGTTCCGTCCCGACGTCGGACGAAAAATCGTCGGATTTTAACCGAGCCGATTCCCCGCGGTAAAGAATCGTGACGCGCTCGCTATAATCGAACGCTTTGACTCGGCAAGGACATACAAGCATGCGCTTCACCGGCTCGGACTCTTACGTCGCCACCGACGATCTGATGCTCGCCGTCAACGCGTCCATCACGTTGGAGCGCCCACTGCTGGTCAAGGGGGAACCCGGCACCGGCAAGACCCGGCTGGCGATCGAGGTGGCGCAGGCGCTGGGCGTGCCGCTGCTCGAATGGCACATCAAGTCCACGACGAAAGCGCAGCAGGGCCTGTACGAATACGACGCGGTATCACGACTGCGCGATTCGCAGCTGGGCGACCCGCGCGTCCACGACATCGCCAACTACATCGTCAAGGGCATGCTGTGGAACGCATTCTCGACGGACCGGCAGGTGGTGCTGCTGATCGACGAGATCGACAAGGCCGACATCGAGTTCCCCAACGATCTGTTGCGCGAACTCGATCGCATGGAGTTCTACGTCTACGAGACCCGCGAGCTGGTGCAGGCGCGGCATCGCCCGATCGTGTTCATCACCAGCAACAACGAGAAAGACCTCCCCGACGCGTTCCTGCGCCGCTGCTTCTTCCATTACATCCGGTTCCCCGACAAGGAGACGATGGAGAAGATCGTCGATGTGCACTTCCCCGGCATCAAGAAGACCCTGCTGCGCGAGGCGCTGGAGGTGTTCTTCGAGGTGCGCGAAGTGCCGGGTCTGAAGAAGAAGCCCTCCACCTCCGAGCTGCTCGACTGGCTCAAGCTGCTGCTGGCCGAAGACATCCCGCCCGATGCGCTGCGTTCCAAGGAGCGCAAGACGATCATCCCGCCGCTGCACGGAGCCCTGCTCAAGAACGAGCAGGACGTCCATCTGTTCGAACGACTGGTGTTCATGGCCAGGCAGAATCGCTAGCACGCCCCGCACCGCCGTACGGCAAC
>CADEDU010000114.1:0-2972 GCA_902826155.1 uncultured beta proteobacterium
GAGATCCACTCGCGGGCGTCGCGGCCCTGATCGATCATCCACGCCGCCTGCAGCACCAGCAATCGCGCGGAATTGATCTCGATCGCGCTGTCGGCGAGCATCTGCTGGATCATCTGGAACTCGCCGATCGGGCGGCCGAACTGCCTGCGCTCGCTGGCGTAGTCGGTCGACAGCTTCAGCACGTGCGCGGCCTTGCCGATCGCACGGGCGCAGACCTGCGCCAGGCGCACTCTGCCGAGCACCTCGAGTGCGAGGCGAAATCCGCCGCCCTCGTCGCCCAGCAGGCACTCAGGGCCCAACTCGACGTTGTCGAACCACAGTTCCAGGTGGCTGGTGCCGCGCACGCCCATCATCGGCTGGTCGCGGCCGATGGTGAAGCCGGGCAATCCCTTGTCGACCAGGAAGAGCGAGATGCCGCGCGCTTTCTTCTCGGGGTCGGTGACGGCCGAGACGACGAAGAAATCGGAGAACGCGCCGTCGCTGATGAAGTGCTTGGCACCGGACAGCCGCCAGCCGCGTTCGGTACGTACCGCGCGAGTCTGGATCGCCGCGGCATCAGAACCCGCGCCTGGCTCGGTGAACGCGATCGAGCAAACACGCTCGCCGCGAACCGCGGGCTCGAGCCAGCGCCGGATCTGCTCGCCCCGGCACTCGAGCAACACCTCGTAGACGTTGCCGAACGCGCGGCGGATGAGGATGTCGGTGGTGTGACCGAACTGCTCCTCGACCAGCATGGTATCGAGCGCGCTGAGCCCGCCGCCGCCGAACTGCGCCGGGATGTTCATCGCGTACAGCCCGAGGGCCTTGGCGCGCTCGTGGATGCGCCGCGCCGTGTCCGGATCGAGTTGCCCCGAGCGCTCGACCTCATCTTCCAGCGGACGAAGCTCCGCGTCGATGAATCGGCGTACGGTTTCGATCAGAAGCTTCTGTTCGGCGCTGAATGCGAAGTCCACGGTGCGTTCCGGATTCAGCGACGTGATTGCAGCGCCATGCGGCACCGCGAGCGCGGCATCGGCCGGTCAGAGCGGCGAGAACGATACCGACTTCAGGATGCGGTTCTCCTGCTGAGCATGCGCCCCCATCTCGGCGCTGCGACGCAGGTACTCCTGAAATGCCGGGTCGTTCATCAGCGCGGCGCGTCTTTGCTCGCGATCGGCTTGGCTGGCGTATTTCCAGACGTGCACGACCTGGTTGAGCGGCCCGACTTCGGTCGTCGCGTAGAACACCGGCTCACCGCAATGCTCCACCTGGGTGGCGTGTCCGAATTCTTCGTACATCTTGAGCCACTTCGCGAGCATTCCCGGACGCAGTGTGTAGATGCGCAGATCGAAGATCATCGTTGTCGCCTCCTTTGTTGCTCGTCGATTCCTCTGCGGTTTCGCCATTCGTTCGACAGACTCGAACACTTGCCGACGACGCGTTTGGAGATCGTGATTCGGGGCGATTGACGCCTGCGTCACCCCGGTGAATTAAACGTCAAATCAACGACTTAGGTAACACTTTCAAAAAATATCGCATCGCCCGGAAAATGTGTGCTACATTGCTTTTTGTCGAGACTGCGACAGAGAAGTCAACAAGCTTCCGGTGGTCTCAAGCGATTGACCGCTCATCGGTGTGGTGAAGACCAAGACGTCGCGGAACCAGGAAGTTCGCCCAGATCGATCGAGTTCGACCAGTTACCTCCGAGAGCGCTGAAACATCGCGCTCTTCCTCCCTGTAACGGCCCGCAAGGGCCGTTTTTTTTGCTGCCACTGGAACAGAGGTAGATCGCGGCCTGCCCGCTCAGGCGACCTGCTCGCCCAGCACCGACACGGTGACGTGAACGAGCACGTCGGAGTGCAGAGCGATCGCGACCGAAGTGTCCCCGACCGACTTGAGCGGACCTTGCGGCAGGCGGATCTGAGCGCGTTCGATCTCATGACCCTGTGCCTTCATCGCGTCGGCGATATCGGCGGTCGTCACCGAACCGAACAGTCGACCATCGACGCCTGCTCGACGGGTGATCTGCAGCATCAGGCCGTCGACCTTGGCGCCGATACCCTGCGCGGAGGTCAAGGCTGCGGCTTGCGCCGCTTCCAGCTCAGCGCGGCGCTTCTCGAAATCGGCAAGGTTCTCAGGCGTAGCGCGCTTGGCCTTGCCTTGCGGGATCAGGAAATTGCGCGCGAACCCGTCCTTGACCTTCACGACGTCGCCCAGGTTGCCCAGGTTGACGAGCTTCTCCATCAGAATGACTTGCATCGGCTTCTCCCAGGCGCGTCAGTGCAGATCGGTGAACGGCAACAGCGCCAGGAACCGGGCCCGCTTGATCGCCAGCGACAGCTGGCGCTGATAGCCGGCTTTGGTGCCGGTGATACGCGCCGGGATGATCCGCCCGTTCTCACTGACGAAATCCTTCAGCACGTCGATGTCCTTGTAGTCGATCCACACCACCTTCTCGGCGGTGAACCGACAGAACTTGCGTCGCTTGAACAGCCCACGCTCACGCGTGCGCCCGTCGCGACGTCCACCCTTGCCTTTTGCGCCCGCCTTACGCGGGCCACCAAACGTTGCCATATCAACCTCACTCGAATTGAATGCTTTGAACGTGAACCTCGAGGGTGCGACCCGCCTTGGTGCGTGGCGCGAGAAACCCGCCCAGCCGCGCGTTCGTTCCCAAAGGAGCCTGCGCCGTCAGCCGTGCCAGCGATTCGGTCGCTACGCAGCTCATCTCGAACCCGACGTTGCGCACCGCTCCAGCCTCCTGCTGCTCCGAGGCATGTTGAAGTGTGAAACGCACGATCTGGACGCCGGCTGGCGTGTAACGCAGCGGTTCGATGGCGATGATGCGGCCGACGACCTCGAAGTGATTCGCATGGTTCGCGCCGGTCGCACCGGTCATACCGATCGTATCGGCTGCACCGATCGAACCAGCCGTCGTACTGATCAAGCCGCCGGCGCGGGCGCCGCTGCTGCCGGTGCCGCTGCTGCCGGTG
>CADEDU010000114.1:3072-6940 GCA_902826155.1 uncultured beta proteobacterium
CGGCTTTTCGGATTCGGCCGGTTTCGCCTCGCCCGGGTGCAACACCGACTTGGCCTTCTCCTCCTTCATCATCGGCGAAGGCGTCGTCACGGCCGCTTTCATCTTCACGGTGAGATGGCGCAGCACCGCGTCGTTGAAACGGAAAGCGTTCTCGATTTCCGCGAGCGTTTCGTTGTCGCACTCGACGTTCATCAAAACGTAGTGCGCCTTGTGGATCTTGTCGATCGGGTAGGCGAGCTGGCGGCGTCCCCAGTCTTCGAGGCGGTGCAGCTTGCCGTTGCGCGCGCTGACCGTCTGCCGGTAGCGCTCGATCATCGCGGGCACCTGCTCGCTCTGATCGGGATGGACGATGAATACGATTTCGTAGTGACGCATGGTGCTCCTTGTGGATGGCGCTTCCCGTAGAACGCCGCGTGGCGGCGACCGGTGAAGCAAGGGCGACTGGCCTACCCCGCTGCGAACGCGACCGCGAAACGCAGTCGACACCGCAATGAAGACCTCGATACCTGAGGCGGCCTGGATTGCTCACTCCCGCGTCGGAAGCGAAGCAAGCCGAGGATTATACGGGGCTTTTCGTCGCTGAAACAAGCGCAACGCGGTGTTCGCTCACGCTGTACCCAGACGGCGGCGCCTCGCCTCGTACAGACAAACGCCGCAAGCGACCGAAACGTTCAGGCTTTCAACCGCTCCGAGCATCGGGATCCGCACGACGATGTCGCTCTTGTCGCGGGTCAGGCGGCGCAGCCCTGCCCCCTCGGCCCCCAGCACGAAGACGGTCGGCTCCGGCCACTGCGCTTCGAACAACGTCTGCTCGGCATCGTCCGCTGCCGCGACCGACCAGATCGAGCGCTCCTTGAGCTCGTCGAGGGTACGCACCAGATTGGTGACCATGATGTAGGGCACCGATTCGGCGGCGCCCGAGGCGACTTTGGAGACGGTGGCGTTCAATCCGCAGGCGCGATCGCGCGGGGCGATGACCGCATGCGCACCGGCGCCATCGGCCGCGCGCAGGCACGCGCCCAGATTGTGCGGATCGGTCACGCCGTCGAGGGCCAGCAACAGCGCCGGCTCCTCGAGGCCGTCCAGTACATCGTCGAGCGAATGCGCAAGCGGTGCGGCTTCGACGCTCGCCACCACGCCCTGATGCCGCGCGCCGCGGGCCATGCCATCGAGCCGAGCTCCATCCATCTGCAGCGTGCGCACACCCTTCTCGGTGGCCAGCTTGAGCAGCGCCTGCATGCGCGCATCGGAACGCTTTTCATCCCAGCACACTTCCACCACCGATTGCGGCGCGGCGCGCAAGCGCGCCGTGATTGCATGGAAGCCGAAGATCATCGAGCGCTCGGCCATCGCCATCAACCCACCAGTCGGAAATCGATGCGCGCCAGATCGAGATCCACATGCGCGACGCGCACCTGCACCTTGGAGCCCAGCCGGAACATGCGGCCGGTGCGCTCGCCGCGCAGTTCCTGGCGCGCGGCGTCGAAGCGGAAATAGTCGTTGCCCAGTTCGGCGATATGGACCAGTCCTTCGACGTACATCGACTCCAACGTGACGAAGATACCGAAGCCGGTCACGCCGCTGATCAGGCCGGTGAACTCGTCGTTCACCCGATCCTTCATGAAATAGCACTTCAACCACTGCACCACGTCGCGCGAGGCTTCGTCGGCCCGCCGCTCGGTACTCGAGCTGTGATCACCCAGCGCCGACCAGTCGCCTGGTTCATAGCGCTCCCCGGCAATGACCGCCTTGATCGCGCGGTGCACCAGCAGATCGGGATAGCGTCGGATCGGCGAGGTGAAATGCGTGTACGCCGGATACGCCAGCCCGAAATGGCCGGCGTTCGCAGCGCTGTAGACCGCCTGACGCAGCGATCGCAGCAGCACGGTGTGCAGCAACGCCCGATCGGGCCGTTCCCTGATCGCCTCGATCAGCCGCGCGTATTCCCTGGCCTGCGGTTTGGCGCCGCCGCCGAGCGCAAGCCCGAAGCCGCCCAGATACTCGCGCACGGTCTCGAGTTTTTCCGGGGTCGGCCCTTCGTGCACGCGATACAGCAACCCCTGCTCGTGCGTAGCCAGATATTCCGCTGCGCACACGTTGGCCGCGAGCATGCACTCCTCGATCAGCCGGTGTGCGTCGTTGCGCTCGAGCGCGCGGATCGATTCGATCTTGCCGTGGTCGTCGAACAGCAGCTCGGTCTCCGTCGATTCGAAATCGATCGCGCCGCGCTGCGCCCGTGCGCGCGCCAGCGCGCGGAATACTTCGTCGAGACAGCGCAGATGGCCGAGCAACGGTTCGGGCATCGGTGGCTGTGGCTTGCCGCCGGCGGTGGTGTGCGTGGTGTCCGCGCTGTCCCCCTCGGTCTCGAGCCCGTACAGTGCGCGCGCAACCTGCGTGTACGTAAGCCGCGCAGCCGAGCGGATGATGCCCGCGCAGAATTTGTATGGCCCGATCTTGCCGGCGCGCGACACGTGCATCTCGCACACCAGCACCAGTCGCTCCACCTCGGGGTTGAGTGAACACAGCCCGTTCGACAGCTTCTCGGGCAGCATCGGGATCACGCGCCGCGGGAAGTAGACCGAGGTGCCGCGCTCATGCGCGTCGCGATCGAGTGGATCGCGATGTCGCACGTAGTGACTGACGTCGGCGATCGCCACCAGCAGCCGGTAGCCCTTGCCGTCGGGTTCGCAGAACACCGCGTCGTCGAAATCCCTGGCCGTTTCGCCGTCGATCGTCACGAAGGGCGTTGCAGTGAAATCGACGCGTCCTGCACGATCGGCAGGACGAATCGAATCGGGGAGTTGCTCGGCGCGACGCAGTGCTGCCCGCGAGAACTCGAAGGGCAGATGATGCTTGCGCAGCGCGATCTCGATCTCCATCCCCGGATCGGCGGCCTGCCCGAGCACTTCGACGATGCGACCGATCGGTTGGACGTACTTGGTCGGCTGGCCGACCAGATCGACGGTCACCACCTGGCCCGGACGCGCGCCGGCGGTGCCCTCGGGTTCGATCACTACATCCTGAGTGATACGCCGGTCGGAGGCGATCACGAACGCCACACCGCGCTCGCGATGAAACCGCCCGACGATGCGCCGCTGCGCCCGTTCGAGCACCTCGACGATCGCCGCCTCGCGGCGCCCGCGCCGATCGACGCGGCCCGGTCGTACCAGCACGCGATCGCCGTGCAGCACCTGATTCATCTCGCGCGGCGCCAACACGTATTCGACGCCATCGTCGCCGTCGACGAATCCGTGGCCGTCAGGATGGCCGATCACGCGGCCGCCGATCAGATCGAGGCGATCGGCAACGAGAATCGCGCCTTTGCGATTGCGCAGCACCTGACCGTCGCGGGCCATCGCGTTCAGACGGCGATGGAATGCATCGAGCGCCTCGGGTGCGACATTCAGCGCCGCAGCGAGCTCGGCTTCGTCGTAAGGGGTCGGAGAATCGGCGAGTGCGAGCAGAATCGCCTCGCGTGTGGGGATCGAGACGCCTTTTTCGACGATCTGAGGCGACTCGCTGGTTGCATGGCGGCGTTTTGCAGGCCGCTTCGTTGACATGAGTTTCGGTTCTTTCTTACAATGCGCGGCCGCTTTTGGGGCGCATCCATTGTGTTTATGCTGCGAGCTTCACCCGCAGCGAGGTTTGTACACGATTCTCCAGTCGGGCACGTCCGGTCGGACAACACCCATCAGGAAATCGACGATCGCGCCCCACCCCTCCTCGCCGAGATGGCGGAATTGGTAGACGCACTAGGTTCAGGTCCTAGCGGGGGCAACCCTGTGGAGGTTCGAGTCCTCTTCTCGGCACCATCATCGCGTCGCAACGCCTGGTTGCGACGCCCGCCGGAGTTCACGCGGCCCTAGCG
>CADEDU010000114.1:7040-17733 GCA_902826155.1 uncultured beta proteobacterium
CGCGCCGCGAGATCCTCGGGCTTCATCCGCTCGTAGGGCTCGAATGGCTGGTGAATCCATGGATTCTCCGCCAGATAGTCGGCGTGGTAATCGGGCACGAACTTCGAACACGCCTTGTACCAGATCACCGCCGTGCGGATGTCTTCGATGTGCGCATACCCGTTGCGCACGTGATTCTTCACCACGTCGAGAGTGACGCCCGAATCGACCAGATCGTCGACCATCAGCACCCTCGATCCGAGCGCAACGGAGGTCATCGTCATGTGCTGGGCGACGGTGATATCGCCGCGCACGTTGCCCGCCTCGCCGGTGTACGACGCAGTCGAGATGATCGCGAGCGGCGTGTCGAAGATGCGCGACAGCGTGTCGCCCACGCGCAGCCCGCCACGCGCAATGCACACGATCTGATTGAAGCGCCAGCCCGAGTCATGGATCTTGGCGGCGAGCCGCTCGATCGACTTGTGATAGTCGGACCAGCTTACGTACAGGTCTCCCATGGAATTGTTCTCGGCTTCGTTCTCGTCTTCGTGGTTCCGGCCGCCCTCGATCGCCGCGGCCGCACAGGACTCTACTTGAACGGATGGCGGCGGACGATCGTCTCGTCGCGATCGGGGCCGGTGGAAATCATGTCGATCGGCACGGCGCAGGCCTGCTCGATGCTGGTGAGGTAGTCACGCGCCGCACCCGGCAGATCCTCCCAACGCTTGATGCCTACCGTGCTGTCCTTCCACCCGGCGAAACTCTGCAGCACCGGTTTGCAACGCGCCAGCGCGTCGGCACCGATCGGGACGTGATCGATGCGCTTACCCTCCAGCTCGTAGCCGACACAGGCCTTGAGCTCGGGCATGCCATCGAGCACGTCGAGCTTGGTCACGCACATGCCCGACACGCCGTTGATCTGCATCGAGCGGCGCAATGCAACGGTATCGAGCCAGCCGCAGCGCCGTGGACGCCCGGTGACCGAGCCGAACTCGTTGCCGCGCTTGCGCAGTGCCTCACCGGTCGCATCCTCCAGCTCGCTCGGAAATGGCCCCGACCCGACGCGCGTGGCGTACGCCTTCACGATGCCCAGCACGTAGTGAAGCATCTGCGGGCCGACGCCGGCCCCCGCACCGGCAGCGCTCGCGACGGTGTTGCTCGAAGTGACGAACGGATACGTGCCGTGATCGACGTCGAGCAGCGACCCCTGCGCCCCTTCGAACAGGATGCTCCGGCCCGCTGCACTGGCCTCATGCAGCGCGCGCGAGACGTCGGTCACCAACGGAGCGAGCCGCGGTGCGAGCGCGAGCGTCTCGTCGCAGGTCTTGTTCAGATCGACCGGTGCGGCGTTGAAGTACCGCGTCAGGACGAAGTTCTGGAAATCGAGCAGTTCGCCGAGCTGCGTGCGGAAACGCGCCGCGTCGAACAGATCGTTCACCCGCAATGCGCGACGCGCGACCTTGTCTTCGTACGCAGGTCCGATGCCCCGGCCGGTGGTGCCGATCTTGCCCGCGCCCTTCGCGGCTTCGCGAGCCAGGTCGAGCGCCACATGGTGCGGAAGGATCAGCGGACACGAACCGCTCAAGCGCAGCCGCTCGACGACATTGACGCCGGCCACGGCGAGTTCATCGATCTCCTGCAGCAGCGCCGTGGGCGAGAGCACCACACCGTTGCCGATATAGCAGGCCACGCCCTGGCGCAGGATTCCCGAGGGGATGAGCCGCAGGATCGTCTTGCGCCCGCCGATGACCAGCGTGTGCCCGGCGTTGTGTCCGCCCTGGAAACGCGCGACGACCTGGGCGTGCTCGGTGAGCCAGTCGACGACCTTGCCCTTGCCCTCGTCACCCCATTGGGTGCCGATCACCACGACGTTGCGTGCCATGTTTCCCTGGTTTGGATCCAAGTCAGTTTGCGATGCAGCGCTCGATCAAAGCGCCTCGATCACCCAGCCGCCCGCGCGCAACACCAGCCGGCGGTCGCAATTGAGCTCAGCGACGGCGTCGACGTGTCCGGGCAGATCGTAAACGACGATCTCGCCCGCGGCGCGCAGCGTCGCCACGCGCGACTCGAGATCGCGATCGCGCTCGATCGGCGCGAGGATACCGCGCGGCTTCATCCCCTGCGACGCGACGCGAGCAAGGTCGCGCAGGTCCACCGTGAACCCGGTGGCGGGACGCGCCCGGCCGAATGCCTTGCCGACTTCGTCGTAGCGACCGCCGACGGCGATGGCACCGGGCACGCCGGAACTGTAGGCGGCGAATACGACGCCGCTGTGATAGTGATAGCCGCGCAGATCGCCCAGGTCGATGCTGACCGGTTCGTCGCTGTCGCGCACGAGTGCATCGAGTGCGTACAGCGCTGCGTCGATGTCAGCGTCACGCGGCAGTGTCATGCGTGCACGCTCGATCACATCGGCCCCGCCGTACAGGCTGGTGAGCTGGATCAGCGCGGTACGCGACGGTTCAGCAACCTGACGAGTCAGCGCCTCGATCCCGGCTCGATCCTTCTGCTGCAAGGCTTCGAGCACCTCCAGCTCGAGCTCGCTGCTCAGGCCAGCGCGCCGCGCCAGTGCCCGGAACACCCCCACGTGACCAATATCGAGCCGCGCATTCCCTATTCCGGCGGCCGACAGGGTCCTGCGCACCAGGCGCTGCATCTCCAGATCGCCCTCGATGCCGGGATGGCCGTACAGTTCAGCACCGAGCTGCAGCGGCTCGCGCGTTGCATTGAGATTGCGCGGACGGGTATGCAACACCGTTCCGCAATAGCACAACCGGGCAATACCGCTGCGATTGAGCAGATGCGCATCGATGCGCGCGACCTGCGGGGTGATGTCCGCCCGCAGCCCCATGGTGCGGCCGGAGAGTTGATCGACGAGCTTGAAGGTGCGCAGATCGAGGTCGCTCCCGGTGCCGGTCAGCAGCGAATCGATGTACTCGAGCATCGGCGGAGCGACAAGCTCGTAACCGTGCACGCGAAACACTTCCAGCAGACGGCTGCGCAGCGCCTCGATCCGCTCGGCTTCAGGCGGCAGGATGTCTTCGACGTGCTCGGGGAGCAGCCACTTGCGCATGATCGAAAGCGTACGGAGTGCTGAGCGGAAAACGCGCGAACCTGTGCGGTTCGCTCAACTGGCCAGGGTGAACAACACCAAGCCGGCCACGATCGAGATCAGCCCGAAGCTGCGAATCTGGCCGTCGGTCATGCGTGCCACCTGGGCGAACACGTTACGCCACAGCACCGGACTCGCGAACGGCAGGATCCCCTCCAATACCAGGGCGAGCCCGAGCGCCATCAGCAACGTCGTGAGCACCGCGCGCCGGTCGCCGCGAGGTTATCGCGCACCGCGCTGCGCGTTGGGCGATCGCAGGTAACGGAAGAACTCCGAATTCGGGTCGACCACCATCACGTCGGACCGATTGCGAAAACTCGCTCGATACGCCTCGAGGCTGCGGTAGAACGCGTAGAACTCGGCGTTCTCGCCGTACGCCTTGTTATAGATCGCCGCCGCGCGCGCCTCGCCCTCACCGCGCGTTCGCTGCGCGTCTTTGTAGGCGTCGGCCAGCAACACCGAACGCTGTCGATCGGCCTCCGCACGAATGCGCTCGGCCTCGCCTGCACCGGTTGCGCGCAACTCGTTGGCCACGCGCTTGCGCTCCGATTCCATGCGCTGGAATACGCGCTCGCTCACTTCCTGCGGCAACTCGACGCGCTTGAGCCGCACGTCGACGATCTCCATTCCCAGTTCGGCGGCCACCACGTTGGCCTTGTCGCGCATCGACACCATGATGTTGTCGCGCTCCTTGGAGATCACCTCGTTCAGCTTGCGTACGCCGAATTCGTCGCGCAAGCCGGCGTTGACGGCCGAAGAGAGCCGGTTCTGCGCGATGCGCTCGTCGCCGCCGGTGCGCAGGTAGTACTGCTTGACATCCTTGATGCGCCACTTCACGAACGAGTCGACCAGGATCGGGATGTTGCCGTCGGTGATGAAGCGCTCGGCCTCGGGCGTGTCGAGCGTGAGGATGCGGGTGTCGAAGTAGCGGATGTTCTGGATCAGCGGCCATTTGAAGTGCAGGCCGGGCTGATCGACCACTTCTTTCAGCTCACCGAGCTGGAAGATGATCGCCTTCTGGCGCTGATCGACCGTGAACAACGTGGTCGATGCAAGCAGCACGAGTACCACTGCCGCGGCCACGATGCCGCCCAGTCCGGCTCTCATCAGCGCACCTCCCGTTCACGCCCGCGCAGCGCTTCGCGCCCGCGCACTGGCGGCTCGACGATCCGCTCGGGCACATCGCCCGGGGGCTTCATGGTGGTCACCGGCGAGCCGTCCGGATTGATCGCGTTGCCCCCGCCCATCTGGATCAACCGGTCGAGCGGCAGGAACAGCAGATTGCCCGACTGGCGCGAGTCAACCATCACCTTGGAAGTCACCGACATGATCTGCTGGACCGTTTCTAGATACATCCGTTCGCGCATCACCGCAGGGGCCCGTTCGTACTCGGCGAGCACCTGCTTGAATCGCGCGGCCTCGCCCTCTGCGTTTGCGACCGCTGTCTGGCGAAAACCGTTGGCTTCCTCGATCAGACGCGAGGCGGCACCGCGCGCTTTCGGAATCACGTCGTTGGCGTAGGCCTCACCTTCGTTCTTGAGGCGTTCGCGGTCCTGGGTGGCCTTGACCGCATCATCGAAGGCGGCCTTCACTTCCTCGGGCGCCTGCGCCGCCTGCAGGTTGACGCGGCGGATGAGAATGCCGGTCTTGTAGCGATCGAGGATGTCCTGCATCAGCTTCTGCGTGTCGGCCGCAACCTTGCCGCGGCCCTCGGCCAGCACCGCGTCCATCTTGCTCTTGCCGACCACCTCGCGCATCGCGGTCTCGGCCACCTGCTTGACGGCTTCGTCTGGGTAGCGGTTGTTGAACAGATACTCCAATGAATCCTTGATTTCGTACTGCACGACGAACTGGATGTCGATGATGTTCTCGTCGTCGGTCAGAACCAGCGATTCCTTCGGGTTGCGGCGCTTGGCGCCGCCCATCTCGACGAATCCGATCTCGACATTGCGAACCTGCGACACGTTCACCATCTCGTGCGCTTCGAACGGATAGGGGAAGCGCCAGTTCAGGCCTTCGGTGGCGGTACGTTCGTACTTGCCGAAGCGCGTCACCACGCCGCGAAACTGAGGGTCGACAATGAACGCGCCGCTCGCCAGCCATGCGATCAGGGCCAGGCCAATGAGCATTCCCGCGCCGCCACCCAATTGACGCAGGCTCGGCGGCGGCGGATTCGGACCACCCGGTTGCCCGGGGCCACTGCCTCGCCGGCCGAACATGCCCGACAGCTTCTGGTTGAAGTTGCGCCACAGCTCGTCGAGATCGGGTGGGCCGCCGCGTCCACCACCGCCGCCTCCGCCGCCACCACTGTTGTTGTTATTGCCGTCGCCGCCGCCGGAGCCGCCGCGGCGTCCCCATTGCGGATCATTGACCGACATGGCTATTCCCGAGATTCGAAGGAGCGGAGCCGAGCATTTCGGAGGCCTGCCCAGAGGAGGAAGGATTAGGAGAACCGGAGAGCGAAGCGGAGTGCGCGGTGGAGGCTGTCGTTTCGGCGGCGGGATCCGGTTTCGACACGCTGCCACGATTTGCGGCGAAGCGTGCAATGGCTCCTCGCAGAGCATCGATCCCCGCACCTGTTTTCGCACTCGCGCGGACGCGCGCGATGCTACCACACTCGTCCGCGTCGAATCCCGGCTCGATCGGCGTCAGATCGATCTTGTTGAGGACGAGCATCTGCGGAATCTGCGCCGCACCGATCTCCGCAAGCACGCCATTGACTTGTTCGATCTGCTGATCCCGCACTTCGGATGAAGCGTCCACCACATGCAGCAGCAGATCGGCGTGGATCGTCTCCTCCAGCGTAGCGCGAAACGCCGCAACCAAGGCGTGCGGCAAATCCCGTATGAATCCTACGGTATCCGAGATTGTGACGTTACCCGCGCCTTCGATGTAGAGGCGGCGCGTGGTGGTATCGAGCGTGGCGAACAGCTTGTCGGCGGCATAAGCGCCGGCGTGGGTGAGGCGGTTGAACAGAGTCGACTTGCCGGCGTTCGTGTAGCCGACGATCGATACCGAGAGCACGTCGCGTCGCGCGCGGGCCCGGCGCTGAACGTCGCGCTGGCGCTGCAAGCGCACCAGCTTCGCGCGCAGCGTCTTGACCCGAGCGCCCAGCAGCCGGCGATCGGTCTCGAGCTGCGTCTCGCCCGGACCTCGCAATCCGATGCCGCCGCGCTGGCGCTCCAAGTGGGTCCAGCCCCTGACCAGCCGCGTGGCCAGATGCTCCAGTTGCGCCAGTTCGACCTGCACCTTGCCCTCATGGCTTTGGGCGCGCTGCGCGAAGATGTCCAGGATCAGGCTGGTGCGATCGATCACGCGGCATTTGAGTTTGCGCTCGAGATTGCGCTCCTGCGCAGGGCTCAATGCGTGATTGAACACCACCAACGACACAGACCGGGCGGCAACGAGTTGTGCGATCTCTTCGACCTTGCCCGAGCCGATGAAGGTTGCCGGATCGGGCGAGGATCGTCGGCCCTTGATGATGTCGGCCACGCCCAAGCCGGCGCTGCGACACAGCAGTTCGAATTCCTCGAGACCTTCGGCGAAATCGTGAGCGCCATTGCGGCGAGAGCCGAAATCGATCGCGACGAGCACGGCGGAGTCGCCGCCAGCCGGCCGTTCAAACATTCAGGGGGGCGGCTCCGCAAGGCACATGTCGGGACCGTGGAGCGCGCGCAGCATCAACTGCTTTCGCCACCCTCGGCGGGAATGGAGACCGCGCGTGACGGTACGACCGTGGAGATCGCGTGCTTGTAGACCATCTGCGTCACGGTGTTCTTGAGCAGCACCACGTATTGGTCGAACGACTCGATCTGCCCTTGCAACTTGATCCCGTTCACGAGGTAGATCGAAACGGGCACGTGCTCTTTACGCAGCGTATTCAAAAAAGGATCTTGTAAGAGTTGTCCTTTGTTGCTCATGGCGACTCCAGGCCGATTTTTGTGTCAGTACTGTAATTGATTTCCCGCGCCGACGCTATCCTGTCGACGACGAATTTTGCGGTCCGTTCGTCGTAGGCGGCAGCGCCCTTTGCATCAACGCACTGCACCATCACACGCTCGTCCTGTGCACCGATCTTCAATCGTAGCGTCGCGGCGTGGATAACCGCTAGCTCAGCCGGAACCAGACGTATGTCGGAGCCGGTGCCCTTTCGGGGCGCACACACGCGTCGGCACTCGGCGGAGTCGGATCAATCGCGCGCGTTGACGTACGGATTGCGTCCGGTACGAAACTCGATGCGCAGTGGCGTGCCGGTGAGCTTGAACGCGCGCCGGAACACACCCTCGAGATAGCGGCGATAGGTATCCGGCACCGCGTGCAGCGCCGTTCCGTGAATGATGATGATCGGCGGATTACGGCCGCCCTGATGCGCATAGCGCAACTTCGGGCGCGAGTAACCCTCCCGTGGTGGCGCTTGCCGCTCGACGGCATCGTGCAGCAGTCGTGTGAGCTTGGGCGTCGGCAATTTGGTCATCGCCGCCTGGAACGCCTCGTCGACCGATCGCATCAACGCGCTCAGTCCGGTGTGCTCGAGAGCCGAGATGAAGTGAGTGCGACCGAAACTGACGAAGCCCAGCCTGCGCTCCAGCCCGCGCTTGATCTGATCGCGCGAGTAGGCCTCCAGCCCGTCCCATTTGTTCACGGCGACCACCAGCGCGCGGCCTCGCTCCACGATGAACGCCGCGAGATGCGCGTCCTGATCGGCGATTTCGCCGCGGGCATCGACCACCAGAACCGCGACGTTGGCCGAGTCGATCGCCTGCAGCGTCTTGATCACCGAAAACTTCTCGATCGCCTCGAACACCTTGCCTTTACGCCGCAGCCCAGCCGTGTCGACCAGGACGTAGCGGTGCCCATCGCGGGTGAACTCCACTTCGATCGCGTCGCGCGTGGTGCCGGGCTGATCGAAGGCGATCATGCGCTCCTCGCCGAGCAGGCTGTTCACCAGGGTGGATTTGCCCACGTTGGGTCGCCCGACAATGGCGATACGCGGGCAACGCTCGTCGGGCTCGGCTTCGGCCTCGGGCTCCGGAAACGGATCGAGCACCACATCGATCAGCGCCTTCACGCCCTCGCCGTGCGACGCGGAAATCGCCACTGGCTCGCCCAGCGCCAGCTCGAAGAACTCGGCCACGGCAATCGAGCGGTCGAGCCCTTCTGCCTTGTTGACGGCCACCCGCACCGGAACGTCGACCGTGCGCAACGTGTCGGCGATGCGTTTGTCGTGCGGCGTGACGCCGTCGCGAGCATCGACCATGAAGATGACGCAGTCGGCTTCGGTGATCGCCAGCCGGGTCTGGCGCGCCATCTCGGCGAGCAATCCCTCTTTCGCAACCGGCTCCAGGCCGCCGGTGTCGACGACCAGGTAGGGCTTGTCGCCCACGCGCCCTTCACCGTAGTGGCGATCGCGCGTGAGGCCGGGCGTATCGGCCACCAGCGCATCGCGCGAACGGGTCAGACGGTTGAACAGCGTGGACTTGCCCACGTTGGGCCGGCCGACGATGACGACGGTCGGTTTCATGCTGGAACCGAACCGCCGCAGTCGTGACCCGGCGCCCGCACTCGAACGCTTACGCGGAGCATGGCGCGGAAGCGAGCATCAGATGCCGATGGCATACAGGGACCCGGCTCGGGTCTGGACCAGGAAACCGCTCGCGATCCGCACTGGCGGTGCGGCGATCGGACTGCCGTCGGTGGCGACGCGCCCGGCATACTCGCCGTCGTCACGCCGCAGGAAGTGGATCAACCCGTTGTTATCCCCGACCGCGACATGGCCCTCGAGAGTCACCGGCGCACTCAGCGTGCGACCGCCGAGCTTGGCCTGCCGCCACAGGTTGTTGCCGGTGGAGCGCTCCAGCGCCAGCACCGCTCCTTGCGCCTCGCTCACGATGACGACGCGACGGTCGCCCGAAAGCCCCGATCCGCTCGAGATGTCCTTGGTCCAAAGTGGCGCGCCGGTGTTGCTGTCGAAACAGGCTGCACGCCCCTGGTAGGCGACCGCGCAGATCTCGCGCTCGAGCAGCCAGGGAAAACCGACCACATCGCTCACACGCTCGACCTCGGTCGCCCCGCGCGGCAGCGCAACCGTACCTTCCCAGCGAATACCGCCATTGTTGCGGTTCAGCGCAACCAGTTTGCCGCCGGGGAAGCCGCTGTAGATGAGATTGCCCGCATTGACGGTCCCGACGCTCGTCCGCACGACCAATGCGGGCGCGGCACGCTGATACAACCAGCGACGCTTGCCATCGCCCGCGTCGAGCGCGAACACACGGGTGTCGGAGGTGCGCACCACGATCAGATCGTCGAGCACGAGCGGCGGCCCGATGAGCTCGCTCGACACACGAGCGCGCCACAGGCGCGTGCCGGTTGCGGCGTCCAGGGCGATGACTTCGCCGTCGGAGGTGCCGATCGCGACCTGCTTTTGATTCGCACCGACGCCGGCACTGAGCACCGCATCGACCGAGACGCGCCAACGTTCGCGGCCGTTGCCTGCATCCAGGCGCACCACGGTGCCGTCGCGCGTGGCGGCGAAGATCGCCTCATCGACCACCGCGGGCACGAAATCAAACTCGCGGCCCGAGCCGATACGCGTCTGCCAGAGCACGCGCGCCGGGCTAGGTCCACTGATCTCGGGCAGCGGCTCGACCTTTCGCGAGGACCCGCCGCAGGCCCCGAGCAGACTCGCCGCGGTCACGATCACGCCAACCCGGAGGACCGTCGACCTGAGCATCGCGCGGAATAAATGCGCCGACAGCGTGCAGCGCGTCGTGCCGCGGGCAGCGGCCCGTTTGTGGAAGAGCTCCACGTTCATGCAATCCCCGCCTTTGTAATGTTTATTGGCGCAGCCGGCGCGACTATCCGTCGCCCAGCGCGTCGAGTTTCCACTGCAGTCGCTCGCGCTGCTGCATGTTCTTCGCATCGGTCTTGTCGATAGCCGTCTTGTAGGCGGCCCGCGCATCGGACTTCTTGCCGGTCAGCGCGAGGATGTCGCCGCGCAGCGCAGCGAACTGGCCGGCGAACTCGCCATCGGCCGGTCCGTCGAGCAGTTTGATCGCTTCCTCGGCGGCATTGTCGTCGACCAGCACGTGGGCCAGGCGCAGGCGCGCGATCGACTTGAGTTCGGACTCGGCGGCCCGATCGATCACCCACTGCAACTGGGCCCGCGCCGTCTTCAGGTCGCCGCTGTCGAAATGCACCTTCGCCGAGATCAACGCCGCCATCGGCGCGAAGGTCGTCGACGGATACTGTTCGAGGATCGCGCCGGCCGCATCGCGGACTTTCTTGGTGTCCTTCTCGGCTGCCGCCTTCTGCACCGCGTCGTACAGCCCCGCGGCGTTGGCCGATTGCGCGCGCTCGTACCAGCGCCAGCCATTCCATCCGGCGATCGCGAGCAACACGACGGTGGCACCCACCATGATCGCGTTGCCGTGCTTCTCCCACCATGCCTTCAGTGCCGCGACCTGCTCCTGCTCCTCCAGGTCGAGCGTGCGCATCACATCGCGTTCTTTCATTGCCATTCCCCTGCCCTGCGCGGTCTCCGTCAGCCTTGACCGCGCGGTTGCAGCAGTTGTCCGACGCCGGCCAGATCCGGCTGACGCGCAG
>CADEDU010000115.1 GCA_902826155.1 uncultured beta proteobacterium
GCCGTCGTGTCCGGCATGGGTTGTTGAGGCAGCTGCACGCCCGCCGTGTTGCGGGTCAGTGCGGTGGCCGAGAAGGCCGGTATCCCTTCGGCGACGCTGGTGTGCGAGGGCTTCGTGCGCCAGGCCAAGGCAACGTCGGTGGGCCTGGGTACACCCGATCTGCCGCTGGCCGTCGTGCCCGGCCATCCCGATGTGCAGTCGCGCGATGAGCTCACGCAGAACGTCGCGCGCGTCACGCTCGAGCAAGTGGTGCGCTGCCTCACCAATGCCACGGCCATGGAAGACAGCGCGGCCGAACCCGATCCGCAGGCGATCGTGTTCGAGGGTTCGTTCGACGCCGTGAATCGGCACTACTACGACAAGCTCTGGAGCGACGGCCTGCCGATCGTGCCGCCGACGCGCGCGCGTATCGAATCGTTCCTCGCCTTCACCGACCGCAAGCCTAACGACGTGCTCGGCGTGCTGCTACCCGACAACCGCGCGGCCACCGTGTGGAACGTCGCGGTCAACGGCGTCATGGCCGGCTGCCGGCCGCAGTACATGCCGGTGCTGGTGGCATTGGTGGAGGCGATGGCCGATCCGCGTTACGGGGTCGAGCACAGCGGCAACACGCCGGGATCGGAGACGCAGATCATCCTCAATGGCCCGCTCATCAAGCAGTTGGGCTTCAACTACGAGCAGGGCGCATTGCGCGACGGCTTCCAGGCGAACACCTCGATCGGGCGGTTCTGGCGGCTGTATCTGCGCAACGTCGCAGGCTTCCTGCCGCATCACACCGACAAGGGCACCTTCGGCGGCACCTGGCGGGTGGTGCTCGCCGAGAACGAGGACGCGCTGGGCGAGATCGGCTGGCCGTCGATCGCCGCAGAAGCCGGTGTGCCGGCCGGCGACAGCGCGGTCACTATCGCGCGCTTCACCGGCGGCCACGTGATCGTGTCGGTGTTCGGCGACACCGCGCAGGCGTGCCTGCCCTACCTCGTGGATTCGATCGTCAGCTACAGCGGCTGGGAGCTGATCTTCACCGTCGGCCTGGCAACGGGCACTTATCAGCCGCTGTTGATCCTCTCGCCGATCATCGCACGCACCATCGCACGATCGGGGATGACCAAGCGCGACGTGCAGCAGCATCTGTTCGATCACGCCCGCATTCCCGCGCGCGTGTTCGAGCGCTACATCACCGGTTGGACCAATCTCGTGCCGGGCCCGCGAACACTGGCCGACTATGCCGCGATCGGCAAGGCGCCCAAGGTGTTCGGCGCCTCACGCGATCCGGAGCGGCTGGTGCCGATCGTCGCGCGCCCCGAAGACTTCCGCATCGCGGTGAGCGGCGACCCGTTGCGCACCAACTGCTACTTCCTCGCGCACAACGGCATGCTCGGCTTCACCACGACCAAGTCGGTGCGCCTGCCGCGCGACTGGGCGGCGAAGCTCGGCGCGGCGGAGCGCTGAAAAACCAAGGACCTGTCAGGCCGCCTTGTACGTGTCGAGCTTGATGCGCTCGCGTTCCATCACCGTCATCACCGGCGCGGCACTCATCACCTTGTCGACATAGGCGCGATACGCCGGCATCGAATTGGGATCGACGCCCGCATAGCCGCCCCAGCGCAGCAGGGTGAACGCATACGCATCGTGCACCGACACGTGCTCGCCGAAGAAGAACGGTTTGGCCGCACCGATCCAGCTCTGCACCCGCTCCAGGCAATTGCGGAAATTCCTGATGCCCACCTTGCGCACCTCGGCCTGCCCCGCTTCGCTGTCGGCGAAGTATTTCGGCAGGAACACGTGCGTGAACGTGGTGTGCGCGGTGCTGTTCATCCAGGCCAGTTGAGAGAGCGCCTGGGCGCGCGCCCATGATTCGGTCGGCAGCAAACCGGCCTTCGGATACTGCCGGTCGAGGTAATCGCAGATCGCAACGATCTGCGTGAGCGGCTTACCGTCGACGACCAGCACCGGCACCTGGCCATTCGGATTCATCGCCAGGTACTCCGGCGTCTGATGCTCGCCCTTGTGCAGCTTGACCATCTTGGGCTCGAACGCAGTGCCGGTGGCTGCTTTGATGATTTCGAGGGCGACGTGCGGCACGAATGAGCACGCACCGGGGGCGAAATACAGTTCGATCATGGTTTGAAAGCTCCTGTTCAGCGTTGAATCGTCGGCCGCCAATGCCTGAAGAGCGCTTCCGGAAGTCGGCCGCGCTGCCAGGCACATGCTACCCGCTCGCGAGCCGCGGATCATCACCCGCAGTTTCGGAGCCCCGCAACGCGCGTGATGGACACTCGCATGGCTCGCTTACGTCGAGCCGCACCCGTGAATGATCCGATTCAATGCGCTAAGCTCCACGCGGAGCCGCCCATCGATCCCGCTCGATCGAGGCGAGACACCACACAACGAGGAGACAACGATGCGACAGTGGCTTGGAACGGCCGTGCGGACCGCAACCTCGATCGGGGTCGCAGGGCTGCTGGCGGCAGCGCCTCACGATGCACTTGCCGACAAGTTCTCGTTCAAGATCGCCTCGGGGCACGGAACAAACTGGGTATTCGTGCAACTCACCCAGGAGTACTTCGTTCCCGAAGTGAAGAAACGCGCCAAGGAAAAGGGCCACGACGTCGAGTTCGTCGAAGGCTGGGCCGGCGCGATGGTGAAACCCACCGAGGTGCTCGAGGGCCTGCAATCGGGCATCGTCGACATCGGCGTCTACTGCATCTGCCATGAGGCGCAGAAGCTCGCGCTGCACAACTTCCCGTCGAGCCTGCCATTCGGCCCTGGCGATCCCGAGATCTCGCTCAAGGCGACGCGCAAGGTCTACGACACGATCCCCGAGCTGAACCAGGTCTACGAGAAGCGGTACGGGCAGAAGAATCTCGCTCTGGTGCCGATCGAGACCTACAACATCATCACCAATTTTCCGATCAAGGGTCCGCTCGATCTCAAGGGCAAGAAAATCGGCGCCGCCGGCCCGAATTCGTTCTGGGTGGAGAACGTCGGCGCGCTGCCGACCATGGTGCTGGGGCCCGACATCTACACGTCGTTCCAGAGCAAGCTGATCGACGGCATGCTGATTTTCACCAGCTCGATGGACCAGTTGAAGCTCTATGACGTGGCGCCCTATGTCGTGAAGACCGACTTCGGCTCGACGACACACATCAACCTCAACATCAGCAATCGCACGCTCGGCAAGCTGCCCAAGCCGATGGTCGACATCATCATGCAGGTGGGGCGCGACATGGAAGCGCGCGCCGGCAAGTTCGTGCGCGATCACGATGCCAAGTACATCGCGCTGGTGCAGAAGAACGGCGGCAAGTTCGTGGACATCGCCCCGGATCAGCGCCGCCTATGGGCACAGATCATCGCGGCCACCCCCGGCGAGATCGGCACGAAAGTGGAGAAGGAGACCAAGCTCCCGATGCGCAAGGTGCAGAAAGCCTACGTTGATGCGACCACGGCGCTCGGTCACACCTGGCCCGCGGTGTTCAAGCTCGACTAGCGCTCGACATGGCGCGTCTCACGCGGTGGCTCGACAGTCTGGCGCGGGCCACGATGATCCTTGCCGCGTTCTGCGCCTTCGCGCTCGCGTTCCTGATCCTCGTCGATGTGAGCGCGCGGGCACTCAGCATCAAGTTCTATGGCGTTGCCGAGTACGTGCGCAACACGATCATCGTCATCGTGTTCCTGCAGGCGCCGTACGCGGTGCGCATCGCAAGCATGCTCCGAGTGGACATCTTCGTGAACGCGCTCCCCGACCGGCTGCGCGGCCCGCTCATCATCCTGGGCAACGTACTGGGCCTGGTGTTCTTCGCGGGCATCGCCGCCGGCGCGCTGCCGCCTGCCATCGATGCCTGGGTCAACGACGAATTCGAAGGCGAAGGCGTGGTCCGCGTGGCGGCATGGCCGGCACGCTTCGCGATCGTCTACGGGTGCAGCCTTTCCGCGCTGTTCTACCTGGTGCGCATCATCGAACGCTGGCAAGGGCGCGAACGGCCGCCTTCAACAGACGCAATGCCACAACACTGAGGGGCGTTCTCGCTTCGCGAGGATTGACCGCTCCATAACAGCAAACAAAGGGAGACGCGCGTGGGCCTCACCACGTACTTGCTGCTCGCGCTGATGCTCGTGCTGGTGTTCGCGGGCGTCGAGATCGCCGTGTGCCTGGGCATCATCGCGTTCCTGGCACTGTATCTCTCGACCGGTGATCTCGAACTCACCATGTCGTTTCTGTCGAGCACCGCCTACGAGGCGCTGCGCGACTACGTGTTCGCGGTCATTCCGCTGTTCCTGCTGATGGGCGAATTCATCGCCCGCTCGGGAATCGCTGCCGACCTGTTCTGGGCCATCGACAAAGGCATGCGCCGCGTGGTGGGGCGCCTCGCGTACGCAACGATCGCGGGCAACGTCGTGTTCGGTTTCGTGACGGGCACGAGCGTCGCCTCGGCCACCACGTTCACCAGCATTGCCTACCCGCAGATGAAGCGCTTCGGGTACGACCGGCCGTTCGCGCTCGGACTGATTGCAGGCAGTGCGTGCCTGGGCATGTTGATCCCACCCAGCATTCTGATGGTCGTCTGGGGCATCCTCACCGAACAGTCGATCGGACATCTGTTTCTTGCGGGCGTGATCCCTGGTCTGCTGCTGGCGCTGTTCATGACGATTCACGTGTTCATCGTCTATCTGGTGCGGCCGCAGTGGTTGGGCGAGGGGCGCGGCACGGAGAAGCCGGCGGTCGACATGAGCCGGGCGATTCTGGGCGATCGTGAGGCCCCGACCCCCGCCCAACTCGTGTTCAGCATGTTGGGATTCGTCGCGATCATCATGGGCGCGCTCGGCGGCATCTGGCTTGGTTTTTTCACGCCTACCGAAGGCGCGGGGATGGGCGCGCTGATCGCGCTGGCCGTGAGCGTCATGAAAGGCATGCGCTGGCCACAGATCAAGGAATCGGTGCTCGCCGTAGCGCGGACCGCCACGCCGCTGCTCGTGATCGTCTTTGCCGCGCAACTCTACTCGCGGACGCTGTCGATGAGCGGTATCGGCCTCACGCTGCAGAACGGCATGCTCGAATCGGGCCTGCCCGACTGGGGCATCATGCTCTTCATGATCGGGGTGTGGTTCGTGCTCGGGATGCTGATCGACTCGATCTCGATCATGCTTCTCACCGTGCCGATCTTCGCGCCGGTGGCCGCCAAGCTCGGCGTAGATCCGCTGGTCTTCGCGATGGTCGGCATCCTGGTGATCGAGGCAGGACTGCTGACACCGCCATTCGGCATCATCGTCTATGCCGTGAAGGCGGTGGTTGGCAGCGAGGACGTCCCGATGGGCAAGATTTTCATGGCCTCGACGCCGTTCTGGATGTATCTGCTGCTACTCAACATCCTGCTCTTCGCGTTTCCCGGCATCGCCACCTATCTGCCGCGAACGCTCTGAGCGGCGCTGAATCGCAGGTATCGCCGGCTACTCCGTGCGCGCCTGCAACGCCGCGGCGCGTCCACCGCCTGCCGGTCGTGCCCGCACGATCTGGTAACCCGGCCGCCAGATGTAGCGCACCGGCGCACTCAGCATGTGCACCAGCCGCGTGAACGGGAAGATCAGGAAGATCGTGAGCCCGAGGAACAGGTGCAGCTTGAACACCCAGTGCACATCCGCGATCAACGCCGCAGCGCCGGTGTTGAAGGTGAGGATGCCCTGCGCCCAGCTCATGAACTTGACCATCTCGTGGCCGTCGAGATGCCCCATCGACAGCGGAATGGTCAGCAGGCCGAGCACCAGTTGAATCCACAGCAGCACGATCACCGCATCATCGCCAAACGTCGACGTGGCCCGGATGCGCGCATCGAACAACCGTCGCTGCACGAGCATCGTGGCCCCGATCAGTGCCATGACGCCCGCCACACCGCCGACGATGATCGCCATGAGTTGCTTGGCGCCATGACTGATGCCGACCATCTCGAACAGCTGGATCGGCGTGAGCAGACCACCCAGATGCCCGAAGAACACGATCAGCACGCCGGCGTGGAACAGCACCGAACCGACGATCAACTGGCGCCGCCGCAGCAGTTGGCTCGACCCCGAGCGCCACGTGTACGGCTCGCGGTCGTAACGCAGGATCGACCCGATGACGAGAACCGCGAGGGCGATATACGGATAGATGCCGAACACCAGGGTGTGCAGATAGTTCGCCATGACCGCTCCCTATAGCGACTCGAAACGCGGCTGGCCGGCGCCGCGCGGAAGAACACGGATGCGTGAGACGCCGTCGCCCTCGCCTGCGGGGGCACATGCCGCGCCCGGCCCGAAACCGACCGGCCGGTCTTCCCAGAGCCGGTCGAGCGCCGTGAAGTCGGTCGGATCGTCGCCTGCCCCTTCGGGACGCACGTCTTGCGGCTGCACTTCATCCGCCATTCCACCTTCGGCGCGCTCATCACCGGCTTCGACGCTCGCCAGCTGCTCAAGTGCCAGAAACACCGCTGCATACGGACTCTTGCGACGTGCCAGCCTCTCCGCCAGTGCACGCACGATATTGAGCGGTTGCCCCAGCAACTCGGCGGCGTGCTCCGGCGGCAACGTCGACAGGAACTCCAGGAACACCGGCAGGTAGTCGGGCAGCTCGCTCGCCACCAGGACCATGCCGTGCTCGGCGTAGAGCTGGTGCAGATCGACCATCGCCTGTCCGCGGTCGCGACTCTCGCCGTGCACGTGCTCGAACAGATGCAACGACAACGAGCGGGTGCGATCGAAGAGCAGCACATAGCGCTCCTGCAGCTCGAACAGATCGTCGAGCGCGAGCCCGCTGATCAAGCTGCGCAGGCCGGCGAGTTCCGGTTCAAGCAGCGCTCCCTCGGCTTCCAGTGCCTCGCGCAGCTCGCCCGCGGCGCGTTGCATCTCGGCGGTGGGATAGCTCAACAACACGGCCAGGGTCCGCAGCGTCTGCGTCATCGATAGCGGTTTCATCGGATGAACTCCGTCGGCGTTTGCACCGGCTTGTCCTTCTTCTTGCGAGTGCCGAAGAAGTTGATCTTCGATACCCCGCCGGAACAGCCGTTGCCGAAGCTGAAACCGCACGACCCGCGCAGTTCGTACGCGTCTTCGGTGACCTCGCGGTGCGTGGTCGGGATCACGAATCGATCCTCGTAGTTCGCGATCGCCATGATGTGATACATCTCCTCGATCTGCGCACCGCTCAAGCCGACGCGCTGCGCGATCGACTCGTCGATGCGGCCGTCGACCGTCTTGGCACGCATGTACGCACGCATGGCCATCATGCGTTCCAGCGCACGCGCCACCGGCTCCTCCTTGCCCGCGGTGAGCATGTTCGCCAGGTAGCGAAGCGGGATGCGCAGGCTGCGCACGTCGGGCATGTCACCGTCCAGACCGATCTTGTTGGCATCGGCCGCAGACTGGATCGGCGAGAGCGGCGGCACGTACCACACCATCGGCAGGGTGCGGTACTCCGGATGCAGCGGAAAGGCGACCTTCCAGTGCATCGCCATCTTCCACACCGGCGAACGCCGCGCCGCTTCCAGCCATGCCTCGGGCACGCCGTCGGCGCGCGCCTGCGCGATCACCGCCGGATTCTCCGGATCGAGAAAGATGCCCAGCTGCGAGTCGTACAGATCGTGTTCGTTCTGCGTCGCGGCCGCGGTGGCGATCGCATCGGCGTCGTAGAGCACCACGCCCAGGTAGCGGATCCGCCCCACGCAGGTCTCCGAGCACACGGTCGGCTGCCCCGCCTCGATCCGCGGATAGCAGAACACGCACTTCTCGGATTTGCCGGTATTCCAGTTGTAGTAGATCTTCTTGTACGGGCACCCCGACACGCACATGCGCCAGCCCCGGCACTTCTCCTGGTCGATCAGCACGATGCCGTCTTCCTCGCGCTTGTAGATCGCGCCCGAAGGGCACGCCGCCACGCACGTCGGGTTGAGACAGTGCTCGCACAGCCGCGGCAGATACATCATGAAGGTGTTCTCGAACTGACCGAGCATCTCTTTCTGCACATTCTCGAAGTTCGCATCCTTGGATCGCTTGGCGAATTCCCCGCCGAGGATCTCCTCCCAGTTCGGCCCCCACTCGATGCGCTCCATCCGCTCGCCGGTAATGAGCGAACGCGGTCGTGCGGTGGGCATCGCCTGCGACTCCGGCGCGTTCTGCAGATGCTCGTAATCGAAGGTGAAGGGCTCGTAGTAGTCGTCGATCTCGGGTAGATCGGGGTTGCCGAACACCTTCGCCAGCGTCTTCAGCTTGCCGCCCATCTTCGGCTCGAGCTTGCCGTCGGCCTTGCGCACCCAGCCGCCGTTCCACTTGTCCTGGTTCTCCCACTCCTTGGGGAACCCGATTCCAGGCTTGGTCTCGACGTTGTTGAACCACGCGTACTCCATGCCTTCGCGATTGGTCCAGACGTTCTTGCAAGTCACCGAGCAGGTGTGACACCCGATGCATTTGTCGAGGTTCAGCACCATGCCGATCTGTGCACGAACTTTCATGCGGCGGCTCCTTCGAGACGAATGCATCGCATATCAACCCCCTCCTTCCCTAGCTGGCGCGAGGGAGGGAGGGCCGGGGCGGGAGGGCGACCATGATCACGGACTTTCATGCGGTGACTCCTTGTTGTTCGAGAGGTCCTTCGAGCCAATCCACCTTACTCAGCTTGCGCACGATCACGAACTCGTCGCGGTTGGAGCCGACCGTGCCGTAGTAGTTGAAGCCATACGATTGCTGCGCGTAGCCGCCGATCATGTGTGTGGGCTTGGTGATCGCGCGAGTTACCGAATTGTGGATGCCGCCGCGTTGGCCGGTCATCTCCGAACCCGGCACGTTCACGATCTTCTCCTGCGCGTGGTACATGAACAGCGTGCCCTCACGCATGCGCTGCGACACCACCGCGCGGGCCACCAAGGCGCCGTTGGTATTGAACGCCTCGACCCAGTCGTTGTCTTCGATGCCCGCCTTCTTCGCGTCGAGCTCGGACATCCACACGATCGGCCCGCCGCGCGACAAGGTGAGCATCAGCAGGTTGTCGGTATAAGTGGAGTGGATGCCCCACTTCTGGTGCGGCGTGATGAAGTTGAGGACGATCTGCGGATTGCCGTTCGACTTGCTATCGATGATCGGCTTGACCGTCTTGGTGTCGATCGGCGGGCGGTACAGGCATAACGCCTCACCGAAGGCGCGCATCCAGCTGTGGTCCTGGTAGAGCTGCTGGCGTCCGGTGAGCGTGCGCCACGGGATCAGCTCATGCACGTTGGTGTAGCCGGCGTTGTAGCAGACCTTCTCCGACTCCAGCCCCGACCAGATCGGCGAGGAGATGATCTTGCGCGGCTGCGCCACCACATCGCGGAAGCGGATCTTCTCGTCTTCCTTGGGTAGAGCCAGATGCGCATGCTCGCGTCCGGTCGTTTTCGATAACGATTCCCACGCTTTGACGGCGACTTCGCCGTTGGTTTCCGGCGCGAGCATCAGGATCACCTCGGCCGCGTCGATCTCCGATTCGATCTTCGCCAGCCCCTTGGTCACCCCGCTCTCGACTTCGCCGTTCAGCTTCGCGAGCAGATCGACTTCATGCTCGGTGTTCCAGGCGATGCCCTTGCCGGCGTTGCCCAGCTTCTTCATCAATGGGCCGAGCGCGGTGAAGCGGCGATACAGATTGGGATAGTCGCGCTCCACCACCGTGATCTGCGGCATGGTCCCGCCGGGCGTCGGCGCGACCTCGCCGTGCTTCCAGTCCTTCACGTCGAGCGGCTGAGCCAGCTCGCCCGGACTGTCGTGCAGGATGGGCGTGAGCACCACGTCCTTCTCCACCCCAAGAACTTCGGGCGCCACCCGCGAGAACGCCTTGGCGATGCCCTTGTAGATCTCCCAGTCGGACTTGCAGCCCCATACCGGATCCACGGCCGCAGTGAGCGGATGGATGAACGGGTGCATGTCGGAGGTGTTGAGATCGTTCTTCTCGTACCAGGTGGCAGTCGGCAGCACGATGTCGGAGTACATGCAGGTCGTCGACATCCGAAAGTCGAGCGTCACCAGCAGATCGAGCTTGCCCTCGGGCGCCTTGTCGTGCCACGTGACCTCGGTGGCTTTCTGTTTGCCGACCGCGCCGAGATCCTTGCCGAGTACCCCGTGGCTGGTCCCTAACAGATGCTTGAGGAAGTACTCGTGACCCTTGCCCGAGGAGCCGAGCAGATTGGAGCGCCATACGAACATGTTGCGCGGCCAGTTGTCGGGATGGTCGGGGTCTTCGCAGGAAAGCTTGAGTTCGCGGGTCGCCAGCTTTGCTGCAACGTAGTCCTTCGCATCCTTGCCACTTGCCGCGGCGGCCTTGCCGACCTCCAGCGGATTGGTCTGGAGCTGCGGCGCGGAGGGCAGCCAGCCCATGCGCTCGGCGCGCACGTTGAAATCGATCAGCGTGCCGTCCCACTTTCCGGGCGGCGCGGTGGGCGAGAGGATCTCGCTCACGTCGAGCGTTTCGTAGCGCCACTGATCAGTATGCGCGTAGAAGAACGACGTGGAGTTCATCTGCCGCGGCGGACGCCCCCAGTCGAGCGCGAACGCGAGCGGCAGCCAGCCCGATTGCGGGCGCAGCTTCTCCTGGCCGACATAGTGCGACCAGCCGCCGCCGGATTGGCCGACGCAGCCGCACATCACCAGCATGTTGATGATGCCGCGGTAGTTCATGTCCATGTGGTACCAGTGATTCAGCCCGGCACCGACGATGACCATCGACTTGCCGCGCGTCTTCTCGGCGTTGGTAGCGAACTCGCGCGCCACCGTGACGATGTGGCTGCGTGGCACGCCGGTGATGCGTTCGGCCCACGCAGGCGTGTACGGCTCGTTGTCGTCGTACGACTTCGCTACGTGCAGTCCGCCCAGACCGCGATCGAGTCCGTAGTTGGCCGCCAGCAGATCGAACACGGTGGCGACCATTGCGGCGCCGTCCTTCAGTTCGACGGCTTTCGCAGGCACGCGGCGCACCAGCACGCTCGGATGATCGGTGCCGGTGAAATGATCGTGCGCGCGGTTGCCGAAGTACGGGAAGCCGACCTCGGCGACGTGATTGCGTTCCTTGTCACCGATCAGGCTGAGCGCGAGTTCCACGCCGGCGCCGGTCGAACCCTTCGATTCGAGATTCCACTTGCCCTGCTCGCCCCAGCGAAAGCCGATCGACCCGTGCGGGACGACGACGTCGTTGGAGTTGCCATCCAGTGCGACCGTCTTCCAATCCGGGTTGTTGGCCTCGCCCAGGTTGTTGTCGAAATCCGACGCCCGCAGCAGCCGGTCAGGCACGTAGTGGTCGCCGCTCTTGACCAGCCGCACCAGCATCGGCATGTCGGTGTAGCGGCGGCAGTAGTCGACGAAGTACGGCGTGGCGCGATCGAGATGGAATTCGCGCAGGATCACGTGGCCCAGCGCCATCGCCAGGGCCGAGTCGGTGCCCTGCTTCGGATGCAGCCACAGATCGGCGAACTTGGCCGCTTCGCTGTAGTCGGGCGACACCACCACCGACTTGGTGCCTTTGTAGCGCGCCTCGGTGTAGAAGTGCGCATCCGGCGTGCGCGTCTGTGGAACGTTCGAGCCCCACAGCATCAGGAACCCGGAGTTGTACCAGTCGGCCGATTCGGGCACGTCGGTCTGCTCGCCCCAGGTCTGCGGCGAGGCAGGCGGCAGGTCGCAGTACCAGTCGTAGAACGACATGCACACCCCGCCGAGCAGCGACAGGTAGCGCGAACCCGCCGCGTACGAAACCATCGACATTGCCGGAATCGGCGAGAAGCCGATGACGCGATCGGGCCCGTGCGTCTTGGCCGTGTATGCGTTGGCCGAGGCGATGATCTCATTGACCTCGTCCCACTCGGCGCGCACGAATCCGCCATGGCCGCGCACCTTGGTCCACGAGTCACGCGTGGCCTTGTTCTCGACCATCGACTTCCACGCGGCCACCGGTGACTGGGTCGCGCGGGCCGCCCGCCACGCCTTGATCAGACGGCTTCGAATCAGCGGATATTTCAGCCGGTTACCGGAGTACAGATACCAGCTGTAGCTCGCCCCGCGCGAGCAGCCGCGCGGCTCGTGGTTGGGCAGATCGGGCCGGGTTCGCGGATAGTCGGTCTGCTGCGTCTCCCAGGTGACGATGCCGCCTTTCACGTAGATCTTCCACGAGCATGACCCGGTGCAGTTCGCACCATGCGTGGAGCGCACGATCTTGTCGTGCTGCCAGCGTTTGCGGTATGCCTCCTCCCATTCGCGGCTCTCGTTGGTCGTCACGCCATGGTCGGAGGCGAATCGCCCGACCTCCTTGGAGGCGAAGAAGTTGAGACGATCCAGCAGCAGACTCATAGTCGGTACTCCGGTTGTTTCTTGGCGTTGTTATCGAGTCGAAGCGGCAAGCGAAGCCGGCGGTTCCTTCCGATGCTCGATGTCGTAGAGCAGCCCCGAACGGCGGGTGTAGTAGAACCACGTGATCAGCACGCAGCTCACGTAGAAGGCAAGGAAGCCCCACAGCGCGAGCGCGGCAGTGCCGGTGGCACTGATCGACAGACCGAAGCTCTTCGGGATGAAGAACGCCCCGTACGCGGCAATCGCCGAGGTGAACCCGATGATCGCCGCCGACTCCTTCTCGGCCTGCCTCGTGCGCTCGAGCGGCGTGACCTGCGGCATCAGCCGGTCCATGTCCTTGCGCATGATCACCGGGATCATCTGGAAGGTGGAGGCGTTGCCCACACCCGAGGCGAAGAACAACAGCAGGAACATGCCGAAGAAGCCCCAGAACGCGCCGGGCTGCTCCTTGATGCCCAGGAAGTACAGCACGCCCAGTACAGCCGCGCCCATCAGCGCGAACACCCACAGCGTCACGCGTGCACCACCGAAGCGATCCGATACCCAACCGGTCGCCGCGCGCGAGATCGCACCGACCAGCGGACCGAGGAAGACGAGCGGCAGCGAGTTGACTTCGGGAAACTGGGTCTTCGCCAGCAGCGGAAACCCGGCCGAGTAGCCGATGAACGAGCCGAACGTGCCGGCGTAGAGCCAGCACATGATCCAGTTGTGCTTGCGCTGGAAGATGACGGCCTGTTCACTGAACGACGCCTTCATCGTGGCGATGTCGTTCATGCCGAACCACGCGAAGATAGTGGCGAGGATCACGAACGGCACCCAGACGAAGCCCGCGTTCTGCAGCCACAGCTGCGCGCCGTCGGCGGCCTTCTGCGGTTCGCCGCCAAGAAAGCCGAATACGCCCGCGGTAACGACCAGCGGAATCACGAACTGCACGACGCTCACGCCCAGGTTGCCCAGTCCGGCGTTGATCGCCAGCGCGTGGCCTTTCTCGCGCTTGGGGAAGAAGAAGCTGATGTTGGACATCGACGAGGCGAAGTTGCCGCCACCGAAGCCGCACAACAGCGCGAGCACCAGGAACATGAAGTACGGGGTCTGCGGGTTCTGCACCGCGTAACCGATGCCGAAAGCGGGGATGAGTAGCGAAGCGGTAGTGAGCGTGGTCCACAGCCGTCCACCGAACATCGGCACCATGAACGAGTAGAAGATGCGCAGCGTCGCGCCTGATAGACCGGGCAACGCGGCGAGCCAGAACAGCTGATCGGTCGTGTACTTGAAGCCGATCGAAGGCAACTTCGCCACCACCACGCTCCACACCATCCACACCGCGAACGAGAGCAGCAGCGCGGGCACCGAGATCCACAGATTGCGATGCGCGATCTGCTTGCCGGTGGTCTCCCAGAACTCGCGGTCCTCCGGGCGCCAGTCGTGCAGCACCAGGCTGGGCCGCGCGTGGACCTCGGGTTTGTGGATCGGCTGCATCTCGGGCAGTTCGGGCAGATCGCGTAGTTTCTCGGGCAAGGCCTCGCGTTCCATCGCGCGGATCGACAGATGCATCCACACGGTCGCCATTGCCACCAGCGCGAACAGCGCCATGAAGCAGCTGGTCCAGATGCCGGTGAGATCGAGCAGCACGCCGAACAGGATCGGCAGCACGAAGCCGCCCAACCCGCCGATCATCCCGACCAGGCCGCCGACGGCCCCGACGTGCTTCGGGTAGTAGACCGGAATGTGTTTGTAGACGGCCGCCTTGCCCAGCGACATGAAGAAGCCGAGGATGAAGACGGTGATCACGAACGGCACCAGTCCCATCTCGGTGTGGAACGCCACCGGACCGCGGATGGTGTGGATCAGATACTCGGTCTTCGGATACGACAGCATGAACGTGCACAGTACCGACACGCCGAAGGTCCAGTACATGATGGTGCGAGCGCCGTACTTGTCCGACAGATGTCCGCCATACGCTCGGAACAAGCTCGCGGGGATCGAGTACATCGCGCCCAACATGCCCGCGGCGGCGATGTCCAGGCCGTACACGCCGATGAGGTAGCGCGGCAGCCACAGCGACAGCGCAACGAACGCGCCGAACACGAAGAAGTAGTAGAGCGAGAAGCGCCACACCTGGATGTTCCTGAGCGGCTCCAGCTGCAGCAGTGTGCCGCGCGCTCGCTCGCCTTTCGCACGACGCGCTTTCAGCTCGGGGTCGTCTTCAGTGGTGAACCAGAACACCACTGCCATGATCAGCAAGGCCACCGCCCAGACCTGCGCGACGGTCTGCCAGCCGTAGGCCACCAGCACGAACGGCGCGACGAACTTGGTGACGGCTGCGCCGACATTGCCGACGCCGAAGATGCCGAGCGCCGTGCCCTGCTTCGCGGTCGGATACCACTTCGAGACGTACGCGATGCCCACCGCGAACGAGCCGCCCGCGATGCCCACGCCCAGGGCCGCAACCAGCATCATCGGGTAGGTGGTTGCGTACGAGAGCAGGAAGGTGGCTATTGCGCCGGCCACCATGGTGAGCACGTAGACGATGCGCCCGCCGTACTGGTCGGTCCAGATGCCCAGGAAGATGCGGATCAGCGAGCCGGTGAGGATCGGCGTGCCGGCGAGCAGGCCAAACTGCGTGTCGGAGAGCCCCAGCTCCTGCTTGATGCGAACGCCGATGATGGCGAACAGCGTCCAGACTGCGAAGCACACCGTGAATGCGACGGTGCTCAGTGTCAGCGCACGATTCTGCTGAGCGCTGCTCACGCCATCAAGGTGGTCCATGACCGCTCCCGTTCGTTGATATCTGTTTGTTTTGGTTCACGTGCAAGCGGGAGTTCAACGCGACTACACGGTTGGGCATTTGACTTTGCTCAAGTGCGCCGTGCGCCCGATCGGAACCTTGTCCGCTGCCGGCCTAGCAGGCCGATGCGATGCGGTTCATGCCACCGGGAAAATGCGAAGCGCCTTGACGAATCGCAAGATCGGCGTGGCACGCCGCCCTACGCTCCAATCGAGCCCTCACTCGCATTGAGCTGAAGCGGCTCCACCGTTGGAGAGCGCCATGTCTTTCAAAACGATCCTGGTCCACGTCGACTACGACCGCCGTTGCAGCGCGCGCATCGACTACGCCGCGCAGTTCGCCCTCGCCTGGGGCGCCCATCTCACCGGCATCCACGTGGTGCCGCCGCTGCGCGTACCCAGTTACGCGCGAGCCGAACTCGGCAGCGATTTCGTCGCCATGCAGGAGAAGCGCATGATGGAGCGCTCGGCGGAGCTGTCGCGCAGTTTTTCCGATGCGATGCGCCGTCACGGGCTGGTCGGCCACGAATGGCGCGCAGTGCATGGCGAGCCGCACGAGGTGATCGGCGTGCATGCGCGCTACGCCGATCTGATCATCGCGGGCCAACGCGACCGCACCGATGACACCGCCACGGTCGGCGCGGAGTTTCCGGAGATCGTCGCCCTCACCGCGGGGCGTCCGGTGACCGTGTTTCCCTACACGGGCAATTTCGCGCCGATCCCGAAGCACGTGATGGTGTGCTGGAACGCGAGCCGCGAAGCCACGCGGGCGGTGACGGATGCGCTGCCTGCGCTGCAACGGGCCGAGAAGGTCACGGTGATGTCGGTGAACGCGAAGTCGAGCACCTCAGGCCACGGCGAACACCCCGGCAGTGACCTCGCGCTCTATCTCGCCCGCCACAAGGTGAAGACCGAGGTTTCAGCGCAGGCGGCGGTGGACATCGACATCGGCGATTTCATTCTGTCGCGCGCGGCCGATCTGGGCGCCGACATGATCGTCATGGGCGCGTACGGCCACCCACGCATGCGCGAGATGATCTTCGGCGGCGTGACGCGCAACATCATGCAGCACATGACGGTGCCGGTGATGTTGTCGCATTGAGCCGCCTCCCCTGAGCCCGTTCGCCCTGAGCCCGTCGAAGGGTCGAAGGGTCGAAGGGCTGAAGGATTGAAGGGCGAAGGCTACCCGCCGCGCGCCGCCTTGTAGCGCTCAATCTCCACCTCGACCGCGCGGCGCGACTCCGTACCCGCGGTCGCGTGCGTGGCGGCCGCGTCGTCGTAACTCCACACGCGCTGCGCATTCGAGCGCCGCTGAAAATGCGGATGAACGAAGCGCGCCATCAACTCGTAACTTCGCAGCGTTGCCGGCCAGTCGGCCCAGTTGTGGGCCAGAAGCAGGATCGAGCCGCAGCCGCCCTCGGTGCCGCGCCACAACCGCTCGAAATGCTCGATGCAGTCCTCCGGCGTGCCGATCGCGGCGATGCGATTCTCGAGCAGGAAGTTCACCGGATCAGTGATGCCTTCTGGAATGATCGGGAAGGTCGCCACCTCGGTGAAGTACCTGGCGAAATGTTTCAGCCCAAACTCGACGTCGCGCCGTGCCTGTTCGCGCGTCTCGGCGATATGCGCAAAGGTGGTGATGCGCCACTTGCGCCGATCGGATTGATGACCGTGCGCAATCGCCGATTCCTCGTACACGCGCCAGTTGGCGGCGTGCGCCTTGAGCGCTTCTTCGGATGTGCCGCCGATCGAGATCACGCCCAGTCCGTGTTTGCCCGCGGCGGTAGCACCAACGGGTGAGCGCGCCGAGGCCACCGCCATTTCCATGCCGGGCTGCGAGTACGACGGCATCTGGATGCGCGCGTTGTGCAGGGTGTACCAGTCGGTGGTCTCGGTGATGAGCTCGCCGCGCATCAGACGCACCAGCGCATCGAGTGCTTCGTTCATGCGCCGGCGCTGATCGGCAGCCTTCAGGCCGATCTTCTCGGCGTCGTACACGAGCGCGCCCGGCCCCACGCCGAACATCGCACGACCGCGCGTCTGATGATCGAGCTGGATCATGCGAGAGGCGAGCGTGAATGGATGGTGGTACGGCAGCGAGACCACGCCTGTCCCGAGTCGGATGTTGCGCGTAACCTGCGCCGCACCGGCAATGAATAACTCCGGCGAACCGATGATCTCGAAACCGCCCGAGTGATGCTCGCCGATCCAAGCCTCGTGATAGTTGAGCCGATCGAGGTGCTGCACCAACTCGAGATCACGATCGAGCGCGAGCGTGGGGTTCTCATCCAGCCGATGAAACGGTGCGAGGAACACGCCGGTGCGGATGAAGCGGTCGTCGATCGCGATGTGCGGCGCGGCGGTGGGCGCGACGGTCGAAGGCGGCGAGTGCCAGGGATGCTGGGGGTGCATGGGGCGTCCTGTTGGGCCGGTGCTACGGAACCAGGGAAGTATAGGCAGGACGGCGCTACTCATCCTTTGCAGGGGCCGTGCTCGTGAGGCCATCAAAG
>CADEDU010000116.1 GCA_902826155.1 uncultured beta proteobacterium
TTTCATGGGCGCTCAAGAACAAGCACGCTGAAGTGGCCAAGTTGCTTCGTGAAGCCGGGGCCAAGAAGTAGCAGGCGACGATGTTTTGTCTGCTGCATTTATTTAACATAATATACATTATGCGCCTCTTGGCTCTGAGCGCCTTGGGCCTCGTATCGGGTCCAGACGCTTCCCAGACGATTGAGCGAGCACTGCGAACTGCGTGGTTCCGGCCGACTACGCCGCGATGCTCGCGCTCAACGCGTCGATCGCCGGAGCCGCATCAATGCGCAACTGCACGCGCATGACCCGGCGGCCGCGCTCGGTCAATACGGTTGAGTCGCCAAGTGCCTGGGCCGCGACCACAGCGCCAAAAGTCGAGTTCACGCTCGTTGCCGGCAAGTCGGCCTGGGGCGAGTCGGTGAGCACGAGGAACAGGCCAGTGTTCGGACCGCCTTTATGCGCCTGGCCGGTCGAATGAAGGAATCGCGGTCCGAACTGAATCGAGATCGGCAGCGAAAGCCGCGCACGCAGCCGATCGCGCAGGCGCGTCAGCGCTTCGGCGTTAGCCGCATTCATCTGGACGTACGCCAGTACCGCAACATAATCACCAGGATTCGCGCTCGCCAGGAAGGTCCCGATCGCCCCGTTCGCGTCGGCACCTGAAACCGGGCCAACCAGTCCGAAATGCTCCGTGGCGATCGATGGTGCGGCGGTCTTCGCTCCCGCGCTGTCGCTTTCAGCCATCGCGCGACGCGTCGCAATCTTGCTCGCCTCGACGTCGGGCTGATCGAACGGGTTCACACCCATCACCGCACCAGCCACTGCGGTAGCGAACTCCCAGCGGAAGAACTCCTGCGCCACGCTCAACGCGCCGCGCATCCGGATGCGAACCACCGGATGTCCCGCCGCGACCAGTTGATCGAGGCCGTGCTCTGCGTCCGGGTCGTGTTCGCCGTCCAAAGTCACGCCGACAAATAATCGGTCCGGGCCGTACTGATCCGGCCGTCCTAGCGGCTCCGCATCGATCGGGATGATCGCCTTACCGTTCTTGCCGGTCGACTCGGCGAGCAGCTGCTCGAGCCAGGCGCCGAGCGGGCGCGTCTGCCGCGAAGTCACCAGCGTGAGCTTGTCCCGACCGGCTCGCGCCGCTTCACCAAGCACGGCGCCGAGCAGCAACCCTGGATTGCCGCGATCGCCTGCACGACAGGCGTCCGCCATGGCAATCGCTTCGCCAAGGAGCGCCTGCACGTCGTGGCCGGCGGCGATGCTTGGTACCAGGCCGAACGGCGAGAGCGCAGAGAATCGTCCGCCGACGGTTGGATCGCCCGCGAACACACGTCGAAAGCCCTGCTGGCGCGCCGTTGCCTCGAGCTGCGAGTCCGGGTCGGTGACCGCTATCATGTGCTCCCCTGCCCGCTCCGGACCGAATCGATCCACCAGCCGCTCGAACCAGTACTCGCCGAGCAGTTTGGTCTCGAGCGTTGATCCCGACTTGCTGGAGGCGATCACCAGCGTCTTGTAGAGATCGAGCTGTCGCTCGACGGCACGAATCTGGTCGGGATGCGTCGAATCGAGCACCAGCAATCGGGGGGACCCTGCGGCCGCCGGCAGCATGCGGCCCAGCACTTCGGGCGCGAGACTCGACCCGCCCATTCCCAGCAGGAGGACGTGGCTCAAGCCCAGTCCACGGATCTCTTTTGCGAAGGCCGTGTAGATCGACGCATTCTGCCGTGCCGTGGTCGGCGCCTCGAGCCAACCCAGCCAACGCGACTCATCGGTGTTGGTCCACACCGTGGCATCGCGCTGCCAGATACGTTGCGCGATGTGATCGGCTGTCGCCCGTGCGATGCATTGCTCGACGGCGTCTTGCAGCGTCGGTGGCAACTGAACCCTGATCGTATTGAGCATTCGAGGCACCCTTGCTGCATCACGCCTTGCGCGACACGAGTTCGATAAATCGCTCCACGCCGACGTTGCCGCCCGACAGAATCAACCCGACGCGCTTGCCGGCGAACCTGGCTTTGTGCTGACTCAATGCCGCGAGGGTGGTCGCACCGCTGGGCTCGACCACTAGCTTGACTCGCTCGAACATCGTGCGCATCGCCTCGACGATCGCAGCTTCGGATACGAGCAGGATGTCGGCCACCAACGCCCGGACTACGGGGAACGTGAGTTCACCCGGAATGCCGACGGTCAGACCGTCGGCGATCGTGCGTGGAATCGGAATCTCGATTCGCCGCCCCGCATCGAACGACTGCTTGGTGTCGCTGCCCAATTCGGGTTCGACGCCGTAGATCTCGATCGTCGGCCTGATCGCCTTGGCCGCGGTCGCACAGCCGGCAATCAATCCGCCGCCGCTGATCGGAACAAGGATCGCATCGAGATCGGCCACCTGCTCGACCAGTTCGAGTGCCGCGGTGCCCTGCCCCGCCATGACTTCGTAGTGATCGTAGGCGGGGACGACTGCCAGTCCATCGCGCGCGGCGATCGAGCGCGCGATCGCCTCACGGTCCTCGGTATAACGATCGTACTCGACCACTTCGGCGCCATAACCGCGCGTCGCCGCCAGCTTCGTGGCCGGCGCATCTTTCGGCATCACGATCACCGCGCGCACGCCGAACAGTCTGGCGGCGAGTGCGACGGCTTGTGCGTGATTGCCCGAGGACCACGCCACCACGCCGCGCGCGCGCTCCGCCGGCGAGAGCGCCGCGATCGCGTTGTAGGCGCCGCGGATCTTGAACGCGCCCGCGCGTTGAAAGCACTCGGCTTTCATGAACACACGTGCGCCGAGTTGCTGGTCGAGCCAGCTGGAAGTGACGACCGGTGTTCGGTGCACGATGCCATCGAGGCGGGCAGCGGCTTGTCTGATACGGGCGAGGTCGAGCATGACGTGCTCCATCGATGTCGCTCACGCACTAGGACGACGGCGGGTGAGCGACGCAACCGCCGTCGCGACGGTAGATCAGTCAGATCGAAACGGGTCGATCAGTGCCAGTCGGACTGCGGCGGCACCGGCAGCGGCATCACCGGGATGCCCTCTTCGAGCAACTCCTCGGTTTCCTCACGCGAGGCGGTACCGCGGATGGCGCGCTCCGGCACTTCCTTGTGGAAGATCTTGCGCGCTTCTTCGGCGAATTTCGGCCCGACATTTTCCGAATGGGCCAGCACGTGATCGATCAGCGCCAGCATCTGCGCGCGCTCCTGTGCCGAGGGCATGGCCATCGCCGCGGATTGCTGCGCCTTTGCCGCGACCGGCTGCGCAGCCGGGGCCGGCACTGGCTCGGACGACTCCGATCGCTTGATCTTCGCGGATGGCACCTTGGTCACCTTCGCGGTGGAACACACCGGGCAGGTCAGCAGGCCGCGTTCGCGCTGGCGATCGAAATCATCACCGGAGGAGAACCAACCCTCGAAGCGATGCTTGGCGGAACAGGTGAGCTCGAAGACGATCATTCGGGTTCAGATGCGCGGATGCAGTCCATTCACACTGAACTCATGGTAGCACGCAGGTTCGGCCACTGGCACTCTCCGGCGAAGAGTGCCAGCCGTCACACTGCACGAATTCTTGCGGGCAGCATTGTCGATGGGAATGTCGATTGGAAGGTCGATCGGGAGGTGCGACGAGTCACTTCCACAGCCGCTGCGAGGCGAGCCGAGCGCCCTCCACCATCGCGTGCAGTTTCTTGAGCGCAACGCCGGCATCCACCTTGCCGTAACCGGCGAAGGTGCCGAAGCCGCAGTCGGTACCCGCAATTAAGCGTTCGCGCCCGACGATGTCGGCGAAGGTGCACAGTCGCTGCGCCACCAGCTCCGGGTGCTCGACGTAGTTGGTGCGGGTGTCGAGCACGCCCGGGATCAGCACCTTGTCCTGCGGGATTCGCACTGCTTTCCATTCCACCCATTCATGCTCGTGGCGCGGGTTGGCGGCTTCGAATGAGATGAACGCCGGCCTCGCCTTCAGCACGATCGGCAGCACCTTGCGGGCCTCGATGTCGAAATCGTGCGGCCCTTCATAGTTGCCCCAGCACACGTGCAGGCGCATGTTCTGCGCCGGGATGTTCACCGTTGCGGCATTGAGCACCTCGACGTGATGAGCGGCGCGGGCTAGAAACTCGGCCTCGCTCAGATCCTGAAACCCGGTGTGGCGAGCCATCGCCAGATCGGGGCAATCGAGCTGCAAGACGAACCCCGCGGCGGCGATCGCCTCGTATTCCTCCTTCATCGCCGCCCCCACCGCTTCGGCATACGCTTCGTGAGTCGGATAAAAGGCGTTCGGCTGGAACGCGGTGACCACGCCGGGCGAAGCAGCGGTCATGAACGCCTCGTCGGCGCCCGCCTTTTGTACCGCCGCCCGCAATCGAGCGAGGTCCTGCTCGAGCGGCTTGCGATTCGTCACCGCCACCGCGCCGATGCACGAGGCGCGATTGAACGACTGCGCTCCCATGATCGCGGCGAGCTTCTTTCGCAGCTCGGGGTAGTCGGCGAGATCGAGCGCCGGCTTGCGATCGGTATGGCCACCGAATCCGCTCAGCCGCTCCTGGATGTAGGTGGCGTAACCGATCTTGCTGATCTCGCCGTCGCTCACCGAATCGATGCCCAGCTTCACTTGCGTCGCGACGGCATCGTTCACGGCCGCGCCGATCACCGCATCGAACTGCGCCGAGTCGTACGGCTCGCCCTTCTCTTTGCGGACGAGCAGCTCGACCACCGAGTTGGGGCGGGGCAGGCTGCCGACGTGCGTGGTGCGAAGTCGATCGACGCTGCGTTTCATGGAGCTCTCTCCGGAAAGTGTCAAAGGATTCTAGCCGAGGGTTCGCACGCGAAGCGCCAGTCTGGGGAAGCGAGATCCCGAAACGACCCTGCAGACCTTCACAACAGTGAGATAGGTTTCTTCGGAGATCCCTAGAATGCATCGCTTGAAACACGAAACCACGAAGGAATCACGATGCACGTCATCATCGTCAAGTGGAAGATTCGCGCTGAACACGTCGCCGAGTTTGAGGCGCAGATGAAAGCGCACATCCAGGCGACCCGACGTACCGAGCCCGGTTGCCTGCAATTCGACGTCGCGGTCGACAAGAACGATCCGCGCACGTTCCATCTGTTCGAGATCTATGCCGACGACCAGGCTCTGGCTGATCACGCGAAGTCGCCGACGCTTGCCGCGATCCGCGAACGCATTCCGCTCTGGGTTGAGGACCGGATGCTGGTGAACGCGACGCTGTGGCCGCGCGTCGGCGCCTGAGCGCTCGAACAGAAACTACGTCACCGCCGCTCGGGCATCTTCGAGCAGAAGATCGCTCGCCTTCTCGCCCACCATGATTGCCGCCGCGTTGGTGTTCGATGCCGGAATCGTCGGCATGATCGATGCATCGGCGATGCGCAGCCCGACCAGCCCGCGCACGCGCAGCTTCGCATCGACGACCGCCAACGGGTCATTGCCCATCCGGCAAGTGCCCACCTGGTGATACGAGCCGAAGATCGAGGCGCGCACGTAGTCTTCCAGCGCGCGATCGGAGCCATCGCCCGCAGCGGGGCGCAGTTCGCGCACGACGTGGCGCGCCAGTGCCGGCTGCTTCACGACCTGGCGCACCAACTTGATGCCGCGGATGAACGTCGGCAGATCTTCGGGATGCGCGAGGTAGTTCGCGCGAATTTCGGGCGTCGCCGCAGGGTCGGCGCTGCGCACGTGAATCGAGCCGAGCGAACGCGGTTGCTGTTGCACGATGCCGACGGAGAACCCCGGACAGTCGTCGAGCACGAGCTTGCGTGGATTGCGTTCGTCGGGGCTGCTCAGGTGGTGCAGTTGCAGCTTCACGTCCGGCTGCGACAGATGCGCCAGCGTGCGGGCGTACGCATGTGCGGTCGCACCAGGCGTGCTCATCAGCCCGTCGCGAAACAATGCGTAGCGCAGCGCCATCTGCGCTTTCTTCAGCGGACTGCGCAGAATACCGTTCAGCGTAGGCAGGTCGCGCACTTCGAACATCACGCGTGCCTGCAGATGGTCACGCAGATTCTCGCCGACGCCGTTCAACTCGTGACGGACACCGACGCCGGCTCGCTCCAGCACCACACGCTGACCGATACCGGAAAGCTCGAGCAACTGTGGCGTATGAATACTTCCGGCCGCGAGCACGACTTCGCGGGTGGCCGCGGCCGTGCGTTCCTCGGCGCCCAGTCGATACGAAACACCGGTCACTCGGTTGCCGTCGAGCAGCACGCGACGCACGCGCGCGTTCGTGATCACGCGCAGATTCGCGCGGCGCATCGCCGGGCGCAGATAGCCCTCGCGCACGCTCCAGCGCAGCCCGCGCCGTGTGGAGAACTGCATCAGCCCACCGCCGTAGTACGTGCCGCCGTTGTAGTCGGCGTTCTCCGGGATGCCCGCCTCGGCGCACGCGCGCAAGAATGCATCGGTGAGCGGATCCCGTGGACTGTACTCGGTGATCGTGAGTGGACCGCTGCGGCCGCGCACCTGTGAGTCGCCGCCGGCGTAGGTTTCCATGCGCTGAAAGTACGGCAGTACGTCGCGGTAGCCCCAGCCTTCATTCCCCAGCGCGCGCCAATGGTCGAATTCGGCCGGATCGCCATGCACCCAGAACATGCCGTTCACCATGGACGTGCCGCCAAGCAGGCGCCCGCGCGGCCAGAACAGTCGCCGTCCGCCCAGCCCTTCGTTGGGCTCGGTCTCGTAGCGCCACAACGCGCGGTCGCCGACGATGATCTTCGCCACACCGGTCGGAATGCACAGCCACACCCACGATTCGTCCGCGCCCGCTTCGAGCAGCAAGACGCGATGACGACCCGATTCGCTCAGCCGTGCCGCCAGCACGCAGCCGGCCGAGCCGGCGCCAACGATGATGAAGTCGTACTGTTCCACGTTCACGCGGGCGCTTCGATCACGCGATTTCAGTCGCGTCGATAGGCGCCCAGTCCGGGCTTGAACGACTTGTCGTCGAGAAACTGCTTCATCCCCTGCTCGCGGCCGCGGTCGGGATCCATCAGGATGGTCTGATCCGACTTGGCGGTGAGGTACTCGGTGGCGTCATCCCAGGTCATGCCTGCGGCGGCACGCACGCCGATCTTGGCCGCGCGCAGCACGTGTGGATTCTTGCCGAGCAGCGTTCGCGCCAACGCCTTGGTGCGCTCCATCAGTTGCGCCCGCGGGACCGACTCGTTCACCAGGCGGATCTGCGCTGCCTTCTTGCCGTCGAACGACTCGCCGGTCATCACGTAGAACATCGCGTCGCGCTGGCTCATCACCGTGGTGAGCGCCTTCGAGACGACACCGGCCGGAATGATGCCCCAGTTGATCTCCGACAAACCGAAGCGCGCCTCGTCCGCGGCGATCGCGAGGTCACACGCGATGAGCGGCGTGAACGCGCCACCGAAGCACCAGCCGTTCACCATCGCCACCGTGGGTTTTGCGTAGCGAAGCATGCGGCGCCACTGCCACGCGGCGTTGATGCCGTAGATCCGATTGCGCTCGACCAGCGAAAGATTGTCGGTGACGCGAAAGTAGTCCTGCAGATCCATGCCGGCCGACCACGAGTCGCCCGCCCCGGTCAGCACGAACACGCCGCAGCGATCGTCGACTTCGAGCGCGTCCATCACCTCGACCATTTCGCGCGCAAGGGCGACGCTGATCGCGTTCTTCTTCTCCGGGCGATTCATCGTCACCCATGCGATGCCATCCTCGAATCGCACCAGCACGTTATCGCCCCACGGCTCCGGGCGCGCGGATTTCGCTTCATCGGTCATGTCGGTCAATTTCCCTTCTGTTCAGCGGCAAAGGATTCACGCAGCACGTTCTTGAGCACCTTGCCGGTCGAGTTTCGCGGCAGTGCCGACACCAGGCGCACGTGCTTGGGTTTCTTGTAGGACGCAAGCGCGGCGCGACAGTGGTCGATCAGTTCATCGGCCGAGACGAGCGACGCGCCATTGCGCAATTGCACGTACGCCGCCACCGCCTCCCCGAACACCGGATCGGGTACGCCGATGACCGCTGCGTCCGCGACTGCCGGATGGCCCATCAACACCTGCTCGACCTCCTTGGAGTAGATGTTGTAGCCGCCGGAGATGACCATGTCTTTCTTGCGATCGACGATGTACAGATAGCCCTCGGCATCGGCGCGTGCCAGATCGCCGGTATAGACCCAGCCATCACGAATCGTCGCCGCCGTGTCCTGCGGGCGGTTGAAGTAGCCGCGCATCGTCGCCCATCGCCCCGGTTCGCCGCTGCGCACGATCAGCTCCCCCACCTCGCCCGCGGCGACGTCGTGATGCGCATCGTCGACCAATCGCACTTCGACGCCGGGCAACGGGCGCCCCACCGAAGCAGGATGAGTGAACTGCTCGGCGTGCCCGAGATTGGTGGCTAACACTTCGGTCGAGCCGAACACCGAATGGATCTGCGCATCCGGCAGCAGTTCCAGCAGCTCGCGCTTGAGCTCGACCGGAAATGCTTCGGTGGACACGATCACCCGCCGCAGCGACGCGCAGCGCTGTGGTCGCTCGCGCAGCTTGGGCAGCATCATCCGGATCACCGTCGGCACCAGGCCGGTCACGGTGATCTGCTCTGCCTCGATCAGATTCAACGCCTGCTCGACGTCGAACTTGTCCATCAGAACCAGCGTGCCGCCCAATCCCAGCGCGTTGTAGAGACGTGCACAGCCGGCCCGGTGAGCGAGCGGTGTCATCGCCAGAAACCGATCATCACCGTGGATCTGCCACGCCTGCCCCTGCAGCAGCAGGTTCTGGATGATCATGTTGGCGTGCGTGATGAGCGCGCCCTTCGGTCTACCCGTCGTGCCCGAGGTGTACATGATCAGCGCGTCGTCGTGGCCGACATCGAGCGTCGGCAGTGTCACGCCCTGCCTCAGCCGATCAGCGCCGGCGCGCTCCAGCGACGCCAGATCGAGCTCATCAACCGACGCAACGCCGACTACCACGCGTCGCGCTGCGGCGTGCTCGTGCGAAACCCGATCCTTCGCCGCCCCATCCACGATTGCGCGCGTGTCATCGCGATAGACCAGCAGCGCGGGTGCAGCGTCGCCGACAATGTGCGCGACCTCATCGGCGGAGAGGCGTGGATTGACCGTGACAACGACCGCACCTAGCATGAACGCGGCGTACTCGGCGACGACGAACTCCACGCAGTTGGGCAGTACGAGCACGATGCGATCGCCTTCGCGTACGCCCAGCCCGTGAAATCCGTGGGCGATGCGCCGGATGCGTTCGTGCAGTTCGCGATAGCCGACGCGCTGCGTGCCGGCGACGATCGCGATGTGATCAGGTCGCCGCAGCGCATGCGCGGCGAGCAGGCCTTCTAGCCGCATGAGAGCAAGATGATGTGGGATCCGGAGGCGTTGGCGTGGCCACCCATCGTTACAGCGGTCGCCGCGCGCTCACTGCGGCTCGATCCTCGCGAGCTTGACGTATCGCGCCCAGTCGGCGGTTTCCTTGCGCAGCAGCTCCGTCATCATTTGTTGATTGCCCGGGAACGGCTCGGTCGCAACCTTCGCAAGAAAGTCTCTCGTCTCGTCGCTCGAAGTGATCTGATTGAACCAGCCCGCGAGGCGCTCGACGATCGGTTGCGGCGTGCCCGCCGGGACGACCACCCCCCACCACGGCGTGATGTCCACACCGGGAAATCCGGACTCGGCCAGCGTGGGTACGTTGGGAAAGGCGCTTTGCCGCTTGCCTGAAGTCATGGCCAGCAACCGGATGCGCCCTGAACGCGCCTGCGAAGACAGGAACGTCGTGTCGTAGGCGATGAAATCGGTCTGGCCGGCGATCAGCTCGTTGAGTGCCTGACCGGAAACCTTGTAGGGAATGAAAGTGGTCTTGAGGCCGGCGATCTCCTTGACCAGTTCGGAGGACACGATGCCGGAGTTCGCACCCGAGCCGTACGCGCCATTTTCAGGCTTCTTGCGCAGATGCTCCACCAGATCGGCCATGGTCTGGAATGGCTTGTTCGCGTCGACGGCAATCGCGAACGACAGCCGCGCGACGGTGGTGATCGGGGTGAAGTCCTTGAGCGGGTCGTAGGTGAGCTTCTTGAACACGTGCGGCGCAGCGGCCAGGGTCGAACTGGCCGGCGTGATCATGATGGTGTAGCCATCGGGCTTGGATCGCACCGCTGCTTCGGTGGCGATGTTGCCCTGCGCGCCCACGCGATTTTCCACCAGCACCGGCTGGCCGGCGAGTTTGGACAGCCGATCGCTGTAGAAGCGCACCAGGATGTCCGCACCCGATCCAGCCGCGAAGTTGCAGATCGACACGATCGGCTTGGCGGGATAGTCCTGTGCGCGCGCCATCCCGGCGCATGCAAGGTTTGCGATCATCAGCAATCCAGCCAGGGCTCGCACTGCTTCACCTCGATGCATGATCGACTCCGTTCGATAACGCGTGCGACACTACCATCAACTGCAGCAGAAAATCCAAAGGTGGCGCGGCCACCCCGCTCGGCATGCTTTGCCCAACCGAAACACCGCGACGATACGCATCGCGCACAACCAACGACGCCATTGCCATGACCCAGCCCACCGATCTGACTACGCTGATTCGCGACCTCGTTCACGCCAACCGCATTCTCGCCCACGAGCAGGTCGTCGATGCCTTCGGCCACGTGAGCGTGCGTCATCCCCACAAGCCCGGGCACTATCTGCTCGCGCGCTCGCGCAGCCCTGAACTGGTCACCGCCGAAGACATCATGGAGTTCACGCTCCTGGGCGAGCCGGTGGGAGGCGACACGAGGCGGCCCTACGGTGAACGGTTCATCCATGGCGCCGCCTACGAGCAGCGTGCCGACGTCAACTCGGTCATCCACAACCATTCTTACGAGGTCGTGCCCTACAGCCTGATCGGCGGGGGCAAGTTGCGGCCGCTGCTGCACGTGGCCGCCTGCATCGGCGCGAACATCCCGGTGTGGGACATCCGCAGCAAGTTCGGCGATACCAACATGCTGGTGGTGAACATGGACCAGGGGCGTGATCTCGCCACCACGCTTGCCGATCGACGCGTGGCGCTCATGCGCGGCCATGGCTGCATGGTGGTCGGCCGCAGCCTGCGCGAAGCTGTGATGACCGCGGTCTACCTGCAGGTCAACGCGAAGCTGCAATCGCAGGCCGCGCAATTGGGCACACCGGAGTTCCTCTCTCCGGGTGAGATCGAGCAGTGCACGACGATGCAGTTCAGTCCGCTGGCGCTGGATCGCGCTTGGGAATACTGGCGCGATCGGGCGGGCTGCAAAGACAGCTGATACCCAGCCTCTGAGGGCAACAAGGCGCTCTCAGGGCAACAAGACGATCGGACCGGTCGTCTTGCGCGCCTGCAGATCGGTGTGCGCCTGCCCCGCCTGTTCGAACGTGTAGCGATGCTGCACCTCGACGCGGACGATGCCCCGCTGCAGCACGTCGAAATAGTCGCTCGTACGCTCGAGCAGCTCGTTGCGGTCCTCGCTGTAGTTGAGCAAGCCGGGGCTGGTCAGATAGAGTGAACCCAGACGATTCAGCTTGAACACCTCCAGCGGCGGCAAGGGGCCGGAAGCCGTGCCGTAGCTCACCATCAGTCCGCGCCGTTTCAAACATAGCAGTGACTGTTCAAACGTGGCCGGCCCGACCGCGTCGTACACGACGTCGACGCCACGCCCGCCGGTGATCTCCCGCGTTCGCGCGACGAAGTCTTCACGGGTGTAGACGATGACGTGATCGCAGCCGTTCGCGCGGGCGAGCCGCGCCTTGTCATCGCTGCCCACCGTGCCGATCACCGTGGCCCCGAGGTGTTTCGCCCACTGACACACGATCTGCCCCACCCCACCGGCCGCCGCGTGCACCAGGATCAGGTGGTCGCGCTCGACCTGAAAGGTGCCCTTGACGAGGTACTGCGCGGTCAGCCCGCGCAGCAGGCTCGCGCCCACCAGTACGTCGTCGAGCCCGGCTGGAACCGGTACCAATCGATGCGCGGGCATCAATCGCAATTCGGCATAGGCGCCCGCGGGTGGCGTGGTGTAGGCGACGCGATCACCGGGTTTGCAGGCGGTGACACCAGCCCCCACCGCCTCTATCACGCCGGCCGCTTCCATCCCGATCACCGCCGGATACTGCGCGATCGGGTAGCGCCCGGTGCGATGCTGGACGTCGATGTAGTTGACCCCGCAGGCCCGCTGGCGGATCAGCACTTCGCCTGCAGCAGGGGCGCCTACCTCATGTTGATCGACACGCAGCACTTCCGGACCGCCCGGACGGTCCATCACGACGACTCGCGCTTTCATCGGCTCTCGGACAGGGAAAAAAATCGCGAAGGGCCTTGCGACCCCTCGCGAATGCTCACAGGGAAGATTCGTGTTGGTCTTGTGCGGCTCGTTCGAACGCTCGATAACAAATGACGTTCAATGCGACCGTTTGGCTCTACTCGTTCGACACCTTGTTCGAGGCTCAGCGCTTGGGCCAGAGCGGCTTGGCCAAAGCGATGTTCGGCGGGTAGACGGTAACGGGCTCGCCGTTCTGCCACTGGAAGATGACGATCCCGGCGTCTGCGCGGCGGCCATCTGCGCCGAACTTCACTTTTCCACCCGGATAGAACGCTGCCGGTCCGCCCGCCGTGTCCATGGCGCGAATCGCGTCGGCCACTTTCTTGCGATCAGCGGCGCCGGCCTTCTCCAGCGCTTCCTTGAAGATCCACATATCGCCATACGAACACAGGCTGTCCTGGGTGATCCAAGGCTCGCCGGTGCGCTTCTTGAACTCCGTGATGAGCTTTTCCTGACCTTTGGCGCCCCAGTTTGCAACGATCACGAACACCCCTTCCAACAGATCCTTGCCCACCAGCTTGAGCATCTCCGGTGTGCCCATTGCGGCACCGTTTGCGATCAGCGGGATGCGGCCGCGGCCCAATCCCATCTCGTTCATCTTCTCCAGGACGAGCTTGGAATCGGGCACGTTGGTCGGCACGAACAAGACCGCCTCGGGCCGGCCGCTGCGCAGCTTCTGCACGACCGAGGTGGCATCGGACAGCGGCGGCGTAAAGATCTCATCGACCGTCACTTTGAGATTCAGCTTCTGAAAGCCCCCTTCGCGCATCGGCTTGAGAAAGCTCACTGGCGATGCCGTGTTGTCGCCAACGATGCCGATCGACTTGGGTGGCTGTCCGGTCGCGACCTTGCCCAGCTCCAGGATGGCCGGCAAAGCGCCCACCGCTTGAGCGCCCGCGGTGGGTGAGGTCTGGAACACGTACTTGAAGCCGCGCGCTGTGATCTGATCGGAGTACGACAGCGTGAGAATCGGCATCTCCGCGCGCTCGGTCACCTCGGTCACCGCCAGCGTGAACGACGACAGCCAGGCGCCGGTTGCCCCGACCATGTCGGGTTCCGAGGCGACGAAGCGCTGTGCCGCGTTCTTCGCCTTCTCGGTCGAGTCGCCGGCGTCGGCCGTCACCAGCCGCAGCTTTGCGCCGCCCATCGACTTGATGCCGCCGGCGTTGTTGATGTCGTCGACGGCCATTTGCGCGCCTTTCAACATCAGTTCGCCCTGCCGCGCCCACGGACCGGACAGCGGCGCGATGAGACCGACTTTCACTTCCTTGGCCGCCTGCGCTGCCACATCGGCCGTCACGCCGGCGAAAGCCAGCGCAACCGCCGCCGCCATGCCACTTACCACCCAACGACGCTGCCTCTTCATGTCTCAGCTCCTGTTGCGAACCAACTTGTCCTTGGCTGCTATCTCGTTACGGATCGAATCAGGCGCGATCGACCCGTTCGCCCGCTACATGCCCAGATACGCGCGCTTGACCCGTTCGTCGCGAATCAGAGCGTCGTGCGTGCCCTGCAATACTACGCGCCCCGATTCCAATACGTAGCCCTGGTCGCATGATTCGAGCGCCTCGGCTACGCGCTGCTCCACCAGCAGGATCGTGAGCTTGGCCTCGCGATGGATCCCCTCGATGCGCTCGAAGATCTGATCGGCGATCGTCGGTGCCAGGCCCATCGAGGGCTCGTCGAGCATCAACACCCGCGGCGAGGAGGCCAGGCCGCGGCCGATCGCGAGCATCTGCTGCTCGCCGCCGGACAACGTGCCGGCGAGTTGAACGCTACGTTCCTTGAGTACCGGGAACATCGAAAAGATCTGCTCCAGATTGCGGCCCCACTCGGCGCGGCCACGTTCGGACTGCGCGCCCATCTCCAGATTCTCCAGCACGGTGAGCGACTTGAATACCTGCCGGCCCTCCGGCACATGCGCGATACCCAGATGCGCGCGCTGAGCTGGTGCGATCGCCAGCAGATCCTGGCCGTCGAAACGAATCCGTCCGCTCACCGGCGCGACCGTCCCCGAAATGGTCTTGAACAACGTGGTCTTGCCCGCGCCGTTGGGGCCGACGATCGCGACGAACTGACCCTGCGCCACCTCGACGGTCACGTCGACCAGCGCCTTGAGTCCGCCGTACGCCACGGTGAGCCGATCAATGCTGAGCATGTTTCATCCACCGTTTGCCCAGATAGGCTTCGATCACGCGCGCATCCTTGGTGACGAGCTCGGGCGGCCCCTCGGCGAGCAGCCGGCCGTGATCGAGTACCACCAGCCGGTCGGCCAGCCGCACCATCGCCTGCATGGTGTGCTCGATGATGACGATCGTGACGCCGGAGCGCGCCAGCGCATCGATCACCGCGAGCATGCGCTCGATTTCCTGGCTGCCCAGGCCGGCAAGAGTCTCGTCGAGCAGCAGCAGCTTGGGCCGCGACGCCAGCGCGCGCGCCAGTTCCATCAGCCGCAGCTCGACGTTGGTCAGGCCGCCGGCTAGCGTTTCGGCTCGCTCGGCCATGCCTACGCGCTGCAACGCCTCGCGCGCCAGAGCGATGGCCTTATCGTCGTCGGCCTCGGCCACGAAGGCCCCGACCACCACGTTTTGCAGCACCGTCATGCGCGGGAACGGTCGCACGACCTGAAACGTTCGGCCGATGCCACGCCGGCAGATCTCGTTCGGACGTAAGCCCACCAGATCGGTGCTGTCCCACATCACCTTGCCGGCGTTCGGTGGGATGAATCCGTTCAACAGATTGAAGAGGGTCGTCTTGCCCGCGCCGTTGGGACCGATGATCCCCAGCACTTCGCCCTTGCGGACGGCAAAGCTCACGTCCTCCACTGCCTTCAGCCCGCCGAATGCGCGCGAGATGCCATCCACCTGCAGCAGAACCGTGGGATCGACCGCGCGCCGGGTGCCGGCGTCATGGGTCTGACTCACGTCGGCGACCGGGTGCTTCGCATCGTCACGAGTTGCCGGGCTCTGCGCGCCTTGCCGGCGTGTCCACCAGTCGCGCACATGCGGGACGACTCCCTCGGGCGCGAGCAGGATGACCAGCACGATTGCCAGGCCGAACACCACGCCCTGAATGCCGGGAATGACGTGCCCGAGTTCGGCATGCAGAATTTCCGAGAGCGGGATCAGGATCGCCGACCCGACCACCGGCCCCCATACCGTGGCCACACCGCCGAACAGCGTCACGATCAGCGCCTGCGCGGAAGTGAGCATCCCGAACACGCTCGGTGGCGTGACCACCAGCAGCATCACTGCGTAAAGACCGCCCACCGCGGCGCAGATCGCGCCCGACACCATGATCGCCTTCATCTTCCAGGCGAGCGTGTTGATGCCGGCTGCTTCTGCCGCCGGTTCGTTCTGTTTGATTGCGAGCAGCGACAAGCCGAAGCGCGAGCGTTCGATCTTGAGCGCGACCGCCATGGCGATTACCAGCAGCACGAGCGCGATCGCGACGTAGTAGCGCTGGTCCTTGAACTGCATGAAGGCCGCCGGCGACTCGCGCTTCATCGGCAGCGAGACCTCCTGATAGCCGAGCCATTCGAAGATGTAGAGCAGTGCAAGCGGATAGGCGAGCATCGCCAGCGCGAAATAGTGGCCACGCAGGCGGAACGTGGGCCAGCCGATCAGCGCGCCGGCCAGCACGCCAACGAGCATGCCGATCGGAATGCCAAACCACGGCGACACGTCGAGTTTCACCAAGAGCAGCGTCACGGTGTAGGCGCCCAGACCGAAGAACGATGCGTGGCCGAACGAAACCATGCCGGAGTAGCCGGAGAACACGTTCCATGAAATGCCGACGATCGCCCACACCGGCACGAGTGCGAGCATGAGGCGGTAGTAGTCGTTCTGGATCAGCAGCGAGATCGCGAAGTACACCACCGCGGCGATGACGATGATGCCCAGGTCGCGCTTGATGTCGCGATTCATCGTCACACCCGCTCGGCGTTGCGCCCGAACAGCCCTTCGGGGCGGATCAGCACGATCAGCAGGAACACGACGAAGATCGCCGCGTTCTGCAGTTGCACCGGAAGGATCAGCGTCGAGAGCTGCTGCACCAGGCCGATCGTCAGGCCGCCCCAGAACGCGCCGACGATGCTGCCGAATCCGCCGAGCACGACGCCCGCGTACATGATGATCACGAACTCCAGCCCGACATAGGGCTGGAACGGGTAGTACGTCGCGACCAGTCCGCCTGCCACGCCGGTGATCGCGATACCGATGGCGAACGCGATGCGATAGGCGCGATCGACGTCGATGCCCATGTAGGTGGCGGCTTCAGGGTTATCGGCCGCGGCACGCAAGGTCTTGCCCACGCGCGATCGGGTGATGAACAGGTAGAGCGCGATCGCCACCAGCACCGACACCAGGAACGCGACGCTGCGCGCCTTGTTCAGGAATACCGACAGATCGTTGCCCACCAGCGGCCCGATCTCCCACGCCGAGGACGATAGCGGCGTGCGGATGTTTTGCGGCATCGAGCCGAACACGAGCAGCCCGCCATTGGCCAGGATGAGCGAGATACCCAGCGTCAGGATGAGCTGCGGATAGTGCCCCTCGCTCTCGGTGCCCGCAACGCGAATACCGGTCACACGCGCAAGCAGCAAGTGATGCAGCAATGCGCCGAATCCGTAGAGGATCACCGCGCCGAGCAGCGCCGCGATCACCGGACCGACGTAAGGGCCCAATGCCGTCAGGCCGAGCCCTGCAAACAGGTAGAGGGCCGCATACATGCCGAGCATCAGGAAGTCGCCTTGCGCGAAATTGATGACGCGCATGACGCCATAGATCAGGCCCAGCCCGACACACATCAATCCGTACACGGCGCCCACGAGGATTCCGGCGGCGAGCGCCTGCAGCACGTTCTCGATATGAATCCACAAGCTCATCGCCGCGCCTCGGCGTTGTTCTCACCGGTTGCGGGCGCGATGGCGGCATGCTCGTTGGCAACGAAACGCGGCAACGTGACGGTGTCGCTCACATCGTCGAACACGACCCGTACGGGCAGGCCAACGCGAAGCACCGCATCGGTGCCGCCGATCAGATTCGCGGTCACTCGAGGTCCCTCCTCCAGCTCCACTTCTATCACGTTGTATGGCAGCTCGTCTGCAAAAGCGGCGAACCACGGCTGATGCACGCGCGTCCAGCTCGACACCGTGCCGCGACCGCTCGCTACGCGCCACTGAAGGTCGGCGCCGAAGCAGAACGGGCACACTGGTCCTGGTGGGAGATGAGGCTTCCCACACGCGCCGCAGTAGGGCAGCAACCCACGAC
>CADEDU010000117.1 GCA_902826155.1 uncultured beta proteobacterium
GCCGCAGCGGTCGTATTCAGCTATGGCGTCTGGGAGAGCTATGTCGAGGAATTGGCCGTTGAGGTTGCGACCAAGGTCTCAAAGGCAATAATGCCGAGTCGGGTCCCCGACGACGTTCGAAAGTTACTCGAGGGGGCGACTGCTTGGGAGCTAAATGTTCATCCAGGATGGAAAGCGCTATGGGTTCAGCGGGTCATGGCGAAAGCAAAGGGCGAGGGCGAAAGCTACGGCTTGAACACCGCGAAGGTAAAACAGGTCTCGACCCTACTAAAGACTGCGGGCGTCAGCGAAGTATTCAGAGACTTGCCCCATGAGATCATCCCTCCTCATCTATCGGGGCAAGCGACCACAGTGGCATCTGCGGTCGACGAACTCGTCAAACTACGTGGCGAGATCGTTCACTCCGGCGCGGTTCCTGAGGCCCTCAAGAAACACCACGCAAAAGAGTGGAGGCAATTTGTCGAGGCGCTAACGACGGAGATCGACAAGGCTTGTCGCCTACAGTGCGCAACTCTACTCTCGTAGCGCCTGCGCGGCCTAGAAATCATCGAGAAGTACGCGGCACCGGTGTGCAGTTCCTCGCCCTTCTTTCTTGCAAGCTTGGCGGTCCTGATCCATTCCCGTGATTGAGCCCACTTTGGAACGTGGGGCACTTGCTTTTGGCTTCTTGTCGCGTCGGGCTGGTGTAACGGTTTCGTCTATACACTTTTGACCAGGCTCAGAGTGTGACCAATCCAATCGAACGCCAAGACAATCGTATTGTCGTTACTGGCGAGCTTTTCGATTTTCACAGGTTCCTCGCGACTATCCACACGGCGGTGGACAAACTCGGCTATCAGGAGGTTGTCTTGGACTTCCGCAATTGCACATCCGCCTTCCAGAATGCAATGCTTTCGGTCTGTGCACAGGTTTCGGCGTATCGCCACGGCGGAGCGTCATTCGAATTACTGCTCCCTCTTGAAAGGAAGCTAGCGAACCTCTTTCGGAATACAAATTGGAGCTACCTCATTGATCCTCGAAAATTCGACCCGTCGACATTCAGGGGACACACTCGGATCCCAGCGACACAATACAAATCCCCTGAGGAGCAGCAAGCGTGTGTAAACCGCATAGCCGAAGTCTTTCTTGGTGCAATACCAGATATGGCCCGGTCAGATTTTGCCGCTTTTGAGTGGGCCATGAGTGAGCTGACCGACAACGTTCTTGTTCATGCAGAATCCCGTGTTGGTGGCTTTGTCCAGGTATCCACTTTCGAAAGGTTTCGGAGGCGTATCCAGTTTGTTGTTGCAGATGCTGGGATCGGCATACCTTCGAGTCTCCGGAGTAGTCACCCGTCGATAAGTTCGGACACTGAAGCTCTTGACAAAGCGATCCGCGAGGGGGTCACGCGAGACCAGTCGGTTGGGCAGGGCAACGGATTGTTCGGGAGCTACGAAATCTGTAGCAAGTCGTTGGGGGAGTTCATGATTGACTCTGGTTACGCGCGGCTTCGATTTCACCCGAACTCAGGGCTCGCAATAACCGCGCAGGGGATTCCGTACACGGGAACGTTGGTTGTGGCCACGATCGATTTCTCCGATCCTCGTCTACTAGAGCACGCGCTCGTCTTTAACGGCATCCCTCATAAGCCGGTCGACTACGTCGATCTGAAGTATGTGCAGAACGCAGACGGTGACATTGAGTTTCGTTTGGTTAAGGAGTGCTCTTCGTTCGGCAGTCGGGTTTCGGGAAAGCCTGTACGGCATAAGCTTATGAACCTACTTAACATGACCGAAACCGGAGTTGTCAGCATAGATTTTTCCGAGGTCCCGCTTCTGTCTAGTAGCTTTGCCGATGAGGCGATCGGCAAGTTGTTTTTGTTGATGGGGCCTGTGGAGTTCATGCAACGCGTGAAGCTCATTAACATGATGCATACCGTTGAGGCGCTGATTAACAAGGCGATAGCGCAAAGGATGAAGGTTGGACTCTCGGATGCGGATGGGTAATTCAGCGGCGCAGGGGCGTTCCGAGATCGGGCCTCACCGCCTCATTCACCGTGGTCTCGCTCAGCAGCGACCATTCCCTGCCGAAGTGGGCGGCGGGCGCAGCGCCGACTCGGCAAGCCGAGCAACGCAGCGCGACGAGGGGTCGTCGGCTGCGGTTTTCTCGGATCCTCGCTCGCCCGGATTCGCCAGTTCTCTGCGGTCCGTCCAGCGAGGACCGAATTCCGCAGCCGCCTCGTCGCGCGAGTAGCGCAGGGTAGCCCCGCACGGGGCCGCAGTCGTCGGAGGCGCTGTGCCCGCCGCCCGCTTCGGCAGGTTAGCCGCACGGTCCCAGCACAGCCCCCCAACAGCTTTAGGGTTGGGTGTGACGGACAAGCGGCCCGACTCAGCTGACTTTGGATGCCGGCACCCTACGTCGCCGCACTCGCCGCCCCCGCCACCGCCACCTTCTCAAACCTCTTCCGATAAGCCACGTAGTAGAGCACCGGAATCACGACGAGCGTCAGCAACGTCGAGACGAAGATCCCGAAGATCAGCGAGATCGCCAGGCCGTTGAAGATCGGGTCGTCGAGGATGAACATCGCGCCGATCATCGCCGCCAGGCCGGTGAGGATGATCGGTTTCGCGCGCGCGGCGGCCGATTGGATGATGGCGTCTCGGAACGGCACTTCTTCGGCGAGCTTCAGGTTGACGAAGTCGACTAGCAGGATCGAGTTGCGCACGATGATGCCGGCTAGCGCGATCATGCCGATCATCGACGTCGCGGTGAAGTTCGCGCCGAGCAACGCGTGGCCGGGCATCACGCCGATCACCGTCAGCGGGATGGGCGCCATGATCACTAACGGCGCCACATACGAGCCGAACTGCGCCACCACCAGCAGATAGATCAGCACCAGGCCGACCGCGTAGGCGAGCCCCATGTCGCGGAACGTCTCGTACGTCACCTGCCACTCGCCGTCCCACTTGATCGCGTACTGGCGGTACGGGTCGCTCGGCTGCTTGATGAAGTACTCGCCGAGCTTCGCCCCTTCGCTCTCGGTCGCGAAAATCTTGCTGCGCGAAGTGAACATCCCATAGAGCGGGCTATCGAGCTGGCCCGCCTGATCGCCCACCACGTACACCACCGGCAGCAGATCCTTGTGATAGCGCGGCCGGTCGCGCTCGACGGTCACCGGCTTCACCACTTCGGATAGCGGCACCAGCGCGCCCTGCGTCGTGCGAATCGTGAGCTTCAGAAAGTCGCTCAGTTCGCCGCCGCGCTCCGGCGGCAGCGTGATGCGCACCGGCACCTCGTACTTCGAGTGTCCGTCGTGCAGCGGCGTCACGTCGGCGCCCGAGAGGCCCACGCGCATCGTCTCCACCACATCGCGACGCGTCACGCCTACCAGCGCAGCCTTGCTCTGATCCACCTTCAGCACGATACGCGGCGCGGCGTCTTCCACCGAATCGTCCAGACCGACGATATCGGCCGTCTCGCTCAGCGCCGCGCGCACATGCTTGGCGGTGCGGATGCGTCCGGCTTCATCCGGCCCGTACACCTCGGCGACGATCGGCGAGAGCACCGGTGGCCCGGGCGGCACCTCCACCACCTTCACCTTCGCATCCCAGCGCGCGCCGATCTTCTCCAGCTCCGGGCGCACCGCCTGCGCGATCTCGTGACTCTTGCGATGGCGCTCCGTCTTGTCGACCAGATTCACCTGCAGATCGCCCATCTCGGCATTTGCGCGCAGATAGTACTGACGCACCAGCCCGTTGAAATTGATCGGCGATGCCGCGCCCGCGTAGGCCTGATAGTCCGTCACCTCCGGCACCTTGGCGAGATGCGCGCCCAATTCGTGCAACACCGCGGCAGTGATCTCCACCGGCGTGCCCGCGGGCATGTCCACCACCACCTGAAACTCCGACTTGTTGTCGAACGGCAGCATCTTCAGCACCACCAGCTTGAAGCCAGCGAGCGACACCGACGCGCCGATCAGCGCGAACACCGCCAGGCCGAGCAACTTGCGATTGCGCCCCGCCTGCTTCGCCGCCACGAACGGGCCGAGCACGCGCTTGAACAGCCGGTCGAGCCAGCCTTCGCCTTCCGCCTCGTGCGCGTGCGGCGCATGACGTAGCAGCTTGAGTGCGAGCCACGGCGTGAGCGTGAACGCGATCGCGAGCGAAATCACCATGCCCATGCTTGCGTTGATCGGGATCGGGCTCATGTACGGCCCCATCAGTCCGGTCACGAACGCCATCGGCAAGAGCGCCGCGATCACCGTGAACGTCGCGAGGATCGTCGGCCCGCCCACCTCGTCGACCGCTTCGGGGATGATCCCTTCGAGCGGGCCGTCATCGAGCGCACGGCGGCGATGGATGTTCTCTACCACTACGATCGCGTCGTCGACCAGAATGCCGATCGAGAAGATCAGCGCGAACAGCGACACCCGGTTGAGCGTGAAGCCCCAGGCCCACGAGGCGAACAGCGTCGCGGCCAAGGTGAGCAGCACCGCCACGCCGACGATCAGCGCCTCGCGCCGGCCGAGCGTCACGAACACGAGTGCCACCACCGACAGCGTCGCGAACAGCAGTTTCTTGATGAGCTGCTGCGCCTTGTCGTTGGCGGTGGCTCCGTAGTTGCGCGTGACTGTCACCTGCACATCCGCCGGAATGATCGTGTTGCGCAGCTCGCTCACGCGGTTCATCACGCGCTCGGCCACCTCGACCGCGTTCTCGCCCGCCTTCTTCGTCACCTGCAAGGTCACGGCGGGGTGCTCGCCTTGTGTGGTGATGCCTTTCTTGCCGGCGCTGGGGCCGGCGCCGGTCCACACGTAGCGATTGGGTTGATCGGGGCCGTCGGTCACTTCGGCCACATCGGCCAGATACACCGGGCGCGACTCGAACGTGCCGACCATGAGCTGGCGCACGTCGTGTGCCGATTCCAGGTAGTTGCCGGTTTCCACCAGCATCGTGCGGTTCTCGCGCACCAGCTTGCCGGTGGGCAGCGACACGTTGGCCAGTTGCAGCGCATTGCGCACATCGAGCGCCGACACGCCGTACGCGCTCAGCCGGTCGGCATCGAGCAGCACGCGCACCGCGCGGCCTGGTCCGCCGAGGGTCTGCACCTCGCGCGTGCCGGGTACGCGCTTGAGCTCGACTTCGGCGGTGTGCGCGATGCGTTCGAGATCGTAGGCGCCGTGTTGCGGGTCGGGGGTCCACAAGGTGAGCGTCACCACCGGTACGTCGTCGATGCCCTTGGGTTTGATGATCGGTTCGAGAATGCCCAGGTTCGGCGAAACCCAGTCGCGGTTGGAATTGATCGTGTCGTAGAGGCGCACCAGCGCGTCGATGCGCGGCACGCCGACCTTGAACTGCACCGTCAGCACCGCCATGCCGGGCCGCGACACCGAGTACACGTGCTCCACGCCGTTCATCTGCGCGAGCACCTGCTCGGCCGGCGTGGCGACAAGCGCTTCCACGTCCTGGGCCGAGGCACCCGGGAACGGGATGAACACGTTGGCCATCGTCACGTTGATCTGCGGCTCCTCTTCGCGCGGCGTGACGATGACGGCGAAGATGCCCAGCAGCAACGCGAGCAGCGCGAACAGCGGCGTGAGCTGCGAGGTTTGAAAGAAGTGCGCAATGCGTCCGGAAAAACCCATGTCTATCGTCCTCGGCGCGCGCTCAGCGTGTCGCGACGCGACCGGCGTCGGTCGCTTGCGCCCCTGCAGCCGGCGCGACACCAAACGCCGCGGCACCGGCGGGCTGACTGCCCATGCCCGCGCCGATCGGCTCGATCGCCACGCGTTCGCCGGGCTTCACGCCGGCCAGCACCTCGATCGAGTGATCATCGATCACGTTGCCCAGGCGTACTTGTCGCAATTGCGGCGTGCCTTTCTCGTCGACGACATAGACCGCGGTGAGTTCGCTGCGGCGGATCACCGCATCGCGCGGCACCAGCAGACGCATCGCCTTGCCGACGGTGAAATGCGCACGTGCGAACACACCCGGATACAACTCGCGCGACACCTTCGGCAGATCGAGGCGCACGCGCGAGGTGTGGGTGTGCGGATCGGCGGTGGGCACCACGGTGATCTCCTTCACGTCGAGCCACTTGTTCGCCGAAGGCACTTCGATGCGGGCACGCGCGCCGGCCTGGATCGCCGCGAGCTGCGTTTGCGGCACCGTGGCGACCACGCGCAACGTCGAGGGATCGAAGCCGGTCATCAACGGTTTGCCGGGCGTCGCCATCTCGCCCAGTTCGACGTGCCGCGCCGACACCACGCCGGTGTAAGGCGCCACGATCGTGGTGAAGCTGCGCTCGGTCGCCGCCTGTCCGGCTGACGCGAGCAGGGCGCTCACGCGCGCCTGCGCCGCCTTGTAGTCGGCCTCGACTTTGTCGAGCGCCGAGGCGCTGATGAACTTCTGCGATACCAGCAGCTTCGAGCGCTCGAACTGGGCGCGTGCGTTGGCGAGCGCGGCTTGGGCTTCGGTCACCTGCGCTTCGCTCGCGGCCACCGCCTGCGTCGCCGCGCGTTCGTCGATGCGCACGATCACTTCGCCGCGCTTCACCGTATCGCCGACATCGAAACGCAGATCGACGATGCGTCCGGCCACCTGTGCGGCGACGGTCGACTGTCGCACCGCTTCCACCACTGCTTCGGCGCTGTACGTCGTGTCGACTTCACGCATCTCCACCGGCGCGGTTTTAACCGCGACCGCCGTGCGCGCTTCGATCGTGGTCGTGGGTTTGTCGCCGCTGCATCCGGCGAGCACAACGGCAGCCAGCGCGATCGCAACCGCAGCGCGGATCGGCCTCGCGGACCTGTCGTGGATGGTGTTGGGCACAGCGTGGGGCTTGGCGTCTGGCCCAATGAGCAAGTTCATTGTTGGGTTTTCCGTGGCGGCACGATTCGATCGCGCGATCGTAGGCGGGGGGAAGGGGGCGGTATGTGACCGGGGTTCCAGACCGGGCCTGCGCGCTGTGACGCAGATCATGGTCCGGGTGAAGTCCGCGTCCTTGCGTTTTGGCAATCGAGGCGATCCAGGCCATGCCTTGACGGCAATCAACTGCCGGCCGGGATGATCCCCCTAATGTGTGAGGGTGATCAATCCGTTAGACATCCCGGGTTTCGGCACCGCTCGTTGCATCGCTACGGTCGTCTTCGCTGCGCTGGTTGTGCTCGGCACGCTCGTGGTGGCGACGGCTGGCGCCGCGAGCGCCGCGCAGCCTGTGTCCGCAGGGCGGACGGTCGAGCGCGAACTCATCTTTGGTTCGGAGCTGATGTCCGACGCCGAACTCGATCGTTATCGCGATGAGATCAACAAGCTGAACAACGAAGCGGCGCGCGCGCAGTACCGCGAGCGCCATCGCCAGCGACTGCGCGAACGGGCGCGCAACCGCAGTGTGGACCTGCAGGAACCCGCCGGCATTTTGCGTCGCAAGGAATCCCGATGAAGGGGGCACGGCGGGCAGGCCCAGGAGGACCGGTGCGTCGGCGCGGATGGCAGACCGCGCTCGTCATGTTGCTGCTCGCGGGCGCGGGCACGACGCACGCGCAGGCCGATGCCGACCGTGGCGCGAAGGCGCACGAGATCTGTCTGCAGTGTCATGGCACCGAACTGTATGAGCCCTCGCGACGCAAGATCCAATCGCTTGCCGCGTTGCGCAAGGAGGTCGATCGCTGGGGCCGTTCGTACAACCCCAAGCTCAGCAAGGCCGAGATCGATGATCTCGTGGCTTATCTTGATCGCGACTTCTACAAGTTCGGGAAGTAGCCGTGGCGTCCGCCAGAGCCGCCCGAAGTCGCAAGGTTTCCAGGTTCCGCATTCGACTCCGTCTCACTGATTGCGATGCTCAAACTGCTGATTGCGCTCGATGATTCCGACGCCGCGGGAAGCGCGGTGCGATTCGCCACCAATCTGGCCCGGCGCGGCACCGCGTTGACGGCCGTGCTGCTCAACGCGCAGCCGGCGGTGCGCGGCACCGACCCCGGTGAGCTCGCCCGCGCCGCGCGCACGCGTGCCGCCGCCGCGATCCTCGGTCCTGCGTGTCTGGCGTTGCGCCGCGCCGGGGTGAGTTACGTCGAGCGCGACGAACTGGGTGATCCGCCGGCAGTGATCGCGAAGCAGGCGCGCACCGAGGGCTGCGACGCCATCGTCATGGGAACCCGCAAGTTGGGCACGCTCAGGCGGCTGGTGATGCGCTCGGTATCGCACGAGGTGATGCGTACGGCCGAGTTGCCCGTGACCATGGTGGCTGACGACCGTGGGCGACTGCTCGGCGATCCGCTGCGGGTGCTGGTCGCGGTTGATGGATCCCCAAGCGCCGAGCGAGCCGTTCGGTACGTCGCGCGTCTGGCGAGTGAAGTGCCGCGCATCGTCGTGGATCTGGTCCATGTACAGCGCCCGCTGTCGGTCGGGGGCACGCTGACGGTGCCGCGCGAGCAGTTGATCGAGCACTGGGCCGCGCCGGGTGCGCAGGCCGCGTTCGCGCAGGCCGAGGCGATCCTCGCACCCAGCGGCTGCACGGTCGAGCAACACGTCGAGGGCGGCGAGCCGGCCGAGCGCATCAGCGCGGTCGCGCGTGCCCAGCGGAGCGACCTGATCGTGATGGGCGCACGCGGACTCGGGCGCGTCGGTGCGCTGGTGCTGGGCTCGGTGAGCGACGCCGTGCTACGCAGCGCAATCGTGCCGGTGACGATGGTGCATTGAGCGCTTTCGGTTCCCCGTGCTCAGTACGCGCCGCGCCGATTGCCGAGCACCAGCCCCAGCAACGGCCACGCGAAGGCGGTGATCACCGCGCCGATGCCTGCCCCGATCGCCAGCAGATTGAGCCAGTCGACGATGTAGGTGACGTTGCTGAGCGCCGAGCGCGTCATGGCCGGCACCGTGAGCACCGCGAGCACGCTCGCGATCACCCAGATCAGCGCCAGCAACCCGACGCGATGGCGTCGCTCGCGTCCGCGCACGCCGCGGCGGATCGCCACCAACAGAATCCACAGCACCGACAGGCCGAGTAGCCACGGCCAGTGCACACGGGCGAGTTCGAACAGAACATTCGCGGTGAGCCAGATCTCGTACATGTCGTCATCCTCTCAGACGTGTCCGCGCAGTACCGCGACGTACGCGGGCTTGAGCAACTGATACTTCATCAGCCAGGCGAGATAGCTCTCCTGCAGCGGATCGATCAGCGGCAGCGACGGGGTGAGCCGTCCCTCGTAGTCGAACTCGATCAGCATTGCCGAGCCTTCACGCACGATCAGCGGGCATGAGGTGTAGCCGTCGAACTTCATCGAGGGCTCGCGCCCGGCAATCACGTCGACCAGGTTCTGCGCCACGATCGGCGCGCTCTTCTTGACTGTCGCGGCGGTTTTTCCGCGCGGCGTACCGTTGATGTCGCCCAGCCCGAACACCTCGGGAAAGCGCCGATGACGCAGCGTGTCCTTGTCGACTTCGAGCCAGCCGCCGGCCGCGAACGGCCCGTCTTTCCAGGCCAGATCGCTCGCCTTCACCACATATGGGGCGCGCATCGGCGGCACCACGTGGATGAAGTCGTAGCCCTGCTCGGTCTTCTCGCCTTCGGGCGTGACGAAGGTGGCGCGACGCTTCGCGAGGTCAATCGCGGCGAGCCGATGGGTGAACTCCACGTTCACGCCGAGCGCCTTCCAGCGCGCGAGCACGTTGTCGTTCACCGCCTTCACGCCGAACACATTGCCGAGCGCGGAGTGGAACGTGACCTTCGAGCGATCGGCGGTGCCGGCCTGGCGCAACCGGTCCATCAACATGAACGTCATCTTGAGCGGCGCGCCGGCGCATTTGAGCGGCGTCGAGGGCAGGGTCATCAGTGCTTCGCCACCCTTGGCGCGGAACGCATCCATCGCCTGCCAGGTGGCGGTTGCCGCCTGCGGTCCGGGGTACACGCTGGCCAGTCCATGCTGGCCGATCATCTTCACGTCCATGCCCTCGATCTGCGCATAGTCGAGATGCAGGCCGGTCGCGACGACGAGATAGTCGTATTGGATGCGTTGCCCGCCGGTGGTGGTGATTGATTTCGACACCGGGTCGAACGCGGCGACCATTTCCTTGATCCACTCGACGCTGCTCGGCAGGAAATCGACGTTGCGATCGATCACCTTGTCGACCGGCCACACTCCAGTCGCCACCAGCGTGTAGCCGGGCTGGTAGTTGTGCATCTCCTTCGCGTCGACGACGATGATCTTGGCGCCGTCGAGCATGCGTTGCAGCCTCGAGGCCACGGCGATGCCGGCCAGTCCGCTGCCTGCGATGACGATGCGGGCCTGTGTCTTGACTCGTTCGGCGCGCGCCGAGTTGCTATGCGTGCTCAGTGCGGCAGCGACCGGCAGCCCGCCCAACATGCCTAACAGGCGCCGGCGGCTCAGTACCTGCGTCGGTGTGTTCGATAGGTCCATGCGTGTCTCCTTTGATGCGCGCGGTGCTGCAGGCGCAGCAACCGTCTACCCTCGCGGTTCGTGGGCGCACATTCACTCGATGCAGTCTCCCGCCCACGCCGTCGCCGTGTATTGATCGTGGTCACACGGCTTACGCGCGCGAGTGCGCTTGCACGACCTGCGGTGCAAACTACGCGCGTGTTGCGACGGGCTCAGTGACTGCGGTTACACAGGGTGGTGGGCAACCAGACTTGTCAGCGCTACCAGTAACGGTCGTGCTCGAGCCAGGCTTGCCATGCCGCAGGCAGGGTCTCGAGCCGGGCGCTGGTGTTGCCGGCGAGCCAGCCTTCGATGCGAGCGAGCGTCGCCGCTTCGTAGCGCCCCGGGTAGGCGGCGGCAAGGCGAGCGAGCAGCGATCGTGCGACGCTCGCATCGTTCAGCGCACCGAGGCCGTCCTGCAGGGCGGACAGCGATCGGATGAAGCGCCGCACCCGCTTTGTTTTGTGAAGCCCGCCGAAGAACTCCGCGCCGTAGCGCAATTTCTTGGCGGCGATGCGCGCGGCGTGCAGGGCGTCGGCATCGTGTGGGCCGCTGCGCTGACCGTTGCCCGAACTCGCGGTGAGTGGGTCGCGCGATTGGGGCCGGATGTCCTCGCTCGATTCGGGACTCGACTCGATATGGCGCCGCAGGGCGCGGCGGCGCTTGCTGAGCAACCGCGCCGCGAACCGGCTCAATGTCATGGGGGGCTCGGTGCCCTCGGGCGGCGTGGTGTCTTCGGCCGACTTGGCGCCCATCGCGGCGAGCGCCCGGCCGATCCGCAGCAACAGTTGCACGTAGCGCGTCGAATTCACCGCCGCTCGTGCGCCCGCGCGCGCTTTGCGTTGCAATGCGCGTGAGCTCTGCATGAGAGTCTCGACCGGCAGATCAGCGGCAAGCTGCGCGCCGATCGCGGGCAGGGTCTGCGTGCACCACACGTCCCAGTCGCGCGCCGGACCAAGCTGCGCGCCGAGCCAGCGCAGTTCGGTCTTGATCGCCTCCAGCTCGGCGGGGTCGAACAGGGTGCGAAAGCACGCGAGCGCGACGCGCAGCCGGCGCATGCCGACGCGCATCTGGTGCAGGAACTCGACGTCGCCGCGCGTCAGAAACCCGCGCTCGTTCACCTGCATCAACGTCAGGCACGAGCCGATAATCCGCTGCGCTGCCACGGCGACGCTCTCATCCGCTTGCAACTCGATCGACCGCGCACGGATCGGACGTAGCGGCAAGCGGTCACGCAAGGCGGAACCGCGTTCGGCCTTGCTGGCGAGTTCGGGTCGCAACGGCAGCTCGGCGGCGAGGGCGATCGCCACGTCGTAGAGCGCAGTGACTGGCCCTTCGAGCAACTCGATCTCGACTTCGTTGATCGGTGCCTGGTGCGTGCCGACTTCGAGCGCGCCATGATCGATCGCCACCTCAGCCCGCAGCTCGCGGCTGGCGATGACGAACGCGGTCCGGGTGAAGCGCGTTGTGAGCACCGGCTGCAAGGTATCTGCATCGATGTCGCTGAACAACTCGGAGAGTGGAGTAGCGGCAAGGTGCGTTAATTCCAGCGCCGGGCCCGCTACCGGCCATTCGAACTCCGCGCGCTCGTGCACGGCGCCGGTCGCGCTGCCTGCGCTTTTGAGGGTCTGCGTCCAGCGCGCGCCCTGCGCTCGCAGGCGCAGCGCCACGCCGGCCTGTTCGAGCTGACGCGTGCGTGTGTCGTAATACGTGCTGACCAGCTCACTGGTGCGTGCGCGCCCCTGCTTCAGCGCGCGCAGCTGCGGGGAGGCGCGCACCGCACCCAGCGCCTGCGGCGGAAAACTCAGTTTAAGCTCGCGTTCGATGCTCACGTAATGCTCGTGTGGACGTGTACGGAGTGGGTGTGCACGAAGGGGACGTTTTCAGAATTGCGATGCGACGTCGGGTTGTACGCGCGGGCGCCCGGGGCAAGAAACGTGATGATTGAAATTACCCCAAGACTATGACGGTTTATCTACTGACCAAGTACGTTCACGTCGCCGCCGCAGCGATCAGGATCGTACTGTTCTTCGTGCGTGGGGTCTGGATGCTGCGCCCAGCGAAGTGCACGTTTCACGGGTGGGTTTTCGGGCAAGGGCGAGGTTGCAACGTCCGCGCTTTGATGAAGATCAAAGGCAGCGTGCGCTGCACGGGCATCGTGGCATCAACACGAATGAAGAGCCGGATACCCCGACGATGGATGGCGCGCCGCAGTCTGTAGAGGTACCACGGGTTGAGACTGAGGTGGAGATCCCGGTGGTTTCTTCCGAGTTGATTCGCCGGTTCGGATTGTCCGGGCCGCGCTATACCTCGTACCCGACGGCCGACCGATTCCATGATCGGTTCGATGCGAGCCGCCATATTTACTCGCTGGAACAGCTGAGGGCTGCTCCGCAAGCCACGCCGCTCTCGTTGTACGTGCACGTGCCGTTCTGCCAGTCGCTGTGCTACTACTGCGCGTGCAACAAGATCGTCACCAAGGATCGGCGTCGCGCGCAGACGTACGTCGACTATCTGCTGCGTGAGATTGCCCTGCAGGCGCAGCATTTGGGTGAACAGCGGGGCGAACGTGGGCAGGTGTGCCAGTTGCACTGGGGCGGCGGCACGCCCACGTTCATGCGCGACGATGAGATGGTGCGGCTGATGGTCGGGTTGCGCGAACACTTCGATCTGCTGCCCGATGGCGAGTATTCGATCGAGATCGATCCGCGCACCGTGTCGGCCGCGCGGATCGCCGCGCTCGCCGAGCTCGGCTTCAACCGCATGAGCATCGGCGTGCAGGATTTCGATGCCGAGGTACAACAGGCGGTACATCGGTTGCAACCGGCGGAGCTGACGTTCGCGGCGATCGCGGCGGGGCGCGCCAACGGGTTCCAGTCGATCAATCTCGATCTGATCTACGGACTGCCGCGCCAGACGGTGGCGGGCTTCGAGAAGACGCTCGACCAGGTGATCGAATCGGGCGCGGACCGCATCGCGCTCTACAACTATGCGCATCTGCCGGCGCGATTCAAGCCGCAGCGGCGCATCGATCCGGCGCAATGCCCCGACATCGACGCGCGCGTGCAGATCTTTTTACTCGCACTGCGCAAGCTCACCAGCGCGGGCTATGCCTATATCGGTCTGGACCATTTCGCTCGTCACGACGACGAGCTGGCGCGTGCCACGCGCGAAGGGGCGCTACAACGCAATTTCCAGGGCTACTCGACACGACCGGACTGCGACCTGCTGGCACTCGGGGTCTCTGCGATCAGCAAGATCGGACCGACCTACAGCCAGAACGTGCGCACGTTGGACGAGTACTACGAGCGGCTCGATGCCGGGCAGATCCCGGTGATGCGCGGCATCGAACTCTCGGCCGATGACCTGCTGCGCCGGCGCGTGATCATGGCGCTCATGTGTGAAGGGCGCATTGACAAGGCACGCGTCGCCGCCGAACACGGCATCGAGTTCGATCGCTACTTCGCAGCGGAGCTGGATGCACTGTTGCCGCTTGCCACGCAGGGGCTGGTGCAAGTTGATCCGGACGCGATCGTCGTGACGCCGAAGGGTCGGCTGCTGGTGCGCGCGGTGTGCATGGCGTTCGATCGCTATCTCAATAGCGACGCGCAACGCGCGAATTACTCGAAGGTCGCCTGAACGGGCGTTCTCCGATCATCCCGTGAGGTGTCGCGTCGGGCGATCTCCGTTCCAGGTGCTTAGCCGGGCCGGCCGTCGATCCGCGAGCGCGTGAGGATCGGCCAGTACATCACGGCGTAGATCGCGAACGCCAGCGACCACAGCGCGGTCGCGGCCACGATCGACAGAATGTATCCGCCTGGCCACACGAGCGGCACGAACACCCGCAGCATCGCACCCACGTGTACGAGCACATACGCCGCGATTTCGGCGCTGCTCGCGTGCAGCGGACGTCCGGAGTGGCCACGTGCGGTCCGCGTGATCATGCCGATGACCATCCCGCCCACCGCGCCTGCAGAGAACGCGTGCAGCGCGAAGACGGTGAGCGTGTCACCGCGGAGCAGTCCGATGCCCAATAGCACGAGTCCGATCGGAATCCACGCGTAGGACAGGTGCAGGATCCACAGTATCGGCGTGCGCCGCGTCGCCCACGGATCCCACAGCCACAGCCGTGCGGCGTGGAAGATTGCGGCGATCAATGCGAGCACGCCCGATGCGACACCGGGAACGCCGAAGGCATAGCCACCCAGCGCGAGGACGAGCGTGCCGATCGCCAGAAGATCGAGCCAGGCGTGTTGGCGCACGCGCGCGGTACGAATCGCGTTGGCGGTGAACGCCGGAATGACGCGCCCGGCCATGATCGAGACGATCAGAATCACCAGCGCGAGCGAGCTTTCGACTGCACTCAGCGCTGACCAGCTGATCGCGCCGAGTTGTGCCAGGTGGAATGCACCGTTCAGCGCGGCGAGCGCGAGCAGGATCGCGACGAAGAAGCGGTTGCGATTGGCCGTACGCTGCAACGGGATCCACAGCGCGATCGCCACGAGCACCAGGAAGCTGGTATCGACCACTGCCGCGAGCGGGCCAGGGCCCGCAACGTTCAGTATTCGTCCGGCAACCCAAAGTGCTGCGAACGCGAGCAACAGTGCGCCGCTTGGCGTGGGCTGGCCGGTCCAGTTGCGGGCGGCAGTGAATAGGAATCCGGTGATCACCGCCACCGCGAACCCGAACACCATCTCGTGCGCGTGCCACAGTACGCCGGCGAGATAGCGGCCGAACAACGGCATACCGCCCAAGTGCTCGAACGTCCACAGCGGCAGCGTCAACGCTGCGAGCAGCGCCGCAAGCAGATAGAACGGTCGAAAGCCCAGATTGAACAGCGCCAAGCGCCAGGGTTGCCAGGTACTCGTGGTGGACGGATCGATCGGGGTGCGGTGGATGGTGGACATCGTTGGATGAATGCGGTGCCGATAGGGCTACGCTCGGACCTTCAGCGCTCACGTTCGGCCGATCCTGGCTGAAGGCGCGCGCCGGCGCTTGACGATGATCAAGCGGGCATGGCGCTCGCTCGATTGCCTTACATCGACCGCTTCAAGGCCGTGTTAGCCACGCCGCGATTTCGGTCATCACCTCGTTCTGCCGCCCAACCAGCAGATGCCCGCCGGTGGAGTAACCGGCGAAGCGCGCGCCTGCGATCTGCGAGGCGGTGTACTGCGCCGCGTCGTACGTGCCGAATCGATCGTCGGCCGTACTGATCGTGAGCGTTGGCGCGGCGATCTTCTCCAGTTCATACCGCGCGAGCGAGGCCATCACCTGCGCCTCATTGAGCAGCCCGAGTCTGCGGCGGCTGACGGGTAAGGTCAGTTCGAGCATGCGTTGCACGCGATCGCGTTCGTCGGCGCTGGCTGCGGCGAGCAGGCCGGGTGGCGTCGCCAGGATCGAACCGATCAGCGGCCCGGGCGCGAGCTTGATCGCGATCCATAGCAGCAGATCGGAACGCAGCACGTGATCGAACAGCCACTGCACACCGGGCGGCGTTGGAACCGAGGGGGCCGCGTTGGGGCGCGGTACGTAAATCGCCGGCACGAGCAGAACGAGCGCGCGAATCCGTTGCGGATGACGCAGAGCGAACTGAACGGAAGAGGGCGCGCCCGCCGAAGCACCCAGCACGCTGACCTGCTGGATGCCGAGTGCGTCGAGCAGACACGCGTGAGCGTCGGCTTGCGCGGCCGGCGATGCATCGTCCGGCAAGGGCGTGCGCAGATAGCCGAAGCGCGACGGGGCAATTACGCGAAAGCCGCGTGTGGCGAGCGCCGCGCCGATCTCCAACCCTTGGTCGAAGCCACCGCCGGCACCATGAACGACCAGCACCGCCGGACCTTCACCCACGCTCGCGTACTCGATCGGTCCGCAGCGCGTTTGCGCGAGCTGGTTTCCGGTTGTGATGCGCTGCTGCGCCCGCGCGAGGTCCTGTCGATAGGCGTGGTAGGTCCAGGCGAACAACACTGCGAGCGCCGATGCGACGATGAGTGCGATACGGCGTGCGCGTGATCGCAACAAGCTAACCCACCGCCATCGAGTCGCAGCGCTTGACGCCGGCCTCCCCCATGTCTTGCCAGGCCCTGGCGAGCGAGCCGTCCATGTCGATCGCGCGGCAGGCGTCTTCGATCACGATCGCGGCGAAGCCGAAGCGTCGCGCATCGAGTGCCGACCACGCCACGCAGAAATCGGTTGCCAGGCCGGCGACGAACACGCGTTTGATGCCGCGTGAGGTGAGGTAGCCGTCGAGCCCGGTCCGGGTCTTGCGATCGGCTTCGAGGAAGGCCGAGTAGCTGTCGGTGTGGGGGTGATAGCCCTTGCGCAGCACGAGTTGTGCGTGTGGAATCTGCAGGGCGGCGTGGAGCTCCGCGCCCTGGCTCGATTGCACGCAGTGATCGGGCCACAGCACCT
>CADEDU010000118.1:0-8331 GCA_902826155.1 uncultured beta proteobacterium
ATACCTCAGCGACCTATCGAAAAGGGCGAGGAAAGTACGATCACGATGCCAACCGCGATGCCAACCGTATTGATCACCGGAGCCAGCCGCGGCCTCGGACTCGAATTCGTTCGCCAGTACGCCGATGCCAATTGGCGCGTGCTCGCCACCTGTCGCGATCCGTTGCGGGCAGGCGCACTCACCGAGATGACGAGCAACGCATGCGGTCGCATCACGACTCATCCGCTCGACGTCGAGGATTTCCGCTCCATCGAGCAGCTCGCCCAGGAGCTCGCCGACGCAACCGTCGATGTGCTCATCAACAACGCCGGCATCATGGAGCCGCGCGGCGCAAATCCGATCGGCAAGCTCGACTACCCGTTCTGGGAGCGCGTGTTCCGCGTGAACACGTTTGCGCCCGCCAAAATGGTGCAAAGCTTCGCGGAACAGGTGGCGCGCAGCGAGCGCCGATGCATCGTCACGATCACCTCGGCGCTGGCCTCGATCGACATCAACCAGCCGGGCAAGCCGCTCACGCCCGGCGATCTCACGATGTATCGCACGTCGAAGGCGGCCACGAACATGCTGGTGCGCAACCTCGCCGCCGATCTGCGTCCGCGCGGCATCGTCGCGATAGCGATCAGTCCGGGCCACGTGCGCACCGCGATGGGCGGACCGACCGCGCCGCTGACACCCGAGGAGTCGATTCGCGGCATGCGCGGCGTCATCGAGAAACTCGACGGCTCGCACAGCGGACGATTCTTCCTGCACAACGGCCAGGAGCTGCCATGGTGACGAGTGGACGTTCCACGCAATCGCGCGTGTTGATCACCGGCGCCAATCGCGGCATCGGCCTGGCGCTGACTCGCAATTTCGCAGCGGCCGGCTGGCTGGTCGATGCGTGCTGCCGTACGCCGGAAGGTGCCGCCGCATTGCATACCTTGGCTGCATCCAGCGCCGGCCGCGTCATCGTTCGCAAGGCCGATGTCGCCGATCACGCCAGCATCGACGCGCTCGCCCGCGAGATCGGCGATGCACCGATCGACATCCTGCTCAACAACGCCGGTGTGATGAGCGGCGGGACGGGTGCGAGCGCCGCCGACCGATCGCGCACCAATCAAGCGTTCGGTTCGCTCGACTTCGACGCCTGGATGGAAGTGATGCGCGTGAACGTCATGGGGCCGGCGCGCATGACCGAAGTGTTCGCCGACAACGTCGCGCACAGCACCCGCAAGCTCGTGGCGATGCTGTCGAGCATCCGCGGCTCGATCATCGAAATCTCATCCAGCGGTCCGTACCACTACTGCACCTCGAAAACCGCCGCGAACATGCTGATGCGCAACATCTGCGCCGAACTCCGCCCGCGCGGCATCACCGCCGTGTCGCTGCATCCGGGCTGGGCACGCACCGACATGGGCGGCAGCGGCGCGCCGGTCGCGGTCGACGACAGCGCGCGCGGGCTGTTCAATCTCCTGAACGGGTTCACTTCAGCGCAGAGCGGCGGGTTCTTCACCTGGGAAGGCAAAGCGTTGCGGTGGTGACATCACACGCGACGTTTTGTGAGCGGGTCAGCCTTCGCGTTCGCGTGGCTCGACCCCTGGCCCGGCTTTCTTGACACTGCCCTGCCCCCGGCCGACACTTGCCCGGCTCCGCTGCGAGCGCATTTGTCCTGCGCTCATGCGTTGATTCGCTGGTTCCTTTATTCCCTGATTCCTCGCTCCCTGATTCGCTGACTCGTTCAATCCCTCCGCTCTGCGCGACCCTGCCACCATGATCATCGACTGCCACGGCCACTACACCACCGCACCGAAACAGCTGCAGCGCTATCGCGACGCGCAGATCGAAGGACTGAAGGACCCCAAGCACATTCCGGTTAAGGGGTCCCTGGGCATCAGCGACGACGAGATCCGCGAGAGCCTGGAGACCAAGCAGCTCAAGCTGCAGCGCGAGCGCGGTTCGGACATGACGATCTTCTCGCCGCGCGCGATGGGCATGGGCCATCACATCGGCAACGAAACCACCAGCCTGTACTGGTCGGAGCATTGCAACGAGCTGATCCACCGCGTGTGCGAGCTGTATCCGAAGAATTTCGTCGGCGTGTGTCAGCTGCCGCAATCGCCCGGCGTGGCGCCGAAGAATTCGATCCCGCACCTGGAGATGTGCATCAACCAGTACGGCTTCATCGGCTGCAACCTCAACCCCGATCCGGCCGGCGGCATGTGGACCGATCCGCCGCTCACCGACAAGAACTGGTGGTATCCGATCTACGAGAAGCTGGTCGAACTCGATGTGCCGGCGATGATCCACGTGAGCGGCTCGTGCAATCCGCACTTCCACGCCACCGGCGCGCACTACATCAACGGCGACACCACCGCGTTCATGCAGTTCATCCAGGGCGACATCTTCAAGGACTTCCCGACGCTGAAGTTCATCATCCCGCATGGCGGCGGCGCGGTGCCCTACCACTGGGGCCGCTATCGCGGCCTGGCGCAGGACATGAAAAAACCGCCGTTCAAGGAACTGCTCTTGAACAACGTGTACTTCGACACCTGCGTGTATCACCAGCCGGGCATCGATCTTCTGCTCAAAGTGGTGCCGATCGACAACATCCTGTTCGCATCCGAAATGGTCGGCGCGGTGCAGGGTGTCGATCCGGAAACGGGCTTCAATTACGACGACACCAAGCGCTACATCGACGGGTCCGCGCTCCCGGCGGCGCAGAAGAAACAGGTGTTCGAAGGCAACGCGCGCAAGGTGTACAGCCGGCTGAATGCGCGGCTGGCGAAGGTCGGACTGGCGTAGGCGGTGCGGTGACCGACTGAACCACCCTCCGTAGTTCGAGTGGTGGCGTCCTCGACGCCGGATTCATGCCGGCGCGTGTGTTGATCTGCCCGATAGCGACAACAGAGACTCGCCCCGCCCCACTTCCATCCAGATACGTCAGCAGGAGACTCGTCATGCGATTGAAAGACAAAGTCGCGATCATCGTCGGCGCCGGACAGACACCCGGACAAACCATCGGCAACGGACGCGCCACCGCCATGCTGTTCGCGCGCGAAGGCGCGAAGGTCCTTGCGGTCGATCGCGATCTCGCGTCGGCCAATGAAACTGTCGCGATGATCGCCAAGGAAGGTGGTGTGGCCGCAGCGGCGAAGGCTGACGTCACCGACGAAGGCTCGGTGGTGGAGATGATCGGCGAGTGCGTGCGCCGCTTCGGACGCATCGACATCCTGCACAACAACGTCGGCGTGAGCCTGGCGGGCGGCGACGCGGTGATCGAGAAGATCACCGCCGAAGGCTTCGATCGGGTGATGGCGATCAATCTGCGCTCGATGGTACTCACCTGCAAGCACGCGCTGCCGATCATGCGCGGGCAGCGCAGTGGCGCGATCGTGAACATCTCATCGCTCGCGGTACGGGAGCGCTACCCTTACGTTGCGTACAAGGCGAGCAAGGCCGGTGTCATCGCCTTCACCGAGCAGCTCGCGTATCAGAACGCCGAGTACGGCATCCGCGCCAACGTGATCCTGCCCGGACTGATGAACACGCCGATGGCGGTCGAGGCACGCATCAAGCACTGGAACAAGACGCGCGACGAAGTCATCGCCGAACGTGACGCGAAAGTGCCGCTCGGACACAAGATGGGCACCGCGTGGGATGTCGCGTACGCGGCGCTGTTTCTCGCCTCGGACGAGGCGGGCTTCATCACCGGCGTATCGCTGCCCGTCGACGGCGGCGGCGCGATCTGGACTGGCGTCTGAGCCGTCGGGCGAATACGAGCGAACGGTCAACTGAGCTTCAGCGACCAGTTCTGCCCGACCAGGTCGTGACCGAAGCTGTGGTGCTTCTCCTGGCTGACCAGTTGGAAGCCCGCTTGCTGATAGATGCGGCGCGCTGCGTGCAGGATGTCGTTGGTCCACAGCATGAGCGTCTTGTAGCCGCAATCGCGAGCGAAGCGGATGCACTCCTCGACCAGCCGATGCCCGATGCCCAGCCCGCGCGCTGACGGCTCCACGATCAGCAGCCGCAACTGCGCGACGGTCTTCGATTTCTCCACCACGAATGCGCTGCCGACGTTCCGCCCCTCGCGCTCGGCGATCCAGCAGCACTCGCGCTTGGGGTTGAATTCGCGCAGGAACTTCGCGGCGATCTCCGCCACCAGAGCCTCGAACTGCACGTCCCAGCCGTACTCGCTCGCGTAGAGCCCGCCATGCCGGCTGACGACCCAGCCGATATCGCCGGGACGGTGCGGCCGCAGCACATACGGTACGCGCGGCGATTCGCGATCGCCAAGCAGCGTCTCGATCGTCGCCATCGCACCGAGCAGCCGCGCACGCTCGTCGGACGAGAGCACACCCAGCCGCTCAGCCACCTCGTTCTGCGAGGCGCGTTCGAGCGGCGCGATCGTCTTCGCGCCCTTGTCGGTCAGCGACAGCCGCACGCTGCGCGCGTCGTCCGTCGAGCGCTGCCGGCGGATCAGCCCGGCCCGCTCGAACCGCGCGAGGATGCGGCTCAGATACCCGGCATCGAGATCCAGCTTCACCACCAGATCGCTCGCCGTGGCGTGCGGGGCGTGTGCCAGCTCGTATAGCACCCGCACTTCGGTGAGCGAGTAGGGGCTACGGAGCAGCCGCTCCCCGAGCGCGCCGACCTCGCGCGTGTAGAAGCGATTGAAGCGGCGGACGGCGTCGATCTGCGCACCCGACAAGGGGTCGGCGCCACCGGTGCCGGCGCGGTCACGCGCGGGTAGCGCTGAGGCGGCACGTGACGCAGCGGCACGGAGGGAAGGACGGGTGCCAGACATGTAACAGTACTCCAGGCAATTATTTAATTGCTTTAGTCAATTATAAACAGAAATGCAACGACACCCCCTCGGCTGAGCTGGTGGGCGCCGAGGTGATATCGTCCGCGCCGATCGGCTCACCACCCTCCGGAGAACCCCGCATGACCAGCATCGCGAACGCGCGTCGCCCGCTATCCACCTCACTTGGCGCGCCCCTCGCAGCAGCACTCGTCGCGACCGGTTTCGCCGCCGCTTCCGCGACTGCACTCGCCCAGCCCGCGCCCTACCCCAATCGCGCCGTGACGGTGATCGTGCCGTTCGCGGCCGGGGGCAGCGTCGACACCGCCGCGCGGCTGGTGCTGCAGACCCTCGGCGAGCGACTGAAGCAATCGTTCGTGGTGGAAAACGTGACCGGTGCGGCGGGCACGATCGGCACGCAGCGCGCCACCAAGGCCAACGCCGACGGCTACACGCTCTTGTTCGCGGTGGCCAGTCCGATCAACGTCGCCCCGGTGGTTAAGCCCTCGACGGTGCGCTACGAGGCGCTGAAGGATCTCGCACCGATCGCCAACGTGGCCAGTTCGCCGTTCGTGCTCATCGGCAGTCCGAAGCTTGCCGCCGCCACCACTGCCGATGTGCTCGCCATGGCGCGCGCGCAGCCCGGGAAACTCAACTACGGCACCGACGGCGTCGGCACCTCGATGCATCTGACCGCCGAGATCATCAAGCTCAATGCGAAAGTAGACGTGCAGCACGTACCGTACAAGTCAGGCCCGCAGGTGCTGACAGAGTTGTCGACCGGTGTGCTCGAACTGGCGGTGATGCCGGTGACGCTGGCGCAACCGTTCATTCGCGACGGCAAGGTCAAGGCGTTCGGCGTGACTTCCAAAGGTCGCTGGGAATCGCTGCCGAACGTCCCCGCTCTGGCCGAGACCCCGACGCTCGCCAACGTCGATGTCGACTCGTGGTACGGACTGTTCGCGCCGACGGGCACTGATGGCGCGATCATCAATCGGCTCGCCACTGAAGTGAAAGCCGCGCTCACCGACGCCGAACTGGTGCGCAAGATGACGCAGGCGGGGCTCAAGCCCGCCCACATGGACCCGGCGCCGTTCGCCGCGCTCCTCAAGCGCGAGCGCGACAGTCTCACCGCCGCCGTGGCGGCTGCGGGCATCAAGCCGGAGTAGCGCCAGTCGGGCGCCGCGAAACCTTTGCAACGAGCGATGCATCGGAGGCGGGCCATCGCAACCGTCGCAATCGTTGAATCCCACCAAGCGCGCGACGGCGAACGATGCTCGCATTGACGGCGACCGCGCTCCTGATCGTGGTCGCGGGCGCTGCGATCGGCGCGACATCGATCGGCGGCGTGCTGGTGGTCCCCGCATTGACGAGCATCGCCGACATCGCCATGCCACGCGCGGTCGCCGCGTCCAGCTTCGGCTTTCTGCTGACCGGCCTGTGGGCGTGGCGCAATGCGTGGTGGGGCCCCGGCGGTGCGCACGATCGCAACGCGGCTGCCAGCGCGGCCAGACGGCAATGGGTATTGAACAGCGCAGCGTTTGCCGGCGCGATCGTCGGTGTGGTGCTGCTGCAATTTTTTCCGGCGAGTTGGGCGCGGCTGTGGATCGCGACGCTGGCGCTGGCCTCGGGCGTCTACGCGTTCGTGACGGCGGGCCGGGTGAGCAAGGCCGCGCATGCACTACCGAACCTGCCTGCGTCCATCGCGCTCGGCGTATTCGTCGGCATCGGCTCGGCGCTGTCGGGCACCGGCGGGCCGGTGATGTTGCTACCGATCCTGCTGCTCGTCGGCGTGCCGGTCGCTCCCGCCATTGCCACCGCGCTGGCGGTGCAACTGCCGATCGCTGTCGCAGCGAGCGCCACGCATCTTTACGCAGGCACACTCGATCTGCCGCTCGGCGCGATGGTGGGCCTGGCGTTGATCGGCGGCGCGTGGCTCGGACATCGCGTGGCGGCACGGGCTGATGCGATCACACTGCGCCGCGCGGTCGCGATCGTGCTGATCGTGACCGGCGTCTGGTTCGCCGTGAGTTGAGCAATGATGCGCGGAAGCGATACGGCAAGGCACGCTATAGGGAGGCACGACGCGAACGGGGATCTTCCCCGCGCGCGAGTATCTGCGAGGACGTGATGACGATCCGGGAAACATTGCAGCAGCGCGAAGTCCTGCTCGCGCCGGCGCTGACGCTGATCGACGAGACACCCTGCACCGACTGGGCGGTGCTCGTACGCGATGGCGTGTTCGCCGATGTCGGACCGCGCACCGAGGTTGCCGCACGTCATCCGCAGATCGCTGCAGTGGAACTGCCGGCGCGGCTGCTGATGCCCGGATTCATCGACTCGCACCACCATCTCACGCAGGCGTTCGGCAAGGCGCTCGCGTTCGGTGAGCCCTCCGAGATCTATCGGCGCATCTGGGTACCGCTGGAACGCCATCTCGATGCGCAAGCGCTGTACGTGTCGGCCAAACTCGCCGCACTGGAAGCGCTGCGTGGCGGGTTCACCACGGTGTGCGATGCCGGCACCCGTTCGACCGCGGGCCTGGATGCGATCGTCACGGCCGCCAGCGAAGCCGGCATTCGCTGCGTACTCGCCACAATCTGCAACGACGTCGGGCTCGACGATGATGCAGCGCGCTCGGTGCGTGCGGCTGCTGAGAAACACCTGGCCTATTCGCACTCGAGCGGGCTGATTCATCCGTCGCTTGCCGTGTCGGTGCCGGAGCTGGCGAGCGACGCGATGCTGGCGTTCGTCGCGAAAGCATGCGCCGAGGCGGACGCGTCGTTCCAGACGCATGTGAACGAGCATCTCGCTTCGGTGGAACGCTCGCTGGTCGATCGCGATCTGCGTCCGCTCGAACACCTCGCCCGTGCCGGCGCGCTCGGCCCGCAAACGCTTGCCGCGCATTGCACGCTGGTCGCGCCCACCGAGATTGCGATGCTGCGCGACACCGGCACCGGTGTGAGCTACAACCCGGTGGCAAGCAGCTGGAAAGGCAACGCGGTGGCACCGGCGAATCTCATGGCCACGCTCGGCGTGCGCCTCGGCCTGGGCACCGACGGCACGCGCAGCAATGGCTTTCGCCTGATGGACGCGGCCGAAACCGCGCAGCGACTCGCCTTCGGACTGGCAACCGGCGACTCCTCCGCCGGCGCCGGCTGGACCTGGTTGCGCATGGCCACCAGCGGCGGTGCCGATGTCGCACGGCTCGCGAAACGCACCGGACGCATCGCCACCGGTCTGGCCGCCGATTTCCTGCTGCTCGATACCGACGTACCCGAGCTCACGCCGAGCTGGGATCTTGGGTGGGAGCTGGTGCGACTCGCCGATTCGGCACAGATCGAAGCAGTGGTGGTGCAAGGCCGCTTGCGCTTGTGGCAAGGCTGGCCGATCGACTGGGACGCGCGTGCGCTCATGCGAGAGGCCGATCGCATCGCGCGCACCGCGGTGGCAGCGGCGCCGATCCAGCGGATTCATCCGACCTCCGCCGCCCATCGCGCGCTCCGTAATCCCCGCAGTTGAGTCGCGCGCGCGAGCGGCCTATCCTGCGG
>CADEDU010000118.1:8431-16695 GCA_902826155.1 uncultured beta proteobacterium
GCGCGCATGACCGGCACGTACGTCGAGAAGATGGTGCGCATCGAAGACGCGCGTCCGATCCGCGATTCGATGAGCCTGGACGTTCAGGGCTACCAGCTCGTCGATCACACCTCGGCGGTCACCGACTTCTACGACGAGGAGCAGTTGCGCCGCATCTGTTATCCGGAATGCATCGCGCTGGTGCAGCAGTACACCGGCGCGAAGAAAGTGATCATCTTCGATCACACCATACGCGTCGAAGATCAGGCCAAGCGCGCCAAGCTCGACATGCGCGCCCCGGTGTACTCGGTGCACAACGACTACACCGACTGGTCCGCGCCCAAGCGGGTGCGCGATCTGCTGCCGCCCGACGAAGCCGAGGAGATGCTGCGCCACCGCTACTTGATGGTGAACGTGTGGCGGCCGATCGTCGAGCCGGTAGAGAGCATGCCGCTGGTACTGTGCGATGCACGCACCATGGCGCCGCAGGATCTCATCACCGCCGATCACATCTACAGCAATCGTCGCGGCGAAACCTTACGCATCGCCCACAACCCGAGCCAGCGCTGGAATTACTTTTCTGGCATGCGCAAGAACGAAGCGGTCCTGTTGAAATGCTTCGATTCGATGACCGATGGGCGCGCGCGCTGGTCGGGCCATGGCGCCGCAACGCTCACCACGCCGCGTCCGGCCGGTGCGCCGCCGCGCGAGAGCATCGAGATCCGCACGATCGCCTTTTTGGTACCGCAGTAGCGGTGCAGGGAGCGACCTTAGTGGGGAGCAACCTCGATATGCCCGCGAACAGCCTCGCTCGCGTCATCGATCCACCCGAACTTGCGCACCGACGCGACCATCTTGTCGAACGAGGCGATCCACTGCGCCGACTGCTCGCGTCCCTGCCAGCGCTTGAGCGCGGCTTGCGCGACCCACGCATGCTTGCCGTCAGGATCGAGCCGCGCCACGCCCGCTAGCGCCTGGGCGATGAACGTCTGATCCGCGTTCACGCGCTCGACGACGATCTTGAAGTCACGAAAGTTGTCGGCGTCGCGCAATTCGAGCGCGCCCGCGCCGGTGATGGCGATGATCATGCGTTTCCCCGATGGATCGATTCGACAGGTGCGCCGAGCTTAGTCAAAATCAGGCGCCGCTGCTGCGCGCGCACCGCGCCAACCCTCGCTCTTTCGATCCACCATCGATCCACGTTCGATCCACCAGCGATCCACTTTCGTGTCAGCCCCCTTGCCTCGCAGTACCCCGACCCTGGCGCAGCTGTTCCGGGAATATTTCGTGATCGGCGCCACCGGATTCGGCGGTTCGATGGTGTGGCTGCGACGCACATTCGTCGAGAAGCATGGCTGGCTGAGCGCCGACGAATTCAACGAAGCGCTCAGCCTGTGCCAGTTCCTGCCCGGGCCGATGGTGTTCAACTACATCGTGATCGTCGCGCGGCACTTCCACGGCGTCGTGGGCATGCTGGTCTCGAGCATCGCGGTGATGCTGATGCCGTTCGTGTTCGCCGTGCTGGTCGGCTCGCTTTACGCGCGGTACGGTGATCTGCCCGACGTGCAGGGCCTGCTGCGCGGCGTGGGGCCGGTCGCAGCGGGCTTGGTGCTCAGTCTCGGTGCAAAAACGGCGGCCGCGCCCGCCATGCGCAACGCGCTCGCGGTGTTCGCGCTCGTGACGTTCGTTGCGGTTGCGTTCTTCCGGGTCAGCCTGCCGATGGTGTTCGTGACCATCGTGCCGCTGGCGATCCTGGCCGCCGCGCTGCGGAAGCCGCGATGACAGACGTCTCCCTGCTCTCGCTGATGTTCGAGTTTGGCGTGCTGTCGCTGCTCGCCTTCGGTGGCATGACCTCGGTGCTGCCCGAAATGCAGCGTCGGCTGATCGATGCGAACGGCTGGCTCGACGCACGCACCTTCACTGAGCTGTACAGCCTGGGTTACGCGCTGCCGGGCCCGAACGTTTTGGTCGGCACCATCATCGGCTTTCATCTGGCTGGCGTTGCAGGCGCGCTGGTCGCGACCATTGCGCTGAGCCTGCCCGCCAGTCTGTTCACCTTGTTCTTCATGCGGATCTGGCACGACTTCCGCGAGTCGCACTGGCGTCGCGCGGTGCAGCGCGGGCTGCTGCCGGTCACGGTCGGGTTGACGTTCGCGGGCGGCTATCTGGTGATCCGCGGCAGCGGCGACAACTGGCAGTCGTACGCGCTCGCGGCCGCGACCATCGCCCTGGTGCTGCGTACCTCCATGCATCCGCTCTGGATGATCGCGATCGGCGGCGCGCTCGGCTGGTTCGGGCTGGTGTAGCGCGATTCCGCCGTCGCCGTTCACGCGCTGATCGCCTGACTCACCTCGACGAAATCGCGGCTGCGCGTCACCTTCGTGCCCCAGTGCCGGTCGAACTCGCCGATCAGGTGCTTGAGTGAATCGGTGCCCTGGATCGCCTGCGCCTTGGCCAGATCGTCGAATTCGTAGAACGCGTAGTGCACGTTCGGTTCGACCGCGCTCCACGCACGCCAGGCGCGGCGCGCCTTGAACGCCTTGAGCGCATCCTGCAGGTGCTCGGTCTGGTACCAGCGGTCGAAGTCGCTCTTCACTGCCGCATCGACCACCTGCGCACGCACGATGAAATAGGCCGCCATCGGTCTGCCCTCCTTGGTTGAGTTGGATACCGCAATGCTCGCCGCATAGCCTACCCGAGCCCGCCCTGCTCGCCTCGCGTGGCATCTATGCGTGGGGCGGGCGAGGCAGGCGCGGCATGCACCCCGCGCGCGTTCTTGACGCTGCGGGCGGCGGTGTGGTTCGATCGTCGTGCACGTCGCGGGTCGCGGCGTTTCATGGAGAAATCGACATGGCGTTCGTGCGCAACTTCTGGTACGTGGCAGCCTGGGCAAGCGAGTTGGGCGACGGCAAAGCGGGCTCGCCGCTGGTGGCGCGCACGGTGCTCGGCGAGCCGCTGGTGCTCTATCGCACCGAGTCGGGCGCGCCGGTCGCGCTGCTCGATCGCTGCCCGCATCGCCTGCTGCCGCTTTCCAAAGGCGAGAAGCTGGGCGATCACATCCAGTGCGGCTATCACGGCCTGACGTTCGACGGCAGCGGCAAATGCGTGCGCATACCGGGCCAACGTTCGATTCCGCCTACGGCGACCGTGCGCAGCTACCCGGTGGCCGAGCACATGGGAATGATCTGGGTGTGGCCCGGTGATCCGGCGCTCGCCGATCGCGGCATGCTGTTCGATCGGCTGCCGCAGTGGAGCGAAGCGCAGCAACCCGGCAGCAAATGGGCATGGTTCCCCGGGCCGCTCACCTACGTAAAGGCCAACTACCAGCTGCTCGCCGAAAATCTGGTCGATCCGCAGCACGTCGCGTTCGCGCACAAGCTCACGCTCGGCAGTCCGGCGATGGTCGACATCCCGATCGATACCAGCGAAGTCGACGGTGCGCTGCTCGTCACGCGCTGGACTCCCAATTCGCCCGCCTCGCCGATCCTGCAGCGCTATGGACAGTGGCCGGGCAACGTCGATCGCTGGCAGTACTACTGGCTGTATCCGCCGTCGATCGCGGTGGTGGACTTCGGCGCGGGCGCACCCGGCATGGCGCGCACGCACGAAGCACGCGACGCCGAGCACCGGCTCTACTCGGCGCATTTCATGACGCCCGAGACCGAAGAAACGACGCACTACTTCTGGTTCGTCCTGCGCAACTTCGGCGTGGGCGACGCCGCGGTCGCCGCCGACATGACCGAGCAGGTCGTCATGACGTTCAACGAAGACAAGGTGATCCTGGAGGCGATCCAGGAAGCCGAACGCGAACCGTTCGTCACGCAGCGCGTGAAGATCTCGATCGATGCCGGGACGGTACGCCTGCGCCGGATGGTGGCCGCGATGCTGGCGAAGGAGCAGGCCGCGTCGCCGGCGAAGGTGGCCTGAGCACCACTCAAATCACGCGGTGCTTGCGCAGGAACGTGAGCATCGCCTCGCGGCATTCGGCCGGCTTCTCCACCTGCAGCAGATGCCCGGTTTCGGGAACGAACTCGTAGTCGTAGCCCTGCTCCTGCGCGAGCGTCTGGTTCGCGATGCCCGTGGGCGGCCCACCTTTCACCGACGGGTCCGCACCGATCAGCTTGGTCGGTCCACCGAACGCTGCAGCCGTGGGCCACAGATCGAGCGTGAGCGCCTGCAAGTAGATCGCGGCCTCCAGCTCGCGGCGACACGAGAGGGTCCAGCCGCCGGCGGAATTGTCTTCGCGCAGGATCGCGTGACCCATGTCGATGATCGCCTGCGGCACCCACCGGCTGGTGGCGCGGCTCTCCCGGTAGCTCTTCACCATGTCCTCAGGCGCGGCGAACGTGTCGGGCCGCGCGCACGCCCACTCGACCAGCTTCAGCTCGAACGTGCGCATCGTCTCGTACAGCCGATGTGATCGCGGCGGCACGTTCGGCGGGTCGAACAGCACCAGCGCGTCCCACGTCCAGCCGCGTTCGACAGCATGCTTCATCGCCGCGCGCGCCGAAAACGAATGGAACACGCCCACCAGCGCACGGCCTTCGATGCGCGGTTTCATCGCCGCGTGCATCGCGCCGATATCGAGCGACATCTGCAGGTAGTGATGCTGATCGGCGTTCGAGGGCGGGTTGCGTCCGTGATTGCGCATGTCGAACAGCGCCAGCTCGAACGGGCCGATCAGCGGCTCCCAGAACACGCGATAGCCGTCGATCGCAAAGCCGTTGCCATGACTCATCACCAGGCACGGCCCCTTGCCGATGCCATAGCGGCGCACCAGCAGCTCCACGCCGTCGGTCATGCGCGCGGAGAAGGTTTCGTCGGGTCTTGCAGCATCGGTCATGCGTACGGTCCCAGCGGAAGGTCGTCGTTCAGTTCCTGCCCCATCGCAGCGCAATCAGATCGAGCGGCCGGGCCAGATCGAGCAGTTCGTGGCGCACGCGCGGATGCAGCAACTCGAGCGGATGGCGCACGGCTTCGCTCCTGATCACCCCGCCCTCTTTCATCACGACTTTGGTCGCGCGCAGGCCTGCCTGGCGATTCTCGAAATTGATGAGCGGCAGCACGCGCGCGTACTGCGCGGCGGCCTGTTCGCGCTTGCCCGCGAGGTAGTCGCGCACGATCGGGCCGATCAGCTCGGGCAACATCGCACTCGGCATGCAGCCCGTGGCGCCGGCATGGAGATCGGCCATCAACGTGATGCCTTCCTCGCCGTCGAACGGTCCGACGATGCTCGCCCCGCCCGCCTCGATCAGTCCGCGCAGTTTCGCCGCGGTGCCCGGCACCTCGATCTTGAAGTAGCTCACCAGCGGCACTTCCTTGGCCAGTCGCACGAGCAACGGCACCGACAGCGTCACACCGCTGAGCGGCGCGTCTTGCACCATGATCGGGATACGCGCCGCGTCGGCCACGCGAGCGAAGTGTTCGATCATGCCCTTCTCGTCGGCACGCAGCGCGGCACCGTGGTACGGCGGCATGAGCATCAGCATCTTCGCACCGGCCGCGGCAGCTTTGCGTGCACGCTCAGCGGCGATGCGCGTGCTGAAGTGGCTGCAGGTGACGATCACCGGCACGCGCTCGGCCACGTGCGACAGGCACACGTCGAGCAACGTGTCGCGCTCGGCGTCGGTGAGCAGGAACTGCTCGGAATAGTTGGCCAGGATGCAGATGCCATCGACGCCCTGATCGATCATGCAATCGAGCACGCGGCGCTGGCCGTCGAGGTCGAGATCGCCCGCATCGGTGAACGGTGTGGGCGCGATCGGGAACACGCCGGTGTAGGTCATCGGGGCCTCGCGTGGATCAACATCAATATCAGTACGGTCAGTCGTTCGTCATCTTGTCGGGGAGCACGCCGTATTGGCGGCTTCGCTGCGGCAGGCTCCGCAGTCGCGGTTACTTCTGGCCCGCCGCCTCCAACACCTTGGCCCAGCGGCCGATGTCCGTGCGAAGCTGCTTGCCGAGGTCGTCCGGAGTCGTGGTCCACGCTTCGGCGCCTTGCTGCGACATGAGCTGATCCTTCACTTCCGCCGCACCGAGTATCCGATTGAGTTCAGTATTGAGGCGCGCGATCACCGGCTTGGGCGTGCCGCGGGCGGCGAACAGCGCATGCCAGTTGTCGACCTGCAACGCCGGCACGCCCGCTTCGGACCCAGTTGGAACTTCGGGCGCGGCGGGCGAACGGCGCGGCCCGGTGAATACCACCGCCTTGAGCTTGCCCGCTTTAACGTGCGGCATGCCAGCCAGCGGCGAGATGAACAGCAACTGGATTTCCTGCCCCAGCACCGCCTGCACCGCCGCGCCGCCACCTTTGTACGGCACGTGCACCATCTTCGCGTTGGCCAGCCCGCTCAACAATTCGCCCGCCAGGTGGTGCGGACTGCCGTGACCGACCGAACCGAAGTTGAGCGCGCCGGGTTTGGTGCGGGCGAAATCCATCAGCTCCTTCAGATTCGACGCCGGCACGCTCGGGTGGATCACTCCGATCAGCGGCAGCGAGGCCACCATGCCGACCGGCTCCAGATCGGTGGGCGGATCGAACGGTGGCTTCGGTGTGAGGCTCACCGCGATCGCGAGTGACACCGTGCCCATCAGCACGGTATAGCCGTCCGGTGCGCTCTTAGCCACCGCATCCGCGCCGATGTTGCCGGTGGCGCCGGGCTTGTTCTCCACCACGATCGGCTGACCGAGCGCCTCCTGCAGCTTCACGCCGAGCATGCGCGCGATGATGTCGGGCGACCCGCCGGGCGAGAAACCCACCACCATGCGGATCGGCCGCGTGGGATACGTCTGCGCCTGAGCGGGCGACACGAATGCCGCGAATACCGACACCGCGCCTGCCACGACTACAGCGCGCGCCCAGGCGCTACGCATTGCGAACGTCTTCACTGTTCAGATCTCCGATTTTGCCGATGCGAGAAAGCGATATGGACGGGACGTGGCTCAGCGCGCCAGTCCGAGCAGTGCGGTGACAGCCTGCAGATGGATTTGCGCGCTCTGCTCCAGCGCACGCACCGTCACCGACTCGTTGGGTGAGTGGCCCTGCCCGCCTTCGCCCGGACCGAGATCGAGGATCTCGATGCCGTCATCGGCGAAGTAGCGGCCGTCGTAGACGCCCACGCTCTCGAGGAATCGCGCTGGCGCCGCAGTCACGCTCTCGATGGCTTGTGCAAAAGCGCGGACGCACGGCCCGTCCGGAGACATGCGAAAGCCGTTGGTGCCGGTGATGCGCTCGATCTCGACGGTGCCAGCCGGCTCGCCTGCACCAAGCACGATGGCGCACATTTCGGCAAACGCCTCGTCGAGCTTTTCCTCGGGCAGCAGGCGCCGATCGATCTCCACTTCGCATCGGCTGGGCACGACGTTGGTGTTCTCTCCGCCATGAATCTTGCCGATGTTGAGCGTGGAACGCTTCGCGCCGTTCACGCGATCGACGAGCCGGCGGTCCATGTCCGATTGCAGCTTCTGCAGCACGCGTGCCATGCGCAGGATCGCGTTGTCGCCCAGATGCGGGGCGCCGGCATGCGCCGCCTTGCCGTGCGCGACGATGCGCGCCCACATCACGCCGCGCTCCTCGATGATGAGTTGGTTGTCGGTCTCGGCACCGATGACGAGGTAGTCGGGCTTCACCGCGCCGGTCTCGCGCAGGAAGTACAGGCCATCGGGACCGAGGTTTTCTTCTTCGGGCACGAACGTGAACACGACTTCACCGCGCGCCGGTCCACCGCGACGGGCGATCTCCTCGGCGAGGCACACTTGCACCGCCGCGGCGCCCTTGCAGTTGCTCGCCCCCAGACCGAATACGCGACCCTCGCCAAGTGAGGCGACGTACGGATCGGTGTTCCAAAGCGCGCGATCGCCCGGCCCGACGGTATCGATGTGGCAGTTGAACACCAGGCTGGGCTTGCCCTTCCCCATCCGGGCGACGACGTTGTCGACGCCGTCGCGACGGGTAAGCACCTGCGTCGCGTAGCCGGCGCGTTGCAGGCGGCCGGCGAGATATTTCGCGATCGCGCGCGATTCACCCGGCGGAAAGGTCGAGGGAATCGCGATCAGATCGCGGAGAGTTTGAACGAGCAGGTCAGCGTGCATGGTTGGAGATTGCGGCCTTCGACAGGCTCAGGCCGAACGGGACGGGGTTCACGGTGAGCTTGCCCTTCGATGGACTCAGGGCGAACGGGACGGAGTTCGTGGTGAGCTTGCCCTTCGATGGACTCAGGGCGAACGGGACGGAGTTCGCGGTGAGCTTGCCCTTCGATGGACTCAGAGCGATCGGACAACTCCGT
>CADEDU010000119.1 GCA_902826155.1 uncultured beta proteobacterium
CTCGACTGGAGTTCCCGTGGCCTCGGCCAAAGCTCCGATCATCATGGCGGCACCCTTTTCGCCGAAGCACATCGTGACAAGGAACTTGACTCTACACCAGCTACAGGGTTTTCAATGCCGAAAGGGCAACGCCGCTGCCTGTGACGGCGACGGCCGCCAGGCCAGCGGGCTCGGCTCGGCTTGGCGCCGGAGCCGAAGGGGGCGCCGATTGTAGGCGGCCGCAACTTCCATATCTCGACGATGGACTTCGCCGCAGAGGAGGCCGAGATCCGGCGAGCGCTCGTCGGCGATGTCCGCGGATTGCGGTTTGGACTTGGACAGCGGCTGCTGACCGTCGCTGCCGACCAGGCCTCCTCGCTCCGGCGCTGAAGGCCATACGCAAGGCTGGCTTCGGCCCGCAGCCGGTGGCGCCCGCCGGCGCGAATGAGGGCCATTCGGCAGGCGACTGTTGCTGCCGACCTTGAATTGACCCAGTTCGGCCGAATCTGCCGAAATAGCCGTGATACTCGGCTACGTCGAAAGCGAATTCACACGCCGCTGAAAATTTCACTGGCAAGGGCGGGTCAGTTTAGTGATCGGCGCGTGGGTCATTTTTATGCCGGCGGCAACAGGCACGCTGCAGGCGAGGGGCTACGGCGATTCCCGCTAGGCCATTCCCAGTGATGACGATGCGCGCTTGTGTCTTGATCCGTTCGGCACGGGCACGTGGAGCGGTGCTGAGCAGGCCGGTTGCGAGCGGTGCGCCACCGAGTAGCGGCAGCAACAGGCGACGGTTGGGCGGTGTTACCATGAATGGAACCTTGCTCATCGAATGCTTTCTTGGGGCCGTTACGGCCCGATCGTTCGAAGCCACCGTTCTGCACACTTTGAATCACGTGCCGTCGACGGTCTTTGATCGCGATCAGCCCGAGCGCATTGGATTGAACGCTAGGTTCGGTGGTGCGGGTTCTCAGCGACGAAGGTTACGGAGCACAAGAGCTTGCGCGAAATCAATCGCACTGATGTAGTGAGATTCATCCAGGCCTCGAATTGGGCGCGATCGTTTGACATGGCAAATAATTGGAATGCGAATGTCCTTCGCGGATCGGTCATTGCGTTGGTTTTCTCGGTATCAGGCTTGCTAGGGGCGTGTGCAAGCCTCAAGACCACGACCAGCGGCAAGCCGATCGAACACCACATCGCGTTTAGGGCTGACCAACCGGCCGACCAGATCCGAAACGCGCGGCTCAGATACGGCGAGCTTCCGCTGATCGAGGCACCGGTGTTGAATCATGGCGGTGTGAGGAAGTTAGGGCGTGTGCCCATTCCAGAGACGGCTGAGATCGAGTGGACCGACGCAAGCGGAGGTCAGCAGAAGCGCGTCGTCCCGATCAAAAGCCGCGCACCGACTTTCATGACGGGGAAGACCATTCGGTTCGAGATTCAAGCGGCCAAGCTCGAGGTCTACGTACTGGAATTCGCCCCGCACGCCCAGCCGATTCATCACTTCATCTACGCGGACTGAAGAGCGTGCTATTACCGGACGCTGCCAAGTAGGACCGTCGCAAGCGTCACGCGCTCGATGATCGTGCGGAAGTGTAGTGGCAGTAGAAAGATGCCACAAAGATTGGATGCGACATCACGTTAAGGCAGATTACCGGCGTCCTCTTGAATCGACCGCCAGCCACGGATGGTCTGCTCGCGCTCAAGCGATCCCATGCAAAGAAGCGATAGATCGCGATACATCTCGAACGCAGGCCATTGCGGTAGCGCCGATGGTTCTCGATAGATGTCGCTGGATGGTGAATGCCGCGTTCGGATATCCCAATCAACATGGCGGTACCTCTGACGGTAAGCGTGCAGTCGTTTCGACTCGGACACCAGGGCAGTCAACGGCTTACCGTAGCGGTTGACGATCGAGTGGGAATAATTCAGCGTCGACTTATTGCAGTCGCTCGCTATCGCGTTTGCTCATTAAGATGTTCAGCCGAGTCGGCTGACTAAGCTGCGCGAGAACTACCGAGCAAGCGCGCCGTTCATGGTCGATGTGCTGACGCTCATTCCGTCACGAAGCGCGCCTCGCCTTTATCGTTCGCTATGAATCGCTATGCATTCACCGCCTAGGCGCGCGCAAGAGTCCACCGACGCCGACAACGCCGTGCCTTACGTTGAGATCTCAAACTCCCTCTGCATGTGAGTCCCTCGATGTGTTTCGGTATGGCGCGAAAAGCGACCGGCTGGATGGTGCTCGACGTGGACGGCGGCCAGGTGGCCGCCGTCCGTTATCCGCAACCTGAGCAGACATCCTATGAAGAGGTTTCGCGCCTAGAGTCTCGCCCGGATCTCGGAGGTGATCGAACGTTGCCAGGGCGCCTCGTGATTCGGTGCGGCATTGCGGTGGGCCTAACTTCGAAATCACTCACGGCCTTGGTTGTTGCGGCGGCGCTTTTCACCACTGGCTGCGGTTCCTCCGCGCCACCGGCCGACTCGGCTCCCGGCCCCGTTCCGGTGCTACCGGTGAGCGCTGCGCTCAGCACAGTCAGCGCGGCGCCGAGCACGCTCATGGCCGACGGCACCCGCACGACGGTCATCACCGTGACGGCCAGGGATACCGCGGGCGCCGCTTACGCCGGAAGGAGTGTGGTGCTCGGCGCCTCGGGCGCAGGCAATACGATCACGCAGCCCGCGGCCCCGACAGGGACCAATGGTGAGACCACCGGAACGATTGCTTCGACGCAGGTGGGGCAGAAGACCGTTACGGCAACCGTGGACGGTGTGCTACTCAACCAGCAGGCAACCGTCAGTTTCATTCCCGCTCTGACCATCTCGCCGGCCAATCCCACGCTCTTTACCGACTGGCTCACGTTTTCCGCGAGCGGCGGGAGCGCCGCGGGCTACACGTGGGCCTTCGTTACCAACCCTTCGGGTGGCAGCATCAACCCGACATCGGGGCGCTACGTTCCAGGAGTGACCACCGGCGTAACGGACGTGATCAAAGTCACCGACAGCCTCGGCAACACGGTGACGGCCAGCATCACAATTTCACCACCGACCTTTTTCGTCACGCGGGGCTCCGCTAGAGCAGTCGTCAAGCTCGATGCCTCCGGCGCCGTCGTCGGTACGAACCCCTTCGCCACGTTGGCGAGCGCCATGGACTATGGGACCGCAGTGGACCTGAGCGGCAACCTGTTTTTTCCGACCCTCGGCGGGGGCACTATTGAAAAGGTAACGCCGGGCGGCGCGGTGAGCGTCTTTGCGACCACCGGTGGGCTGCTCGAGGGGGCCGCGAGGAATCCGCTCACGGGAGACATCTTCGCGACGAATTTCGTCGGCAACAATCTCAAGAGGATCGACGTTGCCGGGGCGGTAACGGACGTCAGCCCGGCGGGCATCGCCAATCCGGTCGGCATCGTCTTCGACCTTGATGGCAACTATTACATCACCAGCTTCGCCAGCACTTCGGTCCGGGCGTTCAAGCCCGATGGCACTGCCCTGACGACCTGGGGCACCAATGGTGTGGTTTCCATGCCGGCTGGCGCTACGGCCGGCATCGCCTTCGATCCACGCGAAGGGTACCTCTACGTGTCTTGCCAGAACGTCCGGCAGGTCTATCGGATTAACTCGACGGGCACGACGGTAACCCTGTTCTGGACTGCACCTTCGGGTCAGACCAACGGCCTGGCGGTGGGTGACGGCAGCCTCTACGTGGCCAATCGAGGGGACGGCGTAGTGCATCGCGTCGATCTCGTCACCGCCACGGCCACCCTGTTTGCCACGATTCCCAATGCAGCGGGGATCACTCGGATTCCTTAGGCGAAGCGTAGCCGACACCCGAGGCTGCAGTCGTCTCGATGCATGCATCAGGGCAATCAGCGGCTTACCGAAGCGGTTAAGGATCGAGTGGAAGTGAATCGGCGCGTTTCGAAAACGCGCTGGTGCGGCTGATCCTGGGCGTCTTCAGCGGCCTCGCCGCGGCGGCGGGATCACCTCTTAGCGACCACGCAGTTACGCAGTTGGTCGCGCGCTTGCGAGCCGTCCTTCCACTGGAGCTGAGCGACTGACTTGCTCCGATCCGGATCTCGAACGACTGTCTGTCCTCCATCATGTCGAGCAGCAGCGTCATCGTCGGCACTTCGAACGACAGCGCACCCAGGCCGCTGTTTCCAGATACGGCGAAGTTCAGTGCCTTGACCTGCTGAGGTTTGCCATCGTCCTGGTCGTCATGATGGCTTCCTTGAACCCGCTGCCCGCCTCCGACAGCAGCACCGTGCCCCCTGAGTTCGAGGAAGGCCGCGGCCTGCTCCCGGCTGGGGCCCGGATGGCCGTAAGCCGGGCCGGGCTGAGTCGGCGCGCAGCTCCAGGCCCCGCTCCATACGGGAGCCATGCCAGGAGGGCAGGCCATCTGGGCATGAGCCGTGACGCCGAGGAGCGCAAATGCAAGCCATACAAATCGAAGCCCAAGAGACATCGCTTGTTCCTTACCTGAGGAGGATCAACCTGCCAGCATGAACTCGAAAGTGGCCCACGCCGTTACAACAGCTCGTCCACGTGGGGGGCGGTGTCCGACCTGCTCGAGCCATACCACTTCGATGGGTGCGCGTTCGAACAGTCCGCGCCAACATGTGGCACCGCGAGTGCGCCAAAAGCTAGCAGAAGTCGTCGAGCAGTTCCCACGGCATCAGCGCGTGCCTGTCGAACAGGTCTCGATAGCTGCGATGGATGTACGCCCGCGAGGGGCGCGGACCCGGGCCTGCTGCATGTCCACCTGCGGCGTCGCTCTTCAAATGCCAATCCGGGGCAGCTAGTCTGGACATCGATACTCGCGTTTGATGGTGATCGCGCGTAGCGTTACTATTACCAACCAGAATGGCGGTGAGGATGATGGCGATGCTCAGGCGTTACGAGGTACGTATCCGGGCAAGCAGCGCCTTACCGAAGTCCACGACGATTCAGTGAGAGTGATGCCGCAGCCGCACGAGCACTGGATGCGCGAGGCCATCGAGATCGCTCATGCAGCCGCGTCGCGAGGGGAGGTCCCGGTCGGCGCGGTCGTCGTCAAAGACGACGCCATCATCGGTCGTGGCGGAAATGCGCCGATCGCCGCGGACGACCCGACCGCACACGCCGAGATCGTCGCGCTGCGCCAGGCGGCTGTCGCGATGGGTAACTATCGATTGCCCGGCTGCACGCTCTACGTCACGCTCGAACCATGCGCCATGTGCGCCGGCGCGATCATGCACGCACGCATCGCGCGCGTGGTGTTCGGGGCGCGGGATCCGAAGACGGGCGCCTGCGGCAGCGTCGTCGACCTGTTCGCCGAGCGCCGGCTCAATCATCATGCGCAAGTGACCGCCGGGGTGCTTGCCGAGGAATGTGGCGCGCTGCTGCCGTCTTTTTTTGCCGCGCGTCGTAGAGCAAGCGAAGCAGAGTAGGGCCGGCATGGCGCGCATCAGAGTCTCGCTTGCACGTCAGCAGCTCGAACTCCTCGCCGATGATGGCGCGCTCCTGCGTGTGTACGCCGTTTCAACAGCTCGCAATGGTGCGGGCGAACGCAACGGCAGCAATTGCACGCCGCGAGGCCAGCATCTGATTCGCGCCAAAATCGGCGCAGGCGCGGCGTGGAACACCGTATTTCGGGGTCGGCGCCCGACCGGCGAGGTCTATTGCGCCGAACTGGCTGCCCGCTTTCCGGGGCGCGACTGGATGCTTACGCGCATCCTGTGGTTGTCGGGTTGCGAAGTCGGCCGCAATCGCCTTGGCGACGTCGACACGATGCGACGCTACATCTACATCCATGGCAGCCCGGATGCAGCGCCGATGGGCGTGCCCGGATCGATCGGCTGTATTCGAATGCGCAACCGCGACGTGGTCGATCTGTTCGACAGGGCACCGATCTACACACCGGTCGATATCGTCGAAGGCGACTAGCGCCATGATTCACATCGGCGCGAGGATCCCCAGCGGATCACGAGAAGCTTTGCGCCTCGCAGATCAATCGAACAACGCCCGGATCGAAGCGGTGTCGGGGCGCGTGACGAGCGCGCGCTCGGTGATAAGCCCTGTCACCAGTTCAGCCGGCGTGACGTCGAATGCCGGATTGCGCACCGACACGCCTTCGGGCGCCCAGCGCTGGTTGCGGTAGCCCAGCAATTCCTCCGCGGCGCGTTCCTCGATCGGTATCTGCGCACCGTCAGCGATTGCTAGATCGATCGTAGATAGCGGGGCGGCGACGTAGAACGGAATGCCGTGGCGTTGCGCCAGTACGGCTACCGTGTAGGTGCCGATCTTGTTGGCGAAATCACCGTTGGCAGCGACGCGATCGGCACCGACGATCACCAGATCGACTTCCCCGCGCTGCATCAGATGGCCGACCATGTTGTCGGCCACTAACGTCACCGGAATGCGTTCCTGCACCATCTCCCAGGCGGTCAGACGAGCCCCTTGCAGATAGGGACGCGTCTCGTTGGCGATGACCGACAGCTTGCGGCCCGCGTCGCGCGCGCTGCGGATCACGCCCAGGGCCGTACCGTGGCCCGCGGTCGCCAGCGCACCTGCATTGCAATGGGTCATGACGCGCGCGCCATCGCGAATCAAGTCGGCACCGTGGCGTCCGATGGCGCGATTGATGTCCAGATCCTCGCGATAGATCAGCTCGGCTTCGCTGCGCAACGCTGCGGCGATGCGGACACCGCTATTGGGATCGCGGCTAGTGTCGTCTTCGATCTGCTTGCGCACTCGGGCCATGCGATCGAGCGCCCAGAACAGGTTCACGGCGGTCGGTCGGCTTGCGCGCAGCACCGCATCAGCGCGATCGAGCCGCGCGTCGCGACCCGCAGCGCTCGAACTCGCCGCCTGCCATGCTTCCAAGGCTATGCCGAACGCTGCGGCACAGCCGATTGCCGGTGCCCCACGCACCACCATGTCGCGGATTGCTCCGGCCGTTTGCGCCGCATCCACGCAGGCTACATAGGTGAGCTCGTGCGGTAGCAGGCGCTGGTCGAGCAGTTCGAGCCGCGCGCCGTCGAAGCGCATGGTTTCTACGGTCATTGCGTTGCGGCTCCGCTTGCTCAGATCACGCGGTCGTTGCCGCCGTCGACCGGAAGCTGTGCGCCGGTGGTCTTGGCGAAGAGCGGTCCGCACATTTCCGCGGCCAGTTCGGCGACGTCCTTGCTCGTCACCTCGGTCATGAGTACGTTGTTGCGCTTGTATTCGTCCACGGTGAGTCCGTAGCGCTTGGCCCGTTCCGCGAGCACCGCCTCGGTCCAGATGCCGGTGTCGAACACGGCGTTCGGATGCAGGGTGTTGATGCGGATGCCGTCGGCGCCCCATTCGAGCGCGGCAATGCGGGTCAGCTGGTTGAGCGCCGCTTTGGAGGCCGAGTAGGCGGCCGCGCCAGGGCCGGGCGCCGGCACGTTCTTCGAGCCGATCACCACAACGCGAGCCCCGCGAGGTGAAAGCTTCAGCAGCGGATGACAGGCCCGCATGAGCACCAGATTGGCGTCGAGATTGACGTTCATCACGTTGCGCCACTCGGCCAGCGGCAGATCCTTGATGCTTCGCGTTGCGCCGAAAATACCGGCGTTGAGCACCAGCATATCGAGACCACCGAATCGACGCACCGCTTGCAGCACGGCCCGATCTACCGCGACGGAATCAGTAAGATCGCAAACGAAGCCAAGGTAGTCCGGCCGAGAGTGCAGCGTTTCGACCGCAGCGTTGATGTCAAGCCCGCCGACCGCCGCGCCCCGCGCGAGCAACGAAGCGACGGCTGCTTTGCCGATTCCCGAGGCAGCGCCGGTCACCAACGCGACCTCACCCGCGAACACAGGTGCCGCGCCACCTTTGCGCAGCTTGGCCTGTTCCAGATCCCAGTACTCCACCTCGAAGAGATCCTTCTCGGGCAGGGCGCGGAATCCACCAAGTTTTTCCGCGCGCAGGATCACGTCGATCGTGTGCTCATAGATCTCCTCGACGATGCGCGCGTCCTTGGCGGTGCGTCCGACCGAGGCCAGACCGAAGCGCGGATCGAGCACCACGCGCGGTGCGGGGTCGAGCATCGTCTTCTTGTCCTTCGCCTGCGGTGCATGCGCGTCGAAGTAGGCGCGATAGCGCTCGACATACCCGCCGACGTCGGTGCCGATCATCGGTACGCGCTTCGTGCGAATCACGTGATCGGGTGTCGCGGGCCCTTGTTGACCCATGCGTGACAGCGCCGGATGGCGCGCGAAGGCCATGGTCTGCGCGGTCGTCCGCGTCGCGACCACGACCGGCAAGCCGGCCGCCAGTGAGATCTCACGACGGAGCGTCGCGTGCTCGAGCGCCGTTGTCTCCACTTCGGGAACATCGCCGACGACCGCTTGAACCTCCCAGGCATCGCGTGAAGCGAGATAGCGCTCGGCCATCGAGACCAGTTCGATCATCCGTTCGTACGATTCGCGCGCGGTCGATCCGAACGAGAAGATGCCGTGATTCATCAGAACGACGCCGATCGTGCCCGGCTTCGCGTCGCGCTCGTACGCTTTGGCTACGTACTGCGCCAGATCGAAACCGGGAATCAGGTAGGGAATGACGATGACCCGCTCGCCGTAGACCTCGCGAATGCGCTTTTCGCCGTCGGCGGTGTTGGTGATCGAGAGCACCGCATCGGCGTGCGTGTGATCGACGAACTTGAACGGCAGGCAGCCGTGCAGGATGGTCTCGATCGACGGAGCTGGTGCGCCCGCGCGCAACATGTTCGTGCCCAGTTCGTTCACCATGTCGGGGTCGGACAGGCGATCGAGCCGGGCGAGCTTGCGCACATGCTGCAGGCGCACCGGCGAGAAGCCGGGCTTCTCGATGGTTTCCAGGTCCCAGCCGCTGCCCTTGACGTACAGAACGTCTTCGCGCTCGCCGAAGCGATTCACTTCGTTGAGTTTGACCGAAGTGTTGCCGCCGCCATGCAGAACGAGCGATTTGTCGCGGCCGAGCAGGCGCGAGGTATAGACCCGCAACGCGAGATCGTCGGGGTACTGCTGCGCATCAGCGTCGCGCCACAAGCTTTCCATGGATGACAACCGGGATGTTCAGTAGAGGTGGGCAGGCGAGCCATCGCCCTTGCGCGTGACGGCGCGAACGCGAATTATAGCGATCCGATCGACCCTTCCTAAGCTCCTTCCTTCATGCCGGCATGCCGAATCCGAACGAGTTGATCGACGTCGCGATCCTGTGCTGGGAGGCGGCACGCACCGAGGCCTACTTCGTGCGGCATGCCGTGTTCGTGATCGAACAGCAGGTACCAGTCGAAGCCGAACTCGATGATCACGATCCGACCAGCGAGCACGCCCTTGCGCGCACCGTGCCTGGGCAGGCGGTGGGCACCGGGCGTCTCCTGCCCGATGGACACATCGGGCGCATGGCGGTGCTGCGTGAATGGCGCGGGCGAGGCGTGGGCGCGAAGGTGCTCAATGCGCTGATCGAACGAGCGCGTGGGCGCGGCTTCGAGTCCGTGCACCTGAGTGCGCAAGTGCAGGCGCAGGGCTTCTATCGGCGCTTCGGCTTTGCGCCGCACGGACCGGAGTATCTCGACGTGGGCATCGCGCACATCGATATGTCGCTGTCGCTCAGATAGCGAGCCGGAAGTGCTCTGCGTTCGCGCCGAGCATTACGCCTTCGTGATCGAACGAGCGCTCGACGAACCGCACCCAGCCGTCGCGATCGACGAGCAGGACCGTCGCGCTGCGTGTACCGTATTCCCCGAGCAGCACGTGCGCAGCCGAGAGTCCACGTTCGCGCTCGGGGGCGACGCCTGTGCTTGGCAGTTCGCCATCCGGTGCGGCACCGCGGTGGGCGAGCAATTCGAATAGTGCGCTTTCGTCGATATCGTGAGCCTGCAATGCGCGCTGCAACCCGGCTTTGCCCCAGCGGACCTTGGGCCAGTCGGTGTCGAGAAGATGGTTCGAAAGTCCGTAGACCCCGGGCCCGACCAGCGCGTTCCGCTGGATGTCGGTTTCACCGGCCGCGTCGGCGCGGTTCGAGAAGTAGCACATTGACCGCAAATCGCTCGCCAGGAAATTGAAGCCGTTGTAGGCCTGCGATTCGCCGCGGATCGCTCGCACGAACGCATCCGGAGCATGTGATCCACGCAGGAAGTCGCTCACCAGCGCACCGCGCGATTTGGCATCGGCTCGCCTGCGATCGGGCTCGCGAAAATTGGTGACGGCCGCAAACCGCCCCGAACGGGTGATGCCCATCCACGTGCCGCGATGAGCGAGATCGCGCCCGGCGAGTACGTTCTCATCGTCTTCCCAGAAATGTGCGGGTGCGGTCTCCCGGTAGAACCACTCGTCCCGATTGGCGGCGACGACCAGGCGATAGCGCGGATGGGCATCGACCGCGAACAGGATCAGACACATGGGTTCACCTGCAAGGCCGGATTCATGCAACGGAGACGAAGCGCTCGAGCACGCGCACGGACCCGGTCTGCAGAAACTTTTCTACGCCGTGCCGTTCTACGCCGGCGGTCAGCGCAATGTGGAACTTGTCGAAGTCGTGGACCGGCTCATACACCTCGAGCCAGGTGTGAGGATCATTGTCCCGGCGCAGCAATCTGCCCGCCGTGTCGGCTGCACCGCTGACATGGGTCACCAGCGCTTCTATCGCTACCTGCGCCTGCGATACGCGTTCAGGGTCGACGCGGTAGTACACGTACACGGATGAACTCATTGGCAATGGCTCGAACGGAATCAGTCTGGCAGCGCGTAGGGCAGGGTGGACAACGAGAGCTGCGGCCCGGCGAGATCTCTGATCGCAATATTGCCCGTCTGGACCGCAGCGCTGATCATCGACACCAGCAGATCGAATCCACCGCCCGGCGCCGGGGCGACGCTGAGCACCATGCCGACCGACTGCTCGCCGTGCGAAGGTGCGAAAACAGCGGTTCCCACCGCTGGCACCGTGTCGCCCTCGACGTGGGCGCGGTAGACGCGGCGCTTTACTTTGCCTAGATGCTGGGTCCGCGCGACGACTTCCTGGCCGGGATAGCACCCCTTGCTGAAGCTCACGCCGCCGATCAGTTCCAGGTTCGCCATCTGCGGCGTCAATTCGTCCTGCGTCGCCTGCTCGATGTAGGCGATGCCTTGTTCGATGTCGATCCAATCCCAGCAGGATTCGTCGACCGAAAGCACGTGCGGCGCTAGCTCGGCTACCAGATCCGACGCACGCGTTGCGTCGACCATCGCGAGGCTGCGCTCCCCCGGCAGGCTGATCCAGCAATCGCCGATCTTGTCACGTACCGCTCGATACACGTCCGGAATTTGATCGATTCCGACTGCTGCCAACGCGGTACCGCGCCGTGGGCCGATCAACCCGAACAGCGCAACGCGGTCGGCTTCGAGCGTGATCTTCACCTTCGAGCGAAGCACGAACATGGACAGTCGCTTGACGAATGCCGCAGCGAGATTGGCACGAACCATCAGGCGGATCGCGTCACCATCTCGCACCGTGAGAAAGCTCGCGAGCATGCGACCCTTCGCCGAGCAATAACTCGCCATGGTCGCGCCGAGATCGGCCAGTGCCTGGACATCGGCCGAGACCTGACCTTGCAGGAAACTGCGTGCATCTGCGCCTTCGAGGCGCACTGCATTGAACCGCTGCAGCCTGACGAGCGCTGCACTCGGTGACGCCAGCCGTCCGGATCGCAATTGCAGTACGCGCTCGAGGTCTGCGCGGACGTGTTCCGGATTCGAGGTCGTTTGTTCTGATTCGGCAGGAACGGCGATATTCGTCATGGTGCGTTCGTGCGCGGCCAACAAGGTTGCGATGGAGGCGCGCGATCAGCGGGTGATCCGGAAAGGTTGAAGGGAACGGTTCGAGCAGGTACGAGCAACAATCGAGGCCGGTATTATAGAGAGCGTGCACCGCCGGTTTCGTTCAAGACGACGCATCGCGAGCATCGTTTTGCCCCGTGCGTGGGTCTGCGGCCCTGCGTCTACCGCCCTCCAAGTCGTCCATCGATGCGCGTTCTGCTTGTTCTCGCTGCCCTGATCGTCGCGGCCCTCGCCCTGGTGGGGGCCGGCGCAGGCTACGGCTATCACTGGACGCAGTCGCCCCTGCGTCTGGGCGCCGAGCGCATCGAAGTGGAAATCAAACCAGGCAGCAGCCTGCGCAGCGTTGCCAGGCAACTCACGGCGGGCGGCGTTCGCGTGAATGAGCATCTGTTCGGACTGATGGCGCGTCTGCTGCGCAAGAACGGTACGGTCAAGCCGGGTTACTACGACATCCGCAATCAGATGAGTCCGTTGCAGATCCTCGACAAAATGATCCGCGGCGATTTCGTGCAAACCGAGGTGCGATTCATCGAAGGCTCGACCTTTCGGCAGATGCGCAAGGTGATCGAGGACCACACTGATCTGCGCAAGGAGACGACCGGACTGAGCGAACCGGCCATCCTGAAACTGCTCGGGGCGAGCGAAAAGAGCGCGGAGGGGCTGTTCTTTCCAGACACCTACGTGTTCCCGAAGGGGACGACCGACACGACCGTGCTACGCCAGTCGTATCAGGCCATGCGCAAGCATCTGAGCGCGGCCTGGGAATCGCGGACGTCGGGTTCGCCACTCCAATCGCCCTACCAGGCGCTGGTGCTGGCCTCTATCATCGAGAAGGAAACGGGGCGCAAGGACGACCGCCCGTTCATCGGAGCGGTGTTCAACAATCGCCTGCGCATCGGCATGCGGCTGCAGGCCGATCCGACCGTGATCTACGGGATGGGTCAGCGCTTCGACGGCAACATCCGCAAGCGCGATCTGCAGGAAGACACACCGTACAACACGTACACGCGCAACGGGCTTCCACCCACGCCGATCGCGATGCCCGGGCTTGCAGCGCTGCGCGCGGCCGTGCAGCCGGCAGATAGTCGCGCACTGTATTTCGTCGCGCGCGGCGATGGATCGAGTGAGTTCTCGCAGACGCTCGAGGAGCACAACCGTGCCGTCTCGAAATACCAGCGAGGCGGGGGATGACGGGTTCCGTGCGGGGCAGGTTCATCACGCTCGAGGGTATCGACGGCGCCGGGAAGAGTTCGCACATCGATGCGATCCGCGCGTTTCTCGATCAACGTGGCGTCAATGTGCTCATGACGCGCGAGCCCGGCGGCACCGCGCTCGGTGAAAAGCTGCGCGACATCCTGCTCCACGATGCGATGCACGCCGACACCGAGGCGCTGCTGATCTTTGCCGCACGTGCCGAGCATCTGGCGCAGGTGATTACACCGGCTCTGGCAGGTGGCACCTGGGTGATTTCGGACCGCTTCACCGACGCGACGTTCGCTTATCAGGGAGCGGGGCGGGGCATGTCTCTCGATCGATTGGCGGTGCTGGAAGGCTGGGTCCAACAAGGTTTGCAGCCCGATCTGACGCTGCTGTTCGACGTCCCGGCTTCGGTCGGAATCGGGCGGCGCCAAGCGGCCTCGGCGACTCTCGATCGCTTCGAGCGTGAGCGCCTGGACTTCTTTGAGCGCGTCCGGGCCGGGTATCTGGACCGGGCTGCCGCGAGCGCGGGACGAATAGCCTTGATTGATGCGAATCAGCCAATCACCGCTATTCGAGTTTTGGTTGAGGAAGCGCTGGTATCACTCTGTAATTTATAAAAAATTCCCCATAATCTCGAATTAGAGAAATCAGATTAATTCAACGGGTTAATGAGTTGTTTTCGAAAATATTTCCCTGGCAAGACGCCGCTTGGAAGCAGCTTCAAGCCCGTCGCGATGCGCTCCCTCATGCGCTGCTCATCCACGGGCCACGTGGTGTGGGCAAAGTTCAGCTGGCGGCAGCCTTTGCCACGTCCCTCCTCTGCGAAGGGACGAAGGAGGCAAACGGGCTGGCCTGCGGCGCATGCCCAAGTTGCCGCTGGATCGAGCAGGGGACGAATCCCGATCTGCGAATGATCAGCCCTGGAAGCGACGAGGAAGGCGAGGAGGGCGGTAAGGCCTCCGCCAAGGCTCCCCCCACCCAGATTCGCATCACCCAGATCCGAGCGCTGCAGGAGTGGATCACGCTCGGCTCGCACCGCAACGGCTGGCGCATCGCATTGATCCACCCGGCCGAAGCCATGAATCCGGCCAGTGCGAACGCGTTGCTGAAAACGCTCGAGGAGCCGCCCCCCAACGCGCTTCTGCTGCTCGTGGCGCACCAGGCCGATCGGCTGCTGCCAACGATCCTGAGCCGCTGCCAGAAGCTACCGTGCGCCTATCCGGATCGCTCCGTGGCGCGCCAATGGCTTGCGGCGCAGCAGATCAAGGCACCCGATGAACTGCTTGCACTGGTGGGCGGCGCACCTCTGGTGGCGCTCGGTGCGGGTACGCAGCGCGATATCGCCGGCAGCATGGCCGCCGATCTGGGCAGCTCGCGGATCGATCCGTTGGCGCTGGCCGATCGTTATCAGGGGGTACCGCTCGACCAGATGATCGGATTGCTGCAGAAGTGGGCGATCGATGTGGTCAATCTCGGCAGCGGGCTTCCGGTGCGGTATTTCGTCGAGCACGTGAAGCGCATTGGCGAACTGTCCGGCCGGGTGCAGGTGGTGGCGATGCACGACTGGCTGCGCGAATTGAACCAGGCGCGCGCGCTGGCGTCTCACCCACTCAACCCGCGGCTCGTGCTGGAAAAACTGTTCTTCGCCTATCGAAGAGCGATTGCGGGGGCCTAGCGCCGTCCAGCCTCGCCTTATTCAGAATCGCCTTTCCCGGAACACGAACGCCGAGGTTGCCCTTGCTAGTGGATTCGCATTGCCATCTGGATTTCGAGGACTTCAATGGCCGCCACGATGAGATTCTCGGCGAGATGGCTCGACATGGCGTCGGCCATGCGCTGTGCGTGAGCGTCACGCTGGAGGGCTTTCCGCGGGTGCTCGCGCTGGCCGAGCGGCATGCGAACCTGTTTGCCTCGGTGGGGGTGCATCCGGATTATCCGGACGCGGCGCTGGTCAGTGCGATACGGCTCGTCGAATTGGCCGATCACCCGAAGATCGTCGCCATCGGCGAAACCGGATTGGACTACTACCGACTCACGGGCGACCTCGAGTGGCAGCGTGAACGATTCCGGCAGCACATTCGTGCCGCGCGCGCTTGCGGCAAGCCGCTGATCATCCACACCCGATCCGCTGCCGAAGACACGATCCGCATCATGCGCGAGGAACAGGCCGGCGAGGCGGGCGGTGTGATGCACTGCTTTACCGAAACGTGGGAGGTCGCTCGGGCCGCCCTCGACCTGGGTTTCCACATCAGCTTTTCGGGGATCCTCACCTTCAAGAGTGCCGCTGCGCTGCGGGAGGTGGCGGTCAAGGTGCCGGACGATAGAATCCTGGTCGAGACCGACGCCCCCTATCTCGCGCCGGTACCCCATCGCGGCAAGACCAATGAACCAGCGTTGGTACGGTTCGTCGCGGAGCAGCTGGCAGCGCTGAAACACACGACAAAAGAAGCCATTGCGGAGCAGACTTCGCGCAATTTCTTCTCTTTGTTTCAAGCTGCTGTGTGATGGTGAGAATTACAATAAATCAATAGGTTATCGGCTCTTAAGAATGCGATTTCTCTCCAAAACATTCTCTCTAGTACGCTCTCCGTCGAATATGGTCGCGGCGCTGCTGCTGGTTTCCATCCTCATGGCGGTTTCCCCAACCACCAGCGCCAACAGCGAAGAGCTTTTCCGGGCCGTCCAGACCAACAATCTTCCTGCGGTCCAGAAGAGCATCGCGAGACTCGGTCCGAACTCGATCAACAGCACGGATCCTCGCGGCTACACGCCTCTGATGATCGCGGCACGCGAAGGCCACGCGCAGATCGTCGACTACCTGCTGCGGGAAAAAGCGCAGATCAACGTGCGCAATCCGATGGGCGAATCGGCCGTCATGTTGGCGGCGTTCAAGGGGAATCTGCCGCTCGTCCAGAATCTGCACAAGGCTGGGGCCGACCTCAAGGCAGCAGGCGGCTGGACCGCGCTGCACTACGCGGCCTATGAAGGCCATGCTGGGGTATGCCGCTACCTGCTGGAGCAGGAGGTCGACATCGACGCCCGCGCTCCCAATGGATCGACTCCGCTGATGCTCGCGGCGCGTCAGGGTCACCACGAAGCCGTGAAACTGCTGCTGTGGGAGCAAGCCGACCCTAAACTCACCAACCAGGACGGCGCCACCGCGCTTTCATGGGCGCTCAAGAACAAGCACGCTGAAGTGGCCAAGTTGCTTCGTGAAGC
>CADEDU010000120.1 GCA_902826155.1 uncultured beta proteobacterium
CGGTGGTCATGCCGCCGATCAGCAGCACCGGCGTCATGATCGGCAGCACCGCCTGCCACTTGAACAGGCGATCGCACGCGAAGAGCGAGACGATCGCGACCAACAGCACCGGCTGCGCCGGCCAGCCAAGCTTGGCCGCGAGGAACCAGGTGACAAGCGGCCAGACGATCACGACTCCCAGCTCGATCAGCGCACGGCCAATCCGCGAGGCCGAGAACTTGACGTCCGACCCCCAGCCGTTCCGGTGCGCGAAGTACGCCACCGTGATCATCATCAGCAGCGCCATCAGCACGCCTGGCAGGATGCCCGCTAGGAACAACGCGCCCACCGACACGTTGGCCATCATCGCGTAGATCACGAACGGCAGGCTCGGCGGAATGATCGGCCCGAGCGTCGCGCTCGCGGCCGTCACCCCCACGGCGAACTCGGTGCCGTAGCCGTGATCCTTCATCGCCTTGATCTCGACCGTACCCAGGCCCGCGGCGTCGGCGATCGCGGTGCCGCTCATGCCGGCGAAGATCACCGAGCCCACCACATTCACGTGCCCCAGCCCGCCCTTCAACCAACCCACCAGCGCGAGCGCGAAGTTGTAGATGCGATTGGTGATGCCGGCGTTGTTCATCAGATTGCCGGCGAGGATGAAGAACGGCACCGCCAGCAGCGGAAAGCTGTCGATGCCGCCGATCATGCGGTGCACGACGGTGAGCGGCGGTTGGTTGCCCGAGACCAGGATGTACAACAGCGAGGCGCCCGCCATCGCGATCGCCACCGGCACGCCGCCGGCCATCAGGAACAGGAAGAAGACCTTCAACATCAGCGCGGCCCCGTTCGGGCTGAGCTTGTCGAAGCCCGGCACGGACCCTTCGACAAACCTGTCCCGAGTGCGGTCGACGGACCCAGGGCGAATGCGTTCCGCACGATCATCGATCTTCCATGGTCGACTCCGGCCGCTCCAGCACGCTGTAGCCGCGACGCCAGTGCATGCGTGCGACCCAGATCGAGCGCAACGTCATCGCGGCGAAGCCGAACAGCACCACCGCGTAGACGATGTTCATCGGCAGGTCGACGATTGTCATCTGGTAATTGCCCATCTTCTGCATCATCTGCACGGTGAATGCCGTCATTGCCGCGAAGAACGCGATGCGGATCACGTCGACCAGCAGCGCCAGCGCACGCGACACCGGCTGCGGCAGGTAGCGGTAGAGCAGATCGACCTGGATGTGGTTGTTCTTCGCCACGCCGATCGATGCGCCGACGAACACCACGCCGATCAGCAGATAGCGCGCGATCTCCTCGGTCCAGCTCGCCGAGTTGTTGAGGAAGTAGCGGGTGAAGAACTGCGTGAACACCACGCCGGCCAGCGCCCAGAACAACGCGAGCGCCACCCACGCCTCGATCGGCGTCTTCGACAGATCAACCGCTTCGTCGACGGCGTGGAATTCGCCGTCGTCGCCCATCACCTTCGGGCCAGCGTGGACGTCCATGGTTCCTGCATCACTTGATCGCGACGATGCGGTCGTAGTCCTTGCGGTTGAAGCCCATGCTCTCGACGCTCTTGGCCTTGAGCACCGCATCGACGAAGCTCTGGCGGTTGACCGTGTGCACGCCCAGCCCCTTCTTCTTGAACTCGTCGACCAGTTCCGCCTCGCGCTTCTTGATCTGGGCGGTGGCACGCGCCGCGGCCTCGAGCGCGACGTCGGAGAAGATCTTCTTGTCCGCATCGCTCAACTTGCTCCACACGTGCGGCGCGACCTGCGTGGTCAGGCCATCGACGATATGGCCGGTCATCATGATGTGCTTCTGCACTTCGTAGAATTTCTTCGCCTCGATGGTGGTGAGCGGGTTCTCCTGCGCTTCGACCGTGCCGTTCTGCAGCGCGAGGTAGACCTCGGCGAAGGCGATCGGCGTCGGGTTCGCGCCGCACGCTTCTGGCGTAGCGCGGTAGCTGGGCACGTCGGGCACGCGGATCTTGATGCCCTTCATGCCGCTGCAATCGGTAAACGCCTTCTGCGCGGTGGTGTGACGCGCGCCGTAGTAGGTGTAGGCGAGGATCTGAATGCCGGTCTTGGCGCGATAACCGTCGATCATCTCCTTGAACACGTCGCTCTTGCTGTAGGCGAGCAAATGGTCGGCGTCGCGGAAGATGAACGGATAGTAGGCGATGCCAATCCGCGGGAAGCTACGGGCAGCGAAGCTCGGCCCCGAAATGATCATGTCGACCGTGCCCAGCGTCATGCCCTGGTTGATGTCGGTCTCCTTGCCGAGCGAACTCGCCGGGAAGACCTGGATGTCAAACTTGCCGTTGGTGCGCTTCTTGATCTGATCGGCGGCCCACACGCTTTCGGTGTGATACGGCTCGCTGGTCTCGTACACATGCGCCCACTTGAGCTTGGTTTGCGCAAATGCCGGTGCCGCCAGCATCGCGGCCGGGATCAGCGCTGCGGCCACCAGCCCTTTCAGGGTCTGTCGTTTCATCGCGGATTTCATCGCGCGTTTCACTACGGGGTTCGTCACGGGTTTCATGGTTTATCTCCTCGTTCTACGGGGGAATCGAACTTCGGTGGATGCGTTCGCCGAATGGGTCAATCGGTCACGAGTTGAACCTTGGTGCTGCGCCCGCGATCCAGTGCCAACTCGAACGCCTCGAGCGAGCGCGAGATCGGAAACTGCGCGCTGATCAGCGGACGCACGTCGACCCGGCGCGAGCGGATCGCCTGCACCGCCCAGTCGAACTCCTGATGCGCGCGAAACGCACCGCGATAGTCCAGTTCGCGCGCCATGATGTCGTTGGCCGGGAAAGGCACCTCGGGCGGAAGCGTACCCACCTGCACGATGCGCCCGCCACGCCGGGTCGCCTTCAGACACGTGCCCAGTGCCGCGGGACTGCCGGCGCACTCCAGACTTACGTCGGCCAGATCGGCAAGCTCGGCGGGTGCGGTCTGATCGCTCCGAATGGTGCGGTCGGCGCCGACCGCCTTGGCCATCGCAAGCGCTCTATCGTTGATGTCGCACACGATCACGTGCGCGGCGCCTGCCAGCCGCGCTGCCAGCACGCTCATGCAGCCGATGGTGCCCCCGCCGGTGACGAGCACGGTTTCGCCCAGCACCGGGCCGGCGCGGTGAATCGCATGCAGGCCGATCGACAACGGCTCGGCGCAGGCGATCTCGCCGAGCGTGACCTGCTCCTCGGTGATCGGTGTGAGCTGCGCCTGCCCCATCACGAAGCGTTCGCGGAACATGCCCTGCGCGTGGGGAAAGACACTGGCCGATCCGAGAAAGAACATGTGCCGGCACAGATTGCCGCGGCCGGCGCGACAGTAGTCGCAGCGCCCGCACGGATGCGATGGATTGATCGCGACCTTCTGTCCGGGCGCGACACGCGTTACCTCTGCGCCGACGGCATCGACCACGCCGGAGGCCTCATGGCCCGGGATCAGCGGTTCGCGCACGACGAACGCGCCGACCCGGCCGTCCTTGAAATAGTGCAGGTCCGATCCGCAGATGCCGCCTGCGCCCAGGCGCAGCAGCACGTCGTGCGGCCCCAGCTGACCGGCGGGGCGCGGGGTCTCGTCCTGCAGGCGCAGATCGCGCGCGCCGTGGATGATGCAAGCCAGCGACATGGGGTGTCCTCGTTCGGATTCAGGCGAGCGCTCGCGCAGCGGCAGCGCGGCGTGTGAGCGCGGGTTTCGATGGGGTTCGCGATACAGATGGCGCGCGACGTTCGAGCGCCGGCCAGGCATCGGCAAAGCGCTCCTGCGAGTGCTGCAAGTGGGCATGCATCGCTGCGCGCGCGGCCCGTGGTTTGCGCGAGGCGATCGCGCTGATCACGGCACGATGCTCGGCGATGGCCTTGCGCCAGCTCTTCTCGTTCTCGAAGTGCTGACCCATCTGCTCGAACAGCGGATTGTTGCGCTCGTCGAACAGCTCGCCGATCGTGCGCAGGAGCGGTCCGTTGCCGGCGATCTCGGCCACGCGCATGTGAAACAGCCGGTCGCCGCGAATCGGCATGGTGCCGCCGGCGAGTTCAGCGTCCATCAGCTGCAGCGCCTCGCGCAGTCCGGCGATGTGCGCTCGCGTCGCGCGGCTGGCCGCCAGCGCCGCCAGCTCGCACTCGATGAGCTGACGCGCACGGATGATCTCGAACGGGCCGAACGTATTTGGTGCCAGCCGCTTGGCACCCACGGGCTGCCGTGTGAGCACATGCACGCCCGAACCCGGCCGCACTTCGACCAGACCTTCCACCTCCAGTGCGATCAGGGCTTCGCGGACCGACGGCCTCGACACGCCAAGTTGCACCGCCAGGTCGCGCTCGGCGGGCAGGCGGGCGCCAAGGGCGAACTCGCCGCTCTTGATGAGCGAGCGCAACTGGTCGGCGATCTGCCGGTAGAGGCGGCGCGGTTCGACAGCTTGGAGAGGCATCGGTGAAGTGTTGGGGTCTCGGGTGTCGTCAGCCCAGGCCTGGAAGTCCGGCAGCGGAAAGTGGGCCGCAACGTGCGGTCAAGTGGTCAGACCACTTGACCGCGATCATAGCCGGGTGAGGCCGCAAAGAACAGCCGCGTCGACTTCAGAGCCCCGCTTCGCGAAGCTCGGCGCGCGTGGGCAGCCCCTCGGTGTCGCCGCGCACCTGCACGGCGCGCGCTCCGATCCACGCGCCGCGACGCACTGCATCGTGTACGGCGAGCCCCTCGAGCAATCCACTGATCAGCCCCACAGCGAATCCATCGCCCGCGCCGACCGTGTCCACCACCCGCTGTACCGGGAACGCGGGGATGTGGCCGCATCCGGCCTCGCCGTCGTACCACGCGCCAACGGCGCCGAGCTTCACCACGACCAGCCGGGCGCCGCGCTCGCGATAGAAGCGTGCGATCGCCTGAGGATCTGCCTGACCCGTTAGCTGCCGGCCCTCCTCCACACCGGGCAGAACCCAATCAGCGAGCGACGCGAGATCGTTGATCGTGCCGCGCATCGCCTCGGCCGAAGGCCACAATGCCGGGCGCAAGTTCGGGTCGAAGCTGATCGTGCGGCCCGCCGCACGGGCGCACGCGGCGGCGGCCCGCACCGCGCCAAGCGTGGCCGGTGTCAACGCGGGGAAGATGCCGGTGAGATGCAGATGGCGGGCGCCAGCGAGGCGGCTCAGATCGAGTTCCACCGCCGCAAGCGTGCTGGCTGCCGAGCCGCGGCGGTGATATTCGATCGGCGGATCGCTGCCGTCGTCGACGCGTCCCTTGAACATGAAGCCGGTGCGCGCGCCTGGCACCATCTGCACCTGCGTGCAATCGATTCCCTCGGCACGGAAACTGTCCAGCAGATAACGCCCCATCGAATCGTCGCCCAACTTGCTGATCCAGCAGACGTTCAACCCCAGTCGCGCGAGCCCGACCGCGACGTTGGTCTCGGCGCCCGCGGTGCGCTTCTCGAATTGCCGAACGGTGTGCAGCGGACCCGACTTGCCCGCGACGAACAGGGCCATTGCCTCGCCGAGCGTGACGACGTCGAGCGCGCTCACGCGGGCGACTCCGGCGTCACGAGAAGGACGCCAGCGTCATGCGAAAGATTCCAGCGTCGCCGCGACGCCGCGCTCGCGCAGGCTGCGCAGCGCCGGGGTGATCACCTCGACCAGCGCCGCGCTGCCAGCAAGCTCGCCGAACACCGGCTTGAACGCGGCGAGCATCGCCACTTCGTCGCGCAGGTCTGCGCACTTCGCAGCGCGCGCACACAGCGCACCGAGCTCAGCGGCCATCGGATCATCGATCGCATACACCTGCCCCGTCTCGTCGCGCCCGCGCAGATAGTGCAGCCATGCAGCCAGTGCCATCGCGATGCGCGGTGAGGCTTTGCCCGCCGCCATGCGATCACGCAGTGGCACGGTCAGTCGCTGCGGCAGCTTCTGCGAGCCGTCCATCGCGATTTGCTGCGTGCGGTGCGCGATCGCCGGATTGGACCAGCGCGCATGAAGTTGCGATCGATACGCAGCGAGGTCGAATCCAGGGAGCGCGGGCAAGGTCGGCTCCAACTCGTCGCGCATCAGGCCATCGACGAAGCGGCGCAGCGCCGGCTCGGCAACGGCCCTATCCACTGTATTCCAGCCCGCCATGGCTCCCAGATACGCGATCGCGGAATGGCAGCCATTGACCATGCGCAGCTTGAGCGTTTCCCACGGTGCGGCGTCGGGCACGAATCGCACGCCGGGCTGCCGCGTCCACTCGGGACGGCCGGCGACGAAGTGATCTTCGACCGCCCAATCGAGGAACGCTTCGGCCGCGACCGGCCACGCGTCGTCAACGCCGAGCGCACGCGCAACGCTCGCGCGTACCGGATCGGTCGTGCGCGGGACGATGCGATCGACCATGCTGCACGGGAAGCTGCAGGTCGTCTCGATCCAGCGTGCGAGCGACGTATCGATCGCGTTCGCCATGGCCAGCACGAGCGCGCGCAGCGCCGACCCGTTCGCCGGCAGGTTGTCGAGCGACAGCAGCGTGAGCCCGGGCAGACCTGCTGCGCGTCGGCGCGCCAAGCCATGCACGATGAATCCTGCCGCGCTGCGCGGAGCGGCCGCGCTGCCTGGGACGCCCGCTCCGCGGGGCACGTCCGCAACGCGCAGATCATGCGCATGCTCCGGCAGATCGAGCCTGGGCTCGCGGGTCGCCGGATCGAGGCCGTAGCCTTTCTCGGTGATGGTCAGACTGACAATCCGCGCCGCCGGCGCAGCGATGGCATCGAGCACCGCGCCCGGCTGCTCAGGCGCAACGAGCAGGCGTGTCACGCATCCCATGACCTGGAATCGTTCATCGATCCCGCCGCTCGCGCCCGCATCGCGCACCGCGACGGTGTACAGGCCGTCCTGCGGCGCGAGTGCATCGCGCGTATCGGGCTGACGCATCGACACTCCGACGATGCCAAAGCGGGTTTCGCCATCGGCTGCGATCGCCGCTTCGGTCGCGACCGCGAGATGCGCCCGCATGAACGCGCCGATACCCAGATGGACGATGCCGGGCTGCAGCGCGGCGCGGTCGTAGCGCGGGCGCACGACGGCATCAGGCAGTTGCGCGAGCGTGGCGTTCGAGAGTCTTGGCATGGGATCGTTCCTGGCTCGGTTTGTCGATGGCACGCAAATGATTGTTCAGCCGCGCGACAGATCAGCCACGGCACTATCACCAGTGCCACAGCGTACCGTCGTGCTGCAGACGGTTCACCGGCAGATAGGCGCGCTGGTAGGGATACTTCGCCGCGAGCGCTTCGTCGATGTCGACACCGTGGCCCGGTGCCTGGCCTGGGTGCATGGATCCGTTCTCGAAGCGGTAGGCGTGCGGAAACACCGCATCGGTCTGCGCGCTGTGCGGCATGTGCTCCTGGATGCCGAAGTTAGGCACCCACAACCCGAAATGGAGCGCCGCACCCATGCACACCGGCGACAGATCGGTGGCGCCGTGACAGCCGGTGCGCACCTGGTACAGCGCCGCGAGGTCGGCGATGCGACGCAAGTGCGTGATCCCCCCGGCGTGCACGACGGTCGTGCGGATGTAGTCGATCAGCTGTTCCTCGATCAGCGCCTTGCAGTCCCAGATCGAATTGAACACTTCACCCACCGCGATCGGCGTGGTGGTGTGGCGGCGGATCAGACGGAACGCCTCCTGCTGCTCCGCCGGCGTGGGGTCTTCGATCCAGAACGGGCGATAGGGTTCGAGATCCTTGCCCAGCCGCGCGGCTTCGATCGGCGTGAGCCGGTGATGCACGTCGTGCAGCAGGTCGATGCCCGCGCCCACGGCGGCGCGCGCCGCTTCGAATAACTCGGGCACATGACGCAGATACTTTCCGGAGTCCCAGTCCTGTTCCACCGGCAGGCCGCGCGTCGCCGGCTCATAAGGCTTGCCGTCGTCGGCCACGCCGTACACCTTGCGCAGCCCCGGCACACCGCTTTGCACGCGGATCGCGGTATAGCCAAGCGCGGCGTGTCGCTGCAATTCGGCAATGGTCTCGTTGATATCACGACCGTTGGCATGCGCGTACACCCGCACGCGCTCGCGGCTCGCGCCACCGAGCAACTGATAGAGCGGCAGGCCGGCGGCTTTGGCTTTCAGGTCCCACAGCGCGGTGTCGACCGCGGCGATCGCACTCATCGTCACCGGGCCGCGCCGCCAGTACGCGCCGCGATACAAATACTGCCAGGTGTCTTCGATGCGATGCGCGTCGCGGCCGATCAGGCACGGTACGACGTGATCAGTCAGATAGCTTGCCACCGCCAGTTCGCGGCCGTTGAGCGTTGCATCGCCCAACCCGGTGATGCCGGCGTCGGTTTCGAGCTTGAGCGTCACGAAATTGCGACCCGGACTGCACACGATGACGCGGGCGTTGGTGATTCGCATGGTGGCGGGCAACCGATTGTTGGCTATTGACGTCCTTCGGTGCGGCGAGGGTACCAGCGCCGCGCGCGCTTCGCGATAATCGCGCGGTTCCTATCGATCATGCTCCAAACCCCGGACTCGCCATGAAACTCGAATGCCTCGCGCTCGTGCCCGCACCACCGCCGTTGCAGCCGGCGCGGCCGATGCGCACCTGGATGGACCAGACCGATCAGCGCTACGCCTACCGCTGCCTGCCGCTCAACATCGCCAACAGCTATGGCTGGGAGATTTTGTGTCCGTTCGACCTCGTCATCACCTGGAACGGCGGTGATCGCGCCAAGGACATCGTCGTGCGTGGCGCCGACGGCCGCACCGACGTCTCGCATCTGGCGATCTCGCACTTCAACCACGGTGTCATCACCTTCCACACCGGATATCTGTTCCGCACCGAGCCGGGCTGGGACATCCTCACCACCGGCCCGATGAACGAACCGAAAGACGGCATCGCGCCGCTGGCCGGCATCATCGAAACCGACTGGCTGCCCTTTCCGTTCACGATGAACTGGAAGCTCACGCGCGCCGGCGAGGTGCGCTTCGCCAAGGGCGAACCGTTCTGCCTGATCGTGCCGTTGCAGCGCGGGCAGATCGAGACGATCGAACCGGAGATCTTCGATCTCGACGAGCGCCCCGAACTGGTCAAGGAGTACGAGGCCTGGAGCGCAAGCCGCGCGCAGTTTCTGCAGAAGCTCGGCCAGAACGACGCCGAAACGGTGAAGCAGGCCTGGCAGCGCTTCTATTTTCAGGGGCGCACCGCGAGCGGCCCGACCGAGACGCCGGGGCATTCGAGCAAGCTGCGGCTCAAGACACCGGTGGACCGGCGCAGGTCGAAGCAGCGCTGACACGCGCGGCACGCCTTACCCGACACCGACGTCCGCCCGCTCGCCGCTGCCGCGCAACCACCGCGTCCACCCGGCTCGCTTTCGTGCAAAATCGAAGCGTCCGGCGCGGACTGCTTCATCCGGCGTTCGCGCGACCCCAATGGAGGAGACATCGATGAAGTCCAGGATAGCCTGCGCGCTCGCCGCGCTCGCGAGCGCCTTGCTCACCCCCGCCGGCGCGCACGCCGCCACATTCAACGTCTCGTACGCCTCGCCGCACGCCCCGCTGGCGGTGTGGAACAGGCAGGCGAAGGAGTTCTATTTCGTCGAAGTGAACAAGCGGCTGCAGCCGCTCGGCCATCGCATCAACTGGAGCGAGTCGTTCGGCGGGACGATCGTCAAGTTCGGCAGCGAGGTCGACAGCCTGCAGAAAGGCCTGGCCGACATGAGCATGGTCGGCGCGATCTTCAATCAGTCTCGCCTGCCGCTGCAGCTCGTCTCCTACGCGACACCTTTCTCCACCAACAACCTGAAGGTCGCGCTGGAAGCGATGGACGAGCTCAATGCCAACCATCCGGCCATGCGCAAGATGTGGGAGGACGCGGGGCTGGTGCATCTGACGGGGGTTGGCATCGAGTCGCTCGCCATCTTTTCCAAGCGGCCGGTGCCGAAGGTGCAGGATCTGAAGGGCATCAAGATCGGCGGCGTGGGCATCAATCTCTCCTGGCTCAAGGGCAGTGGCGTGGTGCCTGTGATCAACACGCCCGACAAGGTCTACAACGACATCCAGACCGGCGTGATCGACGGCCAGTGGTATCTGCCCACGCTCGCGCTCGTCGGCAAGGTGCACGAAGTGGCGCCGCACATGCTCAAGACCGACATGGGCAACGCGGTGTTCGGTGCGCTCGCCATCTCGAAGAAATTGTGGGACACGATGCCCGCCGACGTGCAGAAGGTGTTGCGCGAGGTCGCGGCCGAATACCGGGTGCGCACCGCCGAAGGACAGGAAGCGCTTGCCACCAGTGGCCTGGAAACGATGAAGAAAGGCGGGCTCAAGGTGGTCGAACTGTCGGCTGCCGAGAAGGCCGAGTGGGCGAAATCGCTCCCCAATCTGGCGCAGGAATGGGTGGAGCCGCTGGCCGCCAAAGGGATGCCCGCCAAGGAAGTGCTCAATGCCTACATCGCCGCCCTGAAGAAGCGCGGTGAGAAGCCGCTGCGCGACTGGGAACTGAAGTGAGATCGACGTGGGACGCGCGCTCGACGCCCTGAGCCGCGGCTTCAATCACTTCGGCACGCTGCTCATCGTGGCGGCGATGCTCCTGGTGAGCGCCGACGTGATCAGTCGCGACCTGTTCAATCAACCGGTGCGCGGCGTGCCGGAGATGGTCGGCGCCTCGATCGTCGCCATCGTGTTCCTGCAGATCGCCCATGCGCTGCGCTCGGGGCGCATGATCCGCTCCGACTCGCTGCTGGGCGTACTCGCGCGACGCAAGCCCGGCGCGGCGCACGCGGTCGAGGCGCTGTTCGCGCTGCTCGGCGCGGGGCTGTTCGCTACGATCGTGTACGCCGCGGTACCGCTGGTGCTCGAAGCGATCAAGGCCGGCACGTTCATCGGCGCATCGGGATTTTTCACGATGCCGATCTGGCCGGTGAAGACCGTCGTCGTCGTCGGCTGCGTGCTGATGACGCTGCAGTATCTGCGCATGGCGTGGGACAAGTTGCAAATGGCTCTTGCCGGCGTGCCCTGGACCAGCGATGCCCCCTCGTAGCGTCGTCGCCAAGCGCTCGCAGCCATGAGCCCCGCCGAGATCGGCCTCGTCTCGATCGGCGCGATCGTGACGCTGATCTATTGCGGCCTGCACGTGGCCGTGGCGCTCGGTCTCGCATCGATGGTGGGTGTGTGGTTGATCCGCGGGCACTTCGAGGTTGCGTCCAACCTGCTCGCCATCGCCGCCGCCGATACGATCGCCACGTACGATTTCGGCGTGATTCCGCTGTTCGTACTGATGGGCGTGCTGGTGTCGGCTGCCGACCTCGGGCGGGATATCTACGTCGCCGCCAACCAGTTGTTCGCGCGAATCCGCGGCGGATTGGGCATCGCCACGGTCGCCGCCAACGCGGTGTTTGCAGCAGTGACCGGCGTATCGATCGCCTCCGCCACCGTGTTCACCAAGATCGCGGTGCCCGAGATGCTGCGGCTGGGTTATCGGCCGCGCTTTGCGGTCGGTGTGGTCGCCGGCAGCTCGGTTCTGGGCATGCTCATCCCGCCGTCGATCCTGCTGATCGTGTACGGCATCGTCGCCGAGCAATCGGTGGGCAAGCTGTTCCTCGGCGGCGTGGTGCCTGGCATCGTGCTCGCGCTCATGTTCTCCGCGGCGATCGTGTTCATGGCTTATCGCATGCCGAATTTCGTCGGCACACCGAAAGTGCCCGATCGCAGCGAGATGCTCTCCGCGTCGGCCATCGCGATAATGCTGCTGCCGATCGTGCTGCTGATCGTGCTGGTCATCGGCGGGATCTACGGCGGCTTGTTCACTCCCACCGAAGCCGCGGCGATCGGCGCGCTGGGTGCGTTCATCATCGCGTTCGCACGACGCAAGCTCACCTGGCCGATCGTATGGCGCCTGCTGAGCGAGACCGGCGCAGTCACAGCGACCATCTGCATCATTTTCGTCGCAGCCAGCATGTACAGCCGCATGCTCGCCATGTCGGGGCTGCCGGGTGCAGTCGCCGACTACGTGGTACAGGCGCAGCTGGGCTTCTACACGACCATCGCCCTGTACCTCGCGCTGATCCTGGTGCTGGGCACGTTCCTCGACTCGTTCTCGATCATCCTGCTCACCGTGCCGGTGATGCTGCCGATCCTCGATGCGTTCAAGGCCGATCTGATCTGGTTCGGCGTGTTGATGGTTGTCGCGGTCGAAGTGGGGATCCTCACGCCGCCGCTTGGCATCGCGGTGTTCACCGTGAAGAGCACGCTCAACGATCCGCGCATCACGCTGAACGACGTGTTCGCCGGCGCGTTTCCGTTCGTGCTGGTGATGTGCGTACTGCTGGCCCTGCTGCTGTTCTTTCCCAAGCTGGTCACCGGCATTCTTTAGCTTGCCTGGCTTGCACAGCGGCTTGCGTACGCCCAGCGGCTTGCGTACGCAAGGGGCCACAGGTAGCCTCGAACGATCAATCACACCACCACTACCACCATGGGGGAGTTCGCCATGATGCTCGACGTGTTCAACCATTTCATGCCCAAGACGATACTCGACCGCATGAACACGCTCGTCCCGGGCCATATCGCGCTCAAGGCTTTCCCGCAGTTGCCGACACTGTGGGACACGAGCGCACGCCTGAAACTGATGGACGCATTCGACGACTACCAGCAGGTGCTCTCGCTTTCCAACCCGCCGATCGAGATGCTGGGCGGCCCCGATCTGGCGCCCGAACTGGCACGCATCGCCAACGACGGATTGGCCGAGCTGTGCAGCAAGCATCGCGAGCGCTTTCCCTGTTTCATCGCCTCGATGCCGATGAACAATATCGAAGCGTGCCTGACGGAGATCGACCGCTCGATCAATCAGCTCGGCGCACGCGGCATCCAGCTCTTCACCAACGTGCTCGGCAAGCCGCTGTCGGCGCCGGAGTTCCGACCGATCTTCCGCGCGATGGTGAAACACGATCTGCCGATCTGGATCCACCCGATCCGCGGCCCGCAGTTCACCGATTACGCCTCCGAGCAGAAATCCGAAGACGAGATCTGGTTCACGTTCGGCTGGCCATACGAAACCAGCGCCTGCGTGACGCGGCTGATCTTCTCGGGCATCTACGACGAGCTGCCCAACCTGAAGATCATCACCCACCACATGGGCGGGATGATTCCGTACTTCGCCGCGAAGATCGAACTGGGCTTCGATCAGATCTTCAACGGCACCTCCACGCAGAATCCGGTGGCAACCAAGGCGGGCTTGAAGAAACCGGTGCTCGACTACTACCGCATGCTGTACGCCGACACCGCGCTCAACGGCAGCGAGAACGCCACCCGCTGCGGACATAATTTCTTCGGCACCTCGCGTGCGGTGTTTGCCACCGACGCTCCGTTCGACGCCGAGCAGGGCAAGGCTCTGATCGGTTCGACGATCAAGGCGGTGCGTGCGCTCGACATCCCGAAGGCCGAACAGGACGCGATTCTCGGCGGCAACGCGCGCAAGCTGTTGCGGTTGAACTGACCAGGCGGCAACGATGAGAACCGAGAACATCAAGGTGCCGCTCAAGGACGGCAGCATGGGCGCGTACCTCGCCATTCCCGACAAGACACCGGCGGGCGCGGTCATCGCGATCATGGAGATCTGGGGCGTCAACGACACCATGCGGCACCACGCGCACGAGTTCGCCGAAGCGGGGTTCGTGTGCCTGGTGCCCGATCTGTTCTGGCGTCAGGAGCCCGGGGTCGAGCTGTCCGACCACAATCCCGAGCACGCGAAGAAGGCCTTCGATCTCTACTACGACTTCGACTACGACCTGGGCGTGAAGGACATGGTCGACTGCTGGCGGTATCTCGAGAACCGCAAGGAGTGCAACGGCAAGGTCGGCGCTGTGGGCTACTGCCTCGGCGGGAAGCTTTGCTATCTGATGTGCTGCCGCACCGACATCGACTGCGCGGTGGCCTACTACGGCACCTACATCGAGCACCGTATCAAGGAGGCGCCGAACCTGCATCGGCCGTTCATGCTGCACATGGCGATGAAAGACCGCTGGGTGCAGGCCGAAGTGAACGATCTGGTCGAGCGGCGGCTTTCACCCAATCCGCTGGTCACGATCCACAAGTACCCGGAAGCCGACCACGCGTTCGCACGCAAGGGCGGCAAGCCCTACCGCAAGGAAGACGCCGACCGCGCACTCGGCCTGTCGGTCGATTTCTTCCGGAAGCACCTGAGCAGGTGAGCGCTAGCGCGGCGACCATTCGCCGCGCCATGGGACGCACGACTTACTGCGCGGTGAGGCCGCCGTCGACGACCATCGCCGAGCCGGTCATGAAGCCGGCGTCGTCGGAGGCCAGGAACACGATGCCGTGCGCCACGTCTTCGGGCACGCCGAGCCGGCCGATCGGATGCTGGCGCAGCGCCACTTCACGCGCGCCGTCGACGTCGAGCGTTCCTGTCTGCTTGGCGCGTGCCGCGAAGGTCTGCGCGCCCATGTCGGTTTCGATCACACCCGGATGGATCGAATTGACCCGAATACGCCAGCCCTTGCGGCCGAACGCGAGCGCCGTCGATTTCGTGAAGAGCGTGACGCCGCCCTTGGTGAGCGAGTAGAGCGGATCGAGCTGCGAGCCGACTAGCCCCGCGATCGAAGCGAGGTTGACGATGGCCGAGCCGTGCCGGCTCTTCGCGCCGCTTTCGGCAAGCGCCGGTGCGCACACTTTGGTGCCCAGATACACGCCGGTGAGATTGACGGCGACCAGTTCGTTCCATTCGTCGAGCGTCGCTTCCATGAAGTCGCGCCCCAGGAACACACCGGCGTTGTTGACGAGGATGTCGAGCTTGCCGAACTTGCGGACCGCCGCATCGACGGCAGCCTGCCACGGCTCCGCACGCGTGACGTCGAGGCTGACGAAGTGCGCGCGCCCGCCGCTTTCGTTGATCGCCCGGACCGTTTCGTTCCCACGTTCCTCGAGCAGGTCGCCCACCACCACCGATGCGCCCACAGCCGCCATCGCGCGTGCCGTCTCCGCGCCAATGCCGCGCGCCGCACCGGAAATCAGCGCGACCTTGCCATCAAGGCTGTTCATCAACCCGCTCCTCGGTTCGTGATCGACGGGCTTACGCCGCCACCCGCAGCTTCGTTTCGGCCTCGATCGCGCGGCGCAGGATGTTGATCGCCTGGACGCCGCCGGCATCGCCGCTCACGTCCACGCGCGGACGCTCCGGGGATTGATCCATGCGTTCCTGCTGCAGTTCGAACACCGCCCAGTCCTGCGAGAACGCCGTCTCGATCTGTCCGAACACCAGATCGGTCACCGCCTGATTCTGCGGCTGCATGTCCTGCCCTTGCGCCCAGAAGTAGTGCGTCGTCTTCTCGGTCTCAGGGGTGATCAGATTCAGATTGAACATGCCGATGCCTTCGAGCTTCGCCCCCTCCGGCGCACCGTGCGCGGCGATGTGATCGCGCGGGTTCATTTCATTTGGCGCGGCACCGGTCCATAGCCGCACCACCGAGGGCTGGGTCCAGCGGATGATCTGCCAGCGATCGACCTTGCGGCCTTTGAAGCCGTTCTTCTCGGCCTTCAGATAAGTCGGCGGCGGGTCGGAGTTGATCATCCAGCGCGCCACCTGCACTTCGCGCTCCCAGCGGTCGAGCTTCACGTTGGCGTTGTCGATCAGCGCGTAGTTGCCGATGGTGGAGGCGTGCACGAAGGTGAGATGGGTGAGATCGAGCAGGTTCTCGATGATCAGTTCGTAGTTGCCGCGCACGTAGTAGCGCGTGCCGCGCCAGCCGAATTGCGCGTCGCTCGTGGGCAGCACCGGAATGCTCGCCGTGTCTGCGCTCGCCGCGTCACCCATCCAGATGAAGATCACGCTATGGCGCTCGGCCACGGCGTAGTGGCGCACCTTCGCGTTCGCGGGAATCTGCTGCTGCGACGGGACGTGCACGCACTTGCCGGTGCAGTCGTACTCGAAACCGTGGTAACCGCACTTGATCAGATCGCCCTTGATCGAGCCCCGGCTGAGCGGATAGAGCCGATGGCAACAGCGATCTTCCACCGCGCACACTTTGCCCGCGCTGTCACGCCAGAACACGAGCTGATCGCCGCAGATGGTGCGGGCCAGCAGTTCACCCGGCTTGAGTTCATTGGCCCATGCGGCCGCGTACCAAGTGTTGCGCAGGAACATGT
>CADEDU010000121.1:0-10873 GCA_902826155.1 uncultured beta proteobacterium
GGGTGGTCGATCGCGCGGTGCAGATCTTCGGCGGCATGGGGTTCAGCAAGGACCTGCCGATCGAACGCTACTACCGCGACGCGCGCATCTATCGGATCTTCGACGGCACCTCCGAGATTCACCGTTCAGTGATCGCGCGCGGCCTGTTCAGGCAAGGTGCGTCATTGTTCGACACGCCGTGGTGACGGTGCCGCCTCCAATGACTCAGCCACGAGGCGGCGGGCGCCGCAGGTGATGGCAACGGAATTGCGATGGCGCTGCTGGTAACCGGAGCCTCGGGCCATGTCGGCGGCGCGATCGTGGCGCACGCCCTGCAGCGCGGTGTGCAGGTGGTCGCGGTGTATCGCGGCAATGCGCCTCGCGAAAATCTGCCTGCTGCGCGGCTCGGCGCGGCGACATGGGTGCGCTGCGACCTCGATGACGTCGCAGCGGTGCGCGCACTCGCCGCTGCACACCCGATCGATGCGTGCATCCACGCTGCCGCGGTGTCGAACGAAGCCTATGCGCGACCGGCGCCGCACGCCGCCATCGTCACCAATATCGGGGCAACGGCGAATCTGCTCGAAGTGGCACGGGTGCATCAGTGGCGACGCTTTCTGCTGGTGAGCACCGGGTCGGTGTTTCAGCGTCGCGCCGACGTCGTCACGCCGATCCTCGAAGACGAGGTGGTCGCACCGGGCAACATCTACAGCACCACCAAGGCCGCGGCCGAATCGCTCACCGGCATGTATCGCAGCGAGTTCGGATTGTCAGCGGCCACGGTGCGTATCTCCTGGGTGTTCGGACCGCCGATCGTGTCCGAGTCGGCAACGCGCGGACCGATCCCCTCGTTTCTCGCGCGCGCGCTGCGTGGCGAGCCGATCCGCGAGACCGGCGGCGAATTCGCGGCGAGCTTCACGTTCATCGATGACGTCGCTGTGGGACTGTTCAGCGCCGCCGTCGCGCCCGCGCTTGGTCATGCGGTCTATCACCTTGGCCCTGGCCGGAACCTATCGACGCACGAGGTGGCCGGCGCAGTGGTGCGCGCGGTGCCTGGAGCTGTCATCGAGCTTGCTGGCGGGACCGAACCGTGGACGCGATACACCGCGATGCGCGCGCCGCTCGCCGGCTCGCGGCTGCGCGACGATACCGGCTTCGTTCCGACGTGCTCGCTCGACAAGGCCGTCGCGCGCTACGCATCGTGGATGCGCAGGCGTGGCACAGGGAACGATGGCAAGTAAGGATGGGGAAGGGAGGTTCCAGCGCGAGTGAGGATCGAAGGCGAGTGGTTGGCGCGGCCGGACGGGTGGGCAGTGGCGCTGCCATGCCGCACCTAGAATCGCTCGCGATGCCGCAAGCAGTCGGTGCGGTGTATTGCGCGATCGCCATTCTTCAGAACACCGTCATGCACCGAACCTCGATCCGACTCTTCGTCATGTTGTCCATCATCGCCGCCGTGTGCTGCGGCAACGCGGCTGCGCACGCGCTGATTCAATCGCGCAGCTTCGCCGCGGCCGATGCGTCGACGCCAAATGTCACCTTGGCGCGCAATGATCATCACGACCGCGGCCGTCACGACAAGGGGTTGCACAAGGGTTGGTACAAGGGCAAGGGCCATCATCGCGACCCCGGCCGGTCGCGGGAAATGCGCGGGCCCACCGTGGTGTTACCGACGCCGCCCAGGCCGCCGCTGCCGCCGTTACCGCGGCTGCCCTCTCCGCCGCTCGATCCGCGCGATCTGCCGCGTCCGCCGATGCCGCATCTGCCTCGACCCTGATACCTCGACCCTGATACCTCGACCCTGGGCTGCATCCGACCATCATCGATTCAGGCGCCCGGCGCCTGACCGGCCTGTCGGGCCGCGAATCGTGCCGCGCCGAGCAGCGCGGTCTTGTCGTTGAGGATCACGCGCACCGGCATCGACTCCATCAGCGTGCGCATGCGCCCCTTGGCGAGGAACGCTTGCAGAAACGGCCCGCCACGCAGTTGCTCGAGAATGCGCGGCGCGATGCCACCACCGATGAACACGCCGCCGGTGGCCAGCATCTTCACAGCGAGGTTGCCGGCTTCAGCGCCATAGATGGACACGAACATGTCGAGCGCCTTGACCGCGACCGGATCGCTCCGCGCGATCGCGGCTTGCGAAATCGCTGCGGAGGCGTCGCCGCTCGCCATTGCCGCAGCGAGCGCATCGGTCAACGTGCCGGCGCTGCCCGCATCGCGCAGGAACGCGAGAATCTGCTGCAGCCCCGGCCCCGACACGACGCGCTCGTAGCTCACCCGCTCGAACTGCTTCGACAAATACGCAAGCAGCGCTGCTTCTTCGGCGTCGCGCGGCGCGAAGTCGGTATGACCCCCTTCGCAGGCGAACGGGTGATGCATCCGGCCGTCCCAGAACAGGCCGGCTTCACCCAGCCCGGTGCCTGCGGCGATGACGGCGCGATTGCCGGCGGGATTGGGTGCGCCCGGATGCAGCGTCACGAAGTCGGTCGGTGACAGCTCGGCGATGCCCCAGGCATTCGCTTCGAGATCGTTGATCAATCCGATGCGCGGCAAGCCGATTGCGCCGGCGAGCGCGGCGCCATCGATGACCCAGGCGAGATTCGGCGTGCGCACGACATTCCCGACGACCGGGCCCGCGATGCCGAACGCGGCAGCCCGTGGCGAGGCCGGATGCTCGGCGAGGAACTTCGCGATGATCGCTTCGAGCCCCGGGTGATCGGGCGACGAATAGGTCTGCTCAGCCACGGCTCGCAGGCGCGGGCCAGCCGATTCGAACAGGCCGAGCCGGGTCGAGGTACCGCCGATATCGCCTGCGAGGATCATGTCGAGGCTCCGTGGGGTTGCATCAGGCGACGCAACGAACGCGGTTGATCGTAGCCGCCGTTCGTGTTGCGGGAGACGGGGCGAGGCCGCGTGCGATCAATCTATCTTGCGCCAGCGCCGGCCGTCGCGCGCGAGCAGCTCGTCGGCATCCTTCGGCCCCCACGACCCGGCGGCATAGTTCGGAAAGTCACGCGGGGGCAGGGCTTCCCACACGTCGAGCACCGGCTGGATCACGCTCCAGCCGGCTTCGACCATGTCGGCGCGCTGGAACAGCGTTGCATCCCCGCACATGCAGTCGTAAAGCAGCCGCTCATAGCCGGTGGTGGGCGTCGAGCCGAAGTGATCGGCATAGCAGAAGTCCATGTCGACCGGCCCGACGTTCATCACCGGCCCGGGAACCTTCGCGCCGAAGTGCAGCTCGATGCCCTCGTCGGGCTGGATGCGGATGATGATGCGATTGGAGTGCAGCCGCTCGACCGGGGTGTTGCGAAACAGCACGAACGGCACGCGGCTGAACTGGATCGCGATCTCGGTGACGCGCTTGCCCATGCGCTTGCCGGTGCGCAGGTAGAACGGTACGTTGGCCCAGCGCCAGTTGTCGATGGTCAGCTTGAGCGCGGCGAAAGTCTCGATGCGCGAATCCGGCGCCACCCGCTGCTCGCTGCGATAGCGCGGCACCCGTTCCCCCGCGTGCGTTCCGTCGCCGTACTGTCCGCGCACCGCGCGCTTGAGCACCTCGTCGGGGGTGAGCGGCTGGATGGCGTTGAGCACTTTCGCCTGTTCGTCGCGCACCGCGTCGGCATCGAACGAGATCGGCGGCTCCATCGCGGTCAGCGACACCAGCTGGAACAGGTGATTGGGCACCATGTCGCGCAACGCACCCGAGGTCTCGTAATAGCCCCCGCGGCGCTCGACGCCGACGGTTTCAGCCGCGGTGATCTGCACGTGATCGATGAAGTGGCGATTCCACACCGGCTCGAAGATCGAGTTGCCGAAGCGGAACACCATCAGGTTCTGCACCGTCTCCTTGCCCAGGTAGTGATCGATCCGATAGATCTGCCGCTCGGCGAGCACGCTGCGGATGTCGTTGTTCAGGGCGCGGGCCGAGTCGAGGTCGCGACCGAACGGCTTCTCGATAATCACGCGGCGCCACTGACCGTTGTCCTCCCGCGCCAGCCCGAGCGCGCCGAGCTGCTTGACGATCTCGCCGAAGTAGTCGGGCGCGACCGCCAGATAGTAGAAGTAGTTGCCTTGCGTGCCGTGCTCGCGATCGGCCTGCGCCATCGTGTCGCGCAGACGCTCGTAGGCGGCCGGGTCATCGAAGCTGCCGGCGACGTAATAGATGCGGTGCAGGAACCAGTCCCACGCTTCGCCGTCGACCGTGCCGGTCGTGGCGAAACTGCGGATGTCTGCCGAGAGCTGAGTGCGGAATTCCTCGGTGGAGATCTCCTGGCGCGCGAACCCGACGATCGCGAACTCGTGCGGCAGCAGGTTCTCGCGCGCCAGGTTGTAGAGCGCCGGGATCAGCTTGCGCTTGGTGAGATCGCCGCTCGCGCCGCAGATCACCATCACGCATGGTTCGGGGCGCTCGCCTGCGATGAGGGGTTGATCGGCCGGGGCAGTGTGCAGTTCGGTGGGCGGGTTCATGTTCCATCTTTCGACGCTGTACCTGTCGCGATTGTCCCCGCCGCGGCTTCACCCGTCGAAACCCCTCCCGTCGACGATGCGCTCGCCGCACGTTCGATGTGACCACCGAATTCGTAGCGCATCGCCGAGAGGATCTTCGCGGCGAACTCGCCCTCGCCGCGTGAGCTGAAGCGCTGGTAGAGCGCTGCAGTGAGCACGGGGGCGGGTGTGCCTTGCTCCACCGCGGCGAGTACGGTCCAGCGGCCTTCGCCCGAGTCGGACACGCGGCCATTGAACCGACTCAAGTCGATGTCACCGGCGAACGCCTTCGCGGTGAGGTCGAGTAGCCAGGAACTCACGACGCTGCCGCGCCGCCACAGTTCGGCGATGTCGCGCAGATTGAAGTCGTACTGGAAATGTTCCGGATGGCGCAGCGGCGTCGTTTCCGCATCGGTCTCGCGCCCGCGGTTGCCCGCATTGGCGTGCTTGAGGATGTTGAATCCTTCCGCGTACGCCGCCATCAGCCCGTACTCGATGCCGTTATGGATCATCTTTACGAAGTGGCCCGCGCCCGCGCCACCGCAATGCAGATAGCCTTCCTCGGCGGTGCTGTCGATGCCGTCTCGATTGGGGGTGCGTGCGATGGCGCCGCGGCCGGGAGCGAGCGTGCGAAAGATCGGGTCGAGCCGCCTCACTGCGGCGTCCGGACCGCCGATCATCAGGCAGTAGCCGCGTTCCAGCCCCCAGATGCCCCCGCTGGTGCCGACATCGACGTAGTGGATACCGCGCGAGCCAAGCTCCGTCGCGCGACGGATGTCGTCGACGAAGTACGAATTGCCGCCGTCGATCAGCGTATCGCCTGGCGCCAGCTGCGGTGCGACTTCGGCGATCACCTTGTCGACGAGCGCCGCCGGAATCATCAGCCACACTGCGCGGGGCGGTTGGAGTCTGGCGACGAATGCCTCGATCGAGTGCACGCCGATCGCGCCATCCTGCTCCAGGCCGCGCACCGCATCGCTATTCGCATCGAAGACCACGCACTCGTGGTCGCCACGCACCAGGCGCCGCGCCATGTTGGCGCCCATCCTGCCCAGTCCGATCAAGCCGATCTGCATGAACGCTCTCCCAGAGAGGGTGGTGACGAACCTGAATCGCCCGTTACGTCTTCGGTATATCCGCTGCGAGCAGCTCGCGCAGCTCCGTGGTGACTTCGGGGCGAATGCCGAACCACAATTCGAAGCCGCGTACCGCCTGATAGAGCAGCATGTCGAGGCCGTCAACCGCTTTGCAGCCGCGTGCGCGGGCGGCGGCGAGCAGCCGGGTCTGCAGCGGCACGTAGATCGCATCGAACACGAGTGCGTCGGCAGGCAGCGGGGAGAGATCGATCTCGAGCGGATCCTTGCCCTGCATGCCGAGCGACGTGGTGTTGACGAGCAGCCTGGTCGTGGCGAGCAGGCGAGGCAGCTCACTCCACGAGGCGGGCTGGACTCGCGGGCCGAAGCGATCGCGGATCGCCACGGCCTTGTCCACGGTGCGGTTGACCACGTGGATGGCACCGACTCCCCGCTCGATCAATCCGTACACCACTGCACGCGCAGCGCCGCCAGCACCCAGCACCACTGCACTCTCGATGCGCTTGTCCCAGCCGAGATCGGCGCCATCGAGCGCGCCGACGAACCCCTCGACGTCGGTGTTGGTCGAGCGCAACGTCGTACCGTCCAACCACAGCGTGTTCGCGGCACCGATGGCGCTGGCGCGCGCGTCGGGCTGCGACAAGGCGAACGCCGCATCCTTGTGCGGCATGGTGATGTTGGCGCCGACATAGCCATTCGCGGCGAGATTCGTCACGAACGCCTTGAACTGCTCCGGCGGAATTTCTTCCACGCGATAGTCACCGTTGATGCCATAGCGCTTGATCCAGTAGCCGTGCAGCTTCGGCGAACGCGACTGGCGCGCGGGATAGCCGATCACGCAGGCGGCGCGGGGCTGGGTCATCAGGCAGACCTCCGGGTCATCAGATCATCGGGGCGCACAGGGGTGCCGGCCTGTGCCGACTGCGTGATCGCCAGCGTCGTCGCGAGTGTTTTCGTGCCTTCGCGCCCGCTCAGCACCGGAGATTCAGTGCCGCGGATCACCGCTGCGAAATTGCGCATCTGTTCGTAGTAAGGATCGGCGGGCGTGATCGGAATGCGCTGCTGCGTCATCGGTAAGCCCCAGTTCTGCTTGTCGGCCTCGTACCAACGCAGTTCGAGCGATGGTACGGTCAGGCAGCCGAGCGTGCCGGCGAGCATGATGCAGTCGTTCGGCGTCTTCGGATAGAACGGATTCTCCCCCGCGGTGGTCTCCCACGCCCAGGGGCTCGCGGCGGCATCGGAAAGCGTGAGCGTGCCGATCGTGCCGTTCTTGAAGCGCAGCACGGCACCGACCGTGTCTTCGACCGTGAAGCCGCGCACCGCGTTCGAGGCCGTGGCTTGCACCGACTCGACGTCGCCGCACAGCATGCGCAAAGAATCGATCTCGTGGATCGCGTTGATCAGCACCGGCCCGCCGCCAGGCTCGCGTCGCCACGCGAGATCGTGGTAACCCTTGGGCTTGTACGAGAGCCAGACGCAGGTGGCAGCCACCAGGCGACCGAGCCGTCCGTCGCGGATCACTTCGGCCGCCCTGCGCATGATCGGGTTGTGGCGACGATGGTGGCCGGTGAGGGTGGGCACACCGGCTTGCTCTGCCGCTTCGATCAGCCGCAGCGCGTCGGGCACGTTGTCGGCCACCGGCTTCTCGATCAGGATCGGAACCTTGCGCGCGATGCACGCGAGCCCGGCGCTCACGTGCAATTGATTCGGCACGGCGATGATCGCACCGTCGGGCTTCGCCTTGTCGAGCAACGCGTCGACGTTCGGATAGCAGGGATAGCCGAGTGTTTCGGCTTCCTGCTTCGCTGCCGGCGACGGATCGCACACGCCCGCCAAAGCGTAGTCCGGATGGTGTGAACGCAGGACTTCGATGTGTTTGCGGCCGATCAGGCCGGCGCCGATCACGGCGATGCGGGCGGGGGGCATGCGGTTCATTCTCCTTGCGGCACTACTACTCTGCGACTCTGGCAGCTTTCACCGATTCTCGTGCTACTCGCGCGTACCGTCGGGTCAGCGACTGCGGCTGGCTCAAAGCTGCTGACGTTCAGCGCATCGGCGGGCGTTCAGCGCAATCGGTGCAATCTGCGGATAGGCTTCAGGGTTCGAAATGCGCGGCATTCATGCGCGCGGGCTCGCGCGGCACCAGCGGCGCGAACTGCATGCGCTCGATTACGTCGCGGCGCACATCGACACCCGGGGCGACTTCGACCAGCGCAACGCCTGCATCAGTCAGGCGAAACACCGCGCGCTCGGTGACGTACAACGTTTCCTGCCCGCGCTTGAGCCCTTGCGCGCCCGACCAGGTGATCTGCTCGACCTTGTTGACGAGCTTGGTGACTTCGCCGTGGCGGGTAATCGCGAGCCGTCCGTTGCCGATCGCGAGCTCGGTGCCCTTGGCGTCGAATGTGCCGCAGAACACCACCTTCTTCGCGTTCTGCGCGATGTCGATGAATCCGCCCGGTCCGACGGGTACGCCACCCAGCTTCGAAACGTTGACGTTGCCTGCCGCATCGATCTCGCCGAACCCCAGGAAAGCGAGGTCGAGACCACCACCGGAATAGAAGTCGAACTGCGATGGCCCGTCGATCATCGCGGTGGCATTGCGTGCGTACCCGAACAACGTGCCATCGAGCAGCTCGCCGCCGTAGGTGCCGTGTTCGATGGTCTGGTAGTAGCGATCAAGATGGCCGCGCGCCGCGATGAGCTTGGCCACCCCGTCGGGAATACCGAAGCCGTAATTGAGCACGGCGCCTTCTCGCAACTCGTCCGCGGCTCGGCGCGCGATCACCTGGCGTACGGTGAAGGGCTGCTCGGGCTGCGGTTGCGCCGGACCTTTCATCTCGCCCGACATGGTCGGATCGTAGACCACGTCGTAGCCCATCGACTGGCCCGGATCGACCACCACCGCATCGACGATCGCGCCGGGCACGCGCACGCCACGCGCGGGCAGGGCACCGACTTCCACGGCCGTGCGCACCTGCACGATCACTTTGCCGCCGGAATTGTGCGCCGCCAGCGCCGCGGCGTAGATATCGACGTTGGCGGGTTCCTGGTCGAGGCTGACGTTGCCGTGCGCGTCGGCGAACGAGCCGCGGATCAACGCGACGTTGACCGCGAACGGTTTGTAGCGCAGCAGCTCGCGGCCATCGATGGTGATCAGCTCAGCCAGTGAGTCGCGCGCCGCTTCGTTCATGCGGCAACCATCGACCCGTGGATCGCAGAACGTGCCCAGCCCGACGTGCGTGATCAATCCGGGTCGGCCCGCGCCGATCTCGCGATACAACTGCATCGCGACGCCGCCGGGCAGTACGTACGCCTCGATCTTGTTGGCGCGCGCCAGCGCCTGCATGCGCGGCGACCACACCCAATGCCCACCGACGACCTTGCGCACCATGCCTTCGTGTGCGAAGCGATTGAGGCCGCGTGACTGCCGGTCACCGATGCCCAGCGAATGCACTACCGTGAGATCGCGTGGATGGCCATTGTCGAGGAAGCGCTGTTCGACCGCCGCGTGCAGACAGGTGGCCTCCACCAGTCCGCCGCCGCCGCCGGTCAGCGCGACGGTGTCGCCGTCCTTGATCATCGCCACCGCGTCAGCCGCGGACATGAACTTGTTGATCGTCATGGGGCGTGCTTACTTGAGGTACTGCGCCTGCAAGCCTTTGACCAGCGCGACCAGCGCATCGATCGTCGGCGTGGCGACGCCGTGCTTGCGACCGAGCGCGGCGACCGCTCCGTGGATGGTATCGATCTCGGTGCGGCGCTTGCGGATGATGTCTTCGCGCATCGACGACTTCGACGTGCCGGTGCCGCCGCCCGTGGTGTCGACCAGTTTCATCAGCACCGAGCGCGCTTCGGTCACGTCGAGCGCGACCCCTTCGGCCTTGGCCACGGCCGCCGCTTCATCGACCAGGTGAAACACGGTGTCGCGCAGTTCCGGCACGGCCATGATCTCGAACGAACGCAGATCGGTCACCGCGGAAATTGCGCCCAGGCCGACGTTGCCCAGCAGCTTCTTCCACTTCTCGCGTTTGATCTCGGCGGTAGCGATCGTCGGCAGCCCGTGCGCGCTGAATGCCTGCGCGATTCGCGTCACGCGTTCCGACAATCCGCCTTGCATCTCGCCGATGTGCGTGGGCAGATTGCCGAAATTGCGGACCACGCCGGGCGCTTCGGTCAGGCCGGCTTGAGCGGTCAGGCCGCCGATGACGGTGCCCGCACCGAGCACGCGCTCGAGCGTCGCCTCGTTGCCCAGACCGTTCTGGAAGCTGATTGCCGCCGCATTGCCGCTGAACAGATGCTTCACGCTCTGCGCGGCCTGCTCGTTGGCGAACGCCTTGCACTGGAACAGAACCACGTCGGCACTGGTGATGGTGCGCGCATCAGCAGCGGCTTTGATCTGAACCGTGCGATCGCCCCCGACGCCGACGATACGCAGCCCGCGCGTGCGGATCGCGTCGATGTGCTCGGCCCAGGTGTCGACCAGGGTGACGTCCAGTCCGCCTTCGGCGAGCAGGCCGCCGAACAGACCGCCCATGGCGCCGGCGCCGACGACCACGATGCTGGGTTGGTTGAGGCTCATGTCAGTGGGTGGGGGGTCAGTAGGTGGCGCGGCCGCCGGTGATGTCGAACACGAAGCCGGTGGTGAAGCTGCACGCCGGGCTGGCGATCCAGGCGGCCATCTCCGCCACCTCGTCGATCTGCACCAGCCGGCCCATCGGGATCTTCGCCTTCATGTTGCGGATGTGCTCTTCGGTCATCGTGTCGAGCAGCGCGGTCTCGGTCATTGCCGGTGCGATGCAGTTGACCGTGACGCCGACATCGCACAGCTCCTTGGCCAACGCCTTGGAGAAGCCGATGACGCCTGCCTTCGCGGCCGAATAGGCACAGATGTTGGGCACGCCTTCCTTGCCGGCGATCGAGGCGATGTTGACGATGCGTCCGTAGCGCCTCTCGCGCATGTGGCGCGCGGCGAGTCGACTGGCGTAGAACACCGAGGTCATGTCGATGGCGATGACCTGGTCCCATTCCTCGAGCGGGTACTCCCAGGTTGGTGCGATGAGTCCGTTGATGCCGGCATTGTTGACGACGATGTGGACCTGGCCGAAAGCGGAGGTGGCTGCACCGAACGCCCGCTCGATCGAACGGTAGTCGGCGACATCGACCACGTCGGCGCGTGCGGGCTTGAAATCTTTCGCCTCATCGAGCGGGGCTACGTCGCGATCCCACACGATCACGCGTGCGCCCCGTGCGGCCAGCAGTTTCGCGATGCCCAGGCCGATGCCGCGCGCGCCGCCGGTGACGATCGC
>CADEDU010000121.1:10973-15858 GCA_902826155.1 uncultured beta proteobacterium
CCAGCAGTTTCGCGATGCCCAGGCCGATGCCGCGCGCGCCGCCGGTGACGATCGCCGTCTGGCCGTCGAGTGCGGTCTTGCTAGCAGCCGGTGCCGATGGCGAGTTGGCGGCTGTCATGAGCTGGTGTTCTTGACCCATTTGAGGATGTGCTGCGCCACCGCCACCAGCGTGCCGTCCTGCTTGCGTACTTCAATGTCGGCCACCGAGCGCCGGCGCGGCGCGTCGATCGCGCTCACCCGGTACTCGACGGTGATGGTGTCGCCGAAATACACCGGAGCCAGGAAGCGGATGCGATCGTAGCCCAGCGACACCGGCGTCTCGTCCGCGGCCTGGCGCGTGTGCGCGATCGCCATCGACGAGGCGGTGGACATGTATCCGACCATCAACGCACCGTGCGCCTGCAACTGTCCGTAGCTCGATTTCTCCATGTACGCCTTGTCGACGTGGTTGGGCGCCAAATCGCCGGTGATCCCGGCAAAGCCGTACACGTCGTATTCGCCGACGGTCTTGGAGAACCGCGTGGTGTCGCCGACCTTCACATAGAACGCTGACATCCGAATTCCTATCGAGTTGGGTTCATTTTCGTTCGAGTGACGCAGATGCGATCGCCGCGAGGTCCGATCGCCCGCACCACGCTCATCGCCCGCGCCACACCGGTTTGCGCTTCTCCACGAACGCGCGCTGGCCTTCCTTCGCATCCTCGCTGGCGAACGCCTGCTGCACCAGCGGATAGTTCGCCGTCAGCGCTGCACGCAGGTCGGGCATGCCAAGGCTTTGCATCATGACTTGTTTCGATCCCGCAATCGACAGCGGTGCACCGGCAATGATCAGCTCGGCCACCGCGCGCACGCGCGTGCGCAGTTCAGCGCGCGGTACCACCTCGTTGATCAAACCGAGTTCGCGAGCTTCGTCGGCATTGACGCGCCGTCCGGTGAGCACCAGATCCATCGCATTCTTGAGCGGCATGCTGCGCGCCAGTCGCTGCAAGCCGCCGCCGCCAAGCGCCGCGAGCCCGATGCGTGGCTCGGGCAGCGCGAATTCGGCGTGATCGGCGGCATAGGCGAGATCGCAGGCCGCGACGATCTCCACGCCACCGCCCAGCGCCAGCCCGTTCACCGCCGCGATCACCGGCTTCCACAGATCGAAGCGATGCGTGATGCCGGCAAAGCCGGTCGATGGATGATCGTCGGCGTTGCGTTGCGCACGCAGTTTGAGATCGCTGCCCACACAGAACGCGCGCTCGCCGCTGCCGGTGATTACCGCAACGCGCAGCCCGTCGTCGGCCGCGTAGGCATCGAGCGACGCGGCCGGCTGGCGATGCGCTGCCGGATCGAGCGCGTTGAGCACCTCGGGGCGGTTGATCGTGATCCACAGGATCGCGTCGTCGCGCTCCGTCTGCACCCGAGCCGCTGCGGTCATTTCTTCGCTTCGAGCAGGTCGGCCATTGCATCGACCGCTAGCGGATAGCCGTTGACGCCCAGTCCGCAGATCAGACCGGTGGCTGCCGGCGTCACGTAGGACAGGTGCCGGAACGGTTCGCGCTTGTGCGGATTGGAGATGTGCAGCTCGATGATCGGGTGCTTCACGTTGTTGAGCGCATCGAGAATCGCCACCGAAGTGTGCGTGAACGCCGCCGGATTGATGATGATCCCGCACGCGCCTTTGATCGCGCCGTGGATCCAGTCGATGATCTGCGCTTCGCTGTTCGACTGATGAAACGAGATCGTGAGGCCGCGCTTCTTGGCGCGCGCCTTGCACATCTGCTCGACTTCCTTGAGGGTGGTCGAACCGTAGATGTGCGGTTCGCGCGTGCCCAGCAGATTGAGATTGGGGCCGTTCAGGATGAGGACGGGTTTGCTTTTCATGCGGAGGTCCGTTGTTCGAGGAAAGTGCGGGTGGCTGAAGCGAGTCGGGCGAGGCGCTCGGAGGTTGCGAGCTGTGGATGGAGGCTCGCCATCGGCACTTCGACGCCGAGCGGAATGTCGGCGGGCAATGCGTCGAGCAGCGCCCACAGCGGTAACTCACCTGCGCCGGGCAGTAGTCGGCGGGCGCGCGCCTCGGTGACGAGATCGAGTCCGGCGGGCAGGGTGCGTGGTGCGTCGCACAGTTGCAGCGTGCCGATCATTCGGCGATCGAGTTTGGCCAGCGTATCGAGCGAGCTGCCCGAGCGGAACACGTGCAAGGCGTCGACCAGGATGTGCGCGTTGGCACGCTCAGCGCGACGCACGACTTCGACGGCGTCGTCGAGATTGCGCACGGCACGAAACGGCATGAACTCCAGATCGACGGCGATATTGAACTCGCGCGCCAGATCGCAGATTGCGGCCATCTTCGCCCCGACCAGTGGCAGGTCGGCGCTATCGCCCGCAACCGCGACGCGCGAAGCCCCGATCGCAGCACCCGTTGCCAGCATCGGCCGATAGCGTTCGGCGTCGGTTGCCGCGTCGAGCGAGATCAACTCGATGTAGAGCACCGACGTGCCCGTTCGCGTGACGCTGCGCTGTATCTGCTGCTGTTCGTCTGCGCGTGCCAGTGGATATTCGACACCGCCGGGCGCCGCACGGTAGGTTCGAAAACCCACCGAAGCGAATCCGGCTTGTGCCGCCTGATCGATCAATGCTGCAGGTGCTATGTCAAGCTCGCACAGATGCGCGAGCGACAGCGCGGCATTGGCATATGACACGGCGCGCGGCATGGTCAGGTGAGCGTCATGCTGAGCGGCGCGAAATCGGCGAAGCGCACCACCATCGTCTGACCGCGGCGGATCGCGGTGGGCAGCGACAGCGATCCGGTCAAGACGAACATGCCGGCTTCGAGTGCGACATCGCGTTGGCGCAGTTCAGTGAACGTCTCGGCGGTGATGGCGAGCGGATCGCGCCGATACGCGCCGGTGTACATCTGGATCGGATCGCTGCCGTCGATGCGGGCGTCGATCGGCATGGTCTCGAACGGCAGACCGCGCCAGTTGGTCACCGCCTGCCCCAGCACCGCGCCGGCGGCGCCGCCGTTGTCGGCGATGCCGTCGAAGGTGTTCAGGGAGCGATGACCCGTCCCTGGTGCGTAGCGATACGCGGCAATCTCGATGGCAGGGTGGAACGTGACCAGCGGCGCGAGTTCATCGGCCGAGATCGGCGCGCGGCTCCGCGGCAGCGTCTGGTCGAGCCGGAAGGCGAATTCGCACTCCACTTTCGGGCCGCGGAACAGATCGAACGGGATGCGGGCGGGGCTATCGAAGCATCGATCGGCGAACACGCGCCCGGGCAGCGGGCCATCGTGCCCCTCGAAGATCTGCACGGCGCGCACGGTTGCGCCGACCTTCCAGCCGACCACCTTGCCGCCGATGAGTTCGGCCATGCGGTCCTGCACGGCGTACGCCTGCGCGCGAGAGGTCGGTCCTTGCCCCTCGGGCGGAAGCGGGGTGGTGCCACCCGAGGTCCACGCGTGGGCCAGTTCGCGGGCGAGGTTGTCGAGATTGCTTTGCATCGGTTCACTCATCGGGGAGGTTGCTCCGGAGATGCGAATTTACCGCCGGATCATATAGGGGCGGGTGACCGCGGAGGGGGGACTACAGAGGGGTGCCTGCAATGAGCGGACGCCCTGTCGCACGGCACTGTGGATCCGCGCTTAGAATCCGCCTGCGCTGGCTCGACCGTCGCGGTGCGCGTAGCGAATACCAGCCGTACGAGCGGCCGATCGAGCCGAACCGAAGCTTCGTTCATTCAAAGAGGAGACCCTCATGGCATTCCGTGTCCCTGGTCCGCTTCACGTGGTGGCGGCGGCACTGCTCGCCGCAACCGGCATCGCGCCGGCAGCCGCGCAAGACACCATCCGCATCGGCGTGACCCTGCGCATGATCGTGGAGAACGGCCTGAAGTACGGGCAGATGACCAAGGACGAGCTCGAGTCGGTCAACGCCCAGGGCGGCATCAACGGCAAGAAGATCGAGGTCGTGCTGCTCGACGACGAGTGCAAGCCCGACAAGGGGATCGCCAACGTCAATCGCTTCATCCACCAGAACAAGGTGCATCTGGTGATGGGCTCGACCTGCAGCTCAGTGTCGCTGCCGATGGTCGACGTGGTGACCAAGGAAGAGGTGCCGCAGATCATTCCGCACTCGACCAACGCCAACATCACCAAAAAGGGCAGTGCCTGGATCTTCCGCACCTCGGTGTCGGAACGCTTCTACGCCTCGGTGCATGCCAAGTACCTGTCGGAGAACGTCGGCAAGAAGGTGGCGTACCTGTTCACCACCGACGGCGCCGGCATCGGCTTCACCAAGGACTACCAGGACTTCATGAAACGCACGTACAACGTTGCACCGCTGTACGAAGCGCAGATGCAGGAGACCGATCTCGACTTCCGTGCGCACCTGCTCAAGATCAAGGCGCTCAATCCGGAGGTGCTGGCGATCGGCGGACAGCTCGATGCGATCGCGCGCATCACGCAGCAGTCCTACGAAGTCGGCATTCCCTCCAAGGTGCGTCGCGTGGCGGCTTCGGCGGCCTCGAATGCGCCGGTGCCCGAGCTGGCAGGGGATTCGGCCAAGGGGCTGACATTCGCGGCGGCGTTCTCGTGCAAGGACGACCGGCCGGTGGCCCAGGCGTTCGTGAAACTGGTGCAGGAGAAGTACAAGGTGCGCTGTCCGGATCACGATTTCAGCCAGGCGTACGACACCGCGCAGATCATCAAGCAGGCGCTGCGCAGCGCCAAGCTCACGCTCACCGACGCGTCGCTCAAGGCCGATCGTGCGGCGATCCGCGATGCACTTGCCGGCATCAAGGATTTCAACGGGCTGGGCTCCGGGCCGATCAGCTTCTGCGCCGATCCGACGCCGCAATGCCGCGACGGCAACAAGACCGGCATCCTGGTCGAGTACACCAAGGG
>CADEDU010000122.1 GCA_902826155.1 uncultured beta proteobacterium
GTGCAAGCGCGAGCGTGATCGATGAATACATGGCTGGATTTGGTGGCTGGACGTGGTTGGACGGAGCGAGTGATCGGAAATCAGGTCGAAATTGGGATCGAAAATGGGCGGTGTTCTTGGCCTGCGGCCGAAGCTGCCGATTGCGGTGCGTCCGACTTGCCGGGCGATGCTGTGCTAGTGCTATGAAAAAGCTATAGCAACTTAGTTGCGTAAGCGATGCTATCGCAACACAGGAATAAAGGAAACTCGGTTGCAATAGCGTGCGGGGTGCGGTGTCCGCGGCGGATCACCGCGGGTCGTGCTTCGGTTGGCGCACGGCAGGCCAGCGCTGCGATCGTCCCGCCACTTGAACGGGGCGGGCGCGCACAGGGCGCATCAGTGCGATACGCGCGCGTCGGGCTGGTCGAACAGGTCGGCGACTTCCGCCGCGCCGAACCGGTATTCGTGATTGCACATCTCGTTGCGGATGAGCACCTCGCCCTGCTCGGCCAGGATCGACTCGACCTCCTCACGGCCCAGCCCGCGCAGCATGTTCTTCACGCGCTCGACGTCGTGGGGGCAGTGGTACTCGATGCGATCGAGCGGAAACACGCGCAGCAGCTCTTCGTGAAACAGCCGCACCAGCACGTTGCTCGCCGATAGGCGTGCCGCTTCATCCAGCCGCAGGGTCGCCGCCAGCTGGGTGATGCGATTCCAGCCGTCGGGGTCGCGGGCATCGGCCCCGGGCAGTTTCTCCAGCAACAGACCGCACAGGGCGTGATCGCCCGCGTGCAGTTGCAGGAACGAGAGCGTCTGCTCCGACTGCGACAGGTAATGCTGGAACACCTCAGCGAGCGTGTCGCCTTGCAGCGGCACCACGCTCTGGTAGATCTGACCCGAGCGTGCGTCGTCGAGCGTGAGCGCCAGGCGTCCGTCACCGAACAACTCGCGCAGGTTGCCTTGCGCGCCGGGCGCTGCAGTGGCCATACCGCGAATTCTCAGCTCGGCGTCGCAGTCGGCCACCAGCAATGACACCGGCCCGTTGCCGCGTACCTGCACGGTGATGCGGTGCTCTCCCTTGCGATGGGCGCCGAGCAGCACGCTCACCGCCACGGTCTCGCCCAGCAACGCGACGATGTTGGGCGCGTAGTTTCGACCGGCGAGCATCGCGCGCCACGACTCGCCGAGCACGACCAGCCGCCCGCGCACGTCGAGCTGCTCGAACAAGAACCGCTGCGCGTAATCGAGCGCCACGCTCTACCTTCGCAGCAGACCGAACGCGATGTTGCGGCCGAGCTTCTGCGTGATGGCGAGACGGATCCATACCAGCGCCGCCGGTTCGAGATAGCGCGCGGTCAAGAGCGGGCCGAGGTCCAGCGGCTCGAAGCCGATGTCGCTCGCCAGCCGGGCGGCCACCTGCTTGGCCTGATCGTCATCGCCGGCGTAGACCATCGCGGCCTTGCGATCACCGTAGCGCGGATCGACCATATTGTCGTAACCGGTGGTGTTGAAGATCTTCACCACCTTCGCGCTCGGCGCCCACGCCTGCACCTGCTCGCCACCCGAGGTGTTGTGGCCGACCGCCAGCGCGTAGGTCGGCGTGAGCGGGTTGGTCGCGTCCAGCAGGGGTTTGCCGTGATAGTCGCCGGCCGCGCGCACGGCTTCCTCGGTGCCGGGCCACGGTGTGGCGAGCAACGCCGCGTCGCCCCAGGCCACGGCGTCGGCGATGCTCATGGCGCGTGCGCCCGTCGCGGTGAGCGCCTTGCGCACCTTGTCGCTCGAGGGGTTGCGCGCCCCGAACACGATTTCATGGCCGGCCTTGATCCAGCCTTGGGCAAGCGCCGAGCCGACGACGCCCGCGCCGATGATGGCGATCTTCATGATCTGTTCTCCGGACTGACGACTTTGACCGTGGCCGACGCGGTGGCAACGATGACGCCGTCGGCGCGTTTCAGGCGTGCTTCGAGAAAACCGATCGTCCTGCCGATGCGCACCGGCCACGCTTCGCAGAGGTACTCGCCGCCAGGTGCTGCATCGAGAAAACTGGTCTTGATTTCGAGCGTCGGCACGCGCGCACCCGGTGGTACGGCATTCAACGCGGCCGCGGTGAGGCCCATGTCGAGCATGGCGGTTTGAATGCCACCAAGCACGACGTCGACGCCGTTGATCGTTTCGGGGCCGGCGAGCATCGCGCAGCGCGTGAAGCCGGTGGCGCGATCGCAGTCGAGTTGGCGATAAGCCAGTGCCCGCGCGACCGCCGAGTTCTCGAAGCGTGCGATGGCCGGGTTGTCGGATTCGGAGCTGTCTGTCATGCGGGCGAGGGTAGCCAATTGATGCGGCGGCTGTCCATCGGGCTGCTAGCATTGCGGCTTCGATCGACACCGGAGTACTCCCTTGAGCAGCAGCAAAGCCGCCCTCGTGACCGGCGCGGCGACGGGCATCGGCCACAGCGCGGTGATGGCGCTGGCGCGTGCCGGCTACGACGTCGCAATCAACTACGCCTCCAGCGAGAAAGCCGCGCGTGAAACCGCCGAACAGGCCGCCAAGCTGGGCGTGCGCACACTGCTCATCAAGTGCGACGTGAGCGACGAGTCCGGCGTGCGCGCCATGATCAAGCAGGTTGAGAGCGCGTTCGGCCGGCTCGACGTGCTGATCAACAACGCGGGCACGACGGCCGCCTGGAAGCCGAAGGATCTCGAGACGCTGTCGCTCGACGAGTGGGATCGCGTGTTCGCCGTGAACGTGCGCGGGCTGTTCCAGGTGACGCGCGCGGCGGTGCCGTTGCTCAAGCAGTCGCACGGCTGCATCGTCAACACCGCTTCGATCGTGGGTCTGCGCCCGGGCCCGCAGCCGCTTCCTTACGCGGCGAGCAAAGCGGCGGTGGTCAACCTCACCAAGACGCTTGCCTGGAACCTCGGTCCGGAGATCCGCGTCAACGCGGTGGCGCCTGGCTGGATGGAGGGCGACTGGATGAAGCGCATGCTCAAGGACAAGTACGACGATCTGATGGGCAAGCGCGCCAAGGGCACGCCGTTGCGACGGGTGGTCACCGCCGATGACGTCGCCGAGACGATGATGACCCTGGTGCAAGCCAACCGCTTCGTTACCGGCGAGATCATCGTCATCGATGGTGGGTTTACCAGTTCTACTTAGAGGGGTTCGATGGTTCGACGGGCTCACCATGAACGGGTTTGTGGTGCTCCCCACGAACGGCATAAGACGGCCGGCTTATTGATCAAGAGACTCGAATGCTAGAAGGCGTTGTGCCATTTCCGCCTGAGTACGCCAGGCGTTATCGCGAGAAGGGCTACTGGCTCGACCGGTCGCTCGCCCAGGAATTCGACGCGGTGTTCAAGCGCTTCGCTCAGCGCGAGGCATTGATCGACGGTGATCGGCGTTACACCTACGCCGACATCGATCGCATCACCGACAACTTCGCGCTCAATCTGCTCGAACTTGGGCTGAAGCCGCTCGATCGCGTTGTGCCGACGCTGCCCAACTGCGCCGAGTTCGTGCTGCTCTATTTCGCGCTGCAGAAGATCAGCTGTATTCCGATCGCCGCGCTGGTGACGCATCGCTACGCCGAGATCAGCCAGTTCGTGCAACTGTCCGGCGCGGTGATGTGCGTGTATCCGGAGACGCAGAGCGACTTCACGTTCGAACCGACCATCCAGCGCATTCGCGGCGAGAGCAAGACGCTGAAGTTCTGCGTGCCGTTGGGCAAGCTGCGCGAGCTGATCGACAAACCGGCGTCGTTGCCGCGCAGCCGCCTGGCCGAGATCGAGATCGATCCGACCGACCCGTGCATCTTCCAGCTCTCCGGCGGCACCACCGGTATTCCGAAACTGATCCCGCGTACGCACAACGACTACGCCTATAACTCCAAGACCGCCGCACCGGTGTGCGCGGTCACTGCCGATTCTGTGCTGGTACTGGCGTTGCCGATCGCGCACAACCTGCCGCTCGCGTGCCCCGGCATCCAGGGCTACTTCTTCAACGGCGGCAAGGTCGTGCTTTCGGCCACGACGCGACCCGAGCACCTGTTCGAGCTGATCCACAAGCATCGCGGCACGCATCTGAAAGTGGTGCCGGCGCTGCTGATCCGGCTGATCAATGATCCGGCGATCGGCCGCTACGATCTTTCCTCGCTCAAGCTCATCCAGAGCGGCGGACAGCGCATGCAGCCTGAAGTGCGGCTGCGCACCCACGAGCTGATTCCCTCGTGCTTCGTGCAGGAGAATTTCGGCATGTCGGAGGGCACGCTGTTCTTCGTGCGCCTGGACGACCCCACCGAGGTGAAGCTCGAGACCTGTGGGCGGCCGATCTGCGTCGACGACGAAGTGAGGCTGGTCGACGATGACGGCCGCGAGGTCGCTGCGGGTGAAGTGGGTGAACTCATCTGCCGCGGGCCGTACACGTTGCGCGGCTACTTCGGGGTGCCCGAGTACAACGCCAAGCAGTTCACCACCGAAGGCTTCTACTGCAGTGGCGATCTGATGCGCCTGCATTCGTCGGGCAACTACGTGGTGGAAGGGCGCAAGAAGGATCTGATCAATCGCGGTGGTGAGAAGATCAGCGCCGAGGAGATCGAGAACCTCATCCTCGGACACCCGGCGGTGCAGAACGTGGCCTGCGTGCCGATGCCCGATGCGATGCTGGGCGAGAAGATGTGCGCGTGCGTGGTGCTCAAGCGCGGCAAGTCGCTCGATCTGGCCGGGTTGCTCGAGTTCCTGCGCGACAAGGAGATCGCGAAGTTCAAACTCCCCGAGCGCATGGAGGTGTTCGACGATTTTCCGGTGTCGACGTTCGGCAAGGTGTCCAAGAAGTCGTTGGTTGAAACCGTTTCCAAGCGAGTCGCCTCATCATGAGAATCATCGATCTGCATTGCTATCCCGGCACCAAGGAATGGATCGCGTGCCAGGGCCCGTACGTCGCCGCGCTCGCCACCTACTGGAAGCGCGACTGGATCGGCAAGTCCGAAGACGACGTGTTGAAGGACTTCACCGAGGCCGGGGTCGAGGCATGCCTGGTGGCGCTCGATCTGGAGACCACGATCGCCACGGCGCCGGTGACCAACGAATACGTGCACGCGATGTGGAAGCGTCATCCCAAGCGCATCATCCAGTGCTGGGGTGCGGTGGAGCCGGCCAAGGGCGAGATCGCCATCCAGCAGGTGCGCAAGGCGGTGAATGAGCTGGGCTTCATCGGCTTTCACTTCCATCCGATCATGCAGCACTTCGCGGTGAACGATCAGCGCTACTACCCGCTGTTCGAGGAGATTAACGCGCTCGGCGCCGCGGTGATGATCGACGTGGGCACCACCGGCATGGGCGCCGGGTTGCCCGGCGGACATGGCGCGAAGATCCGCCACGCACATCCCTCGTCGATCGACGAGCTGGCCGCCGACTTCCCGAACCTGAAGATCATCATGGCGCACCCGGGCTGGCCCTGGGTCGACGAAACCACCGCAGTGGCGCTGCACAAGGGCAACGTTTATTGGGAGATGTCGGGCTGGGCGCCGAAATACTTTCCCGGCAACCTCAAGGTCGACATGCGCGGTCGGCTGCAGGACAAGATCATGTTCGGCAGCGACTACCCGAGCATGCCGTACGCGCGCATCCTTAAAGAGTGGGGCGAGCTGGGCTACAAGGACGAGGTGATGGAGAAGATCTTCCACCAGAACGCCGAGCGCGTGCTGGGGCTCTGACTCCCGGTTCATCACGACGGTGCCGCCATGAAGGGCAAGCCGAAGGCTTCCAGTGAAGCGGGCCGACCCCGCAAGCAGGCAACCAAGACCAAACAGCGGCCACCACCAGCGCCGGAGTCGTTCTACGTTGCGCCCGATGGGTCTTCCCCCTCCGGCGTTTCATCCCGTCCCGCGTGGGGCGTGCTCGTGTATCTGGCGGGCGATGTGGCCGAGGGGCACGAGGCGATCCGCGCTGATCTCGCCGAGATCCTGAAGGCCGGTGCTTCCGATCAATTCCACATCGCGGTTCAGTACGACGGACCCGGCGGCGCCGAACGTTATGTGTTGCCCGGTCGCGCCGCGGCGAAATCCGAACCGGTACAGCGACTGGGGCGAGTCGACAGCGGCAGTGCGAACGCGCTGCTCGATTTTCTGCGCTGGGGCATGGCGATCTGCGATACCGAACGGGTCGCGGTGATCTTCGGCAGTCCGGTCGCGATTGGGTTCGATTAATCCTCGATGCGCGCGAGCGAGGACAAGGTGTTCGCCCTCAGCCACGACCAGGGCTCGGGCAATTATCTCGATGCGTCCGATCTGGGCTGGGTGATCCGCCAGGCGCTCGCCGAGGCCAATCGCGAGCAGATCGAGCTGTTCGCGATCGACAGCTGCCATGTGCAGTTCCTCGAATTCGCCTACGAGCTGGAAGATCTGGTGCACGTGTTCATCGCGCCGCAGACCACGATTCCGCTCGACGGCTGGGACTACGAACGGGTGTTCAACGCCTGGAAGTCGCAGTTGGTCGGCCCGGCACCGCTGCCGTCGACGCCGGAGCTTGCGCGCACGCTGCTGCAGGACATCAGCCGCTGCTATCAGGCAGGCGGCACCGCGACTTGCGTGTCGGCGATCGATCTGCGCCGCCTCGACGACGTGGCACGCGCCTTCGACACGCTGTGCATCGGCTCACTGCAGTGTTTGGGCGAAGGTCTGGTGTGGAAGACACGCGAGCTGATGATCGAGCGCTTCAAGCATCAGGGCAACGCGCCGGTCTACGACTGCGGCAGCTTCTTCGCGATCTGGGGGGCGTGCCTCGATGCGATGGCCGACGAGGCGTACCAGGGTTGGCTGGGTTCGACGCTGATCAAGGCGGACGGACCTGGCATCGAGCGGTTCTTCGAGGCGACGGCACGCGTGCTCGACAAGGCGGCGCGCGACAGCCGCGCGGGCGACCCCGAGCGGCTCGAGCACACGATCGACGCGCTGCGCGCGAACGATCGTGCTCAGGCGGGTGTGGCGTATCTGGAGCGGGTGGGCGACGGTGTGGCAGCACGCGTTGCCATGCTGGCCGATCCGAATCAATCGACCGCCGCGCGCGATGCGGCACGCGATCAGGCCCGGTCCCGGGATCGGGCGATCGAGCTTGCCGTGAACGGCGCGTTTGTTCTGCTCCCGGCCGAGCGCCAGGTGGATCTGCAGCGCATGATCGACTCGGTCAGGAACGCGCGGCGCATTGCCAGCCAGGCCCAGCAGGCGGTGACGATGCTGCTGGGCGAGCCGGAGCGCGCGATCGATGGCATGGTGATCGACGTGCAGGGCGAAGCGGCGGCGCACGTCTGGCCACGGTGGTCGGGCGTATCGTTGTTCCGGCCGCGCAAGCTCGATGAGTTGATGAACGCCGGTTATCAGCGTTTCGCTTTTCATCGGCGGGTGCACTGGGCCGCGCTGCTCGGCGCGGCCAACCTGATCGAGCTGCATCCCCGCGCCCTGTGGCGCCTGGTGAGTTCGCTGCTGTCGACCGGCGCTGCCGGCACCCGGCGCGACGTGCTGCGCCGGCTCACCGGTGCGGACTCGGTGGTGTGGGGGCTGCGCGAGCAGTTCCGGGTGATGGCGCCGGCCCCGACGTTGACGCTCTCGCTCGAGCGGCGCAGCGGATCGCCGCAATCCGCCTCGCATGACGGCCCGCACGAGACCTACCTGCTGCGGCTCGAATCGATCACGCGCGGGGCGGTCGTCACCGAGCAGGAAAGCCGGGTGCAACCGCGCGTCATGGATCGTGCGCTGCAGGAGCTGGAAGCGCTGCTCAAGCGCGATACGGTCGATCGTGCGGCGCTGGGTTCGCTGCGCTCGATCGGTGGGCTGCTTGGCGAGGATATCTTCCAGTCGCTCGGCCGGACGCTCGAAGACGAGCGCGAACTCGCGCAGGCCGAATACGATGATGCGACGGCGCATTTGCAGCTGCAGATTCCGCGCGAGCTGATGCGCTACCCCTGGGAGCTCCTGCATCACCGCGGCGAGTGGCTGGGCGAGCGCTTCGCGATGGGCCGGCAGGTCTACATGGAAACCGGGCTCGCGCGGCGCGTGCCTGTGCGCCAGCAGGGGCGGGTGCGCCCGCTCATCATCGGCGACCCGTTATTCGACGCGAATGTCGGCTGGCGACAGCTGCCGGGTGCGCGCGATGAAGCCGAGCAGGTGGCCGGCTGGTTCGAACAAACCTGCCAGGAGACCGGCAGCATCATCGATTTCGATCGCGCGCGCGATACGCGGATCCACTGCCGGCTCACCGGCACCGAATTGCGCGCGCTGCTGCGCGACGGCGGCTACGACATCGTGCATTTCGCCGGCCATGGCCTGTTCCGTGCCGACGATCCCGAGACCAGTGCATGGCTGTTGAGCGACGGCGAGTTGTGGTCGCTCGAAATCCGCAACACGCTGGCCGAGCACCCCTCGCCGCCATGGCTGGTGTTCGCCAACGCCTGCGAGGCGGGCATGGATGCCGGGCGCCCGGTGCGCACTTATCAGGGCAACGTCTTCGGTCTGGCTACCGCATTCATCAATCAGGGCGTGGCGGCATACGTCGCGCCGCTTTGGCCGATCGACGATCAACTGGCCCAGCACATCGCGCTGCAGTTCTACAAGTGCCTGCTGTCCGATCGCACGACGCTGGGTGAGGCGTTGCGCCGCGCCAAGGTGAGCGCGCGCCAGCTCGCCTACGGCGAGGCAACGCGCGGCGGCGAATCGAGTACGCAGGATCTGGTCTGGGCCGGATTGGGTTGGGCGAGTCTGGTGCTCTACGGCGATCCCACCGAAGAGCTGTTCCAGGCGTTGGCGGGGGGCGTCGCGCGCAGCGCTGAGGCCGCACCCGAGGAGGCCCGTGGGATGCGCTCGAGCCGGCGCGCAGGACGCCCGAGCAGTGCCGTGGCCGCGACAGCGGGTTCGGCATCGCGACCGCGACCGGTCAGCAAGCCGATGGCCGTGCCTTATCTGCACGCCCCAGATCACGTTCTCACCGACTGGGTGCGCGGCCCGAACTGGCGCTCGGCCGCCGCCGTGCAGCGCGGCGGCGAGCCCCAGCCCAAAGACGCGATCGAGCTGGAGCTGATCGAGGATGGCGGACTGCGCCGCTGGCGAGTGCGGGGCGGGGGCGCAGGCGGCAATCGCGGCGCCTCGGCGGGTGCCGATGGGCTGCCCGGTTCGAAGATCTCGGCGTTGCTCCTCGACGAACGCTTGCGGAGTGCGCTGCCTAGTAAGCGCGGCGTGGTTCGCGTGATCGGCCGCTGGATGTTGAGTGGTTTCTCCGAGGGCGTGCTGGGCCTGGTGCGTGAGTACGACCGCGAACAGGTCAAGACCGAAGGGCTGCTCTCGGTGCTGGGCGCCGAGGCCAAGCAGCTGCAAAGTGCGAGCCGCGACGCGATCGCTGCCGCGCTGGCGCAAAAGCGGCGCGCGCTGCTGTTCGTGCATGGCACGTTCAGCAAGAGCACCTCGCCGGTGGAGGGGTTCGGTGCGCAGTTCATCCGCTGGGCGCGCCAGAACTACGGGGCGGTGCTCGCCTTCGATCACTGGACGCTGTCGAAGACGCCCGAGGACAATGCCAGGCTGCTGATCGAGGAGCTGCGAACGCTGGATCCCGCGTTGCTCCGGAATGGCGCGCTCGATGTGATTTGCCACAGCCGCGGTGGTCTGGTCGCGCGCTCGTTGTGCGAGTTGCTGGGGCATGGCGCCGCGATTCGGAATCTGATCTTCATCGGTACGCCGAACTGCGGGACCGATCTGGCCAATCCGCGCAACTGGGGCACGTTCGCCGATCTGCTGGTGAACGTCACCGGTGTGTCGGGGGCCGAGCTGCTTGGGCGGCTCGCCGGATTGCTCGCTCAACTCGCGGTGCGCGGCGTCATGAGTGATGTGCCCGGACTGCTGGCGCAGAACCCCGAGTCGCTCAACGATGCGAGGAGCTTCCTCAGCCGGTTGCAGCGGGCCAAGGTCGATCGCTCCAGGTTGCGGTATGGCATCGTGTGCGCGGAGTTCGAGCCCACCGCGCTGGTTCCCAATCTCAAGAAGATGCTACACACCGCGGCGCAGACCGGCATCGATGCGCTCGCCGACGAGCTGTTCGGCGCGGCCAACGATCTGGTGGTGAACACGGCGCACACCTGGGGCATTGCCCGTTCCGGCGACGAGCTCGCGCGGTTGCCCGATTTCGTATCGCCCGGCCGGGTGCTCGTCTTCCGGCCGCCGGACTCGACCTTCAAGCCGCCCGCGCAAGTGCAGATCGAGAGTGCGCTGGGCATGCACCACTCCAATCTGTTCGCGCAGCCTCGGGTGCAGGCATCGATCCAGGCGTGGTTGACCGAACCGTAGGTGCGAATCACCAACCCTGGGTGGGCGAGTCGCGCCGAAACATCAGAACGGCAACATCAAAACGGCATGCGCACCGTGATGCGGGTACCTTCGCCGGGCGCGCTCTGCACCGCGAGCGAGGCACCGATGATCTCGGCCTGCTCGCGCATGCCGTGCACGCCGTAGTGTCCGGGTCGCGCGGCGTCGAGTTCGAAGCCTACGCCGTCATCGGCAAGCGTGACCACCAGCACTTCGCCGGAGTCGACTCCGCGGGCCGGTTCGACGGTGGCCGAGGCCTGCACGCGGCCGGCGCGTGCATGCTGCTCGATGTTGCGCAGTGCTTCTTCGCAGATGCGAAACACGATTTCGGCGCGCGAATCGGCGAGCGACTCGGCTCGACTGTCGGCCCGAAATTCCACCGTGATGCCCTTGCGCTCCTCGAAGCGTTTGAGCAGCTGGGCGATCGAGGCGCCCAGGCCGATGTCGCGCACGGCGTTGTGGCGTAGCGCGGTGATCGCCGCGCGTGCCTCCTCCAGCCCGGCCTTGGCCACCGCCTCGGCGTTGGTGAGCTCGTCACGCAGCGCGGCCGGATTGGTATCGGCGAGTTTGCGCAGCAGCCGGATCTCGGTGAGCAGCGCCATCATCGAATGGGCCAGCGTGTCGTGCAGATCGCGCGCCATGCGCAGCCGCTCGCGCACGATCGCGGCGTACTTGTTCTCTTCGCTCATCCGTTCGACCGCGCGCGTGCGTGCCGCGACCCGCGCATCGAGTTCGGCGTTGAGCGACTGCAATGCGGTGCGCTCGCTCTGCAGGCTGTCGACGAGGGAGCGCAGCGAATGCCCGATGCGCGCGGCTTCGTCTTCACCGGGCGGCACCACGAGGGCGGTCGCCCTGCCGGCGCGAATGTCGTCCGCTGAGCGTGCGATGGTCGAGAGCTCGCGGGTCAATCGCCTGGTGACGACCAGGCTGCCCGCGGCGCCGATCAGGCCGAGCAGCAGCATGCCCAGGAAGATGCGCCGCTCGAGCGCCCGCGCATCGGCGAACGCGCTGCCGGTCGGTTCGCGCACCCACACGGTCCACCCCAGGCCCGGAAACGTGCCGACGCCATCGCTCACGGCGTACCCGGCGACATAGTCTATGCCGTCGGGCCAGCGGTAGACCTCGTGGCCGACTGAACCGATCGCCCGTTTGCCGGGGAGGTCGATCTTCGTTCCGGCGAGCGAGCCCGGGCCGAGCAGCACCAGGCCGTCGCGATCGACGATCAGCGATTCGATCGGTCGGCCGGTCTTGAGTCCTTCGATCAGACTGCCTTCGAGCCTGGCGATCCAGCTCCAGGCGAGCTGAGCGCCGATCACGCCGATCACACCGTTGTCGGCGTCGCGCACCGGTGCGGTCACATCGATCACACGATCGGCATCGGCGCGCTCGGTACTGTTTGATGGCTTGCCGTTCTGGGCGCCCCCGTATACGTCGCCGATCCAGGAATTACGGAGCGCTTCGTTGAACCATTTCGTCTGCTTGACGCTTTGCGATTCCAGCACCCGATCGGTGGCTGCGTGCACCATACCGTTCGCATCGGCGTATCCCACCCACTCGAACTCCGGCAGCGTGGCCTGCAACCGTTCGAGCAGCGCGCGCTGGCGGGGCACGTTGTAGGTGGCGTCCTGCCCGCTGAACATGCTCGCGGTGGCGCGTATCCACTGCAGGCGATCGTAGAGGTTGGTGTCGAGCACGTTGGAGATCTGCAGCGCGTACTGCTGATAGAGGCTGCCGCTTTGCGCCTCGAGCCGACCGCGGGCCAGCTCACCGACCCAGTGGCTTGCGCTGTAGGCGCCGGCCAGAAACAGCACGCTCAACGTCCAGCCGATGGCGGCAGCGAGCGATCGGCGTGGATCGAGGCGGGCAAACCGGACCGAGAGCACAGGCGTTTCAGCGGCGAAAAGTGACGAAGGTCATGGGAGATCGTGACGGGTGATTCTCGACGTTAGCGGGTGCGGCGCTCAGCATTCGAGGTTTCCTGCAAACCGGCCGTGGCCTGTGGCGCGCGGTAAGATCTTGCTGAACGACTCCGTGACCGATCTCACCGACCCACTCTTCGCGACAGCCATGCCCACGAGCACGCGACCCGTACGCGTCATTGTCGTCGATGACCAGCCGGTCATCCGACGCGGATTGTCGCTCATGCTCGGGGCCGAAGCCGATATCGAAGTGGTCGGGCAGGCCGCTGACGGCGGCGAGGCCATCGAACTGGTGCGCGCGCAACGGCCCGACGTCGTGCTGATGGATCTGCAGATGACCCCGATCGGCGGCGTGGCGGCCACGCGCGAGATCACTGCCCAGTTTCCCGGCACGCAGGTCGTGGTGCTCACCACCTTCGATACCGACGAACTGGTGTTCGACGCGATCCGCGCCGGGGCGCAGGCGTATCTCCTCAAGGACGCGTTGGAAACCGAGATCCTCGAGACGATTCGTGGTGTGCATCGTGGCGAATCACGCCTCGCGCCGCATATCGCGCGCAAGGTGATGGACCAGTTCCGGCGCATGCCGAGTGCGGGCGGTGTGCCAGCGAGTCCGGGGCAGACCAACGAAACGTCGAGTGGCGCCGCGCATCAGACCGCGCGCCCGGACGATGATGATGACGCCGGCCCCGATGCGCTCACCCGGCGCGAAACACGCATCCTCGCGTTGATCGCCGAGGGTAAGAGCAACAAGGAAATCGCCAGCACGGTGTTTCTCGCAGAAGGCACGGTGAAGAACTACGTCAGCCGCATCATGGAAAAGTTCCACGCGCGCACGCGCACCGAGCTGGCGATCAAGGCACTGCGCAACAAGTAGAACAAATCGCGCGATTGCGCCGGAAAGTTCGCACCCTCGCACGCTCGATTCCACCGAGCTGCTACGTCATCCCCCGTCAGTCCACGTCAGCCGGCGCGTCAGTTCCGGCAACGCGGTGACCATCGGCACTGCGAGTTCGTTACCCGCGGCACCTCTCAGCACGGCCACCTCTGCGTAACCTGATGCGCTGTTGTTGTCATGTACCTGAAGGCGCTTGCCTGACGGTGCGCGCAACGTTCGCAGTCCTCCCCAGGGGTCATCCCATGAAAACATTGCGTGCGCCCGCTAGTGCTCGCCTCGCTGCGCCGGCATCTCTCGCCAAGCCCACGTGGCTCGGTGGCCGATTGATCGACATCGTGCTGCTGGTGGCAATCATCGCTTCGATCTGGCTGCTCGTCGCCTACGGCGTCCACACCCGCATCGTCGATGCCGACGGAATCGAGGCCAGTGACGCGCCGGTGCAAACAGCGCTCTGGTATGCGGGTATCGGCTGGATCGTGCTGAGCGCGTTGCTCATGACGCTGCGCACGTTCCTGTGGGCGCGCTACAAGCCCGTGCCGCCGACGAGCCTTGCCGACTCCCCACGGCTGACGATCGTGATCCCGGCCTATAACGAGGGCGCGCTGGTCGAGAAGACCATCGAATCGTGCGTGCAGGCGAGCTATCCGCGCGATCGGCTGCAGATCATCGCCGTCGACGATGGCAGCAGCGATCGGACCTGGCACTACATCGAGCTTGCCGCCGCGCGCTATCCCAGCCTGGTTACCGCTATCCGGTTCGACGCCAACCGCGGCAAACGCGCCGCGCTGACGGCCGGCATCGAGCGCGCCACCGGCGAAGTGATCGTCACGATCGACTCCGACAGCGTGGTCGAACCGCAGACGCTGCTGTCGATCGTCGCGCCGTTCGCCGACCCCAAGGTCGGGGCAGTGGCGGGCAAGGTGCTGGTGCTCAATCGCGATCAGGGCATCCTGCCGCGGATGCTGCACGTGCGCTTCATTCTCGCCTTCGACTTCCTGCGCAGCGTGCAGTCGACCTTCGGCATGGTGTTCTGCTGTCCCGGTGCGCTCGCCGCGTATCGGGCCGACGTGGTCCGCCGCATCCTGCCGCAATGGATCTCGCAGCGCTTCCTCGGGGTGTCATGCACCATCGGCGAGGACCGCGCGCTCACCAACGAGATCCTCGCCCTCGGCTACAACGCGGTCTATCAGCGCGACGCGGTGGTTCACACCGAAGTGCCGTCGGTGTACGGCAAGCTGTGCCGCATGCTGATCCGCTGGGATCGCAGCTACATCCGCGAGGAATTGCGGCTGCTGCGGCTTGTCTGGCGCCGTCCGCTCGGGCCGCGGCTGATCACGCTGTTCGAGATGCTCGTCAACAACCTGCGCTTTCCGATCAGCTATGCGGGCCTCGCGCTGATCGGCATGCTCATGATCGACGATCCCGCATCGCTGCTGCGCGTGCTGCTCGCGCTCGGCCTGGGCGGTGTTCTCTACACCCTGTATTACCTGCGCACCGAGCGGTCGTGGCACTTCGTCTACGGTGTGATCTACGCCTACTTCGCATTCTTCGCGCTCACGTGGATCTTCCCGTATGCGCTGGCCACTGTGCGCAACAGGCGCTGGATGACCCGCTGATGAGCGTGTCGGGCGAGCGCTTTCTTCGCATCCCACTCCGGTGAATCGGTATGAACCGTCTGATTGGCGCAGTCGTCATCCTGATCATGCTCGCAGCGCTCGCGATCGTTGCGTCGCGCGCATTCGAGGAGCGCAATCGCAGGCTGACGAATGGTCAGCCGAGCAAGCTGCTCGAGGCCGAGCAGAAAAAAGCGGGTGAGGTGCCGCTCTGGCGGCAGCGCTAGCCAAGCTGTGGCGGTCCGGCCGGAACCGGCTTCGTCGCAATGCGTTGTTCGCACTCGACGCGCGCATCAGACCTCAGGCCGGCAATGTCTCGGGAAAAGAAAAGCCCCCGCCGCGCGGGGGCAACAAAGAGACATGAGGAGGACTACAAAAAAGCTGATTCGAGGCTAACCGGCGCTGGACGCGGCGCGAAGTGCCGAACGTCATCATGAGATGCGCCCCGCGCGATGGTGACTTTCGGCACTGGAACCAGTTGCAGGCGTCTTACAAGATTTGCTGTCATCAAGGAAGCGGTGTGGCTGCACACCGCGCGCCGACGATGGTTTTCAGAGCCGCATGGAAGCGCATGGACGCACGCTTCCACGCACACACAAATACGAAGGATCGACGGGCAACAATGGCGCGCGTACTGGTCAGCGCACTGGGCAGGGCACTGGGCATGGCATCAGGGGCGGTACTGATTGCCTCAGCGATCGTTCAGCCGGTGGGCGCGCAGGGCTTTTCTCCCACGCGTGAGCTGTCGCGAAGCGAGGCCGGGTTGTTGCTTGCCAGACAGAACCGCGACGTTCTCGCGGCGCGCCGCAACGTGGCGCTTGCCGGGGCGCAGGTGACCATCGCCGGGGCTCGACCCAATCCGACCGTTTCATTCAATCAGTCTTCGTTCAGCCCGTCGGCCGGCATCGGTGCGGGTGGGCCACATGAAAAACGGCTCGACACGACTGCGCGCATCGATCAGCTCATCGAGCGGGGCGGCAAACGCGAGTTGCGCCTCGGCTCCGCACAGGCCGGTCAGCGCGCGGCCCGACTCGACGCGATCGAGGTGCTGC
>CADEDU010000123.1 GCA_902826155.1 uncultured beta proteobacterium
GGCGAGCCCCAGCGCGATGCCTTTGCCGATGCCTTCGCTGCCGCCCGTCACCAGCGCGGTCTTACCTTTCAAGCGCAGATCCATGGTGTGCTCCTTTGGGGTGATGTGTTATCGCGTCCGGCATTCTCCACGATTCGCGCGCACGTGGCGTAGTCGCAATGTGAGACGGCGATCGTCGCTCCGAAACATGGGGCTGTGACGAGCGTGCAGCGCACCTCGTGGTTGCATCGTGCGTGTTCGACCATCCATACTTTCCCGGCCCCACACAACTGCCTTAGCTGCCGAATTTCGATGTTCTCAACCGCTTCGAGTTTCCGGCCGGATCGAGCTGCCGCGCGATGAAAAAACAAATCCACCTCGCTTTCGATTTCTCCTGGACGCAGGTCGAAACCCTATGGCGAGTCGCGGGCTCGTGGGTCGATCGACATCACCCCAACATCGGCATGTTCGAGGAAGTCGCGCGCACCGCCGAGCGCGGCGGCCTGGACATGATTTTCTTCGGCGACTCCACCGGCATCCCGAGCACCTGGAAAGGTTCGATCGACGAGGCGGTGCGCTACGGCGTTGCCTGGCCGCGCCTGGACATGAGCCCCTGGGTGACCGCCATGTCGCGCGTCACCAGCCACGTCGGGTTCGGTCTGACGTACGCGTCGACGTTCATGCATCCGTTCTACACCGCGCGCCTGCTCAACTCGCTCAATCTGATCACCGAGGGGCGCGTCGCGTTCAACGTGATCACCTCGCAGCGTCGCGCCGACTACGCCAACTACGGCTACGACGAACTGGTCGATCACGAGACGCGCTACGAGCGGTTGGAGGAATTCATCGACGTGTGCCGCAAGCTGTGGAACAGCGTCGATGTCGATGCGTTCATGTGGGATGCCGCGACGGGGCAGGTCGCCGACCCGGCGAAGATCCGCGCGATCGACCATGAGGGACGGTTCTTCAAGGTCAAGGGGCCGCTCAGCGTGGTACCGCTGCAGCACGGGCACCCGGTAGTCATCCAGGCGGGCGGCTCGCCGCGCGGAACGCGGGCCGCGGCGCGCGTGGCCGATCACGTGTTCGGGCTGTTGAAGCCGGTGCCGATGATGGTGAAGCAGCGCTCCGACCTCGATGCGGCGCTGGTGGCCGAGAAGCGCGATCCCGAGCAGGTCGGGATCCTGTGGTCCAGTCGCGCGATCGTCGCTCCCACGCGCAAGGAGGCGCTGGCGCTCAAGGAGATGCTGATCGCGGATGTGCCGCAGGAGGCGGTCGGCGTCTGGCTGTCGCATAACACCGGCTTCGACATGTCCACGCTGCCCGAGCGGTTCTCTCTTGCCGAACTGCAGCAGCGCATCGTGGCCGCCAATGCTTCGCCGGTCGGCTTCGTTCACATCCTCGCGAACAAGTACGGGCAGAACACCGAGATCAGCCGCGAGGAGTTCTTTCGCTATGGACTGGAGGCGGCGACCGGCTACGACAACACCTACGCCGGCGACCCGGCCCAGGTTGCGGACATGCTGGAGGAGGCGTTCGAGGCCACCGGAAGCCGCGGCGGGTTCATGCTGTCGATCTCGCAGGCGGCGCCGCGTGCGGTGATCGCCAATGTCGTCGATTATCTGGTGCCCGAGCTGCAGCGGCGCGGACGCTATCGCAGCAGCTACGCGGGCCGATCGTTGCGGGAGAACCTGGTGTGTTGAGCGATCGAGGGGTTTGAACGACGCTCTCTAGGGAATATTCGCACAAGGGGGCCCGCCCCCTCGTAACTCCCCGGAAAGTATGGGACCTCCGCACCGCCGGGATAAGTTATGCGGAGTTTCCCTAGGGTTGCTTCGGTTCGTCGCGATCGACCACCCGGTCGAGTTCGCTCGTGTGCCAGCCGCCGCCCAACGCCTGGATCAGGGCGACGCTCGCCGCGAAGCGTCGCGCGCGGATCGATGCCAGCGTGCGCTCGTTCTGCAGCGCCGTCGTCTGCGCCGTCACCACGTTCAGAAAACTCACCACGCCGGCGCCGTACTGGTTGGTCGTCACCTCGACCACCTGTCGGGCGCCGTTGACGACCTCCTGCTGCAGCGCTTCCTCGTCGACGAGCACGCGTAGCGCGGCGAGGTTGTCTTCGACTTCCTGCATGGCAATGAGCACCGTCTGGCGGTATTGCGCGACATCGGCGTCGTACACGGCGAGCGCCTGATCGGAGAGCGAGCGGCGCAGGCCGCCGTCGAACAACACCTGCGCCACCGCCACCCCGAGCGACCAGAAATGACTGGGCGTGGACAGCCAGGACTGGAACCGGTTCGCCCGATAGCCTTCCGAAGCGCTCAGCGTGAGGCTCGGAAAGAATGCCGCTCGTGCCACGCCGATGCGCGCATTGGCGGCGGCGACACTGCGTTCAGCCGCGGCGACGTCGGGTCGGCGCTCGAGCAATTCGGAGGGCAGGCCGACCGGCACCTCGGGCAAGTTCGGCTGGGCGGTGTCCTGTTCGATTCGCAGCGCCGCCGGTGGCGCGCCGGTCAGGATCGCAATGGCATGCTCACGCTGCGCGCGCTCGATGCCGAGGTCGACGAGCTGTGCTTGCGCGCCGCGAAGCTGCACCTCGGCCTGGATGATGTCCACGCGCGCCACCACGCCGGCCTGATAGCGATTGCGCGTGAGATCGAGCGAGCGCTCGTACGCGGCAACCGTGTCCGCGAGAATGCGACGCTGCGCATCGTTGGCACGCAACGCGAAGTAGGCCTGGACCAGGGTCGCGGTTGTTACCAGCCGCACCGATTCCAGATCGGCGGCGCTCGCTGCGGCGTCGCCCCCGGCGGCTTCGACCGAACGCCGGACACGTCCCCACAAATCGAGTTCCCAGCTCGCGTTGAACGGCAGGTTGTAGCTGTTGGTGATGCCGGGCGACAGCGTCGGCTGGCTTGACGGCGCGGGCGGGCGGCTGCGCGTGGCCGAGGGATTGACGGTGACGCTCGGAAACAGGGCGGCGCGTTGCTGCCCGAGCGCCGCGAGCGCCTGACGGTAACGTGCTTCGGCCCCCTGGATCGTGTGGTTAGCGGCGATCGCGCGTTCGGCGAGCCCATTCAACACCGGATCGCGAAAGATCTCCCACCAGCGCCCGCGCTCGATCGCATCGCGCGGTTCGGCGCGTTTCCATCCGGCGAGCTCGCGATAAGCCTCCGGGACCTCTACCGGCGGACGCGCGTAGTCCGGACCGAGCGTGCAGCCGAACAGCGCGGTCAGCGCACCCGCAGCGGCGAGGGTGCGCATTCGCGTTGCTCGGCGATCCGCGCGCGTCACGCTGCGGCGCTCCGGGGCTGATCGCCACGGCGCATCTGCCAGCGGCGCAAGGTCCACAGCCGCATGCGCTCCAGATAAAGATAGACCACGGGCGTGGTGTAGAGCGTGAGCACCTGGCTCAGCGCGAGCCCGCCGACGATCGCGATGCCAAGGGGCTTGCGCAATTCGGCGCCGTCGCCGACGCCGAGCGCGAGGGGCAGTGCGCCAAGTGCCGCCGCCAGCGTCGTCATCATGATCGGACGGAATCTGAGAATGCACGCCTCGTAGATCGCCTCGCGCGGCGTGCGGCCACGGGTGCGCTCGGCATCGAGCGCGAAATCGACCATCAGGATCGCGTTCTTCTTGACGATGCCGATCAGCAGGAACACGGCGATCAGCGCGATCACGGTGAACTCAGCGCCCGCGGCGAGCAACGCGAGCAACGCACCGACGCCGGCTGACGGGAGCGTGGAGAGGATGGTGATCGGATGGACGAAGCTTTCATAGAGCATGCCGAGTACGATGTACATCGCGACGATGGCGGCCACGATGAGCCAGGGCTGCGCGCCGGTGTTGGTTTGAAACGTCCGCGCGGTGCCGGCGAACCCGCCGAATACGATCGAGGGCACGCCGATGCGGTCCATCATGTCGCGAATCACGACCGTGGCATCCGATAGCGAGACGCCCTCGGGAAGGCTGAACGATATGGTTGCCGAGGCGAACTGGCCCTGATGGTTGATCGATAGCGGCGTGTTGGTGAACTCGTAGCGAGCGATCGCGGAAAGCGGCACCGATTGGCCGGTGGGTGTGCGCAACCAGATGTCCTTCAGCGATTCCGGGCCGACGGCGTAGCGCGGATCGACTTCCATCACGACGCGATACTGGTTGCGCTCGGTGTAGATGGTGGAGACGATCGCCTGACTGAACGCGTTGCCCAGGGTCTGGTCGATCGCATCGATCGACAAGCCCAGTCGAGCCGCCGTGGGCCGATCGACGACCACGGTCGCCTGCATGCCACGCACTTCCTGATCGCTTGATACGTCGGTCAACCGGTCGACGTTCTGAAGCGCCACGGTGAGCTTCTGCGTCCACTCGCGCAGCGCGTCGACGTTCTCGCTTTGCAGCGTGTACTGGTAGGCGCCGGTTCCCGGCCGGCCGCCGATGCGCACGTCGGACACCGGCACCAGCGACAGTTGAATACCGGGAATGCGCGCGAGCTGCGGTCGCAGTCGTGCGACGACTTCGGCCGCGCTCACTTTCCGTTCGGCAAGCGGCTTGAGCGACATGACGTAGCTGCCGAAATTGCGTGCACCGAAGCCCGATCCCGTCGAGGAGGTGATCGTGTCGATCGCCGGGTCGGCCTGGATGATCTTCATGGCGATCTCCATCTTCGCGCTGGTCGACTGGAACGAACTGGCCTGGTCGGCGCGCAGATAGCCGAAGATCCTGCCGGTGTCCTGCTGCGGGAAGAATCCCTTCGGAATGATGTTGTACAGATGGACGTTGAGCCCGATCATCGCGACCAGCGCAAGCATGGTGAGCACCGAATGGCGGAGCGCGAATCGCAGCGTCGCGGCATACGCGCGCAGCACGGCCAGGTAGACGCGCTCACCGGCTCGGTAGAACAATCCATGCGCGGTCTCGGAGGCGGGCTTGAGCATGTGCGCGCACATCATCGGCGTGAGCGTCAGCGATACGACCAGCGAAACACCGACCGCTGCCGTGAGCGTCAAGGCGAACTCGCGAAAGAACCGCCCGACCAGCCCGGACAGGAACAGGATCGGGATGAACACGGCGACCAGCGAGATGCTCATCGAGATCACGGTGAAGCCGACTTCCCTGGCGCTTTTCAGGGCCGCGGCCATCGGCGAGGCGCCGGCTTCGATGTGGCGCATGGCGTTCTCGAGCACGACGATCGCATCGTCGACCACGAATCCGGTGGCGACGATGAGCGCCATGAGCGAGAGGTTGTTGAGGCTGTAGCCGGCCAGATACATGAACCCGAAGGTCGAGATGATCGATACGGGAACCGCCGCTGCGGGGATCAGGGTGGCGCGCACGTGCCGCAACAGCAGGAACACGACCAGGACGACGAGCCCCACCGCGATGACCAGCGATTTCTCCACTTCACGCAACGACGCGCGGATCGTCGCCGTTCGCTCGAGTGCGAGGCTGAGTTCCATGGCGGCAGGAATCGATGCGCGCAGCCACGGCAGGGCCTCGTTCACCCGATCGACCGTATCGAGGACGTTGGCATCGGGCTCCTTGTAGACCCACAGAAGAATGGCGGGCCGACCGTTGACGGCGCCGGAGTTGCGCAGGTCTTGCACCGAATCGCTGACGGTGGCGACATCGCGCAGCCGTACCGGCGCTCCGTTGCGATACGCGACGATGAGCAGGGCGTACTGCTCGGCCGTCATGAGTTGATCGTTGGCGTAGATCCACCATTGCCGCTCGCCTTCTTCGACAACGCCCTTGGGGCGGTTGACGTTGGCGGTGGTGAGCGCGGTGCGCACGTCGGCCAGGCCGACGCCCATCGCGCTCAGCGCGCGCGGATTGACTTCGACTCGCACCGCGGGCAGCGAGCCACCGCCGATGTTGACCTGCCCGACGCCGCGGATCTGCGACAGGCGCTGCGCGACGATGGTCGAAGCCGCGTCGTAGAGCTGTGCTTTGGGAAGCGTATCGGAGACCAGCGTGAGGACGATGATCGGCGGATCGGCGGGGTTGGCCTTGCGATACGTCGGATTGCCCGGCATGCCGCTGGGAAGCTGCGCGCGCGCCGCATTGATCGCGGCCTGCACTTCGTTCGCCGCCTTGTGGATGCTGCGGTCAAGATCGAACTGCAGCGACACGCGCGTCGAACCCTGCGAAGACGACGAGGTGATCTCGTTCACCCCGGCGATCCGTCCCAGTTGACGTTCCAATGGCGTGGCGACGGTTGCGGCCATTGTCTCGGGGCTGGCACCCGGCAGTTGCGCGTAGACGCTGATGACCGGGAACTCGACCTGCGGCAGCGGTGCGACGGGCAGGCGCGTGAAGGCGATGGCGCCCGCGAGCGTGATGCCGATGGTGAGCAGGATCGTCGCGACCGGGCGGGCGATGAACGCGGCCGAGAGGTTCATGGTGCGACCTTCTGCCGCGGGCGATCCCGCCGGCCGCCGCCGAAGCGGCGCGCCAGACGATCGAAGGCGAGGTAGATCACCGGTGTGGTGAACAGGGTAAGGATCTGGCTCACGATCAACCCGCCGACCATCGTCAGGCCGAGCGGTTGGCGCAACTCCGAACCCACGCCCGTGCCGAGCATCAGCGGCAGTGCGGCGAACAGCGCGGCGAAGGTCGTCATGAGGATCGGCCGGAACCGCAGCAGGCACGCCTGGTAGATCGCCTCCTCGGGCCGCTTGCCGTCGCGGCGCTCGGCATCGAGCGCGAAGTCGATCATCATGATCGCGTTCTTCTTGACGATGCCGATGAGCAGGATGATGCCGATGATGGCGACGATGCCCAGTTCGCTGCGCGCAAGCAGCAGCGCCGCCAGGGCGCCGACCGCGGCCGACGGCAGCGTCGAGAGGATCGTCACCGGATGGATGAAGCTTTCGTACAGCACACCCAGCACGATGTACATCGTGACGATCGCGGCCAGGATGAGCAGCAGGGTGCCGGCGAGCGATTCGCGGAACGATTGCGCGGCACCCTGGAAGCTGGTGCGGACCGAGGCCGGCATGCCCAGTTCCTTTTCGATGCGCTGTACCGCTTCAACGGCCGTGCCGAGGGCTGCGCCCGCTGCAAGATTGAACGAGATGGTGGTCGCCGGAAACTGGCCCAGGTGCTGGATGGCGAGCGGCGCGGTGCCGAGCGTTACGCGGCTCAGCGCCGACAGCGGAATCTGCGCGCCGTTGGCGCCGCTCACGTAGATGCCGGCAAGCGCATCCGGACCCGCGCGAAACTCGGGTTTGACCTCGAGCACGACGCGATACTGCGTCGCCTGCGTGAAGATGGTCGAGATCAACCGCTGGCCGAAGGCGTTGTAGAGCGCAGTCGAGATCGCACCCGGTGTCACGCCGAGCCGGGCGGCGGTGTCGCGATCGATCTCGACACGCGCCTCCAGACCTTGATCCTGCAGATCGCTTGCCACGTCGGCGAGGGTCGGCTCGGCCTGCATGCGCGCAACCAGCCGCGGCACCCACTCCGAGAGCAGTTTCGCATCGGCCGCTTCGAGCGTGTATTGGTATTGCGTGCGGCTCACGCGGTCTTCGATCGTGAGGTCCTGAATCGGCTGCATGTAGAGCGTTACGCCCGGCACATTGGCGAGCGCCGGTTGCAGACGGCGGATGACCTCGGAGGCGTGCACGCGCCGCACGGCGAGCGGCTTCAGATTGATCAGCATGCGCCCGCTGTTCAGCGTGAGATTGGTGCCGTCGACGCCGATGAACGAGGACACGCTTTCCACCGCCGGGTCTTCGAGCACGACTTTGATGAGCGCCTGCTGGCGCTCGCTCATCGCCCGGAACGAGACGGTCTGCGGCGCTTCCGAGATGCCCTGGATCACGCCGGTATCCTGGATCGGGAAGAAGCCCTTCGGCACGGCCAGATAGAGCACGACGGTGATCACCAGCAGCGCCACCGCCACCAGCAGCGTGAGGGCCTGATGGCGCAGCACCCATGTCAGCGCGCGCGCGTAGGCCGCCAGCGACCGTGTGAATATTTGCCCGGCCGCGCCGGTGACCGAGGCGCCACTGCCTTCGCCTCGTCGCAACATGCGGGCGCACATCATCGGCGTGAGCGTGAGCGAGACGAACGCGGAGATGAGAATGGCCACCGCGAGCGTGATCGCGAACTCGCGGAACAGCCGCCCGACGACATCGCCCATGAACAGCAGCGGAATGAGCACGGCGATGAGTGAAACGGTCAGCGAGATGATCGTGAAGCCGATCTGCTCGGCTCCTTTGAGCGCGGCCGCGAGCGGCGTCTCGCCCGCTTCGACGTAGCGCGCGATGTTCTCGATCATGACGATGGCGTCGTCGACGACGAAACCGGTCGCCACGACCATCGCCATCAGCGTGAGGTTGTTGATCGAGAATCCGGCCAGTGACATGACCGCGAACGTGCCCACCAGCGACACGGGCACTGCGACACTTGGCACGATGGTCGCCGGCAGGTTGCGCAGAAACAGGAAGATCACCAGCACCACCAGACCGATCGCGAAGAGCAGTTCGATCTGGACGTCGCGAACCGACGCGCGGATCGTGACGGTGCGATCGGTCAGCACCGCCACGTCGACCGAGGCAGGCAGTGAGGCCTGCAGTTGCGGCAGCGCGCGCTTGATGCGATCGACCACCTCGATGACGTTGGCGCCGGGCTGGCGCTGGATGTTGAGAATGACCGCCGGCACTTCGTTCATCCAGGCTTGAAGGCGGATGTTCTCGGCGTCCTCGCGCACATCGGCGACATCGGTGAGATAGACCGGCGCCCCGTTGCGATAGGCGATGACGATGCGTTCGAACTCCGCCGCCGAGCGCAGTTGATCGTTGGCGTCGATGGCGTAGGCCCGGCTCGGGCCGTCGAAGTTGCCCTTGGCGCGCTTGGCGTTGGCCGCGGCGATGGTGGCGCGCAGCTCATCCATGCCCAGGCCATTGGCCGCGAGCGATTTCGGGTTCACCTGCACGCGCACGGCCGGACGCTGCCCGCCGGAGAGCGTGACCAGCCCGACGCCAGCCACTTGCGACAGTTTCTGCGCCAGACGCGTATCGGCCAGATCCTGGATCTCAGGCAGGCGCAGTGTCTTCGATGACAAGCCCAGCGTCAGGATCGGCGCATCGGCGGGGTTGACCTTGCTGTACACCGGAGGTGCCGGCAGGTCCTGCGGGACCAGATTCGAGGCCGCGTTGATCGCGGCTTGGACCGATTGCTCGGCGATCTCCATCGAGAGCAGCAGATCGAACTGCATCGTGATCACCGATGCACCGCCCGAACTGGTCGATGACATCTGCTTCAAGCCGGAGATCTGACCGAACTGCCGCTCCAGCGGTGCCGTGATCGCCGAGGCCATCACGTCGGGGCTCGCACCCGGGTAGAACGTGAATACCTGGATGGTCGGATAGTCGACCTGCGGCAGTGCCGACACTGGCAACTGCCGATACGCAAGCGCGCCCACCAGCAGGATCGCGATCATCAGCAGCGTCGTCGCGACCGGCCGCTGGATGAAGGGACGCGATGGGCTCATGCGCCGCTACTTCGCTGCATCGCTGCGCGGATTGGGCGCTGGCCGGCCTCCCTTGTCGGCATCCGGCGCAGCGGGCGCCGAGCCAGCCTTGTCGGGCGCCGTCATGGGAGCGTTCGTGCCTGCGGATGAGGCGTCACCGCCTTCGGCCGGTGGCTTGCGCCGTCCGCCTTTTCCGGCGCTGGGGCGTGGCTGGAATTGCGGTCGGACGCCGGACTCGACCAGGGCGTCTTCGCGCAGTCGATCGACGCCGTCGATCACCACCACTTCGCCGGGCTTCAGCCCGTCGCTCACCGCGATGCGCTCGCCGTCGACCGGTCCGAGCTTGATCACGCGCGCATTCACGCGGCTCTCGGCATTGACGACGTACACGAACATGCCTTGCGCGCCACGCTGCAGGGCGGCCGAAGGAATCACCGTGGCGCCCTCCAGCGTGTCGAGGCGCATGCGCGCGTTGACGAACTGATTCGGAAACAGCGCACTGTCGCTGTTGGCGAACTGCGCGCGCAGCTTGACCGTTCCGGTGGTCGGATCGACGAGGTTGTCGACCGACACGAGCACGCCCGCAGCGAGCCGCGTTTTCTGCTCGCGGTCCCACGCGTCCACCGTCGGCCGGTTCTTGTCGCGCATGCGCTTCATCACCGCCGGCAAGTCGTCTTGCGGCACGCTGAACACCACGGTGATCGGATCGAGCTGTGTAATCACCACCAGTCCGTTCGCATCGCCCGGACGCACGATGTTGCCTTGATCGACGAGCCGCAAGCCCGCGCGCCCGCTGATCGGTGCGGTGATTCGCGCATAGTTGAGCTGCAATCGCGCGTTGTCGATCTGGCTTTGATTGATGCGGATCGCGCCTTCGTACTGGCGCACCAGCGCTTGCTGCGTATCGACTTGTTGTTTGGCGATCGAGTCCTGCTTGTACAGCACTTGATAGCGGTCCAGATCGACGCGCGCGTTCTCGAGCAACGCCCGATCGCGCGCCATCTGCCCCTCGGCTTGCGCGAGCTGTACTTCGAACGGGCGCGGATCGATCTCGGCTAGCAGTTGCCCTTGCTTGACGAGCTGGCCTTCCTCGAAATTCACGCGTAGCAGCTGGCCCTCGACGCGCGAGCGGATGGTCACGGTGCGAAGCGGCGTGACCGTGCCGAGTCCGTTCAGGTACAGATCGAGCGCGGCGGTCTGGGCCTGCGCGGTGACGACCGGAATGGCGCGATTACCAGCATTGGGGCCGCCACCACCGCCGCCTCCCCCTGCTAGTGGCCCGCCTGGTCCACCCTTGGAGCCGAAGCCGGGCTCGGGCTGCGCCTTCTTGGCGGCGTCTGCCGTTTGCGCAGCACCCCAATAACGTTGATAGGCGAAGTAACCCGCACCTGCTAGGAGAACGAGGGCGATGAGCCAAGCTCCGACGCGTCGCGGTCCGGGCGGGCGATCGGGACTGAGGAGATCAGGCGGAAGATTGGAGAGCGGATCGTTCGCGCGCGTCATGCGGACCGGTGGTCACAGTCGAACCGCGCATTGGACCACCGCGAGAGGGTGAAAGACGCCAGGAGCTTACCGGATCGGCTGTATCGCGTGCGTTGCCGAAAGTGAAGTTAGTTTGCTCTGGCGCCACCGTTCGTGCGCGACCTTCAGTCGTCGTGCATCACGCGCTCGGCCCGCGTCGGATAGATGATGGCCTCGGCGTAGCGATACATCGATTGAATCTCCTCGGCGCTGCGATAGTGCGGCGTGCTGCCGGCAAGCAGCGCCAGCAGCTCGGCCGCGATATTGCTTTGGACTTCCGCGGTAAGCGATGTCAGGCGGTGGTAAGCCTCGGAGACGGTGCGACCGAGCGTGGTAACGCCGTGCCCGAGCAGCACGACGGAGTTGGTCTCGCCGATGAAGTCCTTGACCGAGCTCACGTCGGCTTCCACGTCGACGTGCGCGGGAACATAGTGGATCGGCTTGCCGAGGACGAACGGCAGATCGAGCGAGATCGTCTTGACCTCCCGGTACGCGCCCGACCCGAAGAACGACAGCAGCGCGTTGTCGTGCACGTGGATCGTCGCGTGGATATCCGGGCGCAACCGCAGAATCTCGCGCGACAGGTTGTGCCCGATGCTGGTCATGCTCTTGCCCGACAGGATTCGCGCGGTCGGAATATCGGTGACGACGATGTTCTCGGCCTCCATTTCTTCGAGCGACAGCTCGGCGTGCTTCGTATAAGCGACGCCATGCTGCGGGAACTCCGGATGCGGCACGCGCATGACGATATTGCCGAGCGTGTTGTGGATGTAGCCGCGCGCCGACACCAGCCGCGCGTACTTCACGAACGTCTTGGCGATGGTCGGGTCGAGATGGATGGTCATTGGCTGGCGTGCCGTCGGTATTACGCTGTCGGCGCTTTCAGTCGAAGTTCAGTCGAAGCTCACGATCTCGACCCAGTTCGCGCCCTTGCCGGCAGGATAGCGGCCGACGAGCTTGAGCGCGCCACTGGTCGGATCGATCGAGTAGCTGGCGATCATGTCGGATTGTTCGCCCGAGACGATCATGGTCCGGCCCGTCGGGTCGATCCGGAAGCCGCGAGGTTGGCGCTCCGTGGGCGTGCTGCTCAGATAGGTGAGCCGGCCACTCGCCGAATCCACTCGCATCGCGTTGATCGAGCTGCTGGTGCGCTCCGATGCGTAGAGGAACTGACCGTTGGGTGTGAGATGCAGATCGGCGGCCCACACGTCGTTGGCGGTGTTGCGCGGCGCGACTCCTGGCGTGCCTGCCGGAACGCGCGGCGCCCCGGGGACCAGTTTCGTGTCGGCAGGCAATGCCGAGGTCGTGCCCACCGGTGTGAGTGTTCCGGTGTTGCCGTCGATTGCGAGCGAAGTGACGCTCGCGGTGAGTTCGTTGAGCAGGTAGGCGAAGCGGTTATCCGGCGAGATGATGATGTGACGCGGACCGACGCCCGCCGGCAACTGCACCACCGGTGGCGTGTTGGCGGAGAGTCGGCCGGACTTCTCGTCGAACAGGAACTGGAAGATCTGGTCCGTGCCCAGATGTGGCACGTAGACGAACCGATTGGTCGCATCGGTGATGATGGCGTGCGCGTTGCGTGCGGTGGGGATCGCCTGTTGCGGATCGCCGACCTTGCCATCGGCTGCAACCGGATTGACGCTCACCATATGGCCCCCATAACTCGCCCCGAGGAGGTAGCGCCCGGTCCGATCGAAGTGGATATATGGGAAGCTCTCCGCGAGCGGGCCGGTCGCAATCGGAGTGAGTGCCCCGGTCGCCCGATCGATCCGATAGGTATTCGCCGTGAACGGCTTTGAGCGGATCGCCGCGACCAGCACTTGCTTGTCGGCGCGCACCGCCATCGGCATCACGATCTTGCCCGCAGCTGTCCGACCTCCGGGCTGCAGGCTGCCATCGGTGCGCAACGTGTACATCGAGATGTCGCCATCTTCGGCGTTGGAGACGTACACATAAGTTGTAGCCTGCGCCGTTGCACAAGCGGCTGTCAGAGCCGTCAGAGCCAACACGCGTCGCATCAGCCTGCTCAGATTTCGCACAGTCTCGTCCTTGTGGGAATGATTGGTATTGGGGTTCCAGCGCGCGAGCGTTCTCGCTTCTTGTACGCCGGGCGTCGCCATTCTAGCCACGACGGATTGCGAGGGTTCGGGCAGGCAGTAACGCCTGCGCGTTGGAGCGCCTCGCCTACGGCGCATGCGGACTCACGTTGAGCAACGTCGTGAAGCAGCTCGGGCCCGGGCAGTGGCAGTCACTCACGCAGGACGCGTGCCGTTGATCACCCGTGCGAGAACGGTTCGCAGCCGATCCGCGCTGGGCGGTTTGTGCAGGAGCGCGTAACCGCTCGTAGCCGGTGGCGCGAGGTCATGGTCGCGGGCGGATTCAAAGTTACCGACTGAACGCGCGGCGGCGCTCGATTCGCCCCGCAACATGGCGAAAACTCAGCCCGTCCGTTCAGCGTACCGATATCAAAAATTGGATTCGCATACGGACATCAATCGGAACGCTGTGCCGACGTCGCTGGAATGCGCACACTCAAGTCGGTGCGTAGGCTTTGCATCCCGCAGCCTTTAGGTTCTGGTTCTGCGCCTTGCCGATCTCGGTGACGAAGAATTGGACGACCGCGTCAGGTCCAGCGGGCGGTGGCTGCTGCTTCTCGAACGATCCGATTGCCGCGCGGTCGACGTTGGTGAGGAACTCCACAGCCGCCGTGCGGTTTGCAGCAGACCGCCGTACGAATCCACCGAATTTCGATAGTTGATCGAATTGCTCAATCTCGAGATTGGTTCGAGCGGTTCTGTCGGTGGCGCGTTGCAATTCACCGGCCGTTGCATCGAATTGCCCAGCGAGTGCAGTGAAGGAAGCCGTCTTATGGCATTCATCCATGTCGGCACGGACGATTGCGATCCTATCGCGAAGCTTGTTGGACAGGTCGATCTTCTTCTCTTCGAACTTTTCGCCAGGCACCGCGGCGATGCGAACGAACTTGCTCGAAATCGAATCCGCACGCGCGTCGACCGCCGCCAAATCTGCATTCAACGCGTTGATCGTGTCGAGCGGCGATTCGAGTGCCCGCACGGCTGCGGAACTCGCGCCCAGTCGCGTACCGATGAGCCCATGTGTCCCGCTGTGGGCCTCGTAGCCGGTCTCGCGAAGTTCGCCAAGAGTCGTGATCTCCTTGTCCAAGATCCGGCGTGTGGCCTGGGCCTTCAGAATCACTCGATTGGCGGTATCGATGCCCGGATCGGCGAGCAGCCGGATCGCGTCGCTCGCCTTGGTAAGCCCGGCCACGACACTGCAAAGCCCGTCGAAGTAGATGACGTCTTTGACTGCGGCTTCGATCGAATAGTCTTCGATGCTCCGGGTCTGGCCTTCGAGCTGAATTCGCTCGTAGGCCTCTTCTTGCAGGCGGCGAATGCCGTCGCCGATGACCGACGACGAGAGATTCGAGAAATAGGCTTGGTTGTATTCGGCGCGGATTCCCGAGAAGATCCCCGAGGCGCCGGCCAGGTTGCGCGCGGCCTGGATACCATTCACGAGCGCGCCGGCGACGCCCGTAACGGTCGCCAAGGATCCGAGTCCGAACTCAGTGTTGGATTGCGACCGTTGCAGGTATACCTTGAAGATATTGCAGCGCTGCACCGACGCCTCGAGGATGCGCTCCTGAATGCGGTTGCGCCGTAGCTTGAGGCGATTGGCGTTGCCGCCGCCACCCTCATAAAAGGCCGCAAAGGCAAAGGCGAGTTTCTTGTCCTCCGCGAGGGTCTCGAATTCGGGTGCATTGGGTTTTGCGCCGCGTTTGTAGGTTTCCTCGGCGAGGTTTTCGGGGTCGAGGAGCTTGAACAGATTAATTGTTTCAATCTGCGCACGGGTGAGAACGGGAAACGTGCTGTGCAGATCGACTCCCAGCGCGTTTCGGCTGAGATTGTCGATCCCACCGGGCTGCAAGACCCCGCACCCAGTTGCGAGCCCGCATGTTGCGAGGGCCGCGAGGAGCCTTACCCTCGGCCGCCAGTGTCCACAAATATCGTTTCGCGTACGCTCTCCCGTTGCTGCGCGAGCCATGACGTTTCCCGGCTGTTGTAGTTGCCGAGGAGCTTAATGGTTCGCAGGAGGGAGATCTGCTACCCAAAGGATTTAGGGAATGTCTGAACAAGGGGGTTCGTCCCCTCGTAATTCCCCAAAAAAATTTGAGCCCTCCGCATCACCGCTATAGGTTATACAGAGGTTCCTTTAGCAGCAGCCATGCAACGGCCCGGTGCGAGCGATCAGCTCACGAGGTGCTGCGCCAGCGAACCGATCCCCGCCATGGAGTCAGCGGCACCGCCGCAGCCCCACTGCCGCTTGACTTCGTACCTTGGCGCTTCTCGAACGTCGGCCCGAGCACCCGGCACCGTCCCCGCATGGCCGCCCTATGAGAACCGGACGAACTGAAGCACGGACCATCTGACGACATGTGCTTTTTGTGCGTACGAGCCGACGGGGTTGCGGCTAGGCTTTTCTGCGCAGCATCATTCGTGATCATCCAGGCACCCGTGTGCATCGCCTCAAATGCTCGACCAGTCGTTGCC
>CADEDU010000124.1 GCA_902826155.1 uncultured beta proteobacterium
GGGATAGAGACGAGCCCCCGCAGGGATAGAGACGAGCCCCCGCGGGGACAGAGACGAGCCCCCGAAGGGGCTGAGGCGATATCGCTCGGTGTCGCAGCCCTGAGCGATTAGAATGCGCGCCCACCGTGATTGTCCGCACCAGCCTCATGTCCATCAGCCCGATCCAGGAAATCATCGAGGAAGTCAAGGCCGGCCGCGTCGCCGTACTGGTCGACGACGAGGACCGCGAGAACGAAGGCGATCTGATCTTCGCCTCTGATTTTGTCACGCCGGAGAAAATCAACTTCCTGGCGAAGTTCGGCCGTGGCCTGATCTGCATGCCGATCACCAAGGACCACGCCACCCGCCTCAAGCTGGCGCCGATGGTGCCCGACAACCGCGCCCGGCATGGCACCAACTTCACCGCTTCGATCGAGGCGGCGCAAGGCGTGACGACGGGCATCTCCGCGCACGATCGCGCGCACACGATCCGCGTTGCGACTGCACCCGACGCCAGAGCCGAAGACATCGTCCATCCGGGGCATGTGTTTCCGCTGATCGCCGAGTCAGGCGGCGTGCTGATGCGCGCCGGCCACACCGAGGCGTGCGTCGACATCGCACGGCTGGCGGGGCTCACGCCGGCAGCGGTGTTGTGCGAGATCATGAACGACGACGGCACGATGGCGCGGCTGCCGCAACTGATCGAGTTCGCCACGCACCATCAGTTGAAGATCGGCACCATCGCCGATCTCATCCGATTCCGCAGCGAGAACGAGAGCCTGATTCGCCGCGTGGCCGAGCGGCCGATCGAGACGGCCTACGGCAGGTTCCAGCTCGTCGTCTATCTGGAGAAATTGTCCAACTCGATGCATCTGGCGCTCGTGCACGGCGAAATCGAACCGTCCGCTGAAGTGCTGGTGCGGGTGCATGAGCCCTTGTCGTTGCTCGATCTGCTCGACACCAGCCACAGCACGCACTCGTGGAGCATTCCCGAGGCGCTGGCGCACGTGCAGGGGGTGGAGCGCGGCGTAGTCATCATGCTTAATTGCGCGCAGAGTGCCGGCGATCTGCTCGAAAGCGTGGTGCCCGCCAGCAAACCACGCACGATGGGTGCGAGCCGAGCGTTCCTCACCTACGGGATCGGCGCGCAGATCGCCCGCGACCTCAGGGTCGGCAAGATGCGATTGATGGCCAATCCGCGCAAGATGCCGAGCATGGCGGGCTGGGGCTTGGAAGTGATCGGCTATGTGCAGCCCGAACGCGCCGGCGCGGTGCGCGGCTAGCAGCCGACACAATCTATCCGGAGCACCCGGACCCAAACCATAGTGCCACGATGACCGACATCACCACCGAACTGAACGGACGCAACCTGCGCATCGGCATTGTCCGCGCGCGTTTCAACGAGCCGATCGGCACGGCGGCGTTGCAGGCGTGCACGCGCAGGCTCCACGAGCTCGGGGTCGACGCCGCGAACATCGCCGTGGTGAGCGTGCCCGGCGCGTTGGAGGCGCCGCTCGTCTTGCAGCGTCTGGCCGCGACCGGCAAGTTCGACGCATTGATCGCACTGGGCGCGGTGATCCGCGGCGAGACCTATCACTTCGAGATCGTGTCGAACGAATCGGCGGCAGGCATCACCCAGGTGCAACTCGACACGGGCGTGCCGATCGCCAACGGTATCCTCACCACCGATACCGATGGACAGGCGCAGGTGCGCGCTGGGGACAAAGGGCGCGACTGCGCCGACGTCGCCGTCGAGATGGTCAACCTCGGCCGCGCGATCGCGGCGCGGTATCGATGAGCGCGAGCACGCCGGTATCACCGAAGCGCTCGGCGCGCCACCGGGCGCGGGAGTACGCGCTCCAGGGGCTGTATCAATGGTTGTTGTCGGGCGGCGATGCCCGCTCGATCCACGCGCACATCGCCGACGACAAGAATTTCGATCGCTGCGATACCGCCTACTTCGCGACGCTGTTGCGCGGCTCGATCGAGGCGGCAGCGGAGCTCGAAGTGCTGATCACGCCAGCACTCGATCGCCCCATCGCCCAGCTCTCGCCGGTCGAGCGCGCCATCCTGCTGCTGGCGACTTTCGAGCTGCGCGACTCGCTCGACATTCCCTACCGTGTCGTGCTCAACGAGGCGGTCGAACTGGCCAAGAGTTTCGGTGGCACCGACGGGCACAAGTACGTGAACGGCGTGCTCGACAAGGTCGCGCCGCGAGTGCGCCCCGACGAATCCGTCGCGAGCGCCGCACCGTCGGCGCCTACGGCCGTGGCCAAACCGATTCCCGTGATCGTGCGCAAGCCCCGGCGCACGGTCGAATAGCACCGCATGGCGTCCGAGTTCGAGCTGATCGCTCGCTACTTCACTCGTCCGGCGCGGACGGTCGTGCTCGGCGTGGGCGACGATTGCGCGTTGATCAAGCCACCGGCCGAACTCGGCATGGCAGTAACAACTGACATGCTCTGCGCCGGCACTCACTTCTTTGCCGACACCGATCCGGTGAGCCTGGGGCACAAGTCGCTGGCGGTGAACATCTCCGACATCGCCGCGATGGGCGCCGATCCGCGCTGGGCGACGCTTGCGATCGCGCTGCCCGACGCGGACGAGGCGTGGGTCGCGTCGTTTGCGCGTGGACTGTTCGCGCTCGCCGATCGGTACGGCGTGGAGCTGATCGGCGGCGACACCACACGCGGACCGCTCACCATCAGCATCACCATGCTCGGCACTTATCCGCTCGGTCATGCGCTGCGCCGCGATACCGCGATGGCCGAGGACGATGTCTGGGTCTCCGGATCTACCGGTGGCGCGGCGCTTGCGGTCGAGCATCGACGCGGACGGCTGCGTCTTACCGGCGATGCGCTGGAGCGCTGCGAAAAGCGACTCGACTGGCCCGAGCCGCGCGTGGCGCTGGGGCGCGCGCTGCGCACGCTCGCGCACGCGGCGATCGACGTGTCCGATGGTCTGGTCGCCGACCTCGGTCATATCTGCGAGCGCTCGAAACTCGCCGCGCAGATCGACTGGTCATCGGTCCCGAAAGACGATGTGGCGGCGGCCGGCGTCGATGACGACGTCGCGATTCGATGCGTACTGGCCGGCGGCGACGACTACGAACTCGTGTTCACCGCGCCCGTTGCTGCGCGCGAACGCATCGATGCGCTGCCCGAGAAACTGGGTGTGCCGGTTACGCGGATCGGCCGCATGCAATCGGGGCCGGCGCACGTGTCGGTCGCCGACGGTCGCGGCGGCATGATCGATCTGGATCGCGTCGGCTTCGATCACTTCGCCTGAATCGAGCGCAAGCGAGCACCGCATGAGCATGGCCACGCCCTCGCGTCCGATCATCCGACCGACTCTGGGTTTCGCGTGGTCGCATCCGGCGCACGTCATCGCGCTGGGTTTCGGCACCGGCGTCGCGCCGATCGCACCAGGGACGGTAGGGACACTGGTCGCGTTCCCGCTATACGCACTGCTGACTATGTGGTGGACGCCTCCGGGCATCCTCGCGATAGCCGCGGCGCTGTTCGTGCTCGGCGTGTGGGCGTGCGACCGAACTTCGCGCGCGCTCGGGTTGTCCGACCATAGCGGCATCAACTGGGACGAGATCGTCGCCTTTCTCGTCGTCCTGGTGTTCACGCCGCCGGGATGGGGCTGGCAATTGCTTGCATTTCTGCTGTTTCGCGCGTTCGACGTGGTCAAGCCGCAGCCGATCCGCTACTTCGACCGCACCGTCAAGGGCGGCTTCGGCGTGATGCTCGATGACGTGCTCGCAGCTGGCTACACTCTGCTGGTGCTCGCCCTTCTCAAGTGGTTCATCGGATGACCGACGACTCGCAAGCCTTGCAGCAACTCGCCGCCCATGTGGGCGAGAAGCTGCGTGCGCGCGGCTGGCTCGCCGCCACGGCCGAATCGTGCACCGGCGGCTGGGTGGCCGAGGCGATCACCGCGATCGCCGGCAGCTCGGCGTGGTTCGATCGAGGCTTCGTCACCTACTCCAACGAGGCGAAGCAGGAGATGCTGGGCGTGACCCAGACCACATTGATGGCGCATGGCGCAGTCAGCGAGCAGACGGCGCGCGAGATGGCCGCCGGTGCGCTGCGCAATAGTCGGGCGCAGATCGCGGTTGCGACGACCGGCGTGGCTGGTCCAACCGGCGGAACGCCCACCAAGCCGGTGGGCATGGTGTGCTTCGCGTGGGCGTCGGTCGAAGGCGGCGTGGAATCGACCACGCGGGTGTTCGCCGGCGATCGCGCTGCAGTGCGTCGGCAGTCGGTGCAGCTTGCGCTCGCCGGCATCGGCGAGCGCGCGCAGCGGCGGATGGCGTAGCGACTGCTGCAGAAGTAGCGAGTGAAGTACAACCGAAGGCGTAGTGACGGGTGCGGTGGCCAGTTACGGCTACGCCTCGCGCGTCAAGGATTTCGGGCAATTAGCCATGGCAACACGAGGATGACGTTCAATGAATGAAGCTCAACTCCACGGCAGCGTAAGCATGCGCGGACATCAGATTGTCGCGGCGCGATCGATTGCAATCCGGGCGTGTGCAGCCGTTGCGCTGGTCGTAGCCCTGGCCGGTGGCGCGTTGGCGCAATCGGCACCCGGTGGTCCGGGCGCGCCGGGCGCTCCGGTCAATGCCGGGCCCTATGTGCCGACTCCGGAACGCATCGTGGCCGAGCTGTTGCGCATGGCCGAGATCAAGGCCAACGACTTCGTGATCGATCTTGGTTCGGGCGACGGCCGGCTGGTGATCAACGCGGCCAAGCAGTTCGGCGCTCGCGGCTGGGGTATCGATATCCAGGATTTCCTGGTCAAGCTCGCCAACGAGAACGCCGAGAAGGAAGGGGTGGGCGATCGAGTGAAGTTCATCAAGGGCGACCTGTTCGAGGCGAGCGTGGCCGAAGCATCGGTGGTCACGCTCTACCTGCTGCCCAACACGGTGACCAAGCTGATCCCCAAGTTTCTCGCCGAGCTCAAGCCCGGCACGCGCATCGTCTCGCACGACTATCCGCTTGCACCCTGGGCGCACGATCGGATCGCGCAGTTCGAGTTCGAGGAGAAGATCAAGATCAGCGGCACCACGCGCACCGTGCTGTATCGCTACATCGTGCCGGCCAAGGTGCAGGGCGAGTGGGATGTGCGCCTGCCACCGACCGTTGCCAAACAGGTTGCGCGCTTTTCGTTCACCCAGGATCCGACGCTGCGGGTGCGCGGCAGTGCGATCGTCAACGGCAAGCCGCTGGGGATCGACGAGGTCTATCTGCGCGGCGAGGACATCGCGGTGCGGATGCAGGAGCTGACGCCGGGCGGCGAGCGGTATCTGCTTCGCGGCACGGTGAGTGGCGCGGCGATGAAGGGGACGATCGAGGTCGACGGCAAGGCGTTGCCCTGGAACGCGGTGTCGCGCGGGCGCTGAGGCGTTCGCGGACCGGGTGATGCGCTGCGTGTGCGGGGCCCCCGTCTGAGGCGCCCTGAGGATAGACGTGCGGGCCGGCGCGACCGGCCCGGCGCGGATCAGTCGCCGCGACCCTTGATCAGCTTGCGCACGGCACGCGAGGTGGCGATCTTGCCCTCGCGCTCGTACGCCTCGTGGTTGTCTTCGATGTCGCTCAACCGGTAGAGGTAGTTCACCATCAGGCTGGCCGATTGCTTGATGCCGCGCGGCGACACGTCGGCGAGCCAGTTGATGCGCTCGAGCTGAGCGCCGTTGCCCAGGTGGAATCGCGCTACCGGGTCGAGCGGCCGCTTTTCTTCCTGCTCGATCGCAAGATAACGCGCGCACAGCGCCACCACGATCGGCTCCAGCATCTCGGCGCTTGACGAGTCCTGGGTGAAATCCTTCTCCAGCGCTGCGGCCAACGCCGCATGCCGATCGTTGCCGCTGCCGAGCCTGGCCAGCTCTTTGGCCTCGAAACCCTGGAACAGCGTCGGATCCTTGGCGTTGAGGTGCGTATCGAGCCAACGGCGAAAGCCTGGGATCGGCGACAGTGTGGCGAAGGTGTTGAGCCGCGGAAAGTCGGCCAGCAACTGTTCCACCACGCGCTTGATCAGGAACCCGCCGAACGACACGCCGCGCAACCCGTTCTGGGTGCTGGAAATGGAATAGAAGATCGCCGCGGAGGCTTCGCGCGGGTCGCCCACCGGAGCGGATTCGTCGAGCAACGCCTGAACGCTCGAAGCCATGTCCTTGACCAGCGCGATCTCGACGAACACCAGCGGCTCGTCGGGCATGCGCGGATGAAAGAACGCGTAGCAGCGCCGGTCCGAATCGAGCCGGTGGCGCAGATCGCTCCATGAGCGGATCTCGTGGACCGCCTCATACGCGATGAGCTTTTCCAGCAGGGCGGCTGGCGAGCTCCAGGTGATGCGGCGAAGTTCGAGGTTGCCCACGTCGAACCAGCTGGCCAGAAGCCCGTACAGCTCCTCGTCGAGCGCTTCGAGCTCACGGGTGTTGCGCACGAACCGGGCGACGTCGTTGCGCATGTTCACCAGGAACTTCACACCCTCGGGCAGCAGGTTGAACTGCTTGAAGATCGTGACCCGCGGGCTGTTGAGCGCCCGGCGCAGGTCGCGCTGCACTTTGCGCCGATCGGGTCCCTTCGCCTGCAGGTAATCGCGAATCACGGCTGCGATGTGCTCGTCGTCGGGGCTGAACTCCGAGGCGAGCAGCTTCAGGTATTCACGGCGGCCGTCGTCGTTGGCATGCGCGTAGATTTCGGCCAGCAACGCTACCCGTTTGCGGGCGGAGGCTTCGCCACCGATACCGTCCAGACATTCCTGCAGCGTGCGGCGGACCAGATTGAGCTGCCCGCTCGACAGCGTGGCCGGAGTGGCCGAACTTGAGCGTGAACGCAACCAGCCCAGCAACTCGCGCATGCGCGCGAACGCAGCGGTGCGGCGCGGGGGATTTTCGCTGGCGGCGGCGGTGGAGGTCATGAGCGGGCGGGGCGGTCGGGCGATGGAACTTGTTGGCAGAACGGGCGGCTGGACTTGCGACGGTGGACTGGATGCGGGTTCGCCAAGCTCGAAAAACAACGAACCGAAAAGCAACGAACCCGACGAATTCAACGTAGGAGTGGCGGCCACCTTTCCGGATCGAGTGTAGCTGCCCTTCGTTGAACTTCGAATGACACCAATGGGTGAATTTGTTTGTTAGTACACGATATCCGCCGGGAGGTTCCGCGCGAGGCCGATCGGCTACGTCCGTCGATCGCGCCGGGCTCACCGTATGAGCTATTACCCCCGCTACATTGCCTGCGTGCGGAACCGCTGGGCGGGTTTGCCGAGCGTCGATCAGGTCGTGGCTACCCCCATCGCAACGGCCCAGCGCGGCGTTCAGTTGACTGCCCCGGCGCTCCCGCACACCACGGCTGGCGCGGGTGCGGCCTAGCGCGTCACCGGCGCGTTCGCCCAACCAGCCGTTCCGTCGAATTCGAGATCGATTCGCTTATGGGAGAATGGAGGTACGGGCAATGCTCATCGAAAAACAGATCGAACAAATCATGGACCAGAACAAATCCAAGGCGCTGACTGCGGCACTCGCACAGATCGAAAAGCAGTTCGGCAAGGGGTCGATCATGCGCATGGACTCCGAGGCGGTGCATGACGTACAGGTCGTCCCCACCGGGAGCCTCGGCCTGGACATCGCCCTCGGGGTCGGCGGTCTGCCGCGCGGGCGGGTGGTCGAGATCTACGGACCAGAGTCTTCGGGAAAGACCACGCTCACGCTCTCGGTCATTGCCCAGGTGCAGAAGCTCGGCGGGACGGCAGCGTTCATCGACGCGGAAAACGCGCTCGATCCGCAGTACGCCGCCAAGCTCGGCGTGAAGATCCAGGACCTGCTGATCTCCCAGCCCGATACCGGCGAACAAGCGCTGGAAATCGCCGACATGCTGGTCCGTTCGGGGTCGGTCGACGTGATCGTCATCGACTCGGTGGCTGCGCTCACGCCCAAGGCCGAAATCGAGGGCGAGATGGGCGAGCCGCAGATGGGCCTGCAGGCGCGGCTGATGTCGCAGGCGCTGCGCAAGCTCACCGCCAATATCAAGCGCACCAACACGCTGGTGATCTTCATCAACCAGATCCGCATGAAGATCGGGGTGATGTTCGGTAACCCCGAAACCACCACCGGCGGCAACGCGCTCAAGTTCTACGCGTCGGTGCGTCTTGACATCCGGCGGATCGGTTCGATCAAGAAGGCCGAGGAAGTGATCGGCTCGGAGACCCGGGTGAAAGTGGTCAAGAACAAGGTCGCCCCGCCGTTTCGCGAGGCGATCTTCGACATCCTGTACGGCGAAGGCATTTCGCTGCACGGCGAGCTGCTCGAACTCGGTGTCAACCACGGCATCGTGGAGAAATCCGGCGCCTGGTACTCGTACAAGAAAGACCGCGTCGGTCAGGGCAAGGACAACGCCCGCGAGTACCTGAAGGAGCATGCCGAGGTGGCCGACGAGATCCAGCTCAAGATCCGCGAGAAAGTCGGCGTCCAGAACCCCGGCCTGATCGAAGATCGCGAAGAGGCCGAGGAAGAAGAGTCCGGCTAGCACCGGCTAGGGCTCGCCCGGCCGGCCGGCGGTGCGATCCACGATGGCGGTGTCGCTCAAGGCGCGTGCGCTCAAGCTCCTGGCCGGGCGCGAGCACACTCGCCAGGAGATGCGCGCTAAGCTGCGCACGCACTGCGAGCGTCCCGAGGAACTCGAAGCGCTGCTCGACGAGCTCGAGCAGCGCAAGCTGCTCTCCGACGAGCGCTACGCCGAAGCCCGGGCGCGCCAGCTCGGCAGGAAGTACGGATCGGCCCGCGTCGCCTACGACCTGCGCGCCAAGGGCGTCAGCGACGAAACGGTCGCGCGCACCGTGGCCGCCCAGGCCCCCCAAGAATTCGAACGGGCGCAGCAGGCGTGGGCCAAGCGTTTCGGCAGTCCGCCCCGCGACCCGCTGGAGAAAGCCAAGCAGATGCGCTTTCTGCAAGGGCGCGGGTTCTCGATCGATGTGGTCCGACGCGTGGTCCCTCGCGTCAGCGCGGAGGAATGAGATGGCTGTTGCCGGACAGATTCGCCCCTGCACGCCGGCCGATTTCGACGCGATCCACCGCATCGTCAACGACGCCGCGCAGGCCTATCGTGGCGTGATCCCAGCCGACTGCTGGCACGAGCCGTACATGTCACGCGACGACTTGGCCACCGAAATCGGCGCCGGCGTGGTCTTCGCCGGCTACGAGCGCGCCGGAGCGCTGATCGGTGTGATGGGCAGCCAGAACGTCAAAGACGTCACGCTGATCCGACATGCCTATGTATCCACTTCGGTGCGGCGAAGCGGCATCGGCGCGGGGCTGCTCGCGCACTTGCGCTCAGGCACGAAGCGGCCGGTGCTGATCGGTACCTGGGCCGCGGCCCAATGGGCGGTCGATTTCTACGTGAAGCACGGCTTTCGCGTCGTGACCGGCGCCGAGAAGGACCGGCTGCTCAAGATCTACTGGACCATTCCCGAGCGCCAGATCGAAACGTCGGTGGTGCTGGCGGATCGGTGAAGCGCTAAGGCTTTCGCAGCGCCTCCAGCACCTTGCCTCCTGCGCGCGGCACCGGCGGTAGCCCGACTTTGGCCTGGAACTCCTTGATCGCCGCCAGCGTCTTCGGGCCGATGCGGCCATCGGGAGGGCCCACGTCGAAGCCGCGCTTGTTGAGCAGTTCCTGCACTTCGCGGCGTTCCGCGCGCGACAAACCGCGATCGTCGGTCGGCCAGGCGTTGGCGAACGGACCGGCACCGCGGAGCCGGTCGCCCAGGTGCGCGATCGCCAGGGCGTACGACTCGGCCGCGTTGTAGGCGTAGATCGCATCGAAGTTCCTGAACACCAGAAACGCCGGACCCGACGCGCCCGCCGGCATCAGCAGCCCGGCCTCGCTCGTGCCCTCGAGTGCCTTGCCGTCGGCGCGCTTCAGGCCAAGCCCCGACCAGTGCGCGAGCGGCTGCTTGCTGCGGCGATCGGAGCGTCCGTTGAACCCGCCCGGCAAGCGCACCTCGAACCCCCACGGCTCGCCTGCACGCCATCCCGCACGCTTCAGATAGTTGGCGGTCGAGCCGATGACGTCGGGGATCGAGCCGACGATGTCGCGCTTGCCGTCGCCGTCGAAATCGATGGCCACGCGCTGAAACGTCGAGGGCATGAACTGCGTCTGACCGAAGGCCCCGGCCCACGATCCGACCAGCGACTCCAGACCGATATCGCCCGACTGCACGATCTGCAACGTCGAGATGAATTCGCCGCGGAAGTACGGCTGGCGCGACCCGTTGCACGAAAGCGTGGCGAGCGATCGCACCAGCGGCCGACCGCCGAGCGACTTGCCGTAATCGGACTCCACACCCCATACCGCTACGAGCGTGTGGCGATCGACACCGAACTGCTGCTCGGCGCGCACGAGTACGTCGCTCCATTGGGTGAGCCGCGCGCGCCCGTCGGTGATGCGTTCATCATCGACCAGAGAGGCAAGGTAGTCCCAGATCGGTGTCTTGAACTCCGGCTGATTGCCCATCGCGTCGAGCACCGACTGATCGGGCACCAGGCCGGCAGTGACCCGATCGAACGTCTCTGCGCTGACGCCGCGCGCGATCGCCTGCGTGCGCACCTCTGGCAGGCAGCGGGCGAATCCGTCGAGCTGGGCATTGGCATTTCCGGCAACAACCAGCGCGACAAGCGCCGCGATCACGCCGAACATACCCGCCGAAGCGGCCAAGTTGCGACGATTCTTGGCCGCGCGTGGATGCAGCCGGCATAGCGAGCCGTACGACTGGCGTGGCAAGTTTTGGGGATTGCGGTCGAGGCGCATCGGGCGAGCGATGATCAGATCGAACAGGCGCCGATGATGCCATCCGATGCACCCGGCGTGATTCCGATCGTCGCCCGATTGGCATCGTGCACAATCCGGTTCGCTGCAAGAATCGAAATCCGTCTGAATCGGAGGCCGACTTGGCTCACATCGTCGTCGCCGGCGCGCTATCGCATAGCCCACTCATCAACTACGAACCCGACCCTGCGGATGCTGCCGCGATCGAGCGGTATCGCACTCACACGCGACGGCTCGGTGAGGCGATTCGCGCCGCCCGAGTCGACGTGCTGGTCATCATCGGTCAGGATCACTTCCGGTCGCTGTTCTACGACCTGATGCCGCCTTTCGTGATCGGCACCGGGCGTGTGGATGGCTGGGGCGACTGGCGCACGGCGAAGGGGCCGTTCAACGTTGCCACGGCGCTGGCGCGGCACATCCATCGAACGCTGCTTGCGCGCGAGTTCGACTGTGCGGCGTCCTACGACCTGCGGGTCGACCACGGCATCACTCAGCCATTCCAACTGCTGGATCTGCCCGATTCCACCACGATCGTGCCGATCCTGGTGAACACCTCCGCGCCACCGCTGCCCACGCCGTGGCGCAGCTATGCGTTCGGCGAAGCATTGGCCGAGGCGATTCGCACGCACGCCGAATCATTGCGGGTCGCGATCATCGGCTCGGGCGGGCTATCGCATTCACCGCCGGCGGCTGACATCGAATCGACCCGCCCGGAAGATGCCGAACGTGTGCGGCGGCTGATCCACGGTCGAGAGAGCGTGGCGCAAGACGAGGACGGGCGCGTGAAGGGTCTGCTCGCTGCGGTGCGCTCGGGAAAGTTCGCCGGTTCGGTGCGAGCCGATTGGGATCGGCGCATCCTCGACCGACTGGCACGCGGCGACGCGAAAGCGCTCGCGCACGAGCTGGACGAACCAGGCATCGAACGCGATGGCGGCAACGGCGGGCAGGAGCTGCGCACTTGGCTCGCGATGTGCGGGGCAACCGGCAACGCACCGATGGACGTGCTGGGTTATGAACCGATTCCGTACCTCATCACCGGAATGGGTGTGGTGCGCGCGCAGCTGTCCGCGCAGTTGTCCGATTAGATTCAGTCCCACAAGAGGAGAAAAGACGTCATGGCCGTTCGTAAAGCCGCTGCCAAGGTGGCGCCACGTGTTCGCAAGATCCGGCGCATCGTCACCGGACACGATGCGAAGGGGCGCTCGGTATTCGCCTCCGATCGCGCATCACCGCACGTCATCGCAATCGCGGGGACGCCCACGTTCGGCGTGACCGATCTGTGGCGCACCAGCAGGGCACCCGCCGACAACGCGAGTAAGAAGGATCCATGCGTGGGCATCCAGCAACTCGCGCCACAGGCCAACGGCTCGGTGGTGCGCGTGGTGGAGTTTCCACCCGACAAGGTCTGGATGGCGAAAGTCACCGCCGAGAAGGCCTTCGCCTCGCTCGGCAAATCAGGCAGCGCAGCGCTCGCAGCCAACAAGGCAAGCAGCCGTCATACGATGATGCACACGACCGATACCGTCGATTACGCCATCATCCTTTCGGGCGAGATCTGGGCCGTCATGGACGTCGGCGAGAAGAAGATGAAGGCGGGCGATGTGCTGATCCAGCGCGGCACCAATCACGCGTGGTCGAACCGCAGCAGCAAGCCGTGCCTGGTGGCGTTCGTGCTGATCGACGCCAAGCCGGTCCGAGGCGCCAAGCGAAGTCATTGACGGCGACAAACCGCGGGCGCCGGATCGTGACGAAAGTCCGTTCGGCTGACGATCACCGCCACGCCCGGTCGGTCACCGTGGCGTCGTTCGTCGTGAACGCGCGCGCGGGGCGGTCATCATCGCCCGATGCGCTCGATCGAACGACTCCTCAAGCTCATCATGGTGCTCAGCCTGGCGGTGGCGGTGCTCGCGTGGTTCAAGCGCGAAGCGTTGCCCGCGCCTGCCCAATTGAGCACCGAACTGTTGCGCGATCCCGTGCAGGAGCAGGTGCGCGCCACCCCGAAGCAGACGACCGTCGGCGGGGTGCAGTACACCATCAAGCCGCTCTACCGCTACGAGTTGTGGGGTTTGGTGGTGAGCCGCCACGACGCCAAGTCGTTCTGGGATATCGCGCACAAGGAATGGAACGACCACCTCAACGTGGCCGATCTGTGCGTCGTGTACGGCGCCAATGTGAAGAGCGCGGTCTACTCCGATCTCGATTACTGGAGCGATCAGTGGACCTGCTGGGTGCGCGGGAACTCGGCCGAAGTCATGGGCCGATTTTCCGGTGAGGCGCTGTCGAACAACCATCTGCTCACCGACAGCAAGTCGATGGCCAAGAAGCTGCGCAACCTGCGCATCGGCGATCAGATCAAGCTCTCGGGCTATCTGGCCGAGTACTCGCACAACCACGGCCGGCCATTCTTTCGCGGCACCAGCACCACGCGCACCGACACCGGCAATGGCGCGTGCGAGACGATCTACGTCGAGGACCTGGAGCTGCTGCGCGCCGGCGGTGGTCCGTGGCGCGTGTTGTGGTGGGTCGCGCTCCTCGCGCTCGCCGCGAGCGTGGTCACCTGGTTCATGCTGCCGTATCGCGCCACCGACTAGACGTATAGGGGCGCATTGCCGCGGTGCTGGCCGCTCGGCCACAATCCGCACCATGGCCAACCTGCTCGAAGGCTGGACGAGCGAAATGCGCTCGGCCTATTTGTATCGCGTGCTCGCCAATCTGGAGGGCGACGCGGACCGCTCGCGCCTGTTCGACAAGCTCGCCGTCGAGGCCGAGGGCCAGGCCGGCATCTGGGCCAGTTCCGCCTCGGCAAGTGGTGTGCCGGTGCCCGAGCGTTTCAGCCCCGACCGGCGCACGCTGCTGGTCGCGCATCTGACGCGGCGCATGGGGCCGCGGGCGATGCGCATGGTGCTCGCGGCGATGAAGGTCCGTGGGCTTTCGGTGTACGGCCACGGCGTGCCCGGTCACCCCGCACCCACTTCGATCGAGGACATGGCCAAGCGCCATCGTGGCCTGGGCAGCGGCGGCAACCTGCGTGCTTCGGTGTTCGGCGTCAATGACGGGCTGGTGTCGAACGTCAGCCTGATCCTCGGCGTGGCGGGCGCGGCGGCCAGCAACAACGTGGTGCTGGTATCAGGCATTGCCGGGCTGCTCGCCGGCGCGTTCTCGATGGCCGCCGGCGAATACGTCTCGGTACGCTCGCAGCGGGAAATGTTCGAGTACCAGATCGGACTTGAGCGTGATGAGCTGGCGCAGTATCCGCAGGAGGAGGCCGAGGAGCTGGCACTGATCTACGCCGCGCGCGGCATGGACGCCGGTGATGCCGATAGGCTGGCGCGCGCCACGATCGCCGATCCGGACCGCGCGCTCGATACGCTCGCACGCGAAGAGCTCGGGCTGAATCCCGACGAGCTGGGGTCACCCTGGGGCGCGGCGCTGTCGTCGTTTGGATCGTTTGCGCTGGGCGCCGCAGTGCCGCTGCTGCCGTTCTTTCTGATTCGCGGCCCAGCAGCGCTCGGCGCAAGCGTCGTGCTGACGGCGATCGCTTTGTTCGTCGTGGGCGCATTGATCAGCTTGTTTACCGGTCGCCATGCCTGGCGCGGCGGGCTGCGCATGCTCGCGATCGGTGCGGCGGCGGGCGCGGCCACTTACCTGATCGGCTCGCTGCTGGGCGTGTCGTTGGCGTAGCCCGCTCCGGTCATGTCGCTCGCTCTGCATTCGCTGCTTGGATTCATCGCTTTGCACGCCCTCGCCTGGGCGTTGAGCGAGCGGCGTCATCGCATCGCCTGGCGGCCCGTGTTGTCAGGTGCGTTGCTCACGATCGTGCTCGCCGTATTGCTGCTGAAGGTGCCGATCGTGGCCGATGCGTTCCGCCACGTGAACGAGGCGGTCAATGCGTTGGAGCGGGCAACGCAGGCCGGCACCGCGTTCGTGTTCGGCTACCTTGGCGGCGCACCCGAGCCGTTCGACGTCAAGAACCCGAACGCCACTTTCGTGCTGGCGTTTCGCGCGCTGCCGCTGGTGCTGGTCATCAGCGCACTCACCGCGCTGCTCTACTACTGGCGCGTGCTGCCCCTGATCGTGCGCGGGTTTGCCGCGCTGCTGCGTCGGTCGG
>CADEDU010000125.1 GCA_902826155.1 uncultured beta proteobacterium
AGATGCTCCAGATCGAGCGCGCTCAGCAGCTTGTAGTAGAAGGTGTCGTTGCTCGGCGCGATCGCAACCTGGCCATCGGCGGCCTCGAACAATCCGTAGGGCGATGCGAGCGCGTGATCGTTTCCCGTGCGCTGCGGCAGCTTGCCGGGGGCGAACCAGTTGGTGGCCAGAGACGCGCGCATGCTGGTCATGCCGTCGGTGAGCGCGGTGGTGACTTCTTCGCCCTGGCCCGTGCGCGCGCGACGCACCAGCGCCGCCAGAATGCCCATCGCGGCATAGGCGCCTGCAACCAGGTCGGAGATCGGCGGCGCCGCGCGCATCGGCGGACCGTCGGGCTCGCCATTTACGCTCATGAAGCCGCTCATCGCCTGCGCGATGAAATCGAACGACGGACGCTGCGCATACGGCCCGTCGAGCCCGAAGCCGGTGACGTTGCAGCTCACGATGTCGGGCTTGATCGCCTGCAGCGCGGCGCGACCGAAGCCCATACGGTCCATCACGCCGGGGCGATAGTTGTTGACCACCACGTCGGCCCGCGCGATGAGCCCGCGCAGCACTTGCTTGCCCTCGTCGCTGCGCAGATCGAGCGTGATCGAGCGCTTGTTGCGATTGAAGGTGGCGAAGTAGAGCGAGTAGCCGTTACGCGCGGCGCCCTGATGACGGACCGGGTCGCCGTCGCCCGGCTCTTCTACCTTGATGACCTCGGCGCCCATGTCCGCGAGGAACATCGAGCAGAACGGGCCGGCGAGAATGCGCGTCAGATCAACGACGCGGATGCCCTGCAATTGCATGGGAGCTTCGCTCTCGAATCGGGTGGACGGACCCGATTCTCAAGCCAGCCGCCGGGAAACGCTACGGGGCTACCAGTGTGCGCCGTACTGGTGGCCGCAGTTGGTGCACAGGCCGCCTGAACCCATGAAGCCACGGCATGGGCAACCCGAGATGGAGCACTGGCCGTAGCCGGCGTGGGCCTGGCTCGTCAGCGCTGCGGCGACCGCGCCCGCGACGCCAGCGAGCGCGAACCGGAGTGCGGTTCGGCGTTGCAACAGGTAACTGCCGGGCGAGTCTTTGTCGTGCTCGTTGCTGCTCATCGTTTCCTCCCGGGCAAGAACACTCGATCAACTTCGGACATCACCTCACACGACGGATCACGCCGCCGTCGGCGCTGGTCATCGTGTTGGGATTGGGCATCGTCACCATCGATCCGCCGCAAGCGTTGGTGCGGCGCAGGTCGCTGAACCGGATCCGGATCGAGATCGCGCCGTTGGCCTGGCGGGTGGCCATCCACAAGCCATGCCCGCCGTTCTTCGAGCACGGGATGCCGGCGACATTGCCGCAGGTTTCGTCCTGGTACTCCCACACGCCGGTCGGGAGAAACGTCTGATGCATGCGCTGGATCATTCCCAGCTGCGGCGCGCGCGTCTCGTGGTACCAGGTGCCGGCGAGCGCGCGGCGAAGTTCGGGGCTAGTCGCGTCGGGGTTCACGCCGCAGTTGGCGTGCGCGGCGAAACTGGCAAGCGAGCCGACCACGAACATGCTCGCGGCAATCGTCGATCTCCGAGACATCGGGTTAATCCTCCCTGACAACCCACCACTGACTTTACGTGGCACGCGTCAAGATGGCATCGAGGTCTCTGTCAATTTTTATTCTATGGGCTGGGTCGACGGGGCGGGTACGCCTCACTCCACCTTCACGCCCGATTCCTTCACGATCTTGCCCCAGCGCTCGTAGTCGGCCTTCACCCGCGCGGTGAAATCGGCGGAGGAGCCGCCGGCGATGGCCACCCCCTGCGCCGTGAGCTTCTCGATGATCTCGGGGGACTTGAGCGCCTTGTTCACTTCCACGTTCAGGCGTTCGATGACCGCAGCCGGTGTGCCGGTAGGAGCGAATAGCCCCAGCCAGATCGAGAAGTCGATGCCGCGCTGCCCGGATTCGGCGAGCGAGGGCGTATTCGGCAAGGCACTGGCGCGCGCAGCCGATGACACCGTCACCGGATGCAGCTTGCCGCTCTTCACCAGCCCGAGCACCGAGGGCACCGACATGACCGCGACGTCGATCTGACCGCCCATCACGTCGGCCAGCGCCGGGCTGGCGCCTTTGTAGGGCACGTGCAGCACGCGGATCTTCGCCTCGCGCTGGAACTGTTCGCCGAACAGATGGCCGACCGTGCCGTTGCCCGCGCTCGCCCAGCTCAGGCCGTCGCCCGATTTGCCGCGCTCGATCAGATCGGCGGGCGACAGGATCTTCGATTGCGACGCGCTCACCACCACCAGCGGCGTGGACGACACCTGCGCGATCGGCGCGAGATCCTTCACCGTGTCGTAGCCAATTTTGGCGTAGAGCCACGGCCCGAGCATGACGTTGTCGGTCTGGCCCATGACGATGGTGTAGCCGTCGGGCGCCGCCTTCGCTGCCGCCTCGATCGCGATGTTGCCCCCCGCGCCCGGACGGTTCTCGAGCACCACCGTCCACTTGTTGGCTTCGGCGATCTTGCCGCCGACCAGGCGCGAGACGATGTCGGTGCCGCCACCGGGCGGAAACGGAATGAGCAGCCGGATCGGCTTGGCGGGATAGTCCTGTGCGACGACCGGCGTCGCGCCAAGCAGCAGACTCGCCGCGGCCACCAGAGCTGCGCTGAACTTCGTAAGTGGTGCTGCCAGGGCTTTCGCTTTCATTGGATCCTCTGCTGCGTTCACGATTCTTCGATGATGATGGCTTGCGACGGACACAGTCGCGCCGCCTTGCGCACGGCCAGTTCCAACGGAGCAGGCGGCGTCTCGGCGAGCAGCAGCACGATGCCGTCGTGCTCGCGCTGATCGAACACCTCGGGCAAGGTGCGCGCGCACTGCCCCGATCCGACACACTTGTGCTGATTGACGCGCAGCTTCACGAGCGTTCCTGTCGCGCTGGTGGTTGCAGTGATGTTGCCGCCGGCATTCGGGAGGGCGCTAGCTTAGGGGCAGATCGCGCTGCGGCCAAGCGCGGTCGCACGTCTTGACGAACGAACACCTGATGCCCGTCATCACCGCTCCGCCCCACGCCATCAGCCAGTTGCCGATCAGCATCGCGAACGAGAATTGCAGCGACGGACCCCCACGCAGCACCGCCGGCGAGCTCCACGCGATGGGCAGATTCACCAGCGCGGCGACCAGCGGCACGCGGAGCGCCGGCTCTCGCAGCACCGCGAACGGCCGGAACAGCAGCGCGATCGTCGTGGCGCCCAGCACGAGAACGGCTGCGATGACGCTGGCCAAAAGCTCGTCACCTATCGCTTACAAGGACTGCGCATGATCCGCCTCGGCGACCTACCACGCCACCGGCAGGTTGTGCACGCCGTAGATCTGCATGTCGTCCTTGAAGCGGATGCTCTCGATCGGCACCGCCAGCCGCAGCGTGGGCAGGCGTTTGAGCAGCGCGGGGTAGACGATCTGCAGCTCGTAGCGCGCGAGCGTCTGCCCCAGGCACTGATGGATGCCGTAGCCGAACGTCATGTGCTCGGCGGCGTCGCGGCTGAAATCGAGCGTATCGGGGGTGGGGAACACGCGCTCGTCGCGATTGGCCGAGGCGAGCAGCATGAACAGCCCTTCGCCTTTGCGCACCGTGACGCCGCCGATCTCGACGTCTTCGAGCGCGACGCGGCGCGGTGAGAATTGCACCGGCGTCACGTAGCGCAGCAGTTCTTCGACCGCGCCTTCGATCGACTCGGGCTGCTCGACCAGACGCCGGCGCAACGCGTCGTCGCGCAGGATCAGCAGCATTCCCATGCCGATCATGTTGGTGGTGGTGTCGTGGCCCGCGCGCAGGATCATCGCGCCGATCTCGGCAAAATCGTCGCGGCTGAGCAGCCCGGGCGTGACGTGCGAGGCGATGATGCGGCTGACCATGTCGTCGCCCGGGTTCGCTTCTTTCGCGTCGATCAGGCGCCGCACGTAGCCGGCGAGTTCGCGCGCCTTGCGCTCGGCCTGCTCGGGCGTCTGCGTGAGGCCGTGGCGCGCGACCGCGCACTCGATGATGAAGCGGTGATCCTCGAACGGCGAGCCGAACAGGGCCGACATCACCAGCGACGGAAACTTCACCGCGAGCGTGGCCGCCAGATCGATCGGTGGACCATGCGCAACCATCTCGTCGATGAGTGACGCCGCGATCGCCTCGATCTGCGGCTTGAGCGCGAGCATGCGGCGCACGCTGAATTCGCGCGTGAACATGCGCCGGAAGTGGTCGTGCTCGGGGTTATCCATGCCGACGAACGCGCGCTCGTTGCGGTCGACGGCGACGCGCGCCTCGGTCACCCGCGGGAAATCGGGATGCGCCATCCGGCCGCTGAAACGCTGGTCGTCCATGAGCACTTCGCGAATCTCGGCGTAGCGCGTGACCAGCCACGCGCGCTTGCCGTTCCACAGCGTCACCGGCGTGAGCGGCCCCGCTTCACGTGCGCGGGCGTACTGCGGCGGCGGGTCGAACGGGCAGGTGCGCGCGAACGGAAAGCGAGGAGCGTTTGATGGCGAGTCCATGGGGTGGCGGACAACCCGGCGGCGTTGCTACTGAATATCGACGCGCTACGTTACCGCGAATCCGAGGTGGCGCGGCTGCGGTAGCACACGCCTCACGAGCCGGCGCGAGCAGGGGCACAAAGCGTTACGCGCCAGCCACTTACGGACAGCCGCCGACAATTTGTGAACCGATGGACCGACGCGCGCAACCCAAGGCCAGCGGGCGAACGTGCCGTGCGGGCGCGGTTCGTGTCGCGCTGACAGAGGAGCATCGGCATGGCGGCGGGCGACACCATCGGATTCCTCGCCGCGAGCCTGGTGCTGGCGTCGTTCTGCATGCGCTCGATGAGCGCGCTTCGCTACGTGGCGATTGCCAGCAACATCGCCTTCATCACCTATGGGTGTCTTTGCGGGCTTTTGCCGATCGTGGCGCTGCACGTGCTGCTGCTGCCGGTCAACGTCGTGCGGCTGATGCAGGTCAAGCGCGATGGTGAGCCCACCCCGGGGCAGGCTGCGTCGCGCTCGATGAAGTAGGGGGCAGGCCCAGCTGTTGAGCGACAATCGCGAGACGACAAACGCGATCGCGACGCAGCGTCCGATCGCGACCCGGACCGCGACCTCAAAGGAGCCCGCCATGCGCGTCATGGATCTCATCGCCGCCTATCTGAAACAGGAAGGCGTCTCGACGCTGTTCGCCTATCCGACCACGCCGATCATCGAAGCCGCAGCCTCGGCTGGCATTCGACCGGTGCTCTGCCGCCAGGAACGCGTCGGTGTCGACATGGCGCACGGTTTCGCGCGCGTGAGCAACGGCAAGCGCTTCGGCGTATTCGCGATGCAGTACGGGCCGGGCGCCGAGAACGCCTTCTCCGGCGTGGCCACTGCGTTCTCCGATTCCGCGCCGATCCTGCTGCTGCCGCTTGGTCAGGCCCGCGACATCGCGCAGACCTTTCCGATCTTCCGCTCCTCGCGCTCGTATGCCGCGATCACCAAGTCGGTCGAGGAGATCACGTTGCCCAACGAGACGCCGCACATCATGCGCCGTGCCTTGAGCGCGCTGCGCAATGGTCGGCTCGGTCCGGTGATGATCGAAGTGCCAGCCGACGTGGTAGCCGCCGAAGCGGGTGAGCCGCCGGTGGCGCATCGGCCCACGCGCGCGACGCGATCGGCGGGCGACGTGCGCGATATCGAAGACGCCGCCCGTCTGTTGCTCGATGCGCGCTGCCCGATCGTACAGGCGGGGCAGGGCGTGCTCTACGCCGAGGCGAGCGCCGAGTTGCTGGAGCTGGCCGAGTTGCTCGATCTGCCGGTGATGACCACGTTCGAAGGCAAGAGCGCGTTTCCCGAGAATCATCGCCTGGCGCTCGGTGCGTGCGGCGTGGTGATGACGGGTCACGGGCGTCATTTCCTCGCGCAGGCCGACGTGGTGTTCGCGATCGGCAGCAGCCTCACGCGGCATTCGCTGGTGAACCCGATCCATCCGTTCGAGAAGAAATTCATTCACGCCACCAACGACGCGCGTGACCTCTACAAGGGCTACGAGATGGACGTCGCCATTCTCGGTGACGCCAAGTTGGTGCTGCGGCAGTTGATCGATGCGGTGCGCGATCTGCGCCCGCGGGGCCGCAAGAACGACGCGATGGTGGCGGAGATCGCACGCGTGCGCGCCGACTGGATGCAGCCGTGGCAGGCCAAGCTCAGCTCCGCCGAGGTTCCGATCACGCCGTATCGGGTGATCGGTGAGTTCATGCGCGTGGTGCCGCCGGCCGAGGCGATCGTCACACACGATTCGGGCAGCCCGCGCGATCAGATCATGCCGTTCTATCAGGCCACCACGCCCAACGGCTACATCGGCTGGGGCAAATCGCATGCGCTCGGCACCGGGCTCGGCCTGACCCTCGGCGCCAAGGTGGCCAAGCCCGACAAGTTCTGCGTGAACTTCATGGGCGATGCGGCGTTCGGCATGACCGGGCTTGATTTCGAGACCGCGGTGCGCTGCCAGATCCCGATCACCACCGTCGTGTTCAACAACTCGATGATGGCGATCGAGATCGACCACCTGAAAGTGTCGGGCCCGCGCTACGGCACGCTGAAGATCGGCGGCAACTACGCCAACATCGCGCGCGAACTCGGCGGTTGGAGCGAGCGGGTGGAACAGCCCGGACAGATCGCCGAGGCGATCGTGCGTGCGCGCCGGCAGAACGAGGAGGGCAGGCCGGCGCTGCTCGAGTTCATCACGGGGGCGGAGCAGACGTTTTCGTATCGGAGAAGCACGGCGCGCAAGGAGTAGGCGCAGCCGTTCGGCCGCGCTGGTCGCTCGAAGTTGCCGACCCGAGCGGACTTATCACCCGTAGCAAAGCGCCGAAATTGCGCGGGAGCTAGAACAACCGATCCGGCGTGAGCCGCAACCCGAACGACATCCACCGTCCTTCACGCGGCCCGTCGAACTGCTTACCGATCGTCATGTCGACCTGAACCCGATTGGGGACGATCGCGAAGCGCGCGCCGGTCTGCCAGTACGGGCGGTTGCGGTGATCTCCGAACGTCTCGACGATCGCGAGCAACCGACCGGTCAACTGATACTCGGCGCCGATTCCGAAGGTCAGATTCTGTCGCCTGCTGGCGCGATCGCGGAGCCAGCCCAGGTTGGTATGGAGCACCACCCGGTCATCGAACAGCGATTTCGAGATCGGCACGTACGCGTAGGTATTGCCGAGCAGATTCGGCCCCGGATGGATCTCGGGATGCCGCACCGTGCCCACCGCCAACCCCCACGCCCAGTCGTTGGTCTGCAACTCGCGAAACAACGTCTTGGCTTGCAGCACGTAATCGACGGTCGTGGGTTGTCCTTCGGTCTTCGCTCGCCCGCCCCCCAGCGTGAATTCCAGATTGCCCGTCGGATTGCATGCGGGCAGCGCCCACAGTTCGCGGCTGTCGGGATAGACGCGCATCCAGCTTTCGAGCTGGCAACTGCGCGCGGTGGTCAGGCGCGCATCGTCGGTGACGAAGGGGCGCGCGGCCCACGCCGGGGCGACGGCAATTGAGGCGAGCGCGGCCAGTGCAGTCAAACAATGCTTCACTGATCTGTGATGCATCTCAGTCGCGATTCGGATCAGTCGCGATTCGCCACATTTACGAACCGATTCAGCGCGCTCGCACTGTCTTGCGCGCTCGGGCCGCGCTGCCCGCCTTGGCCGTTTGCCGCTGTGCTGGTTTCGCCGCCTTGGATTTCTTCACCGCTTTGGGTTGCTTCGCAACGGGAAGTTCCAGCCGCAGCAGCCGGATCGCATTGCCGAAGTAGATCTTGCGTCGATCGCCCTCGCGAAGCTTCATCGTATCGAGCGCCTTGATCGTCTCGCGGATGAACATCGGCCCGCCCTCCGGATCGAACGGGCAGTCGGTGCCGAACAGAACCTTGTCGGCGCCGAAGAAATCCAGCCCGCAGCGAATCGCCGAAGCCGAGCCGTTCACCGACGTGTCGCCGTAGAAGCGCTTGAAGTAATCGACCGGCCGGTGCGCCATGCGCTTGAGGATGAGCGTGTAGTCCTCGTCGGTGGTGCGTGAGCCGAGCTGGTCCATGCCCAGGCCGATGCGCGCATCGAAGAACGGCGCCATGGCGCCCAGGTGGTGGGTGATGATCCGCAGGTTCGGCATCTTCTCCATCATTCCGGAGAACACCAGCCGTGCCATGAACGCGCTCGTCTCGTACGGCCAGCCGAACAGCCAGTAGATCTCGTACTTCGACTTGGCCTCGCCCGGATAGTCGAGAAACTTCGCGGTGCGCGCCGGGTGCACCCAGATCGGCAGATCGTAGTGATGGGTCATGCGCTCGAAGATCGGCAGGAACTCCGGCTCGTCGAGCGGACGCCCGTTCACGTTGGTGAAGATCTGAATGCCCTTCGCGCCGAGCGTGCCGATCGCGCGATCGATCTCCTGCATGGCGGCGGGCACGTTGTTCATCGGCAGCGACGCGACGAAGGCGGGGAAGAGGTTGGGGTGCTGCGCCACGATCCGCGCCATGCCGTCGTTGGCAATGCGTGCGAGCTCGGGCGTTTCCGCCGGGCCACCGAGAAGCTCGATCGGCGGCATCGACAGCGTAAGGATCTGCTTGTAGCCCGGATAGCGCTTCATCATGCGGATGCGCGCGTCGAGATCCCACAGCACCGGAATGTTCAGCCAGCGTTTGACGTTGGCAGCGAGCCCCGCATTGCCGGCCGCAAGCTGTTTGAGCCGATCGAAGAATTCCACCGGAAAGATGTGCGGGAAGATGTCGAGTTTGGGCTGGATCATGGCGCGGACCTTTGAGCCGAGAAGTGCGAACGAGCGCGGACGAAGCAAGTGGGACGAAGCAAGCCGGGACGAAGCAGTTGCTGCGCGAAGTCTACGAGTGGTTGTGCGAAGTGTACGAGTGCGGCACGCAACTCGCATGCTTGCATCGGACGTTGGCTTCGCGCACGCTGTTGCAGCCGGGCGTTGTTCCGTCGCGATTGACGGATGCGCTCAGCGCCGCATAGATTGCAGCCATCATGAGACTTGCGCGAACCTGAAAGCGAGACGCTGGCATGGACCTGGAACGTTTGGGGCAGTACTCGATGCCCGGCATCGGCTTCGGAACGCTTGGCACGGTCGGCGATGAGGGCAGCGCGCTGATCGAGGCGGCGCTCGCCGAGGGCTACCGCTACATCGATACCTCGCGGTTCTACGGCAACGAGGAAGCGGTCGGTCGCGCGCTCAAGCGTTCGTCGGTTGCGCGTGCCGACATCTGGGTCACGACGAAGTTGCTGCATCCCAAGACCCCGCCGCAGCCCGACATTGCGCTCGAGTTGGACAAGAGCCTGCGCATGTTGCAGACCGACTATGTCGATCTGCTATTGATGCACTGGCCCCGCCCGGACGTCTCGCTGGAGTGGGCGCTCGGTGAGTTCGACAAGCTGCGCAAACAAGGCAAAGCGCGCACGATCGGCGTGTCGAACTTCCCGATCGCGTTGTTGCGTCAGGCGCTGGCAATAGTCGGCAACCTGTCTGCCAACCAGGTTGAGTATCACCCCCACCTGAACCAGCGCGCGCTGCTGGATCTGATGCGCGCGCAAGGGCTGGTGCTGATCGCCCATTCGCCGCTCGCCCGCGGCGCGGTGTTGGACGATCCGGTGATGAAGGAGATCGCCGGGCAGCGACGGCTGAGCGTGGCGCAGATCGCGCTGCGCTGGATCGTGCAGCAGGAACGGGTGGTCGCCATTCCGGGCGCGTTGAATGTCGAACAGCTGCGCGAAAACCTGCACGTCCTCGACTTCACGCTCACCGGTGAGGAGATGGCGGCCATTTCGGCGCAGGCCCGCGGCAAACGGATCGTCGATCCGCCGCACAGTCCGAAGTGGGACGCTGCGTAGCCCGTTGCGCTAGCGCCCCCACAACGCCTTGCTCGCGAGGCGCGCGCCTTCGGCCAGCGCTTCGAACTTCGCCCACATGATGCTCGGGTGCACGCGCCGGTGGAACGGCCCCTGCGCGAAGCCGCAATCGGTCCCACCCATCAGGTTTTCGCGGCCCACGACGCTGGCGTAGCGCTCCAGCCGCTGGGCGACCAGCTCCGGGTGTTCGACCACGTTGGTCGCGTGACTGATCACGCCGGGCACCAGCACCTTGCCTGCGGGCAGCTTCACGTCTTTCCACACGCGCCACTCGTGTTCGTGCCGCGGATTGGCGCCCTCGATCAGATACGCGCCCGCTTTAACCTTGAGCACGATGTCGACGATGTCCTTCAGCGGCACGTCGGTGGTGTGCGGCCCCGGCCAGCTGCCCCAGCACACGTGATAGCGGATCTTGTCCTCGGGCAGTCCGTCGAGCGCGTGATTGAGCACTTCGGTGTGGCGGTCGAGCCAGCTGCGAAACTCTGCGAGCGTGCCCGGCGGCACCATGCGGTCGTACGTGACCGCCGCGCGTGCGTCGTCGAGCTGCAGCACCAGCCCGCTGTCGACGATCATGCGGTACTCGGTGCGCATCGCCTCGGCGATCGCCTCCAGACACTTCTCGTCGCTCGCGTAGTACTCGTTCTTGCGATCGGGAATGACGCTCGAGGGCGCGGCCACGGGCAGGAATCCCTCGGCGACGTTCGTCGTTGCGAGGGCGGCTTTCAGATCGTCGATGTCCTGCTGCAGCGCGGCCTGACCGGTGTACGCGATCGGGCCGACGCACACCGAGTCGGTCTGGGTGGCCACGCCGTCGCGAGCGTCCATCTCGGCGTAGAACTCGGCGAAGCGTGCGCGGTCGGCGCCGCGCGTGAACGGATTGACGCTGCCGGGCTTGATCGGCCGGCGCTCGAAGCCGCTGAGCCGCTCGAGCGCGTACTGCGACCAGCTGATCGCTTTGCCGAACTCGCCGTCACTCACCACGTCGATGCCGGCGGCAGCCTGCTGCTGCACCACCTTCGCGACGCTCGTCTTCAACGCCAGTGCGTGCGCCGCTGGGTCAACGGGTTTGCCTTGCTGCTTGGCGCGCAGAAATTCGAGGATTTCGGGCGGCCGGATCAGGCTGCCGACGTGGGTGGTGAGAATGCGATCGACACTGCGTTTCATCGTTACTGCTCCCTCATTGATCCCTTATTGGTCCATTGTGCTGGGTGCGAACACTTCTTCGAGCTGGATGACTCGCGGCGTCAGCCCCTGCTCGTGCGAATAGCGGGCCGCGGTTTCCAATACTGCGCGATTGGCCTTGATGCCGTGATTCACCACCGGCTTGTGCATCGCGGCTTCGACGTCTTTCGGCACCATCCCCGCGGCGACGTAGTACTCGATGTGCTCCAGGCGCTCGCCGTTGGCGATGGCGTTGGCCTGCTGGAACGCCTTGAACAGATTGAGCACCGCCCAGGGATGTTTCTCCGCGACTGAGCGGCGCATCACCATGCCGTGGTTGATCGGATAGAGGCCGGTCTTGGTGTAGTAGCGATGGCCCTCGGCAGCGGCATCGGCAAACAGCGGCCGGAAGTTCGGGTGATTCGACAGATCGACATGGCTGCGATCGACCAGATTGGGCTGCGACAGATAGAGCAGCGTCGCGTCGAGCTCGCCGGCAAGCAGCATCGAGCCGATGTTCTTCTCCGGCGGGATCTGGTTCACCGTCACTCCCGGCGGCGGCTTGAAGCCGACCGTGCCGCCGTGGCTGTGCGAGGGCACCCGCTCCATGAAGAATTCCATGTCCTTGGGCGCCACTCCGAAATCGTGCTGCAGGATGCCGCGCGTCCACAGCGCCGCGGTCTGCTGGTACTCGGGCACGCCGACGCGCTTGCCTTTGAGGTCTTCGGGGCGCTCGATGCCGGCGCCTTTGCGAATGAGCGCCCACGTCTGAAAGAAATGGCGCGTCGTGAACACCGGCAGCCCCACGAACCGATCGTCGCCGCGCAGCGTGGCCATCATCAAGGAGGACATCGACATCTCGCTGGCGTCGAAGTCGGCGAATTTCAGCATGCGCCAGAACATCTCCGAAGGGTGCAGCACCGTGCAGGTGAGGTCGATGCCGTCGGGCTTGACGCGGCCTTGCAGGATCGGCCGGGTGCGCGGATTGTCGGTGAGCGCGACGCTGAGCTGAAGATTCATGGCGAGCCTGCAAAAAGAGGAGCGATCAAGCTTAGCATTGCGATCAACGCGGATCGCGCGTGGGACACCTGGAGCAAACCTGATGGCGCAAGTTCTGTCGAATCGTGATGGCGCGGTGGCGACGATCACGATCTCCAATCCGGCCAAGCACAACGCGGTCACGCCGGAGATGTGGGACCAGTTGAAAGACGCGTTGGATACGGCGGATGCCGACGACACCGTTCGCGTGATCGTGCTGACCGGCGCGGGCGACAAGGCGTTCGTGTCCGGCGCTGATATCGGCAAGATCGGGCGGATCAAACACGCCGATCCCGATGAAGTGCCGCTGGAGCGCCGCGGCCCGTACATGGCACCGATGGCGTGCCGCAAGCCGGTGATCGCCAAGATCCGCGGCATCTGCATGGGTGGTGGGCTGGGGCTGGCGGCCGCGTGCGACGTGCGCATCTGCGCCGACGACGCCGTATTCGCGATGCCGGCGGCGCGCCTGGGCGTGGGCTACTCGCATGCCGGGGTGCGGCACTACATCCAGCTGATCGGGCCGCAGAACACGCTCGATATCTTCTTCTCGGCGCGCAAGTTCGATGCGGCCGAGGCGCTGCGCATGGGGTTCGTGTCGCGCGTCATCCCGGCCGCCGAGCTCGACGCGCACATTGCCACCTACTGCGCGCAGATCGCCGCCAACGCGCCGCTCACGCTGATGGCCGCCAAGCGCTCGGTCCTCGAAGAACTGCGCGAGCCGCGTGAGCGCGAATTCAGCGCCGTGCAAGCCGCGATCGATCGCTGCCTGGACAGCGAGGACTTCAAGGAAGGGCGTCAGGCATTTCTCGAGAAGCGCAAGCCCGTTTGGCAAGGGCGGTAGGCGGTCGCTCTCCCGCCCCCCGCCAACCCGAGGCGCTCTCCCGCCCCCCGCGCTCCCTCTCTCGCGCCGCTTCGCGGCTAGAAAGGGAGGGGGCCTGCTTTGCGGCGCAGCGTGTGCGCCGGTGCCTGTCGCGCGCGCTCCTGAACATTTGTTGTGTTCGGCATCATCGCTCGCCACTAGAATCGGCCCCGCGTTCGACCACTCTCCACCTTCCCGCCCCGCCATGAAATTTCGCTTCCCCGTAGTCATCATCGACGAAGACTGGAAGGCCGACTCGTCCAGCGGCTTGGGCATCCGCGCGCTCGCCAAGGCGATCGAGGAGCAGGGCTGGGAGGTGGTGGGCGGCTTCACCTACGTCGACGTGACGATGGTGGCCAACCAGGCGGCGCGCGCCTCGGCGTTCATCGTGTCGATCGACGACGAGGAGATCAACGAAGACGGCGCCGAGAGCAAGGCGCTGCACGATCTGAAGAACTTCATCGTGGAGACGCGCCGGCGCAATGCCGACATCCCGATCTTCCTGTTCGGCGAGACGCGCACCTCAAAGCACATCCCCAACGACATCCTGAAGGAGCTGCACGGCTTCATTCACATGTTCGAGGACACGCCGGAGTTCGTGGCGCGCTACATCATCCGTGAGTCCACCAACTATCTGAACTCGCTCGCCCCGCCGTTCTTCAAGGCGTTGGTGCATTACGCCAACGACGGATCGTATTCATGGCACTGCCCGGGGCATTCGGGCGGCGTGGCGTTCCTGAAGAGCCCGGTGGGGCAGATGTTCCACCAGTTCTTCGGCGAGAACATGCTGCGGGCCGACGTGTGCAACGCGGTGGACGAGCTGGGCCAGCTGCTCGATCACACCGGTCCGGTGGCCGCAGCGGAGAAGAACGCGGCGCGCATCTTCAATTGCGATCACCTGTTCTTCGTCACCAACGGCACCTCGACCTCGAACAAGATCGTGTGGCACTCGGCGGTCGGCACCGACGATATCGTGCTGGTGGACCGCAACTGCCACAAGTCGATCCTGCACGCGCTGATGATGACCGGGACGATCCCGATCTTCCTGCAGCCCACGCGCAATCACCTGGGCATCATCGGTCCGATTCCGCGCGAGGAATTCGAGCCCGCCAACATCCAGCGCAAGATCAACGCCAACCCGCTGATCAGGGACAAGGCGGCGCGGCCGCGGGTGATGACCATCACCCAATCCACCTACGACGGCGTGATGTACAACGTCGAGCGCATCAAGCAGACGGTTGGCGACTACATCGAGAATCTGCACTTCGACGAAGCGTGGCTGCCGCACGCCACGTTCCACCCGTTCTATCACGAGTTCCACGCCATCGGCCCCAACCGGCCGCGCAGCAAGGAATCGATGGTGTTCGCCACGCAATCGACCCACAAGCTGCTGGCGGGGCTGTCGCAGGCCTCGATGATCCTGGTGCAGGACTCCGAGGCGCGCAAGCTCGATCGCGACAGCTTCAACGAAGCATTCCTGATGCACACCTCGACCAGCCCGCAGTACGCGATCATCGCCTCGTGCGACGTCGCGGCGGCGATGATGGAGCCGCCCGGCGGCACCGCGCTGGTCGAAGAGTCGATCTACGAATCGCTCGAATTTCGCCGCGCGATGCGCAAGGTCGACGCCGAGTTCGGCAAGGACTGGTGGTTTCAGGTGTGGGGGCCGAAGGAGTTCGCCGATTCGAGCATCGGCCGGCGCGAGGAGTGGTTCCTGCGCAACGGCGAGCGCTGGCACGGGTTCGGCAAGCTCGAGCCCAACTTCAATATGCTCGACCCGATCAAGGCCACGATCGTCACGCCGGGCCTGGACATCAACGGCAAGTTCGCGCCGTGGGGCGTGCCCGCCGCGGTGGTCACTAAGTATCTGGCCGAGCATGGCGTCATCGTCGAGAAGACCGGGCTGTACTCGTTCTTCGTCATGTTCACGATCGGCATCACCAAGGGCCGCTGGAACAC
>CADEDU010000126.1:0-10530 GCA_902826155.1 uncultured beta proteobacterium
TCTCCATGTTGCCGGTGCCCTTGAACTCCTCGTAGATCACGTCGTCCATGCGCGAACCGGTATCGATGAGCGCGGTGGCGAGGATCGTGAGGGAGCCGCCTTCCTCGATGTTGCGCGCCGCGCCGAAGAAGCGTTTCGGTCGTTGCAGTGCATTGGCATCGACACCGCCGGTGAGCACCTTGCCCGAGGCCGGAACCACGGTGTTGTAGGCGCGCGCCAGACGGGTGATCGAGTCGAGCAGGATCACGACGTCTTTCTTGTGCTCCACCAGGCGCTTGGCCTTCTCGATCACCATCTCGGCGACCTGCACGTGGCGCTGCGCCGGTTCATCGAACGTGGAGGCCACCACCTCGCCGCGCACAGTGCGCTGCATCTCGGTCACCTCCTCGGGGCGCTCGTCGATGAGCAGCACGATCAGCGAGATGTCCGGATTGTTGGCAGTGATGGCGTGCGCCATGTGCTGCAGCATCACCGTCTTGCCGGCTTTCGGCGGCGACACGATCAGACCGCGCTGGCCTTTGCCGATCGGCGCGATGATGTCGATGATGCGGCTGGTGATGTTCTCCTCCGCCTTGATCTCCCGTTCCAGACGCATCTGCGTTTCCGGATGGAGAGGCGTGAGGTTCTCGAACAGGATCTTGTTCTTGGAGTTCTCGGGCGGCTCGTGGTTGACCCGGTCGACCTTGACCAGCGCGAAGTAGCGCTCGCCGTCTTTCGGAGTGCGGATCTCGCCTTCGATGGTGTCGCCGGTGTGCAGATTGAAGCGACGGATCTGCGACGGGCTGACGTAGATGTCGTCGGTGCTGGCCAGATACGACGTTTCGGGCGAGCGCAGGAAGCCGAAACCGTCGGGCAGGACTTCCAGCGTCCCGTCACCGTAGATGCTTTCGCCTTTGCGGGCCCGGTTCTTCAGCAGGGCGAAGATCAGCTCCTGCTTGCGCATCCGGTTGGCGCCGTCGACCGCATGCTGCGCGGCAAGCTCGATCAGCTGCGTAACGTGCAGCGCCTTGAGCTCCGACAGGTGCATCGACGGTCCGCCCGGATTGGGCGAGGACTCGTACGCGGCATCGTCACGATCGAAATCGTCATCAGGGAATGGCCCCAACGGATGGTTGTGACCGGTTTGTCCCCCGTGGTTTCCGCCTTGCCCGCGCTGGTGCTGACGATGCTGGCCACCTTGCTGCTGCTGCGGCTGGCTCTGCTGGCCGTCGCCGTGCCGGGCGGAAGACCGGCGTCTCCGCATTCTGCTCATTGGACTCTCGTTTCCGGTGGGCCGTTATTAGCGGACCGACCGCGCTTGGAGATGAAAAAGACCCGGGGAAGCTCCGCACGACCTGTTTCATTGGTGCGGAGGGCCCTTGCTTTCCGGGCGGTTACGAGGGGGAGGAGCCCCCTTGTTCAGACATTCCTTGGGAATCCTCCGCGTAACCTATCGCGGTGATGCGGAGGACTCATACTTTTCGGGGAGTTACGAGGGGGCGAGCCCCCTTGTTCAGACATTCCTTGGGTGCGAGGGAAGTGGTTCGAGATGACGAACGGGAATGGCCAGAAAAAAGACGGGAGGTTGGATCGGCGGAATCGGTTCGTGGAATCGACGGGGCGGCGGCTGGTCGGGGGCGGCCGCCGCGGGCGGCGTTGCGCGCCCGCTCGATCGGGAATCAGATATTGCTGTCGAGAAACGCGGTCAGCTGGGACTTGGACATTGCGCCCATCTTGGTGGCTTCCAGGTTGCCGTTCTTGAACAGCATGAGCGTCGGGATGGCGCGGATGTTGTACTTGCGCGGCACCTCAGGGTTCTCGTCGACATTCATCTTGGCGACTTTGATGCGCCCTTCGTAGTCCTTGGCCACGTCTTCCAGAACAGGCGCGATCGCGCGACACGGGCCGCACCACTCGGCCCAGTAGTCGACCAGGACCGGCACGTCGGACTTGAGAACGTCGGGATCGAAGCTCGTGTCTGTCACGTGTTGGATGAGGTTGCTCGCCATGGTGGGGTCGATCTCGGCAAATTGAAGAACGGTACGGATGGCTCGTCCGGCGCACGATACGGTGTGGATGCGTCCCAGCCCGGCTTCGGTCCGATGCGGACCGGAACGCCATTTTTTTGCTCGGGTGCTGGGCGGCCTGGAACGGAGAACTTCAGATGGGGCCAGCCGGATGAGTTTCAATGCTAGCCCAATCCGCCGCGGGCGCAAAGCGCTTCCGCTGGTGAGCCGCCGGAAGGTGCGTGCTAGCATGCTAAAAGTCTTGATTTGTCGGGATTTTCAAGCCCCGGTCGCGACCATCGATCGCCCCCAGCTTCGCGCGCCGGGCGCCAGTTTCCGTTGTCCGTTCAGGCGGAAGTTGCGTAATCCCCAAGGAGTTCCGACATGTACACCAAGGAAATTCTGCGGATCAAAGGCAATGTGCTGTTCACCATCGGGCCGGCGGCGCAGCTCGCCGAGGGCATCGACACGATGGTGCAGAACGACATCGGCTCGCTGGTGGTGATGGATCACGGCCGCCTTGTAGGGATGCTCACGTTTCGCGAAGTGCTCGAGGCCGTGAGTGGCGCTGGCGCCAAGCTGGCGTCGCTGCGGGTCGAGGAGGTGATGGTGCGGCAGCCGACCATCGTCGGCCCGGACATCGAGGTCGATGAACTGCGGCGGATCATGCTCGAAGCGCATTGTCGTTACGTGCCGGTGATGGAAGGCAACGTCCTCGTCGGCGTGCTTTCGTTCCACGACGTGGCCAAGGCGGTTCTGGAGGAGCAGAGCTTCGAGAATCGCATGCTCAAGGGCTACATCAAGAACTGGCCGGAGTGAGTTCGCGCGGTTCGTCCGTCGGCGTGTTGTCGGTTCGCGATGCATCGACCTGATGTCTTCTGATTCCGACGGGCGCCAGCCCGGTCCGTTCTCACGACGCCGCTGGATGATCGGCGGGTCCGCGGCTGCAATGCTCTCGGTCGGAGCATGCTCGGCACTGCGGTTCTGGCCCGAGCAAGGCTTGCGCAACGAGTGTCGCGCGCAGTTGCCCGCTGCGCTCCTCGATCACCCGCACGTGCGCGCAGCCTGGGACGGGCTCGATCCCGTCAACGTCTGGGATACGCACGTGCATCTGGTCGGCACCGGCGACTCGGGCAGCGGCATCTACGTCAACCCGGAGATGTCGCGGCCGGCGAATCCGTTGCTCTACGCGCGCTATCTCTTCTATCTCAATGCCGGTTGCGTACACGACACACCGGGACGCATCGATCAGACGTTCGCAGCGCGCCTGCTCAACCTGGTCGAGGCGATGCGGCCGGGGTTCAAGGCGATGTTGTTCGCCTTCGATTGCGCGGTCGATGCGCAGGGCAGGGAACTGCTCGATCAGACCATGTTCAAGGTGCCCGATGCGTACGCTGCCTCAGTGGCCCGGGCCAATCCGACGCATTTCGAGTGGGCGGCGTCGATTCACCCGTATCGAACCGACGCGCTCGAGCGGCTGACCCATGCGGTACAGAATGGCGCCCGCGCTGTGAAGTGGCTGCCGAACGCGATGCAGATCGATCCGGCGGCAGCGCGTTGTGATGCGTTCTATGCGGCGATGGCCCGCTTCGGGCTGCCGCTGATCACGCATGCGGGCTACGAACAGGCGGTGCATTCGCCTGAGGGTCAGGCTTACGGCAATCCGCTACGCCTGCGGCGCGCGCTGGATCAGGGCGTGAAAGTGATCGTGGCGCACTGTGCGTCGCTTGGCGATGACGTCGATCTCGACGTCGGTCCGGACGGCCCGCGCGTGCCCAGCTTCGCGTTGTTCCGACGCTTGATGAGCGAGGAGCGTTACCGCGGGCGCCTCTTCGGCGACGTGTCGGCGATGATCCTGCGCAATCGGGTCGGGCCGTCACTGGCCGAGGTGATCGAGCAGACCGACTGGCATGACAGGCTCGTGCATGGATCGGACTATCCGCTGCCTGGAATTCTCCCGGTGGTGTCTATCGACGGGCTGGTGCGGGATGGATTCCTCGCGGCCGAGGTCGTGCCGGTGCTGCGCGAAGTGCGCCAGCACAACCCGCTGATGTTCGACTTCCTGCTCAAGCGCCACTTACGCTGGGGCGGCCGGCGCTTGTCCAACTCCGTGTTCGAGACGCGCGCATTGTTCGCTGCTGCTCCAGGACGCGGCATCTGATCCGATTCGCTCAGGTGAAGAAAGTCGCCGCGCTCCAGCGGCACACTTTGACGGTTCGTCCGCGCTCCGGTTCAGTGGCGGGTTTTGCACCGAGCGGTTCGGTCTCCGTGGGTGGTTCGGTATCCGATAAGGCACAGCATCGATGCAGGCAAGCGAACCTCTAGACAAGGAAGGCAGTCAGTTCGGACTGCTCCGCGAGCGGCGGTTTCTGCCGTTCTTCTGCACCCAGTTCCTCGGCGCGCTCAACGACAACGTGTTCAAGCAGGCGCTGGTGGCGCTGCTGACGTTCCAGGCCGCTTCCCTCACCACGCTCGATGCGGGCGTGCTGGTCAATCTGGCCAATGGCCTGTTCATCCTGCCGTTCTTCCTGTTCTCGGCCACGGCGGGCCAGCTGGCAGACAAGTTCGAGAAGACGCGCATCATCCGCATCATCAAGCTGTGCGAGATCGCCATCATGACCCTCGGCGCGATCGGCTTCGCGACACGCAATCTATGGGCGCTGCTTGCCGCGCTGTTCCTGATGGGCGTGCACTCGACGTTCTTCGGGCCGGTCAAGTACTCGATCCTGCCGCAGCATCTGCGCAAGGAAGAGCTCGTCGGCGGCAACGCGTGGATCGAGAGCGGAACGTTCCTGGCGATCCTCATCGGTTCGATCGGTGGCGGCCTGCTTACCGCATCGCCCGCAGGCTCGAGTGCGGTGGTAGGCATCGTGACGATCGTGCTCGCCATCGCGGGCTACTTCGCATGTCGGCTCATTCCCAACGCGGCAGCCCCCTCGCCCGAGCTGCGCATCGACTGGAACCCGTTCACCGAGACGTGGCGCACCTTCCAGTTCATCCGCCGCAACCGCGCGGTGTTCCTGTCGATCCTCGGCATCTCCTGGTTCTGGTTCTACGGCGCGCTGTTCCTCGCGCAGATGCCGAACTTTTCCAAGGCCTATATCGGCGGCGATGCGTCGGTATTCGTGGTGCTGCTCACCGTGTTTTCCGTGGGGATCGGCGCGGGCTCGCTGCTGTGCGAGCGCATGTCCGGCCACAAGGTGGAAATCGGGCTGGTGCCGTTCGGTGCGATCGGACTCACCTTGTTCGCACTCGATCTGTTCTTTGCCAGTCCGAGCGGATTGGCGCCGGCTGGCCGCGAGGCGATCGTTGCGCGCGAGTTCCTCGCCGTGCCGGGCAACTGGCGCATCCTCGCCGACCTGCTGCTGATCGGCATGTTCGGCGGCTTCTACATCGTGCCGCTCTACGCGCTGGTGCAGACGCGCACGGAAGCGTCGCACCAGTCGCGCGTGATCGCCGGCAACAACATCATGAACGCGGCGTTCATGGTGGTCGCGGCGGTGTTCGGCGCCGGATTGCTGCAGCTCGGGCTGAGCATTCCGCAGCTGATCCTGGTCACAGCGTTCCTGAACGCCCTGGTCGCGATCTATATCTTCACGCTGGTGCCGGAATTCCTGATGCGGTTCCTGGCGTGGCTGCTGATCCATACCGTGTATCGGGTCGACAAAAGCGGCCTGCAGCACATCCCCGAGACCGGCCCCGCGCTGCTCATCTGCAATCACGTGAGCTTCGCCGATGCGGTGATCATCATGGGCGTTGTGCGTCGGCCGGTGCGCTTCGTGATGGATCACAACATCTTCAAGGTTCCGGTCCTCAACTTCATCTTCCGCACCAGCCGTGCAATTCCGATTGCTTCGGCCAAGGAAGATCCGACCCGTCTGGAGCGCGCATTCGACGAGGTCGCGCGCGCGCTCGAAGCGGGCGAGCTCGTCGGGATCTTTCCGGAGGGGCGCATCACCGATACCGGTGCGCTCTATCCGTTCCGCAACGGTGTCACGCGCATCATCGAGCGCACGCCGGTGCCGGTGGTACCGATGGCGCTGCGCGGTCTGTGGGGCAGCTACTTCAGCCGCATGGGCGGGCGAGCAATGAGCCGACCGTTTCGTCGCGGGATTTGGTCGCGCATCGGTCTGGTGGCGGATGCGCCGTGGGCACCGGAGCGGGTGACGGCGGAGTCGTTGCAGGAGAAGGTGTTGGCGTTGCGAGGCGAGGCGCGCTGAGGCGCGTCAAGGGAGACGAGACGTGTACTGGCTCTGGGGTGGTTTGATCGTAGGCGCGCTGCTCGGCGAGATGGTCGGGCGAGCGTATTGGCTGTGGGGCGCGCTGGTCGGCGCGCTGCTGGGAAACGTGATCGCACAGCGTGGCGCCAATCCGTTGCAGGCTGAAGTCGAGCGGTTGCGGCGCGAAGTCGATCGACTCAATGCTCGCGTGGGTGCGCTGACCACGGAGCGACGCGTCGAGGCTGCACCGGCGCCGGCTGCGGCAACGATCAATCCGACGTCCGATGCCTCGAGCGAACCTGCCGAACAGGCGGCCGGTGCTGCTGCGATGTCGATGGAGCCGCCGCCGCTGCCGACCATGGCCGAGCGCAGCGCAGTCGAAAGCGATCAAGCTGCGCTGCAGCCCGAGCCGCCAACCATGCCGGCGATGGCAGGTGCCGACGCGGAGCCGATCCGTCCCGATCTGGTCAAGGTACCGGCCCGGCCCCGTACAACGAGCGCAGGACCGAGCCTCGGTACGCGCCTGTGGCGTTGGCTGTTCGGCGAGAACGCGGTCGTGCGCATCGGCGTGGTCATCCTGTTTCTCGGCGTCGCTTTTCTGCTCAAGTACGCGTACGACCGCGTCCACGTACCGATCGAGTATCGGCTGATTGGCGTGGCGATCGCCGCCGCGGTACTGCTCGGGTTGGGTTGGACGTTGCGCACGAAGCGACGCGATTACGCGCTGGTGTTGCAGGGCGGGGCGGTCGGATTGCTCTATCTCACGGTGTTCGGCGCATTCCGGATCTGGCCGCTGATTCCTGCCGGCCCGGCGTTCGTCACGTTGCTGGTGATCGCGCTGCTTGCCGCGGCGCTGGCGGTCCTGCAAGACGCATTGGTGCTCGCAGTGCTTGGCACCGCAGGCGGGTTCTTCGCGCCCGTGCTCGCATCCACCGGATCCGGCAACCACGTGATGCTGTTCACGTACTACGCGCTGTTGAACGTGGGCATCCTCGGCATCGCCTGGTTCAAGGCGTGGCGCTCGTTGAATGTGCTGGGCTTCGTGTTCACTTTCGTCATCGCGCTGCTCTGGGGCGAGCGCTCGTATCGACCTGAGCACTTCTGGACGACCGAGCCGTTCCTGCTGTTCCACTTCGTCTTGTACCTGGTGATCCCGATGCTGTTCGCGCGACTGCAAGCCAACCGGCTGCAGCCCTACGTCGATGGCACGCTCGTGTTCGGTGTGCCGATCGTCGGCTTCGGCATGCAGTGGGCGCTGCTGCGCGATACCGAGTACGGACTGGCGATCAGCGCGATCGTGCTCGGCGCCGTCTACCTCATTCTCGGTCTGGCGCTGTGGCAACGCATGCGTGAGCGCTGGCGCCTGCTCGTGGAGTCGTATCTGGCGCTGGGTATCATCTTCGCCACGTTGGCGATCCCGCTGGCGCTGTCCGGACGTTGGACGTCGGCGGCTTGGGCGATCGAGGGCGCCGGACTGGTGTGGATCGGGCTGCGCCAGCGCCACCGCTTCGCGCGCTGGTTCGGCCTGCTGGTGCAGTTCGCCGCGGTCGGTGCGATGGTGTTCGACGTGGGCGTGCTGTCGCGCGCATTCATCCGCTTCGACACGTTGTCGTTCGCCCTGGTTGCACTCGCGGCGTTGTTCACGAGCTGGCAGTACTTCAAACATCGCGACCAGGTGCTCGTTTGGGAGCGCATCGTCGAACCGGTCATGTTTGCCTGGGGTGCGTTGTTCTGGCTCCTCGCCGGGCACAAGGAGATCGATGCGCGATTCAACGGCGCAGCGCAGCGCCACGTGTTTCTCGTGTTCGTTGCGGCGTCAGCCGCGTTGGCTGAATGGATCAGCGCCCGCGCAACATGGCGAGCGCCGCACATCGCTGCACACGGTCTGCTCGTCGCGGCTGCGCTGGTGCTGGCCGCCGACCTCGATGCGCCACGATCCGCGCTCGCCAATTTCGGCTGGCTTGCCTGGCCGATTGCGCTGGCGGTCCAGATCTGGCTGTTGAGGCGCATGGACATTCAACCCGCGCGCACGCCAGCGCAGGTCGTCTCGCTGTGGCACGCTGGAACGCTGTGGTGGCTGGTCGCGCTCGTCGCGTTCGAGATCGCCACGCAGGTCGATCTGCTGGTGCAGGCCGCAGACACCTGGCACGTCGTGGCTTGGGCGGCGGTGCCGATCGCCACGATCCTGATGCTCACGGTGCGCGGCGACCGGATCGGCTGGCCGGTGCGCGATCAGCAGGCCGCCTATCGCGGGTTCGGCCTGGCGCCGATCATCGTGATCATGCTGCTGTTCACGTTGTTCATGTGCATGCGCTCCGACGGCGACGCGAGTCCGCTGCCCTACGTGCCGCTCGTCAACCCCATGGAAATCGCGCAGATCGGCGCGCTGCTGGCGGTGGCGATCTGGTACCAGACCACTCGCCGCGAGGGACTTGCACCGGCTGCGTTCGTCGCGGAGAAAGCCGCATTCGGTCTGCTGGCGGCAATCGGCTTTGTGCTGTTCAACACCGTCCTGATGCGCGGCCTGCATCACTTCGGCGGGGTGAGCTACCAGTTGGACTCGATGTTCAACTCGGCAATCGCCCAGGCCACCTTTGCGATCGCTTGGTCGCTGCTCGCGATGGCGCTGATGTTCGGCGCGATGCGTCGTGCCAATCGCACGGTGTGGATCGTCGGTGCGGCGTTGCTCGGCGTGGTCGTGGTGAAGCTGCTGCTGCTCGATCTGGCGCAGCGTGCCACGGTCGAGCGCATCGTCGCGTTCATCGGCGTCGGTGTGCTGATGCTGGTGATCGGTTATCTCGCGCCGCTGCCGCCGAAACGCAAGGATTCCACGATGCAAGCCGAGGCGAGCCGATGAATCGACCGCACTTTTTCAGACACGATTTCATGCGCACATACGTGAGCCGGTTCGTGTGTAGCCACTGCCTGCCGCTCGCGCGTGTGCTGCTTGTGGGGGCAATGCTGGTCGCGGGCATTGCGGGCGCGCAGACACTGCAGGATTTCGCCGCCTCCGTCGAGCTGACTGTCGACGGCAAGCAGGCGCTCTACGAACTGGCGGTGCCCGGCGCCTTGTACGAAGGTGTCGTCCGTGCCGATCTGGGCGACGTGCGCGTGTTCAACGGTACGAACGAGATCGTGCCGCACGCCTTCCGGCCACGTGCGCCGACGCAGCCAACACCGGCGGACGCCATCCAGCTCACGCCGTTCGTGTTGACGGCGCCTGCAGGGGTGGCGACCGAGGGCTTCAACGCGCGGATCGAGCGCGACGGCAACCGCTTCCGCTTTGAAGTGACCGACCGACCCGCAACCGCGACCGAGCGCGTCGTCGGCTATGTACTCGACACTTCGCAGATCGAGCGGCCAATCCGTGCCATGCGCATCGATATCGGAGCAATGCCCGGCAACGTGGCCAGTTCCATTCGCGTCGAGTCGAGCGACGACCTGCGGTCATGGCGCACCGTGGTGAGCGGCGCACCGATCGTGCGCCTGGAAGCGGCCGGCCAGCAACTGCGGCAGGACCGCATCGAGTTCAGCCCCCTCAAGGCCAAGTACTGGCGCCTCAGCTGGACCGGCGAACGCCGCGCGCTGGAAGTGAGTGCGGTGGAAGCGGAGCTATCGACCGGGCCGATCGAACCGGCGCGCGAGTGGAAGGAATTCGTGGCGGCACCCACCGGCAAGCCCGGCGAGTACGTGTTCGACACGCGTGGGCGTTTTCCGGCCGACCGACTGCGATTCGCCTTGCCGCAATCGAACACGGTTGCGGTCGTGGAGATCCTTACGCGCAGCCGGAGCAGCGATTCATGGCGCTTCGTCACGACCGCGACGATCTATCGCCTGATGCAGGACGGCACCGAGGTAACCAGTGCGCCGGTACCGGTGCCGCTTACTGCCGACGGTCAGTGGCTCGTGCGGGTGGATCAGCGCGGCGGCGGTATCGGCCTGGGCGCGTTGAGCGCATCGATCGGCTGGGTGCCTCACCGGCTCGTGTTCGTGGCGCGTGGTGGCACGCCGTTTCAGCTCGCGTTCGGGAGCGCGCGCGCGGAGCCATCGAGCTATCGGATCGACACGCTCATCCCCGGCTATCGCTCCGATCAGGCACTCGAACCGGGCAAGGCCCAAGCGCAGGGGCCGGCCATGCAACCGGTGGCGAGCGCGACGGTGCAGGGAACGGTTCGCACGATCTCGGGCGATGCTGCGCGCGCGCCGTCGACGCCGACCAGACTGTGGGCGCTGTGGGCAAGCATCATCGGCGGGGTGCTGGTTCTCGGCCTGATGGCCTGGAAGCTTTCGCGCCAACTCGCGGCCTCGACGCCGCGAACGACGGA
>CADEDU010000126.1:10630-14878 GCA_902826155.1 uncultured beta proteobacterium
GCGACATCGCCGTCTTCGGCAGCCGACGACGCAGCGACCAAGTAACATCGAACATCGCGCACTCGCCGACCGATTACGTCACATGGCCAGCAGCACTTTCGGAAAATTGTTCACCGTCACCTCCGCCGGCGAGAGCCATGGCGCAGGCTACGTCGGCATCGTGGATGGCTGTCCGCCCGGACTCGCCTTGAGCGCCGAGGATCTGCAGCGCGATCTCGATCGGCGCAAGCCGGGCACTTCGCGGCACGTGACGCAGCGGCGCGAAGCCGACGTGGTCGAGATCCTGTCCGGCGTGTTCGAAGGCAAGACCGCCGGTACGCCGATCGCGTTCCTGGTGCGCAATGAGGACGCGCGCAGCAAGGACTACGGCGCGATCGCAGAAACGTTCCGCCCCGGGCACGCCGACTACACCTACTGGCAGAAGTACGGAGTGCGCGACTATCGCGGCGGTGGACGCGCTTCGGCACGCGAGACGCTCGTGCGCGTCGGTGCCGGTGCGATCGCCCGCAAGTGGTTGCAGGAGCGCTACGGCATCACGATCCGCGCCGCGCTCACGCAACTCGGTCCGCACAAGGTCCCGTTCGAGTCGTGGGATGAAGTGCACCGCAATCCGTTCTTCGCGGCGAACGCCTCGATGATCGAGCAGCTCGAGGGCTACATGGATCAGTTGCGCCGCGATGGCGATTCGTGCGGCGCGCGCGTCACGGTAGTGGCCGAAGGCGTGCCGGTGGGGTGGGGCGATCCGGTCTACGACCGGCTCGACGCCGAACTGGCGCACGCGATGATGGGCATCAACGCGGTGAAGGGCGTGGAGATCGGCGCCGGGTTCGGCGCCATCGAACAGCGCGGCAGCGAGCACGGCGACGAGCTTACCCCCGAGGGTTTCGCCACCAACCATGCCGGCGGCGTGCTCGGTGGCATCTCCACCGGGCAGGACGTTGTGGTGAGCATCGCGCTCAAACCGACTTCGAGCATTCGCCTGCCGCGCAGCTCGATCGACAAAGTCGGCAAGCCGACCACCGTGTCGACCACCGGGCGCCACGATCCGTGCGTGGGTATGCGCGCGGCGCCGATCGCCGAGGCGATGATGGCGATCGTGCTCATCGACAACGCGCTGCGCCATCGCGCGCAGAACGCCGACGTGCGCACCGACACGCCGAAGCTCGGCATGCGCCGGGGTGCTTAGTTGTTTCTACTGCGTCGGACGCTGTGACTGCGTCCTGCCTGCCGCCGCAAGCTGGGCGTAGAGCAAGCGCAGATTGAGATCGATGCCGGCTCGCGCGGCCTTGTTCGCGTGCGTGTTCCAGAGCTTGACCGCCTCATCGAGCTTGCCGCTGCCGACCAGGCCACTCAGCGCTGCTGTGAGCACGTACTGGACCTGCGTCGATCCGAGCGCCTCGCCACGCTCGAGGATGCGCGTGCCGACCTCGCCCGCCGTGCCGTTGTCGCGCGTCGCGATGGCGCGATAGAGCGTGAACCAGTCGCGATCGATCTCGCTTGCCTGCGCCGAGCATGAGGCCTGCGCCAGCCGGTCCCAGATTGCGCTCGCCTCCTGCGGCGCGAGCGCCGAATTCACGAGCTTCGCGATCTGCATGGCCGATTGCCGCCACACGTCGAAGCGCTGTGGATCGAGGCAATCGACGCCGCGCAGGCGCATCAATTCGAGATCCTTCTGCAGTTGCGTCGGGATACCGCGCGGCTCGGGCGGCTGGTCCTTGAGCAGGAAGTCGCGCGCATAGGAAGCACGACGCAGCAACTCGATCGCGTTCAGATAGTCGTCGCCATCGAGCGAAGGCGCGCGTCGCTTGTCGCTGTCGCGATCGAGCATCGCCACGACCGGTACGCCGTCCTGGCCGATCTTCATCAGCTCTCGCGCACTGGTCTGCATGAACCGATGACGCGCGGCGTGCAGATCGAGATACGGGGCGTAGTCGGAATTGGCCGGCACTTCGTATCCGGCGAACAGCGGCGCGAGCACCCGCTTGGTACCGACACGCCGCAGCTCGATGTCGCCGACCGACCGTACGTGCACGCGTCGAAGCTCGGTGGCGAGACCCGGTCGGTCGAACACGTCGGCCAGGGGCGCGTTGATGACGGCCGAATCCCCCGCGACGATCAGCATGTCGGCGTCGGTGGCCGCATAGATCGCGTAGTCGGGAAACTCCTCGCCCAGGGCGAGGAGCACCGAGGCCACCAGCTCCGGCGAGATCTCGTACAACTGGAACCACTGCGTGAGCACACCCTGCGGTTTCAGGTAGCGCTTCACGTGCCGGTAGAACTCGCGCGTGAACAGGCTCGCAACCCCGCTCACCCACGGGTTCGAGGGTTCCGAGATGATGATGTCGTACTTGCGATTCGCCGTCGAAAAGTGCGTCTTGGCATCGTCGAACACCAGCGTGCTTTTCGGATCGGCGAACACGTTGGCGTTGCGCGGCGCGAACTGCCGGGCGGCCTGTGCCATGAGCGGCTCGATCTCGATCGTCTCAACCCGCTCGACGCTGCCGGCACTGAGCATCGTGTGCGAGGTGAGGCCGGTGCCGATGCCGATGATCGCCACGTCGGTGGCGGCCGGTCGATGCGCGAGCGGTACCGCGGCAGTGAGCACCATCGTGACCTCGTCGGCGATGCGCGGGCCGCTGTCGGTCATGTTGACCGCGCCGTCGGACTTGCCGTTGGTGCGCAGGCTCAGATCGTCGCGGAATTTGAGCAGACTCACCGACGTGGTCTTGCCGTCGCGATAGAACAGCAGCTCAGCATCGGCGGCGCTGTACAGATCGCCACGACGGAATACCCCGGATGCCATCTTGTACGGATCGAGTCCGGTCGGAAGCGCGATCGCCATGAACGCCGCCGACGCGGCCACGGTCGTCACCCAGCGTGCGCGCGCACCGAAACGCCAGAGCAGCGCGATGCCCAGCGCGATGTCGAGTGCCGCGCCGACGACGAGGAGCCCCTTCAGTCCGAGCCAGGGCATGCCGATCTGCGCGGCGAACGCCACGCCGATGATCGAGCCGAGGGTGTTGGCGGCATACACCCGGCCGATGCTGCGTTCGCCATGTCCGGCACGCAGCAGCATGAAGGTGATGAGCGGCAGGGTCATGCCGGCGCAGAACGTCGCCGGCAGCATGATGAAAAGCGCGATCGCGTGGCTGGCGGCGAGATACAGGTCGTAGCCCGAATCGGTGCGCGCCAGACCGGCCACGACCGCGCGCATGAAATCGAACATGCGGTCGTAGAGCGGCAGCGTCGCGATCGCGAGCAACCCCATGGCGATCTGCACGCCCGCCAGGAACAGGGTCGGCGCCTTGAGATTGTCGATGCGCCAGCGTACCCACAGCCCGCCAAGCGCCAGGCCCAGGATGAAGGCCGAGAGCATCAACTCGAACGAATGCGTCGATGCGCCCAGCACCAGTGAGAGCATGCGGATCCACGCGATCTCGTAGATGAACGAAGCGGTGCCGGTCAACAGCGCGATCAGCAGCATGAGTGCCAGCGGCGCATCCGGCGCTCCGTACTGTGCTGCATCGGTCCGCTCGTCAACCAGCGCGCGCGGATCGCGTCCGGGGGCGATCAACCAAACGACCACTGCCAGGCCGAGATTGATGCCGCCGGCCAATTGCATCGAACCGGGCAGGCCCAACTTGTCGATCAGCAGGAAGCCGCTCGCCAGCACGCCGATCGCCGCGCCCAGGCTGTTGGTGAAGTAGAGCAGTGCGATCGACTCACCTGGGCGTTCCGGATGGCGTCGGAGCAATCCGGCGCTCACCAGCGGAAAGGTCATGCCGAGCAGGATCGACTGCGGCAGGATCAGCAGCGTGGCAAGCGTCCACTTGATCGCGGCGGCAAGCGATTCGCTGCCGGCGTTGGGCAGCCAGCTCGCGAATGCCCACTCGGTGGTGGTCACGAACACGCCATGAAAGGCGATTGCCGCGATGCCAATGATCGCCTCGATCAATGCATAGGCGCGCAGCAGATTGTTCCAGCGATGCGAGCGTCGGCTCGCCAACCACGCGCCCAGGGCCATGCCGCCCATGAACAACGCCAGCACGAGCGTTTGCGCATACGACGCGTGGCCCAGGAACAGCTTGAGGTAGTGCGTCCACAACGACTCGTAGATCAGTCCGGCGAAACCCGAGACGGTGAACAGCGCGAACAGCAGCCAGCGGCGAATCGGCATCGTTTTTCTGGAGAGGACTGGCGGTGCCGCGAGATCAGTGTCGCGCGGCGGGCCATTCTATGCGATGCGAG
>CADEDU010000127.1 GCA_902826155.1 uncultured beta proteobacterium
TCGCTGCGGAAAAACTGCGCGGCAAACTGCGACGTAGTGACATTGATGGTGTTGCCCTGCTTGGCCATGGCTTCGCGCACTTCCGGCGCGGCGAACGCCTGACTCACCGCCGCGTGGATGCGCGCCACATCGGCCGCGGCCATCTTCGCCGGCCCGATCACCGCGAACCAGCCCTCGACCAGATAGCCCGGCAAACCTTGCTCGACCATGGTCGGAATATCGGGCGCCGCCGCTAACCGCTCTTTTGCCCCGACACCGATGGCACGCAACGCGCCGCTCTTCAGATGCTGCTGGATCGAAGGCAGCGCGAGCACGCCGATTTCGACCTGGCCGCCGATCAGATCGGTGAGCATCGGACCCACACCCTTGTAGGGAATGTGCTTGGCCTCGACTTTCGCCTCATCGAGGAACATCTGCGCGGCCAGGTGCAGGATGGTGCCGTTGCCCGATGATGCGTAGTTGAGCGCGCCCGGCTTGGCCTTGAGCATCGCAATCAGCTCGGCGGCGTTTTTCGCCGCAACCGCCTTCGCACTGGCTACGACCACCAGCGGCGTCGAGCCGATCACCGCGATCTGCGTCACATCGGTGACCGGATCGAATGGCACCGACTTGTACACGCTCGGATAGATCACGTGATTGTTCGACACGACGCTGAGCGTCATGCCGTCGGGCGCGGCCTTCACCAGCGCATGCGTGCCGATGATGCCGCCCGCCCCGGGCTGATTCTCGATCACGATCGGATGGCCGAGTGCTTTCGACAGCGCAGGCGAAACCGTGCGAGTGATGGTGTCGACCCCCGACGCCGTGGCCACCGGCAGGATGAATCGCACCGGTCGGTCGCTCGATGTCTGCGCGAGCACAGCGCCCGCCGCGCTCAGCAACATGGCACCCATCAAGGCACCAACGAGCGCTCTTGCTTGGCCTGCACCTGGCGGCGCAGCGCGGTCGATCACATGTTCCTTCATCGTTGCTTCTCCTTCGTTGCTCGGTATTTCAGTGCGTGGCGATGCTACGCGACCGCCTTGTCGGCGAACAGCGACTCCACGTCCGCGACGCTGTAGCCGAGCGCCTCCAGCACCGCACGCGTGTGCTCGCCAGCCTTGGGCGGGTCCATTCGCACACCGAGACGCTCGCCCTGCATCGCGATCGGCAAGAGCGGCGCCTTCACCTTGTGTCCAGCGCGCTCGCCATCGGTCAGCGCGATCGGGGCGATGCCGCCGGTCGCGGCCAGATGCGGATCGTCGTACAACTCCTCGGGCCGGCGGATCGGCGCATACGGCAGGCCCACCCGTTCGAACAGTTCGCTCAGTTCGCTCGCCGAGTGGTCCTTCAAGCGCTCGCGCAGCGTTTCGAGCAGCCACGCCCGCACCTTCACCCGGTCGTTGTTGGTGGCGAGCTTCGCGTCGGCCTTGAGATCGGCAAAGCCGAGCGCATCGCAGAAGGTGTTCCATTGCGCATCGCTCACCGCCGACAGGAAGATCTGCTCGCCACCCTTGACGGTGAACACGTCGTAGACCGCCCACGGGCTGATGCGCGCGGGCATCGGCGGCGCGGGCTTGCCGGTCATCGCGTACTGCAGCATGTGCTGGCCGACCAGGAACACGTTGTTCTCGAACAACGCGGATTGCACTTCCATGCCCTTGCCGGTGATGCCGCGCTGGATCAACGCGCCTAACACCGCGATCGCGCCGAACATTCCGCCCATGATGTCGTTGATGCTGGTGCCGGCGCGCAGCGGATCGCCCGGCCGGCCGGTCATGTACGCAAGCCCGCCCATCATCTGCACGACTTCGTCGAGCGCGGTGCGGTGCTCGTAGGGCCCGGGCAGGAAGCCCTTGAGGCTGGCGTAGATCAGCCGCGGGTTGTCGTGCGCGAGCGCGGCGTAGTCGAGCCCGTACTTGACCATCGTGCCCGGTTTGAAATTCTCGGCGACCACGTCGGCGCTGCGCGCCAGCCGGCGCGCGACCTCGGCCCCGCGCGGCCGGTGCAGGTCGATCCGGATGCTCTTTTTGTTGCGATTGAACATCGGGAAGAAGCCGATGCCCGCGCCGAGCAGCGTGCGCGTGCGATCGCCCTCGATCGGCTCGACCTTGATCGACTCCGCGCCCATGTCGGCCAGCACCATGCCGCAGGTGGGGCCCATCACCATGTGCGTGAATTCGACGACACGCAGACCGCGCAGCGGCTGTGTCGGGACGGAGGAAGCTGTTCGGGTCATGGCAGTCCGTGAATCCAGGCGGGGCGGCCCGCCGCGGGGCCGGCAGATTAGCGCAGAAGCGCGCCGCCGTGCCGCACGTTGGTAGCATCCCATCGGCACGCGCGTCATACTCGGGCGCGCTCGACACACCGCTCACCAGGAGATATGACATGAAGGTCGGATTCATCGGATTGGGTTTGATGGGCTCGTCGATGGCCCTCAACTTGCGCAAGGCAGGCTACGACGTCACCGTGTTCGACCTGCGTCGCGACGCAGCCAACCCGCATCTGGCTGCGGGCTGCACCTGGTCCGACAGCGTCAAGGCGCTCGCCGGCGCGAGCGACGTGGTGTTCACTTCGCTGCCCGGACCGAAGGAGGTCGAAGCGGTTTCGCTCGCCGACGGCGGACTGCTCGCGAGCATGAAGAAGGGCGCGGCGTACTTCGATCTGTCCACCAACTCCCCCACCGTCGTGCGGCGCCTGCATCCGCAGTTCGCCGCGCAAGGCAAGCATCTGCTCGACGCTCCGGTAAGCGGCGGGCCGAGCGGTGCCAAGAGCGGTCGCCTCGCGCTCTGGGTCGGCGGCGAGAAGTCGGTGTTCGATGCGCACAAGAAGGCGCTCGATGCGATCGGCGATCAGGCCGCGTACATCGGCGCGATCGGCGCGGGCACGGTGGCCAAGCTCGTGCACAACATGGCGGGTTACGCGGTGCAGACCGCGCTGGCCGAAGTGTTCACGTTGGGCGTCAAGGGCGGTGTCGATCCGCTCACGCTTTGGTCAGCAGTGCGGCAAGGCGCGGTGGGGCGCGCACGCACGTTTGACCGGCTGGGCGAGCAGTTCCTGCAAGGCAAGTTCGAGACGGCCGCGTTCGCGCTCAAGCTCGCGCATAAGGACGTCACGCTCGCCACCGAACTCGCGCGTGAACTCGGGGTGCCGATGCGACTGGCGCAACTCACCCACGCCGAGATGACCGAGGCGATGAATCGCGGCTGGGCTGACTGGGATTCACGCGCGCCGATGATCCTGCAGACCGAGCGCGCGGGCGTGAAGATCGCCGAGCCGTCCGACAAGATCAAAACGATTCTCGAGCGGGGATGATTGTGGCGTGCGCCGCTTTCTACGGCGTCAAACAGGGAGAGGTGCGCAGACCGGGTGCATGAAGCTGCCGGAGCAGGCGGCGGGCGCAGCACCTCCGACGGCTGCGGCCCCTCTCGGGGCTACCCTGCGCTACTCGCGCAGCGAGGCGGCTGCGGAATTCGGTCCTCGCTGGCAACACCGGGCGTGAATGAGTAGATCGGTGAGGGCGAGGATCCGAGAAAACCGCAGCCGACGACCCCTCGCCACGCTGTGTTGCTCGGCTATGCCCGGAAGGGAAGACAGGGCCCCTTCCCCGTCTAGTGGCGCTGCGCCCGCCGCCGCCCTTCGGCTCACTCAGGGCCATTGGGATCCGGGAGCTACCGTTGCTGTGGTGAGAGGGGCGGACTCTGCCCGCACACGTGCACTCGGGTTCGCGATCTGCCAACCCTGCGCAGCTCACTAGGGGTCGAAGCACTGAGGACAATAAACCTCAATGCACCGCCCGTCGCTCCATGCGTTGCGACGGGGCGATGCCCCTCCGGGCGAGCGTGGGGCGATGCCGAGGGACTCCTCGCTCGAGCGGGGCTTTAGCCCGAGGACTGTTTGAGGCCGCGCGCACATTTCGGGCCCCGGCATCATGGGGCCCCTCGTTCGCGCGGCCGAGTTCCGCAGGGCCCGATCGAGCGAGGAGTACCGAGGGTAGTCGCGTAAAGCGACCATCGTCTTCGTCTCGCCCGGAGGGGTACCGCCCCGCCGCAACGCTCGCACGCTCAACGCGCGAGTTTTCGTTCGCGCACGCACCATCCAAGCCTTAGAACAAGAACGACTTCACCGGCAGCACATCGCCGATCTTGCGCAGCGGCACCACGAACGTCTCACGCTTCTCACGCGGCGTGTTCTCGTACGTGACCAGCGTGACGCGCGCTTCGATCACGGGGACGCCACGCGCCGATTCGTCGAAGTGGTAGCCGCCGGGGCCCAGGCTGCCCCAGTAGTTCACGTACACGTGGTACGCGCCGCGTGGCGGGGCGGTGATGGTGAACACTTCGGGTCCGGGGCCATCGACACTATCGACATCCAGGCCACCGCCGCTTTGCAGCACCGGTGCCGCCCAGAACGCATGGCCGCCATCGGGCGTGAGCACGTGCATGTCGATCTCCGCGCCCGGCGCATTCCACGACAGGATGATCCGCAACTGCGCCGGCGTCTTGCCGCTGTTGGCCTCGTAGAACTGCAGACGCTTGCTCGATTTGCCGTCGCCGCTGCGTACCTCCACGCCGTTGGAGCCGGCGCCGAACGCGTAGTAGCGCGCGAAGCGTCCTTCGTCGCCGGTGTAGAGCGGCATCGCGTTGCCATTCACCACCAGCGTCGGCGGCGGACGATCCTTGCCCGCCTCCTTGATGCGCCCGAGGATCGCGGTGCGATGGCGCTGCGTACCGCGATCGATCGGCGGCGTCGGATACGCCACCGCGGTGTCGCCCGATCGATCGACCATGCCGGAGTAGTTCCAGCCGCCGCGCGGGTGCTGCAATTCGATCGGCGGGCCGGATTGAGCGATCACCGAGACCGACATCGCACTCAGCATCACGCAGACGGCACAGCGCACGAGTGGATTCATCGTTGGATCCCGATCATGGATAGACGAACGACTTCACCAACGTGAGATCGCCGGCCTTGCGCATCGGCACGCGTACCACCTGACGCTTCTCGGTGGGCGTGTTCTCGCCGGTGATGATCGTCACTTCCGCTGTCGTCACAGTGTTCTCGTTCGGGCCCGAGCCGAAGTAGTTGACGAACACGTGATACGCACCGCGCACCGGCGCCGGATTGGCGTAGATCTCCGGTCCATAGCCGGTGGTCACGTCGATGTCGAGCGCGCCGCCGTTGGCGCCTTCGCGATCGCCGTAGTACACGTGCACGCCATCGGGCGATACGACATGCAGATCGAGGTCGGTGCCGTTGGTGTCCCAGGCGAGCACGACGCGCAGCCGCGATTGCGGGCGCGACGCGTTCGTGTCGAAGAACTGCGTGCGCCGCTGCGCCTTGCCGTCGGCACTACGCACCTCGACGCTGTTGGCACCCGGACCGAACGAGTACGGCCGCTCGAACCGGCCCGTCTCGTCCACCGCGAGCGGCATCGCAATGCCATTGACGATCAACGTCGCCGGCTTGCCCTTCGGATGCTTCGCGATTGCACCGCGGATCAGTGCGCCGGCTTCATGGCCCGCTGCGTTGACCGACGATGCCGGGTAGTGCACCTCTTGCCGAAAGCCTGCCGCGCCGCCACTCTCGCGCCAACCCTGGCGCGGCGTATCGAGCGTGACCTGCGCGTGCACGACGGCAGCGAACCCCATCGCCATGATCACGCTCGCGCCGACAGGGACCATACGAATATGCATTGCACGCTTCCTGTCGTGACGATTGCTCACTGACCCGCTCATCGCCGCTCTCACCGAACTCACGAAACTCACGATCCGCCTCCGATCAACTCACGTGCGAGCCGCTCGACGAATGCCTCGTCCGCACCGCGCGGATGGTGGCGAAACGCGAGGTGCAGATACTCGTGCGCCAGCGTGATGCGCTCCTCCAGACTCCGCCAGCCGCGCGCATAAATGCGCAGCCGCCGCTGGTCCGCATGCGGATGGCCATCCATCAACGCACATACGCGCACCGCGGCTCCCGGCGCCTCGAATCCGGATTCGCTTCGCAGCCGGCGCTGCCACTTGAGTGCCGACACCATCAACCAGGTCTCGGCGGCCTCGATGCGGGAGCATTCTTCCCGCCCGCTCAGCGTGGCAAGCGTGCCGCGCGGGTAGGCGTCGGCAAGAATGCGATCGAAGCCGGCGCCCTTGTTGGCACGATCGACCGCGTCGCTCCAGGCCATGCGATCAGGGCCAGCCACGTCGCGGTGGTAGCGCACCTCGCCGCCACGCACGACTACTTCGTCGGTGAACCATGCGACATTCAGCGCTGCCGCGCTCGGTGGATTCGAGCTCACGCGCTGCGTGCGACTGGAGTCTTCGATGCGCCAGCAGCCGCCGTCGAACGCGGCGTTCTGGATCAGATAGGTGCGCGCAGCCACTGCGAGCGCGCGCGCCGCCTCGACCGGTTGCGCGCTCCCCTCGCGATCGATCACACGCGCGACGTACTCGTTGAGCGTGAAGCGAGCGCTGATGGTGGGGCGCTCCCCGCTCTCCAACTGCAATAGCCCCGCGCCATTCACGCGCAACCACACGCCGTTCTCGAACTCGATTCGGTAGCTGTCGGCGAGCACGCCACGCGTGGCCGGCTTGTTCTCGTTGGCGAGCCACACCGCGCGGATCGGATAGCGCTTGAAGAATTCAACGTGCACGCAGCTCGGATCAGGCGAGTCCTGCGAATTCGAACGCCAACGCGGTGCCGGCAACGCGGCGGCCAGCGGCGCGGCCCAACTAGCAAGTGCCGCGCGACTTGACCCCTGCGCGCCGAACCAGAACGGCGTGCCGTCGGGGAGCCAACCCGCCGCGCCGCCGATCGTCGTGTCGGGACGATCGGCGCGATGCCACGAGTAGGTCTTGTAGCGCACGCCGGTGCCGAGTACCGCGAGCGCTTCACGCCCGTTGCCCTGAATCGCCACATCGAGCAATGCGCGGCGCGCGGCGTGGCGGGCTGCCGGCGACATCGCATCGAGTACCGACAGCAGTTCAACTGATGGAATGCGCGTCGCCGGCTCGAGCGCGCTCAGTTGCTGCAGCCACTCCGGTGCCCGGCGTTGCTGCCAATGGGCGCGCCAGTCTTCCGCATCGATACCCAATCGCGCCGGAACGAAGTACGGGCCGCATGATTTCGCGAGCGCTTGATCGCGGTTGATTCGATCGCCGGGCTCGCAGCAATAGCGATCCTCGGATGATCGTGCACCGTCGGCACGGCACACATAGGGCTCGTCGGGCAAATTGCGATCGATCGTGTAGGCAAAGACGAACAGCTTCCACAGGCTGCCGAGGGGGACCGAGCGCGGACCTGGAACCGATCGCGGACCTGGAACCGATCGCGGACCTGGAACCGAGCTCGGACCTGGAACCGAACGCGCGCCCTGATCCACATCAGGCAGGCTCGAAGCGCCGTTGAGGTTCGCATTGAGCGCACGAGCCTGCACCTTGCCGTCGCGCAGCCACATCACGGTTGGCACTTCACCGACCTCCGGCGAACGCGCGAGCGCGTCGAGCGCCCCCGCTGCCAAGAGGCCCGCGAGGCACAGTGCGCGAAGCACGGAGCGGCTCACGCGATCCACGGCCACGTCAGCGCACCACCACGCGTGCACGATGCCGCTCCTCGAATGCTTTCTGCTCCGGTTCGTACATGCGGTAGTACCGCACCGGTGGCAGCGCGAACGTGCCGGCCTGCGCGACGCGAACGAGATGCCGCACAGTGACCGGCGCATCGAGCCGCTCGATCGGCACCGCGTAGCCCCGCGGCGACTCGACGAAGCGCGCGCGCTCCAGCGCCTCGGCCGCCTGCGCTCCGGCGTTCCGGATCGAGATGCCCCAGGTGCCGCGATCGGCATTGGCACCCGGCGGCAACGGCACTTCGACGATGCCGAAGCGCGCTGCCGTCTTACCAGTCGGCGTGAGCACCACTTCGTCGAGATACAGTTCGTCGGTGCGCAACGCTTCGTCAGCGCCGACCGGTTCAAGTGTGAATTCCGCGGCGCGAGCCACCAGATCAACCGGACCCTGACCGCGTTGCGGCGTGTTGTTATCCGCTGCGGGTTTCGCGCTCGCGGCCAGATCGGCCTTGCGCAGTCGATACAGCCGCCGCTCGACGGTCACCGGCAGGCTCGACTTCTCCGGCTCCCGGCTCTCGTACTGCACGATCGCCACCGTGTTGGCAGGCGGCGCGGCGGCGAGCTTGATCGACTTCGGCAGCGGTTGGCCCACCGGCAACTGGAACGTGCGCTCCCCCAGTTGCGTCGCGCGGCTCGTCCACGGCCCGGCGAGCGCGAGCGGCGTACCGCCCTCGGCGCGTTGCATCGCACCGCCCGCACCGCCGGTCGCGGTCAATGCGCGTTGCAGCCACACCAGCGTGAGCGCGCGATCGATCGTCGGCATGTCGGCGCGGACGCGATCGAGCACGTCGCCCGCTTCGCTCACCGGCAGGCGTTTGGTCACCATCAGCAGCGCATCGGCCATCGGCAGACGCGCTCGCTTCAGGCGCTCCACCGCAGCATCGACCGAAGCGCCGCCCGCGCCAGGCGCGAGATGCGCGCCGAGCACACGTGCCAACGCGTGCGACAACGTCGGCTCGGGTGTGGCAAGCACCGTACTCACCAGTTGCGGACCAGCGGTGCCCGCATAGTTCGCTGTGGTGCGATCCAGTTCTTCGTTCAGCGCCATCGCGAGCGACCCTACCGGCATGCCGATCTCCTGCATCCAGTAGAGCATCAACGCTCGATGCAGCGGCGGCAGCTCGGCCCCCTGCTTGCGATACACCGTCAGCAGCCGCTGCCAATGTTCCGGTGGGAGATCGAGTCGGAGCGCGCGCGTGGCGTGCCAGTCGGCAAAGTAGGCGTAGGCAGTGAGTAACGGATCGGTGTCTTTGCCGTCGCCTGCGATCGGCGCCGACCACCAACCGAACGTGGCCTGCGGGCCCGCCAGTTGCGCGAGACGAAAACGATGGCTGTGCAGCCGTTGTACCAACGATTCGCGCAAGCGATCGTCGCCCGCAGCGAGCGATTGCAGCGCGATGCTGTAGGGGACGAGGCGGCTCGCGGTCTGTTCCACGCAACCGTACGGATAGTCGAGCAGATCGTCGATCACGCGCCGGAATTGCGCCGCCGCCGAATCCATGAGCTGCACTTTCACCGCGCTCGCATCGGCGGGCAGCGCGAGCGCCGCTTCATCGCCGTTGAACGGCACGCGCGCCACGCGCGGGCTCGACCAGTTGACCGGTACCGGGTCGAGCGACACATCGAGCGCATCGATCGGCTTGCCAGCTGCGCTCAGCCGCAGCTGCACGTTCGCATCGCCCTGCGCGATCTTGATCGGCAGGCGCACGAAGTTCGCACCTGGCTTCGCGGTGAGTTTGTCGGTGCGCTTCATGCCGGCGCCGGTGGCGGTCAGCTCGACGGCCGCATCGGTGGTGCCCTGGTTGAAGATCGCCACCGCGGCACTCGGCTCGTCCTGCGAGCGTAGCCAGTTCGGGCTCGCCCACTTCAGATAGAACGCCTTGTCCGAGCGCACGTGCATGAATTGCTGGCCCACCGCGCCGTCGCGATCAGCCGCGCGCGCCGTCACGCGCCAGCGCGTGAGCGAGTCGGGCATTTTGAACGTCACGCGCGCCTTGCCGTCGCGATCGAGCTTGATCGCAGGCGCCCACAGTGCGGTGTCGGTCTCGTCGCGGCGTGGCCGCTCCAGCACCTTGATCGCGCGCTCGGGCGTTCCGCGTCGCGTCGGCATCGCACCGCCGCTCGGTGGCCGCGCCAGGTCGTAGCCGATGAAGTTGAGGCTCGCCTGCGTGCGCACGTTGTTGCGCCGCGGGTGATAGAAGAACTCGGAGATATCGGGCGCGATCTCCGGCGCGAGCACGTAGATCATCTCGTCCACCACGCTGAGCGTGACGTTCGCCTCCACCGCCGGCTTGCCGTCGATGCGGCCGATCAGGTCGAGCGTGACCGTGTCGCCCGGCGCGTACACCTGCTTGTCCGGCGTGACGCTCACATCGATGCGCGGCCGTGCGACCTTGATGCCGTGGTTCTGGAAAACATACTCGCCGTCCTTGGCGTAGACGATAGAGAAGGTGATGTTCGGGTCGTAATCGGCAACGACCGGAATCTCGGCACGCCACTGCGTCGGACTCAGCCGATGCGCGCGCAGCCAGCCATTGGCGGCCGTGGCCATCAACGCGGTCTTCTCGACCTTGTCGCGCTCAAGCGTCGCGAGCGCTTCTTCCACCGGCTGCGGGAAGGTGACGAGCGCGCGCGCCGTCTCGCCCGGGTTGTACTGCGCCTTGTCGAACACGATCTCGATCGAACCCTGCGGCGCGCCCACGCCCTGCCCGCTCACGTGATGCGAGGTGCCGCCGAGCACGTTGCCCGCAGCATCGCGCAACTGCACGGTGTACGTGCCCGGCTGTTCGAACTTGAGCTCGAGTTTGTCGCCACTGACTTTGCCGTTCGCGCGCGAGCGGTCGGCCAGACGGATCCACTCCCAACTCGCCGGCGCCGTCGCCTCGGGGCCGGTGCTCGTCTGGCGCAGCGCGAACACCACCGACTCACCCGCCGCCGAGAAACCGCGATCCGCACGCAGCGCAAACGAGCCCGCGCTGCGCTCGACCAGAATCTCCTTCGTCGTACGCACGCGATACGCCGCGCCGTCAGTGGCGAGCACCGACACGACATAGCGGCTCGGATCGCTCGCAGCCGGCAAGTTGAATGCAGCGAAGCCGTTCGCATCGGTGGTAAGCGAGGCCGCTGCAAGCTTCACCGGAAACTCGCCCGAGTAACCGAGGTCGCCTTCGATCATCGTCAGCCGCTGTGCGCGCACCAGCAACTCGGCGTTCGCCATCGGCACCGGTTTGCCGTCAGCGTAGGTGAGTTGCACCTTCCCGGTAATCGCTTCACCTGTTTTCCAGGCGCGCTTGTCGCCGACGACGGTGATCTCGAAATGCGGTTTCTGATACTCGGCAACGCGGAATGCCGCGCCATACACGTCGTCCTGATACGTGAAGCGAAGCTCGTAGCCACCGGCCACCGCGTTCTCCGGCAACCGGAAGCTCGTATCGGCACCGGTTTCGGGCGTGAGGCGGACCGTCTGGGTCGCCACCGGAAAGCCGTTCGCATCCAACACCTGCAGCTTCAGGTCGGCTGCGCTGATCGGCGTCGACTCGCGTGCGGACTTGAATGCGCGCCCGAGGAATTTCACGAACACCTGGTCGCCCGGTCGATAGAGAGGCCGATCGGTGACGGCATAGAGTTTGGTGTTGTAGATCTCGCTGTCGTAGTAGAAATTCTCGGCGATGAAGACGCCGCCGGCGCGGTCTTCGCCGAACACGTAGGTCTTCTCGGGCGCGTTACGCTCGAACGTCACCAGCCCCTGCGCGTCGGTGCTGCCGCTCTGTAGCACGCCGACGCCGTCGGTCCAGGTGGTGCGCGCCTGCGCGCTCGGCTTGCCGTCGCGCCGGTTCACCGTCCACACCAGCATCTGCTTCGCCGACACCTTGGTGATCGCGATAGTGTCGGACACGAACACCAGCGTGTTGGCCCGATGTGCGCCGACCATCGCCTCGACCAGATACAGCCCCGGCTTCTGCCGACCGATCGGGATCATCACGTTGCCCGGAATCGGCTTGATGAACTCGCTGCTCGAACCGGTGAGCTTCACCCCGGCGGGCGGCGCGATGGGCTTGGCGTGATCGACCGGATAGCGAAAGCTCGCCACCATTTCGTGTCCGCTGAGCGGCTTGTATTCCGCACTCATGGTGCGCGGCGTTTCCTCGCGTGCTCGGGGATGCGTGCGCGTGTCGGGCGCCTGCTTGAGCACGGCCTCGCGCGCCTGTTGCGAGAAGAGTTTTCGCCACGCCGCGCGCGAGTCGGTCCACCAGTTGTCCCAGATGCGCGACAGCGCGTTGGCGAGCCCCGCTCCGGCGTAGTTGCCCGTGGTGTCGACGCGATGCAGGTTGCGTTGCCGTTGCAGGAACTCGAGCGGCTTGTCGACGCGATAGACGTAGACATCCGCCCCGCCGTAGTCGGCAACGGTGCTCAGATCGAGTGCCTCGAGGCGCACCAGCGCGGTGTCTTCCGAGCCGTAGGAAGCATCGCTCAGCAGAAAGAACGGTCCACCTGAGTGCTGCGCGCGGGCGAGACCGACAGCCGCGAACGAAGCGAGCGCGAGTACGACGAATCGGAGAGTGGTGATCATGATCAGGCGCTAAGGAAGTTGAAGCGGAAGACGCCCGCGAAGTTAGGGTTGTGCGCGACCGGCTGCCAGCGCGTATCGGGCCAGCGCGCCAGTTCACCGAGGCGCACGGCGCGCAGGCCGTTGTCGGTGGGCGTTGGGTCGGCACCGGTGTGATAGGCGATGTAGCTGCCCATCCACACCATCAGGTGCTGCGCATCACCCTGGTCGAAGAACAGCAGGTCGGCCGGCTGCGCGAGGTTGCAGTCGCGCGCGACGCGGCGGGCGTTCTCCTGCACCAGTTCGAGCGCACCGGCATAGGCCGAGGTGGAACCGTCGGCGAGTTGCCACGCATGACGCAGCGACTGCTGCGCCGGATCGAGATCGAGCGCGGGCGGCATCGGCGCATGCCCCAGGCCGGCGGCGCGCACCCAGCGGGCATCGTGCTCACGCAACGTTTCGGCCACGGCGTAGCGGACCAGTCCGGCGCAGTCTCGATGCACCCAGCGCGGCGAGGGCCCTGCATTCAGCTGCGCGCCGACGATTCGGACGATCCACGCACGGAAGGTGCGCGATTGGGCTGGCGTTAGCGTGGCGCGGGCGGCGAATGCGGAGGGCAGAATCAACGCGCTCAGGTTCGCGAGCGCGCCAGTGAGAAACGCGCGCCGGTTCATGGGCGCCCCGCAAGCGCGAAGGGCAGATCCAGTTGCGCTTGCGGGCGATTGCTCATCGATTTCCACTGCAGCGGCCGCCACTGGGTCTGAGCGGGCTTGGTCGCATCGATCAGCACCTGATACGGCGGATGCTGCGCGAACGCCTTCATCCGTGCCGGCAGGAGCGTCTTGGTCGCTTCGCGCAGACGCTCGTCGCCCGCGCCGGCGAGCGCGTTCAACGCTTCGCGCATTGCCATGTCGCTCAGCGTACGCGGCGTGATCAACCCGACCGTGGCGCCATCGCTCGCGAGCTGTTCGCCCGCGTGCGGAAACTTGCGCGCCAGGGTGTCGAGCGCAAGATCGACCAGACGCTTGTCGGGCGAGAAGTAGACGAAGCCATCGCGCGTGACAGCCGCAGGCGTGAACGTGGGTGCTGGGCGTTCTCTTGACTCTTTGTCTTTGCCGTCGCCCTCACCACTCGCCTTCGGCACCGCGATCGCCCACTCGCTGATCGCCTTGACCAAGGTGTCGCCCTGCGCAGGATCGCTCACACGCGCCACAAACAGTGGCGCGTAGAGCGAGGCCTCGCGATACCAGCATGCCGCCGCGGTGCCGTCGATGGCAGCGAGCGTCGCCGCGGCCGAGGGCGGGTTCTGCGCACCGTTGACAACGCTTCGCACGGCATCAAGATCGAGCGGCAACGAGACGCACGCCGCCGCGTTGGCCGGCACGCCGCGCCACAGCTCGTTGTCGCCCATTCCCTGCTTCGGCAAGCGCGCCGGGTCGATCAGCATCGCACTCGACCAATCGCTGCCGTTGAAATCGAAGCGCAACGCCTTCGCACTCGACACGAACGGGGTGTACCCGAGCGTGAGCGCGCGGGCGCCGAGCGCGAGGGTGTGGCCACCGCTCGCGGGCGCCGCATCGACAGCGAACGAGGCGGCGAGCGCGCCGTCGTCGGCGAGCCATTTGCCGATGATGGAATCGCCCTCGCCGGTCAGCTTGCCCTCCGCATCGAGCACCATGCCCGGATGCGACAGCACCACCGCGCGTTCGCCGCGCGCGATCACCAGCAGCGTGCGACGCGGATTGAGCTTAAGCGCGAACACCGAGGTACCGTCGCGCAGTTGCGCAGGTCGCGAGAGCTGGGTGTCCTTGAGCGCGACAGTCGCGGCCTCTTGCGCCACCTTGGCCAGCGTATTGCGGCGGACGACGATGGCGAAGTGCCGCAGCGCGCCCTTGCCATCACGCCAGAACGCCACGGTAGCGGGTTCATCCAACAGGCCGGTGACGAGCCGATCGCTCCAGTCGAGCTTGTATTCATAGGCAACGCGACGCAGCAGGCCACTCAAGCCCAGTCGGTCCTCATGCTGGTCGTAGTAGTAGACGAACTCTTCGGTGAGCACGTCACGCACTAGCGGCACGCGCAGCAGATCGCGCGGCAGCTTGGCCAGACTGCTGGTGCGGATCAGCGCATCGGGATCGGTGAGATCGATCGCCAGCCGCGTGGCCGAGGGCTTCGACGGCGCCCATCCGAAGTGCCGATACAACCCGATCGCCATGATGATGGCGACACCCAACAACCCCACTACCAACCACTTACGACGCGACACGCGACGATCTCCTGCGCTCGACGAAACGCGGGCGATCATAACGGCGCCTATCGCGCAAAAAATGCGTCTAGGCCATCAAAGTGGCAAAGATCTCGCGATTGCCATACGGCGGCAGCGGATTGCCAGAATCGGGGGCGGAATGGTGCCTTGCTCGGAGGACACTGGATGCGATCGAACGACGGGGCGCGGCAGGTCAGTCGGTCGGTAGCTTCCGAAGCGCGCCGCACGCGCGGTTACCCATCGTGCACAAACAAAGATTGATCGCGCGCGTTAGCCCGCCG
>CADEDU010000128.1:0-7920 GCA_902826155.1 uncultured beta proteobacterium
CGCGCCGATGAACTTCGAACTCAACGACGAGCAACGCGCCATCCCGCAGGCGATCGCCGAGTTGTGCGCGCGGTTCGGCGACGAGTACTGGCTGCGCAAGGATCGCGAGGGCGGGTTTCCGCACGAGTTTCATGCCGCGATCGCCAAGGCCGGCTGGCTCGGGATCGCGATGCCCACCGAATATGGCGGGGCCGGGCTGGGGATCACCGAGGCGGCGCTGCTGATGGAGGCCGTGGCCGCGTCGGGCGCGGGTATGTCGGGGGCATCTGCAATTCACATGAACATCTTCGGGCTGCATCCGGTGGTGATGTTCGGCACCGATGCGCAGAAACGTCGCTGGCTGCCGCCGCTCATCGCCGGGGAGCAGAAGGCGTGCTTCGGGGTGACCGAACCGAACACCGGATTGAACACGCTGCAGCTGCGCACCTTCGCGGCGCGCCTAGGCGAGCGCTACGTGGTCAAGGGGCAGAAGATCTGGATCTCGACCGCGCAGGTCGCGCACAAGATCCTGTTGCTCGCGCGCACCACGCCGCTGGAGGACGTCAAGGTCAAGACCCAGGGCCTGTCGCTGTTCTATACCGATCTCGATCGGCGCAAGGTCGAAGTGCGCGAGATCGACAAGCATGGGCGCAAGGCGGTCGATTCCAATCAGCTGTTCATCGACGGACTGGAGATCCCGGTTGAAGACCGCATCGGCGAGGAAGGGCGCGGCTTCGAGTACATCCTGCACGGCATGAATCCGGAGCGGATTCTGGTGGGCGTGGAGGGCGCAGGCATCGGCCGCATCGCGCTGGAACGTGCCGCGCGCTATGCCAATGAGCGCATCGTGTTCGACCGTCCGATCGGGCAGAATCAGGGCATCCAGCATCCGTTGGCCAAGGCCTGGGCCGAGCTCGAAGCGGCGCGGCTCATGGCGTACAAGGCGGCGTGGCTGTACGACCAGGGCAAGCCATGCGCAGCCGAGGCCAACGCCGCCAAGTACCTGTGCGGAGAAGCGGGCTTCCGCGCCTGCGAGACCGCCGTGCTGACCCTGGGCGGCATGGGCTACGCCAAGGAGTTTCACGTCGAGCGCTGGCTGCGCGAGGTGATGCTGGTGCGGATCGCTCCGGTGAGCGCGCAGTTGATCCTGAGCTTCATCGCCGAGAAGGTATTGGGCTTGCCGAAGTCGTACTAGGCCGTATTGATGGAAAAGGAATCACACCACCATGAGTGACATCGATGAGTGACATCGTATTGGCGCTGGGTTCGTCGCACGGTCCGTTGTTGTCGACGCCACCCGATCAGTGGGAGCTGCGCGCCAACGTCGATCGCAAGAATCCCGCGCTCGCCTTTCGCGACGGCACGTACGACTTTCCCGCGCTCGCCAAGCTGCGCAAGTCCGACTACTTCGATGCGCAGTATCAGTTGCCGGTGCGGCAGGAGCGCTTCGCACGCTGCCAGAAGCTGCTCGATGCGCTGGGCGACGCGGTGGCGGCGGCCAAGCCCGACGTGATCGTCGTCGTGGGCGACGATCAGGAGGAGTGGTTCGGCGAAGACATCCAGCCCACGTTCGCGATCTATCACGGCAAGGAAGTGCTCAACCGCGCACTCACGCCGGCCGAAGTCGAGCGGGGCATCCAGATCGGCACCACCTATTCGCAGCGCGTGAATCATCCGCCGCAGGACGAAATCTATCCGTGCGCCACCGAGCTGGCCGAGCTGATGATCGCCCAGGCGATGAGCGATCGGTTCGACGTGACCTCATGCCGGGTGCAACCCAACGACGCAGGCACGCCGCGCAAGCTCGGCCACGCGTTCGGTTTCATCTACCGGCGCATCGTGCGCAGCCGGCCGATCCCGATGATTCCGGTGCTGATCAACACCTACTATCCGCCCAACCAGCCGAGCGTCGAACGCTGCTACGAGTTCGGGCGCTCGATGGGCCGGGCGATACGCGCCTGGAAGAAGGGCGCGCGCGTGGCGGTTGCGGCCTCGGGCGGCGTCAGCCACTTCGTGATCGACGAAGAGTTCGACCACCGTGTACTCGGGGCAATGAAGGCGCGCGACGAGAAAACGCTGTTCGCCGAGCCGGAATACATGTACCGGTCGGGCTCGTCGGAGACGAAGAACTGGATCGCGGTCGCTGGCATGGTGGCCGAGACGACGCTGCAGATGAATCTGCTCGACTACGTGCCGTGCTATCGATCGGAAGCCGGTACCGGCAACGCGATGGCGTTCGCCACCTGGCAGTAGACAAGGAGATAGGGCGATGAACGATCTGCTGCCGCTTGCCGCAAAGGTCGGTGCCAAGCTGAAGGAGCGGCGGGAGACGATCGTCGTCGCTGAATCTTCCACCGGCGGTCTGGTCAGCGCGGCACTGCTGGCGGTGCCCGGCGCTTCGGCGTACTTCCTCGGCGGCGGCGTCGTCTACACGCTTCGCGCGCGCACCGCGTTGTTCGGCATCACCGAGGAGACGATGGCGGGCATGCGCGCATCCACCGAGCCCTACGCGCGATTGCTCGCGCGAACCGCGCGCGAGAAGTTCGGCGCGACCTGGTCGCTCGCCGAATCGGGCGCGACCGGGCCGACCGGCAATCGCTATGGCGACGCGGCCGGTCACGTGTGCCTGGCGGTGTGCGGCCCGCTCGAGCGCTCGGTCACGATCGAGACCGGCCGTGCCGATCGCATCGGGAACATGCGCGTGTTCGCGCGGCACGCGCTGGAGCTGCTGGAGCAGTCGCTGCACACGTAGCGCACGGGACCCGGATTCCCTCGGCGCCCGCTCGCACGGCGCGCCCACACACGTCGCGCCCACTCGCGCGCCGCCCACATACCGCGCTCAGATCGCCGCACGATTCCTGACCAGTCTGAAACATGACTGTCACCAGGGATTTGTCGGGGAACGCCGCATGCCTCGTCGACTGCGAATTTTTTCTGATTGATTGTGAGTTTGTGTCATTTGGTTCCGCGATAATCGCAATTCACAAAAATCACAGGCGTTTGGTTCGCTCTTGTCAGGGCTTCCCCCCTCCCGACCGCAGTCGATGGCCCCTCAGCGGTCTGTCGACGTGCTCACCCCGGCCTGCCGCAGCGAATCACCCGTTGCCGTTGCGGGTCGTGCGGGCCTGTCGTGGACCATGACAGAGCCCAAGGTGGTTGCGGCCGAACCCAGATGCCTTGCGATCCCCGATAACTAGAAAGCAGGAACAGCGAATGTTTCGAACTTCCTCTGGCCACGCCCTCCCGTCCAAGCTCGTGCGATTCGCGCTGTCGGCGCTGCTATTTGCGCCGCTGGCCGCGCCGGGCGCCACACGTTCACTCTCACTTGCCGACATGGGCTTCGGCCGCGGCGTGGTGCTGCAGGGTCAGGCCGGCGAAGCCACGTTCTACTTTCCGGTGCCGGCCGATACCAAGATCAACGCGGCGAACGTGAACGTGCGCTACGCGGCGTCGTCGCTGCTCGGCAAGCACTCCAACCTGCGGGTGATGGTCAACGGCGTGCCGCGGCAGGCGGTGTCGCTGCATCGGGAGAGCGGGGCGCCGATCGAGGCCAACGTGCTGGTGCCGCTGTCGGCCGAGGATCTGCGCAAGACATTCGTCGAGGTCGCGGTGCGGGCCAACTTCCTGGTGACCGACGATCACTGCATCGACGAACGCGCTCACGCGGGGTTCGTGAGCGTGCTGCCGACTTCGAACCTGAGCTTCGACACCGAGGGCACGCCCGCCACGATCCGCGGTTTCGTCGATGCGTTGCCACGCACCATCTCGATCGCGACCGAGCGCGCCGCCGGTGAGGGCGCGATGCTGGCGGCGTGGCGGGTCGGACACGCGATGCAACGCAGCGGTCGCACCGTGCAATTCGTCGACGAACTCGCCAAGGCCGACATCGTGCTGGCCACGCGCGCGGCCTTGTCGACCGTGAGCAGCGACAAGCTCGACGAGTCGGCGGTCGCGGTGGTCGGCATCGGCCAGCGCCGCGCACTCGCGGTGACCGAGCCGTTCAACACCGACGCGATCACGTCGCACTGGCTGCCGCTGCTGCTCGACACGCGCGCAGTGCAATCGACGTTCAAGGAGGTCGATCCGACCACCGCGATCGTTCCGCTTTCCAGTTTCGGGCTGCGCCAGGGTCTGCGCGAAGTGACGACCAGCGCCGAATGGGCGTTTCAGCTCGTCGACGCCGACCTGCCGCCGCGCAAGGCACCCAAGTCGTTGCACCTCGACCTGGTCGCCGCCGAGCTACCCACCGGACGGCCGTGGAACCTGTTCGTCTACCTGAACGACGTGTTGGCCTACACCCAGCGCGTGAGTGGCGGACCGCAGCCGGTGGGCCTGGACGTGCCGCTGCCGCGCAACGAACTCACCGGCCGCTACGCCATTCGCATCGGCGTGTCGCGGCACGGCGAAGAGGGCGAGTGCCGCCGTCACGTGCAGCCGCTGCCGATCCAGATCCTGCCTTCGAGCCGGCTCTCGCTCCAGGACGGCACCGGCACGGTCGAACGGTTCTCGCAGGTCTCGGGGCTGATGCGCACCGGCGTGACCGTGCATCTGCCGCGCGACCTGGACAGCCCGGCATTGATCCTGGAACGGCTGATGGTGCTCTCGCAGACGTTCAACATCTCGCCGCGGCGTGCGAGCTTCGCGACCGACGCGCAGCTGCCGGGCAGCGGACGCGGCTTCATCTGGCTCGGTACCCAGGCCCCGGGCAACATGAAAGGGCCGATCGATTTCGACAGCGGCCGCATCGTGGTGCGCGATGCGAGTGGCGAGCGCGTGGTCGATACCTCCGGGAGCACGCGCCTGTCGGTGATGCAGCTGGTTGGCGAGGGCGGTACGCGCGGCGTGTGGTGGCGCTCGCTCGATGGCAAATCATTGCCGGTGACTCCCACGCGCAACCTCGATCTGAACGAAGGCGACGTCGCGTTCGTGAGCCTGCAGCGCACCGAACTGGAGCTTTCTTCCAAGGAGTCGCGCCTGGCGAGCGTGCTCTATCCGGAACAGAGTGACTGGCGCGTGTGGCTGGCCAACCACCGCTACTGGCTGTTCGGCCTGGGCTGGGTGGTGGCGACGATCCTGTTCGTGCTGCTGTTCCGCCGCGCGCGGCACGGTCGCTGAGCGATGCGGGATCGTGTGAGTGCTACGGGCCGCGACGGCCCGCGGCGTCGGGATCACCATTGCGCCCGCGGACGCGGCGTGACGCAGGGTGTGACGCGGAGGCGTCGCGTCCTGCCGCTCGCGGCGTTCGTCGCGAGTGCCGTCGCGCTGCCGGTGCATGCCAACTCGCCGTGGACGCAATCGGCCGGCCATGGTCAGGTGATCACCAAGGTCTCGCTCTACGAGACGACGCGTGCGTTCGATCGCAACGGCGACACCACATCACTCTCCGGCCCGGGCAGCCGCTTTCGACGGCTCGATCTCAATCCGTACGTCGAATACGGCCTGACCGATCGGCTCACCGGCGTGGCCAACCTGTTCGCCTCCAGCCTCGAGAACCGACAAGGCGGCACGACCGAGCGCAGCAACGGCCTGGGCGATCAGGAACTCGGGCTGCGTTATCGACTCTCGCCGCACGCCGATGCGAATCCGATCTTCGCCGTGCAGGGGCTGGTGAAACTGCCGCTGTATGGCAACGGCCCGGGGCTGCGACCCGGCGCGGGTCAGTACGACGCCGAAGCGCGCTTTCTGGCCGGGCAGTCGGTGCAACTCGGCGCTGCCAACGCGTACTTCGTCGCCGCGCCAGGTTATCGCTGGCGTTCCAACATGCCGGCCAACGAATGGCGGCTCGATCTGATCGCCGGAATCAAGCCGACGGTGCAGTGGCTGATCACGGCCGAGCTGCAGGGCATTCGCAGCGTCGGGGCGATCGGCTCGTCGGTCGGGGCCACGCCAGGCAACCCCGGCGAAGGGCAGAACTACCAGCGCTGGCGCACGCAGCTAGCGGCGACCTACTTCGTGCAGTCCAGCCTTGGCGTGATGATCGGCGCGTACCACGACGTGGCGGGCCGCAATGTCGCCAAAGGGACCGGTGTGCTGGCCGGACTGTGGCTGCGATTCTGAGACCGGACCTGGGAGAGCCATCGTGAATGCACCCAGCGCTTCCGCGGGCTCGACCGCCTCGACGCGCCGGTTAGGCGAAACCTTCGTCGAAGCCGGGCTGATCACCGCGAGCCAGCTCGAACAGGCGCTCGGGCTGCAGGTACGCTGGGGCAGCCGGCTGGGCGAGATCGTGCTGGCGCAAGGCTGGGTGCGCGCGCTGCCGTTCTACCAGACGCTCGCGCGGCATCTGGGCGTGCCGTTCGTGAATCTGATCGAGCATCCGGCCGCGCCGGAGCTGGTCGACGATCGGCTGATCGAGGAATACAACAGCCGGCAGTATCTGCCGTGGCGCCGCGGCAACGACGGCGAGCTGATCGTGGCGTGCGCCGATCCGAGTCCGGCATTCGATGCGCTGTTGCGCGCCCGCTATGGCGAGAACGTGCGCACCGTCGTCACCTCCAAGTTCGACGTGCAATGGCATCTGCAGCGCACCAAGAGCGAGCGCATCACGGCGCAAGCCGTCGATACGCTGCATACCGCGCAACCGCGGCTCTCGGCGCGCACGGTGTTCACGCGCGGGCAACTGGTGTTCGCCTGGCTGGCAGTCACCGCGCTGCTGATGTGGCTCGCGTTCGCGCCATTCAGCATGCTGATCGCTGCCAACGCCGTGGCCACGGCGTTCCTGTTCGGCATCTTCGCGCTCAAGTTCGTGCTCGCCTGGCACGGCAGCACCTACCGGCTCGACTTCAAGGTGTCCGACGAGGACGTGCGCGCGCTCGACGACACCAGTCTGCCCACGTACACGATCCTGGTGCCGATGTACCGCGAGGCCAATGTGCTGCCGACGCTTACCGCGGCGCTGCAGCGCATGGACTATCCGCAATCGAAGCTCGACGTGAAGCTGATCCTGGAGGCCGACGACATCGAGACGATCGAGGCGGCCAAGGCGCTGGGCCTGGCGTGCACGTTCGAGATCATCCGCGTGCCGCACTCGCTGCCGCGCACCAAGCCCAAGGCGTGCAACTACGCGTTGCCGTTCGCGCGCGGCGAGTTCATCACCATCTTCGATGCCGAGGATCAGCCCGAGCCCGATCAGCTGAAGAAGGCGGTGGTGGCGTTCCGGCGTGCGCCGCCCGACATGGTGTGCATGCAGGCGCGTCTGAACTACTACAACCCGGCGGAGAACTGGCTCACGCGCATGTTCACGCTGGAGTATTCGCTGTGGTTCGACTACTTCCTGCCGGCGCTGGAACGCCTGCGCATTCCGATTCCGCTCGGCGGCACCTCGAACCACTTCCGCACCGCGCATCTGCGCGAGCTCAAGGCCTGGGATCCGTACAACGTCACAGAGGATGCCGATCTGGGCGTGCGCATGACGCAAGCGGGTCAGCGCGTGGGCGTGCTCAACACCACCACCTTCGAGGAAGCCAACGTCGATCTGGCCAACTGGCTGCGGCAGCGCTCGCGCTGGATCAAGGGTTACATGCAGACCTACCTGGTGCACATGCGCGCACCGTGGAATCTGTATCGCTCGCTCGGCTTCCGTGGGTTTCTCGGCTTCCAGCTGTTCGTCGGCGGCACCTTCGTGACCGCGCTGGTGGCGCCGATCATGTGGGCCATCTATCTGCTGTGGCTGTTCACCGACACGCGCGCGTTCGATCCGATCTTTCCGCCGGCGATCCTGTATCTGAGCATGGTGAACCTGCTGTTGGGCAACGGTTTTTTTATCTACCTCACGCTGCTCGCCGCGTTCAAGCGCCGGCTGTACTCGTTCGCACCCTACGCGTTCACCGTGCCGCTCTACTGGCTGATGCAATCGATCGCCGGCTACCGCGCGGCATGGCAGCTGCTGGTGCGCCCGTTTTATTGGGAGAAAACGATTCATGGACTCAGCCGGTACGCTCA
>CADEDU010000128.1:8020-14496 GCA_902826155.1 uncultured beta proteobacterium
CGCCTGTCGCGCTCGAGCACCGCGATTCTGTTCGTCGCGCTCACCGCGGCGCTCAGCGCGCTCGCGGTGTGGTTGCTCGATGCACGCTTCAGCGATGCGCGCTCGCTGTCGCTGTGGGCCAAGATCATCGCGGTGCGCGACGCTCCGGAGCTGCGCCTGGAATATCTGGGCGTGGTCTATCCGCATCTGCCCGCGTATCTGCTGATGCTGCTGCGACTGGTGCCGGGCCTGGATTCGCCGCTGCTGCCGCACTTCGTCTCGGCTGCGACCGTCGCGGGCGTGCTCGCGCTGTGGGCGCGCGAACTTGCGCCGCGCACCCCGCCGCTGTTGCTTGCGATCACGCTGTCGCTGATCGTCGCGCATCCGTTCACGCTGTGGACCGCTACCACCGCGCCGCAATGGGCACTCGGGCTGGGATTGTTCTACCTGCTGCTGCGCCAGTTCGTGCTGCTGCAGGACGACGACTCGCCGCACTACTACCTGCGCATCGGCGTGCTGCTCGCGTTGCTGTTCTTCGCCGACGAGCGTGCGACGTACCTGGCGATCGCGCTGGTGCTGCTGCTGCCGCTGGTCGCGCCGGGTGAGTTGCTGCAGCGCTCGCCGCTTGCCTTCTACCTGGTGGTGTTCACGCCGTTCGTGTTCTGCTTCGGCGCATGGGCGTACGTCAACTGGATCTACTTCGACGATCCGCTGTTGTTTCTCAAGGCGCCCGATTCGGCGTTCCTGGGAGCGCGCGCGGAATATGCGTTTACGCCGTGGCTGTTGCGCTGGGGCGGGCAGTTCCTGGTGCCGCTGGCGATCATCGCTGCGCTCGCCGTGGTGGCGTTTCCCGGCGCGTTGCTGCTGGTGAACCGGGCATGGCGGTCGCGCGAGTATCGACGCGTGGGCATTGTCGCGGTGGGGCTGCCGGTGATCGCCGGGGCGCTGGCGACGTTGCACGAGACGCTCGCGCATCCGGCGTCGGTCGCAGGCCTGCTGCTGGCGAGCGTGCTGATCGGCTTCGGTCTGTGGCAGGCACGCACCGCCGTGTTGCGCGGGACGGCCGTGTTGCTGTTCGCGCTGGGCACGTTGGGCGGATGGGCGATCTTCCTGTGGATGCCCTCGCCGGCGATGAACGACTGGCTGCGCGCCTTGCAGCACGACACGCGCGCCGATCGATACGCGGCGGCGCGCTCGCTGGGACACTGGCTGCGCGAGCATCGATTCCCGACGCTGATCGACGACAGCGCGACGTACGCGGCGATCGTCGCCCGCGGCGATGCGCGCGAGCTGCTGCTGCCGTACTCCGATGTGTTCAAACTCGCCCTGCGCAGGGACGAGCCGACGCAGCCGCAGGTGGTGGTGGCCGATCCGCGCAGCGCGGCGGGTGCGCGCGATGCGATCACCCGGCGCTATCCCGATCTGTACGATCAGGGGCTGCCCGGCTATCGGCGTGTGTTCGACGAGCGGCCCTGGCGCGTGTATCGCCGAATCGATGTGCGTTGATCGGGCGATCCGCGTTGCATGCGCAGCTGCATGCGTGCTCGTTTTGATGACCGGCACGATGACCGGTGCCCACGCGCAGACCTGGCTCGGTGCCAACGTGAAGCGCGCGGCGCATGCGCCGTGGGATTCGCGCGCTGCGGTCCGCTCGCTGCACGCGCTGCGCGAGGCGGGCGGCAACGCCGTGGCGATCGTGGTGTTCCTGTGGCAGCCCGACCCGCATAGCAGTGCGCTGGTGCGCGGCTCCGACACGAGCGATGCCGAGCTGATCCAGGCGCTGCGGGTGGCGCGCAATCTCGGGCTGCGCGTGCTGCTCAAGCCGCACGTGTGGGTGCCGGGACACTGGGCCGGCGACGTGAAGCCAAAGGATGGCGAACACGCGGTCTGGTTCGATCGCTATCGGCGTGAGCTGGAGCGGCTCGCGCGCATTGCCCAGTCAGAGGGAGCCGCGGCGTTGGCGGTGGGCGTCGAGTTGAAGCAGCTCGCACAACGTCCGGAGTGGACGGCGGTGATCGAAGGTGCGCGCAGGCATTTCAAAGGTCGGCTGACCTACGTTGCCTCGTCGATGGACGAGGCCGAAGCGTTCGCGCACTGGGAGCGGCTCGACATCATCGCCGCGAGCCTCTATCCGCGCGCCGACGATTTCGAGCGCTGGGTCGAGGCACTGCGTCATCACGCCGCTCGCCTGACGAAGCTCTCGGCGCAGTTCGGACGCGCCGCGTGGGTGGCCGAACTCGGCGTGCGCTCGATGCACGGGGCGCTCGATGCGCCATGGGCCTCGCCCGAGCAGCGCAGTGGGCCGGTCGATCTGGCATTGCAGGCACGCGCGCTGTCTGCCGCGCGGCGTGTGGTGCAGGAAACCGGTGCGATCGACGCGTTTCTGGTGTGGTGCTGGTACACCGACCCGGAAGCCGGTGGGAATCAGGACACCGACTTCACCCCGCAGGGCAAGCCGGTGCTGGAGTCGTTACTTCGGTCCGGGTGAGCACCGACCGTACCCCGGACCTCGAGCCAAAGGCGTTGCCGAAGCGACTCGCTTTCAGGGCGAGGTCAAACCTTGATCGGCGACATCGGTCCGGGCTGCCTGCGCTTGAGCGCCTGCTGCGAGGCCCCGCCACGCACGCGTGCGAGAAGCTCCTCCGGATCGAACTCGACGCCGATCGGGTTGTCGCGGAAATCGCTGGTGAAGAAATAGTCGGCCGATTCGGCCAGCGTGTCGAAGTTGTCGATCTGCAGTTCGAGCGCGGTGCCGTCGGGATCGACGTAGTACATCGAAGTCGTCGGCCCATGATTCAACGTCCACGCCGGTTTGATGCCGAGCGCTTTGAGACGCTCGTACGTCGATACGAGATCGTCGAGGCTCGCATAGGTGAACGCCAGATGATGGACGCTCGCGACCCCCTTGGGCCGGTCGGCGAGCTGGGGCGAATTGATGAACGCGATGCGATGGTGCTCGTTGTCGTAGGTGATGAAGGTGAGCATCTCGCTTTCGAACACCGGCACCGCTTCGAGGACCGAGCAATACCACGCAATCATTTCGCGGTAGCGCGGCGTGTTCATGACCACGTGCGCGAACTTGGCCGGGGCAACCTTGCCGCGTTCCGACGCGGTGGCCGGGAAGGTCTGTCTGGCGGGAGCGTTCACGTCGACTCTCCTCGAAAATAGAGGTTGGGGGAAGGCGCGGGTCGCGCCCGTCGCTGCGACGATGCGTATCGATTGTAGTCCTGGCGCATGTTCGATCAATCAGCGCGATTCGCGCCCTCGCGCAGCGATGCCCTCAGCGCGGCGCGGGGAACTGCCGCGCACCGGATACCACGCCACCCTCGCGATGACTGATCGCGTGATCTTCGAGCTCCTGCCCGTAGACATCGGTCACGCGAAAGCGATACGGGCCCGGCCCCATGCCGGGGTTGGTCTGCACGAAGTAGTTGTAGTGCGTGCGCGGCAGGTTGATCCACACGCCTGGGCGCGGGCTGTACTCCAGCCTGGCGATCGGATGGCGATGGTTGCGGATCTGCACCGCCGTCCACCACGGATTACTGCCTTCCTTGAAACGATACGCGATCGGCCCGGTCAACTCGGGCGATACAACGCGCCAGCGGACCGCCACTCGCCCCAGATGCATCGGCGCGATGCGGCGAAACGCCTCGCGGCTCAGATCGAGGTGACCGCTGCGGCACTCCGGGCAAAGATCGACAACGCGCACCAGCACCGCGCCGCTCGGGCCTTCTACCTGCAGATACGCCCCGCATAGCGTGGCGTTGGCGTACTGCTGCGCATTCATCGCGGCGACCAGCAGATTGTTCGGCGTCGGGCCGAGCATGCAGGCGCCATCTCCGGTGGCGGTGTAGTAGGTTGCGATCCCGTGCATGATCGGCGCGGTGGTCACCGCGGGTGGGCTTTGGCCTGCCTGCGGCAGAGGTGGACTAGCCTGTGGCAGGGGCGAACGCGGCGGCGATTCGGCGCACGCACCGATCAGGGCGAGCACCGGAACGATTGCGCCGCGTCGCAGACGGCTGGCGAGCGTCATTCCCCGACCAGCCACTGCACCTGTCCGCTGCCGGTCGATTGCTGCAGGATCGGCACGAGCCAATGCACGATCTGGCGCGCCTCTTCGTCGAACCCGAACGGCGGGTTGATCACGACCAACCCGCAGCCGCGCAGCGACGATTGCCAGCTGCTCGGATGCACGCACAACTCGCATTTGAGGATGCGCCGGATGCGGGTGCCCACGAGCGAGCGTTCGAAGTGCTGGACCGCGCCGGGCGTCATCAGCGGATACCACAGCGCGAACACGCCGGTGGCGAAGCGCTGATAGCCGCTTTGAAATCCGTCCACCAGCCGCGCGTACTCGCCCGACCGATCGAACGACGAATCAACCAGGATGAGTCCACGCCGTTCCCGGGGCGGCAGGTGCGCCTTCAACGTCTGATAGGCGTCGAGTTCGTACGCGTGGACCTGGCGGTCGCGCGCGAATGCGCGCTCGAGTTCGGCGAAATCCTTGGCATTGAGTTCGGACAGCACCGCGCGATCGTCTTCGCGCAGCAGTCGGCGCGCGATCAGCGGCGAGCCCGGGTAGAAGCGCAGGCTGCCATCGGGATTCTCGTCGCGCACGATCCGCATGTAGGGTTCGAGCAGCGGCGTGACGCCCGGCATGGCCCACAGCCGCGCGATGCCGTCGGCATGCTCGGCGTTCTTGCGCGCCCACTCGTGTTGCAGGTCGTAGCGGCCGATGCCGGCGTGGGTGTCGACGTAGCAGAACGGCTTGGGTTTCTTCGCCAGTCCCAACAGCAGCCGCGAGAGCAGCGCGTGTTTGAACACGTCGGCGAAGTTGCCGGCGTGAAACTGGTGGCGATAGGCGAACATGCGGCGAGCAGCCTCAGAGTTTGTTGTACTTGGTCGACACGCCGCGCGATTTCTCTACCGGATAGCGCTCGGCGTTACGCGCCAGCTTGCGTTCGGCTGACTCGATCACGTCGATGCCGAGCCGATCGGCCAGTTCCACCAGATAGATGAACACGTCGGCGATTTCCATCGCGACTTCATCGCGCTGTGAATCATCGAGGTGATCGGCCTGCTCGGGCGTGAGCCACTGGAAGTGTTCGACAAGTTCGCCTGCTTCGGCCACCAGCGCCATCGCGAGGTTCTTCGGGTTGTGGAACTGCGCCCAGTCGCGTTTGGCCACGAAAGCACGCAGCCGTTCGTGAAATGCGGCGAAGCGATCAGCGTCGGAGGCGGGCGTGCTCATCGGGGCATGGTGAGTTCAGGCAAGGCTCGGCGGAGCGTTCGGGGACAGGCGCGCGCTGCCCAACGGGGTCGGGCGTGGCCAATCGGCGCGCAAGCATAGCCCGGTCGCTGCGTTGCGATGTGCCGTGCGTCATTACGCGCAGTCGGCTATAAGCGGGTCGGCCGCGATCGTCGATCAAGGGCGAAACCCGATACAGGAGGATGGATCATGAGACTTGCGTGGATGCAACGGCTGGCGAGCGGCCTGATCGGTATCGCCCTGACCGGCGTGGTGACGGCGCAAGGCTTTCCGAACCGTCCGCTGCGCATCATCGTGCCATTTCCTCCCGGCGGGACGGTCGACATCATGGGGCGCGTGGTCGCGCAGGGCATGAGCGACGAGCTCGGGCAGCAGGTGTTGGTGGAGAACCGCGCAGGAGCCAACGGCACGATCGGCGCGGCGTTCGTCGCGAAGAGCGCGCCCGACGGCTACACGATGCTGGTGACGGCATCGGTACTGCTTGGTACGCCGATGGTGACCGCGAACGTGCCCTACGATCCGCAGAAGGACCTGACGCCGATCACCAATCTCGGCTCGGTGCCGTTGCTGCTGGTGGTGCATCCGAGCGTGCCCGCCAACAACTTCAGCGAGTTCATCGCCACGGTGCGCGCCAATCCGGGCAAGCATGCGTTTGCCACTTCGAGTCTGGGCTCAGCCGGGCACCTGGCCTCCGAGATGGTGAAGTTCACCGGCAAGCTCGACATGCTGGTGGTCGGCTACAAGGGCACTGCGCCGGCGATCGTCGATCTGGTCGGTGGCCAGGTCACCTCGATGATCGATGCGATCCCCTCGGCGTACGCGCAGGTGCGGGCGGGCAAGGTCCGTGCGCTCGCGGTTTCGGCGCCGAAGCGTCTGTCGTTTCTGCCTGATCTGCCCACCGTTGCCGAATCGGGCGTGCCCGGCTTCGAGAACTTCGACATGGTGTCGTGGTACGGCGTGTGGGCACCGCCGGGAATGCCGAAAGATCTCACCGAGCGGCTCTCTGCCGCGGCGGCCAAGGCGATCCGATCGAAGCTGGCGGAAGAGCGACTCGCCTCGCAGAACTTCCAGGTCTCCGGTGACGGGCCGGCCGAGTTCGCCCGCTACGTCGCGAGCGAGACCGACAAGTACCGCAAGCTGGTCGAAGGCGCGAAGATCAAGAAGGAGTAGCGAGCGGAGGGCGGAGCAGGGGCCCCTTTAGGGGATGCGACCCCGGAGCGAGCTGAGC
>CADEDU010000129.1:0-7806 GCA_902826155.1 uncultured beta proteobacterium
GCGAGTAGCGCAGGGTAGCCCCGCACGGGGCCGCAGCCGTCGGAGGCGATGCGCCCGTCGCCCCCCTTCGGCTTACTCAGGGCCATTGGGCTTCGGCAGCTTTACTCCCCCGTACCTGCCCTCGCCTCAGCCGCCTGCTTCAACTCGATCAACGCGCCGCCGGTCTTGCGCGGATCGAGAAACAGGATCGGCAGCCCACTCGCACCGATGATCGATTCGCCGGTGCCAAGCGCTCGATAGCCGCCCGCCGTCAGCCGATCGCGCGTACCGATCAGATCGTCGACGACGTAGGCGACATGGTGCAGCCCGCCTTGCGGATTGCGCGCGAGAAAGTGATTGATGGTCTGATCCTCGAGCACATGCTCGATCGGCGAGCGCTCGCAGGTGGCAGCGAGCAGTTCGACCCGCACGTTCGCGAGTTGCACGAACGCGACAGCGATGCCTTGATCCTCGTGCACCACTGGCGGCAACACTTCGAATCGCAACACGTCGCGATAGAACGCGCATGCGACCGCAAGATCAGGCACGACGATGCCGAGATGGTCAAGCGTACCGTTCACATTGGTGTCGACGGCTGGCGGATGCATAGGGTGCTCCTCAATCCACGGCAATCGCTTCAATCTGCAGGTGCGCGTCGGGAACCGGGCCGGGTGAATGCACGACCACGACTTCGAGCGCGGGCAGTTCGGCATCGCTGATGAACGCCGCGCGCACGGCCTCGTAGACGGTGCGGTCGCGTTCGTCGCGCAGATAGATCGTCGTCTTGACCAAGCGCGACAAGCCAGAGCCGGCCTTGCGCAACGCCTGATCGAGCGTGTTCAGCGCGGCCCAGCATTGCGCCGCCAATCCTGGCCTGCGCTCGACGGCCGCCAGCTCCCTCACCAGCGAACGGGCGGCCGGCGGCAGGTCGTCACCGTTGCGCACCAGATGTCCATCGGCGCCGATGCCGGCCATCCCCGAGCAGTAGAGCAGCGGCCCGGCGCGGCGCACAGCGGGCGCGGCGAGCGGCGCCGGACACGGCCACTCACTTGCGCCGAGCGTCAACCCGCCGGCTTTGGCCGCTGCGGTGAGTTCGATTTCGATGCGACAGCCGCGATGCCCCACTTCGTCGAAGCCGGTCACGCACAGCGACGGTCCGCCGCTTGGAAAGTAGTGCGTGTGCACGCGGTGAACGGTGGCGAAGTCGCGCACGTCGCTCAGGAACACGCTCGAATGGATCACATCGTCCATCGTCATCGAGTGCTGTGCGAGCGTGCGCTGCAGCTCGTGATACACGTACCAGGCCTGTGCGGCGATCGGGCCATCGCGGCTGTCGGGGTGGCTGCGCCCGGTCGCGAGGAAACGTCCTTCGGCCGGCACGTCATCGAAGGCGTTGACGAGCGGCTTGCCCGGCTCGGCCGTCTTGATCGCGATATGCCCGGCGGTGCACAAGAGCGGTCCGGAGCGCACGGCCTGCGAGTAGTGCGACGCCGACGGCAATCGCTTGTCGTACACCGCGTTCACCACCTCGCGCGCCTTGAACAGAGGGCTCGCACCCGGGCACACCGCGATTCCATCCATGCCGATCCACCCGTCTTCGCGGCCGCTGATGCTCGCCACACCCAAACCGCTGCTGGGCGCGGGTGCCTCCTGCCAGTGCATGCGCACGCGCTCGTACGCCGGGAAGAAACGCTTGTCGCGCTGCCAGATGTGCTGGCGCAACAGCTGGTCGCCGGTCGTACCGGCGGCATTGAGCACGGCTTCCAGATTCTCGTGGGCGTTCCATGACTCGGCGCTCACCACGCCTTCGAGCTGATCGACCAGCGTGTAGCCCTGCTGCTTGGCCCGCCCCTTCTCCGGCAGATCGGTGAATCGGCGCGGATCGGTCCCCCGCATCCCCGCGCGCATCCCGGCGCGTACGCCCGACAGGAACACCAGCCCCGCGGCCTTCACCGCGAGCGGATAGCGTGCGAAGGCGGGGCGAATGTCGGGGTGGGTGATGCGTTCGATCGGATGCGGCACGAGGTCGATCTCCTTCAGAGCGTGTGTGGGTGCGTGATGGCAAGCACAGATTAGCGGCGCCTGTCGCGCCTGTCCAAGACCCTGCCGCGGTGTCGAGCCGGCCCATCATCCGCGCCCTGATCGCCCCTGACAATCCGATGATGCCCGATCGCGTTCGCGCTCCAATCGCGAGCGTTCGGCCGCCGGGAGGTTCTTAGGCTCGAGAGGCGCCGCTACACTCCCGGACCATGATCATCGGCATCGACCTGGGCACGACGAACAGTCTGGTCGCCGTATGGCGTGACGGCCGCAGCGAACTCCTGCCCAATGCGCTGGGACACGTCCTGACACCCTCGGTGGTGGGCCTGGACGATCACGATCAGGTGATCGTCGGCCTGCCCGCGCGTGAACGTCTGCTCACGCACCCTCACCTTACGACGGCCGTGTTCAAGCGCTCGATGGGCACCCAGCGCACGGTGCAACTGGGCACTCGCGAATTTCGGCCCGAGGAGTTGTCGAGCTTCGTGCTGCGCGCGCTGAAGGCCGATGCGGAAGCCGCGCTCGGGCAAAGCGTGGTCGAAGCGGTGATCACCGTTCCGGCCTACTTCAGCGACGCGCAACGCAAGGCAACGCGCATCGCCGGGGAGCTCGCCGGACTCAAGGTCGAGCGCCTGCTCAATGAACCCACCGCGGCCGCCCTCGCCTACGGGCTGCATCGCCTCGACCAGGAAAGCAAGTTCCTGGTGTTCGATCTGGGCGGCGGCACGTTCGACGTCTCGATCCTGGAGCTGTTCGAAGGCGTCATGGAAGTGCGGGCGAGCGCCGGCGACAACTTCCTGGGCGGCGAGGACTTCGTCGATGCGCTGATCGACGGGTTTTGCGCCGCCGCCAATCTCGGACAACGCTCGGAGCTGCAGCGCAAGGTGCCCGCGCTCTATCAGGCGCTGCGCGATGCCGCCGAGCGCGCCAAACGCGAGCTCTCGTCGAACGACACCGCGACGATGCGCGTGGCGTGGCAAGGACGCGAGCACGTCTGGACCGTCGATCACGAGCAGTTCGCGCGCATGAGCGAGGCGCTGCTGGTGCGGCTGCGCGTGCCGGTGGAGCGCGCGCTGCGCGATGCGCGCATCAAATCACGCGAACTCGACGAAGTCATCCTCGCCGGTGGCGCCACCCGCATGCCGCTGGTGCGGCGCCTGGTCGCCAGGATGTTCGGCCGCCTGCCCAACACGCACCTGAATCCGGACGAAGTCGTGGCGCTTGGTGCGGCGGTGCAGGCCGGTCTGAAGATGCGCGACGCCGCGCTCGACGAAGTGGTGATGACCGACATCTGCCCCTACACGCTGGGCATCGAGATCGTCGACGAATACAGCCTCGGACACTTCGAGGACGGCGTGTTCGCACCGATCATCGAGCGCAATACCGTGATTCCGGCGAGCCGCTCGAAGCGCTTCTACACCACTGCCGACTTCCAGCGCGGAATCGCGGTCTCGATCTTTCAGGGCGAGAGCCGCCTGGTGAAGGACAACGTCTTCCTGGGCCGCGTCGAAGTGGCGGTGCCGCCGAAGAAGCGCGGCGAGGAATCGATCGACGTCCGCTTCACCTACGACATCAACGGTCTGCTCGAAGTCGATGTGACCGTGCTCAGCAGCGGCGCGCAGCGACAGCTCGTGATCGAGCAGAACCCTGGCGTGCTCAAGCCAGAGGAGATCAAGTCGCGCCTGGCCACACTGGCCGCGCTCAAGGTGCATCCGCGCGAACAGACCGAGAACGTCGCTGCGCTCGCCCGCGCCGACCGCATCTACCAGCAGAGTCTGGGACAGGTGCGCGAACACGTCGGCCATATGATCAGTGCGTTCCGCGCAGTGCTCGACGCCCAGGACCCCGGTGCCTGCGCCGACGCTCGTGCGCAACTGCTTTCGCATCTGGACGAGATCGAAGGCGAGACGTACCTGTAGCCGGGAGGCTGGTATTTCGCATCCGCACGTCTGGCGCGAACTTGGCATCGAGCAGACCCGCGATGAGCGGACGATCAAGCGCGCCTATGCGCGTCGGCTGAAGGCAGTCCACCCGGAGGACGATGCCGAAGGCTTTCAGCGCCTGCGCGCCGCCTATGAGACTGCGCTGGTGTTCGCGAGTGAACCCGCCGACGACCAGGATCAGGACAACGAGGATCAGGACAACAAACGCCCGGAGAGCGTTTCTGCCCCAGCCGAACTGGCGCGTCTCGACGATGCACGTGCTTTACCCGCTGCGGATGAGGCGGTGCTCTCTGCAGCGTTGCGCGCGGAGGAGCTTGCGGCGCAAGCCTTGCAACCACCGCCGCTGCCGCATACACCGTTTGATGAAGAAACCTCGACGGACCCAAGCGAGCAGGAATCGATCGATCCCTTGCGTTCACACCCGTGGCGTGAACTGCTCGATCGCCTCGACCAGGAGAGTCCGCCGCCGCTCCCGCGTCCACGTCCGGAGCGGGATCGCGCTCAGAACGAAGCGCTGCTTGATCGGGCCCGCGCCCTGGTCAACCCGATTGCGGACGCGATCGAGCAACGGCAGGAGGCTTTGGTCCGGCAGCGGCTGGCGTCTGCGGCACCGGAGCTGATCGAGCTCGATCTGCGCGAGGTGGTCGAAACGCAACTGGCGCTGCGCCTCGAAACCTTCGAATTCATTGCACCGCAGAGCCTGCGTGCGATCGGGGAGATGTTCGGCTGGCATCACGACGAACAGCGCCTGATGGCAGCGTGCCCTGGCTGCACGCGCCTGCGCGACCAACTCCGGGCGCTGCAGCTTCAGCCCCGGCTGATGGAAGCCTCCACCAGCGACGACATGGCAGGCCGCGCACGTCGGCTCCTGCTCGGGCGCTACCAGCCATTCCTCTTCTATCGACAGGCTTTGCGGCGTCCACTGGTGCATGAGATGCGCTCGCTGCTCCACTATCTGGAACACGCGACGCCGTACTTCCTGCCGCACTACGTCGATCCGGCCACCTTGCGCTGGTGGCAGCGTTGCACCGACAGCGTCCGGCTGTATTGGTCGCAGCTCGTCGTTGCCATGTTGAGCGCACTGCTGCTGACGCCGCTGCTCCAGCGCGCGATTTCGTCCACCTCGCCTGCCGTCAATCTGGCGATCGTGCTCGGTACAGCAGTTGTCATGTGCCTGCTCTTCCTGGGCATTGAATACCTGCGGTTGCGGCAACACGAGCGGATCGTCGCGCTGTTGGAACGTGTCGGGCACAAGCAGACCCTGACCGTTTTGCGGAACACGTGGGAAGGGATGCAATTGCCGCTCGGCCTCGCGCTGCTGGCACTCAGCTGGCACGCCGATGCCATGCCCTTCGCGGTCGAAGTCGTCCTGCAGGCTGCGTTCGTCGTGCTGCTCATTCCCGCCGTGCTGGGTTCCGTCTTGCAGGTCGCCAACCGGCTGTTCTGGCTGGTGTTCGTCGCCACCATGCTCGCCGGCCTGCTGGGGCTGCTCATGCCCAGCGACAACGGCAAGCACGCGGTCCTGCAATGGCTGTGCGGCAGTTGGATCGTGCTGATCCTGCCGCATGCGCATCGCTATACCGCCCACGCTGGCGCCTGGCTGCAAACGCTGTTCGACTCGGCGTGGTTCGAACGGATCCACTGGTGGCTGCTCGCGAGCATCGGTGCCGCGTTGACGATCGGCGCGAATACTCCGGGGCCGATCGCGGAGACGCTCGGCGCACTCATGCTGGCGGGCGCGGCGGTGTACCTGTATCACGCACAGGACGTCTTTCGCATGCTGCGCGGATTCGGTGTGCTGCCCGTGAGTGTCGCGGCGACCGCAATCAGCCTGGCGCTGAGCCTGGTGCTGCCCGGGTCGGGTCGGCTGATCGCCCTGTTCGCCTTCTGTGCCGTCCTCGCGCTGTTCCTGCAGGTTCGCGCGTGGCGCGTCCGCGGGCAGACCAGCCGGTAATCAGCGGCCCCGACTGCATCATCCGCACCACCCAAATCGTCGTCGCGATTCGCGCCGGTCGCTGCTGGCGCAAGGGCGTTACTCGATCGTCGCGTCGCTGTCGCAGCCGCGGCCAGCCGCGATCATTCGCAGCACGAGGCGAGCGAACATACGATCCGCACCGATCGCGCGCGCCGGCAGCCAGCGTGGCAGGAGCGCACACGGCTCATCGACGACCCCGCATCGGTAGCGCGACTCGCTCTGGATCCAGCGCAACGCTTTGCACGCTCCGGTACGGCGGCGACTGACCAGGATCCCAACCGGACATGGTTCGGCCAGGCAGCACACGCCGCAGCCGTTGCACGGGGCGCCCAACTTGGGCTTGGGCGGTGCGGCCGGATGAATCGCGATCGTGCGATAGCTCGACATGGGGTGCGAAGCTTCGCACCCGGCGCTGACGCGCCGCGCGTCAGAGTGCGCAGTTCGGGCTTGCGCAGCGATGCAGATCGGCTACGACGTGGCCTCTTGCACGATCGGCGCGAGCCGCGGCACGTGCAGTTGCAGCAACGTCGAGGATTCGGTCGCGACGACCGGGCCACGTTCAGTCGCCAACGTGCGGATGCTGGTGTGCCTGGCGTACTGCGCATCGCCCGCAGTGCCTGCACCATCCAAGGCGAAATAGAAGCTCTCGGGCTCGAGCGCGAGCGAGGCCTGTGGCGCGACGCGATGCAGCGCGATCTTGGTGCCCCGCTCGGAGAACACGCCTAACAGCTTGCTCGCGACGCCGGCCTGGGTAGGATCAGGACGCCAATCGAAATGCTCGGCACGCATGAACACCGGCCGCTCATAGCGCTCTTTCGGATAGACGAGCGGGCGCTTGTGGATGTGTTCCCAGATCGCCTCGTAAGCGTCCTGGTTCACCTTGGTGCCGTCGGGCTTGTAGGTCGTGTAGACGCCGCCATCGAACGTTCCACGCTGCTTCAGCTCACCCGCGGCACGATCCTCCTCGTACTCGGCGGTGTAGCCGGTGCCGCTCGCGCCGCCGAACTGGAGCAGGAGGTTCCAGGTGTCACCGTCGGACGTCTGCGGACCGTAGCGCGTGCCCTCGGGAAAGTAGCCGACCGAGCCGGGCTCGAGTCGACCGTCGGCGGCGTAGTCGAACACGCCCGCGATCTGAAAGCGCACCTGATCGAAGTTGTGCCGATGACGTGGCGAGAAGAACTTCCCGGCGATGTTGACCAGTTTCAACGAGAAGTTATCCGGCCCCGCTTCGCCCTCGATCAGGCGGTAGGCCTTGATGACGCCCTCGCGGATCTGGTTGTCCAGCTGAGTGAGCTTGCGGCTGGCAAGCGGCACGACCTGCATGGCGACCCTCCGGCTGTGAACGACTTGCACTGCAGGGACGATGTTGCCACCATCCCGCAGTGATTTGAATGGGGCGCTCGCGAGTCATACACCGCCAACGCGCGCTTCGCCCGGAAAAAAGAGGATCCCGATGCCACGCAATGCAGCAAAGTTCGCCGGCGCTCTTACCGCACTCGTACTCGCGTCGATGCCGACTATCGGCGTCGCGCAGGAAAGCGCCGACACCTACCCGAGCCGCACGATCAGGCTCGTTTCCTCGGGCGTCCCCGGGGGACTCACCGACGTCGTCGCGCGGGTCATGGCCGAGCGGCTGAGCGCGAGCAGCGCGATGCGCGGCCAGCAGGTAATCGTCGAGAACAAACCCGGCGCGTCGGGCATCATCGCCTCGACCTTCGTCGCCAAGGCGCCCGCCGACGGCTACACCATCGCCATCGCCGATCTCACGCAGACGGCGATCGTGCCTGCGCTCTACACCAAGCCGCCCTATCAGACGCAGCGCGACTTCGCGCCGGTGTCGTTGCTGGGCACCACGCCCTTCTTCCTTTC
>CADEDU010000129.1:7906-14183 GCA_902826155.1 uncultured beta proteobacterium
TTGAAGGCGGGCAAGGTGCATCTGCTGGCGGTGGCGAGTCCGCAGCGCACGCGCCAGGCGCCCGATGTGCCCACGTTCGAGGAGCTCGGCGTGAAGGACGTGCTGCTCGTTCCGTCGGTTGCCGCGCTCGCGCCGGCAGGTACCCCGGCGCCGATCGTCGCCAAGCTCGCCGCCGAGATGCGCAACGCCGTGCAGCACCCCGAAGCCGTGAAACGATTCGAGGGCCTGGGGATCGATCCGATCGGCAGCTCGCCCGAGGCGTACGCGCGGCAGCTCGCCGCAGACATCGCGAGCTTCGCGCAAGCGGTGAAGATTTCCGGAGCGAAGGCCGACTAGCAGGCGCCGCTCATCCCCACACCTCGCGCGCCGTCTCGACGATCAACGCCAGCTTCTTGCGCTCGTCGTCCACCGTGACCGGATTGCCCATGAAGTTGCTGGCGAATCCGCACTGCGGACTCAGACACAGGCAATCGCGCTGCAGGTACTTGCCCGCCTCGTCGATCCGCCGCTTCAGCGCGTCTTTCGATTCGAGCAGTGGCGTCTTGGTCGACACCAGCCCGAGCACCACGGTCTTGCCCTTGGGCACATTGCGTAGCGGCCGAAAATCGCCGGCGCGCTCGCTGTCGTACTCCATGAAGTAGTTCTGGATGTCGAGATTCTTGAATACGACATCACTCACGAACTCGTAGCCGCCCGAGCCCATCCACTTGCCACGATTGTTGCCGCGGCACATGTGCATGCCCACGGTGACGCCCGCTGGCACGCCCGCCACCAATCGGTTGAGCACGCTCGCGTAGGTCTCGATCAGCTTGTGCGGATCGTCGCCCCGTGCGCGGAGCGCCTCCTGCCCGCGCGGATCGCACACCAGCGGGAACGTCACGTCGTCGATCTGCACGTAGTTGCAGCCTAGCGCGTGCAGATCACGGATCTCGGCCTGCCAGATCGCAATCGCGTCGTCCCAGAACGCCTCCAGGTCGGGATAGGCCTGCCGATCGATCACTTCGCGCCCGCCCCAGAAATGCAGCATGGTGGGCGACGGGATGCTCATCTTCGGCGTACGCGCCGTGAGCGCTTTCAGGTACTTGAAGTGCTCGGTGAAGATGCCGCCCTTGCGCTCCAGCTTGCCGTGCACCTGGACCAGATGACCAGGCAGCTTCTCCACGCCGTTGGCATCCTCGAACGGCAGCGCCATCGAGATCGCCTTCGATGCATCCACGAAGGTAATGCTCGTGCCACCGAGCGCAAGCACGAAATCCTGGTACCACGAGCGACGCCGAAATTCGCCGTCGGTGATCACCTGCAGGCCCGCGTCCTCCTGCAGCTTCACCACATCGCGAATCGACTCGTCCTCGATGCCGCGCAGCTCGTCGTAGAGCGTCGAGCGGCTCACCGTGCGGTACTGATCGCCTTCGAGCGCGGCGCGTGCTTTGGTCAGCTTCTCGGGGCGCAACAGACTGCCGATGTGCTCGGCGCGGAATGGCGGGGGCATAGCGAACTCGCTTCGTGGTGGTTCGAGCTTGAATCATGCCTGCGACTAGTATCGCCCAGCACCAGCCCGGTGCGCATCCAAACCCAGAGCGTGCAATCGCGGTGCGCAATTAAGTGCAGGTGACACGCGCAGGGGACGCAATGAAGCCTCGCCGCAATCAAGCACCCCGCGCGCTCCAACACTGCGCGCGTTCCGATTGACAACCAGGGAGATCGCGGACTAATTTGAATTGCGGACTGACCCAAGCACCGTGATTCGCGACTGAATGCGATCGCAAACAACACCCGCAAGCAGCGCCCGACTGAACACCACAAGCAAAGGACGAGGACCATGGGTCGAGTTTGGCAGACAGCTCCCGCTTGGAGCGCGCTACGGCTGTGGTCGGCAGCGTTCGCCGCCACCGCCCTGCTGGTGCTCATCGCGGCAGCGAGCCCCGCACTAGCCCAGCCCTCCCAGCAGGTCACCCTGCGCCTCGACTGGCTCTTCCAGGGCCCCAACTCCGGTTTCGTCGCCGCACGCGAGAAGGGCTACTACAAGGAAGTCGGGCTGGACGTCACGATCGCCGCAGGCAAGGGCTCGGTGAACACGGCGCAACTGGTAGCGAGCAAGTCGGACATGTTCGGCTACTCCGACGGGTACGTGATCGGCGCGAGCGTCGCCAACGGTATGCCAATCCGCATGGTCGCCAACATCACGCGGCGCACGCCCACGGCGGTCATCGTTATGGAGGAATCGGGCATCAAGAGCGCCAAGGATCTGGTCGGCAAGACCGTCGGCATTCCTCCCGGTGGTGGACCGTTTCACCAGTGGCCCGCCTATCTCAAGGGCTGCGGCATCGACGGCGACAAGGTCAAAGTCGCGGGCATGGATCCGGCCACCGCACCGACTGCGCTCATCCAGGGCCGGGTCGACGGCATCGTCGGGTTCGTCAACGGCTTCGTGCCGCTCGTCGAAGGTCGCAGCGGCAAAAAGACCCGGTACTTCCCATACGCGGATTGCGGCGTCTCCAACGTGAGTCTGGGCATCATCACCCACAACGATCTCATCAAAGAAAATCCCGATCTCGTCCGCCGCTTCGTGGCGGCGAGCATGAAGGGTTTTCTGTACGTGACCAAGAACACCAAAGAAGCCGGCCAGCTCGTCAAGAAGTACCTCGAGACGGTCAATCCGGAGATCGCGACACGCGAACTCGAGCTGTCGCTCGATTTCTTCGTGACGCCTAATACGCAGGGCAAACCGCTGGGCTGGATGTCGGACAAAGACTGGGCCGATACCGTCCGCATCCTCAAGGAATACGGTGGCGTCAAGACGGCACTCGACCCCGCGCAGGTCTACACCAACGACTTCGTACCCACCGATGCGGCGTACAACTTCTCGCGCTGATCGATCGCCTGCATACGTACAGATTCGCGCCTGATCCTCGACCCGTGAGCACCATCAGCCTCGAGGCGACCCGCGTCAGCAAGATCTATCCGACCCGCGAAGGTCCGGTTCGCGCGCTGCATGACTTTTCCATCACCGCCAACGAGGCCGAGTTCATCTCGATTCTCGGCCCGAGCGGATGCGGCAAGAGCACGTTCCTGTTGATCGCCGCTGGCTTGCAGCCGAAGTCCAGCGGATCGGTGCGCATCAATGGACGCGAGGTCAACCGTCCGATCACCGACGTCGGCATCGTGTTCCAGTCCGACGTGCTGCTCGAGTGGCGCACCGCGATTCAGAACGTGATGCTGCAAGCCGAAGCGCGCGGTCTGGATCGCGCCGCACTCGACAAGCGCGCACGCGAGTTGCTGGGCTCGGTCGGTCTGGGCGATTTCATGAATCGCCTGCCGCACGAATTGTCCGGCGGCATGCGCCAGCGCGTGGCGATCTGCCGGGCGCTCGTGCACAACCCGCCGCTGCTCATGATGGACGAGCCGTTCGGCGCGCTCGATGCGCTCACCCGTGATCAGATGGCGCTCGATCTGCAACAGCTGTGGAACGAGCGGCGCATGACGGTGCTCTTCATCACGCACAGCGTCCAGGAAGCGGTGTTCCTGTCCGATCGCATCGTCGTGATGACGCCTCGGCCCGGCAAGGTCGACCGGATCATCGACATCGAGCTGCCGCGGCCGCGCACCATGGCGATGCGCGACACCCCGCAGTTCGCCGCCTACACCCGACAGATCCTCGATCTGTTCGTCGCGCGCGGCGTGTTGAAGGAACACTCGACGAAGAATCGCTCGACGAAGGAAAACGCGGCATGACGCCGCCCTCCGGCGCCCCCACGTCGCCCGCGGCGATCGACTCCATCGATGACATCGCCGTCGTCGAAGAAAGGGTGCAACGCGCGCTGCAGAAGAACTTCGCGCGCTCGCGCGTGCTGGCGATCGTCTATCCGGTGGCAACGCTGGTCTTGATCATCGCGCTGTGGGAGATCCTGGTGCCGCTGCTCAAGGTGCCGGATTGGCTGGTGCCGCGGCCGAGCGCGGTGGCGGCGATGATGATCGAGAAGGCCGCGTTCCTGACCAACCACGGCTGGATCACCACCAAAGCGATCGTGCTCGGTTTCGCGCTCAGCGTGCTGGTTGGCGTGCCGCTCGCGCTGGCGGTTTATGCCTCCCCGTTCTTCGCTCGCGCGGTGTATCCGCTGTTGGTGGCCTCCCAAGCCGTGCCCAAGACCGCAATCGCCCCGCTCTTCGTGATCTGGCTCGGTTTCGGCATTCTTCCGAAGATCCTGATCGCGTTTCTCATCGCGTTCTTCGCGATCGTGATCAGCACGGTGGTGGGGCTCTCCTCGATCCAGCCCGAGAAGATCTACCTGGCCCGGTCGATGGGCATGAGCCCGGCGATGACGTTCTTCAAGGTCCGCCTGCCATACGCGCTACCCTCGATCTTCGGTGGACTCAAAGTCGGCATCACGCTGGCAGTCGTGGGCACCGTCGTCGGCGAGTTCGTCGGCTCCGATTCCGGGCTTGGCTATCTGCTGCTGCTCGCCAACGGCAACATGGACACCCCGCTCTTGTTCGCCGGATTCGTCGCGCTCACGATCATCGGCGGCGTGCTGTTCCTCATCGTCGAGTTCGCCGAACGTCTGGCCATTCCGTGGCATACCTCGCAACGGACCACCGCACCGCAAGAGTCGCTGTAGCGAAGCATCGAAGGAGGCTGGCTCATGTCGCACACGGAAGCGCTGCACCTGGCTGCCGACATATCGTTCATCCACACCGACCATCTGTGGCGGCGCACCGGCTCCTGGGTCGGCTATCAGTTCTACGGCCCTGATTTCTACGAGGACCTCACCCGCACCGCCGCGCGCGGGGTGATGGACATGCTCTTCTTCGGCGATGCAGCCGAAACGCCGGAGATCTACGGCGGCGATTTCGCGGCAGCGGTGAAGCTCGGCGTGCGCTGGCCCAAGCACGACATGATGCCGATGGTGCCGCTGATGTCACGCGTGGCGCAGGGCATCGGCTTCGGGCTGACGATGTCGACCACCTATCACCATCCGTTCCATGTCGCGCGGCTGTTCAATTCGCTCGATCACATCACCGGCGGTCGGATGGCGTGGAACGCCGTCACCGGTGCCTACAAGAACGAGGCCGCGAACTGGGGCTTCGATTCGATGGTCCTCACCAAGGATCGCTACGATCGGGCACGCGAGCATCTGAAGGTGGTGCAGGACCTATGGGCAACGGTGGAGCCCGATGCCATCCGCATGGATCGCGAGGGCGGCGTGTTCGCCGATCCGGCCAAGATTCATCTGCTCAATCACGAGGGCGAGTACTACAAGGTGCGCGGCCCGCTGCCGACCATGCCTTCGCCGCAAGGGCGTCCGGTGATCGTGCAGGCCGGACAATCCGATGACGGCATGGACCTCGCCGCGCGCTACGCCGACATGCAGTTCGTACATCGCCGCTCCGATGCGAGCATCAAGGCGCACCGGGCCACGCTCGACGCGTTGCTGGCCAAGCACGGCCGCCAGCCGCGCGATCTGGGGTGTCTGTGGTCGGTGCGAGTGCAATCGGGCGAAACCGAAGAAGAAGCCAAGGGCAAGGAACGCCATATGCTGGCGCAACTGCCACCCGATGCCGGGTTGATCGAGCTTTCGTTCTTCTATGCCACCGACTTCTCGAAGTTCCGACCCGACATGAAGCTCTCGGACGCCGCCGAAATGGTGCGATCACAGCAAGTGCACTGGGGCACGTTCGCCGAGCTCATGAAGACCGAGGATCCCGACATCCGCATCGAGGAGCTCGGCCGCAAGTTCATCGCCGAACGCACGCTCTACGTGGTCGGCACACCGAAGAAAGTCGTCGATCGCCTCGAAGAGATTCATCACGCCGGCGGACGCAACGGCGGCATCATCCTCGCCAAGAACTTCCACGCGCCGGGCACGATTCGCGATTTTGTCGAGCTCGTGGTACCCGAACTGCAGCGGCGCGGACTCACCAAGAAGAAGTACGCGGGTGCGACCTTGCGCGCGAACCTGGTGGAAAACTAACTGAAGGGAGATTCGATGGCTTTACGTATCAGCCTGGCCTGCGAACGCTACGACCGCGTGCAAGCCATTTTCGATGGCCGCGTGCGCATCGAAGGGTGCGAGGTCAATGCAATGCCGCTCGCGGCAGAGGAATGCTTTCATCGGGCATTCAATGGCGCGGAGTTCGATGTCACCGAACTCTCCGGCAGCACTTACATGATGACCACCGCGCGAGGCGAATGCCCGTACATCGCCATTCCGGCGTTCGTGTCGAAGTACTTCCGGCATTCGTCGATCTACATCCGCACCGATCGCGGCATCCGCACTGC